>JAPLDT010000100.1 GCA_026391315.1 Bacteroidia bacterium
TCCTACCAATGACAGATTTTGTAATATACTGAATATCAAATAGGTGCAAAAATGTATTTAACAGCTTCATTATGCACAAATATTTTCTGTCATCTTCACATTGTGCCCAAAAAATTTGGGTGGTGACTCGCAATGACGATTGCCGCAGAGGGCGTTGGATGAGGCGAGGGGTGGGTCAGATAGTATGATTTGTTGTTAATTTTCACCCACCCCTCGCCTCATCCAACGGAACAACTAACGACCGTCATTGCGACCGCTGCCTGTCCCGATTTTTCATCGGGAAGGCACGAGCGGGAAGCAATCTATCGCCTTTTCACCCCCTCACAATACAGCAATCACCATCATTGTAATCCGCGAGGCACAAGCGGGAAGTAATCCGTTGTCTAGCTCCTAAAGCGGACAGATCTTCTATTTCAAATTCAGGATAACCTTTACTCCTGTCGATCTGAAATTGCCATCTTCAAATCCGGCAATTACTTCAGCAGATAGGAAAAGGAAGAGGTTCGTAAAGCCATAACCTGCTTCGACATAATTTTTCAACTCCGGTGTAGTTAGATAATCGACAAATAATTTTTCAGATATTGAGCTGTTTTTAATAATAGGCAATCGTTTTAAAATCAATTTGTTCATTTGTAAATTGGCATGCGCTTCGGCATATTGGCTGCCCGTAGAATATTGATAAAATGGCAGTAACCTGAAACTGTTTTCAGTGGATGAGAAAAGGTATTGGGTGGATTGTGTATTGAAATGTTGAAAATCTTCAAAATAGAGTTTGTTGTGGTTCAGGAACTTGCCGGCATTGATCTGGTAGGAAAAATGGTTATCAAACCCATAATCAATTTTTTGCCTGATTCCCAACCTCAGCATATCAAAACGGGAGTCACTGCCTGAAAAGGAAGAAAAGGCGCTCTTGTATCCCAACGAAAATGTGGGGTATTTGCTTCCGGCGTACATTTTTTTGTGATCCACAATACGGAACCGGTTGTGGGGTGTATATTCAAGCTGTAATCTGAAGATGAGAGATTGATGACCATCCAGCTGTCCGACAACAAGTGTGGAGTTTTCAGGAATATTCGGACGGAACTCCTTGTTTTTATTGTCAATAAAAGTAAATGATGAATGATTGCTGAGCGAACTATTGTCGCTATAATCCAGGGTTATACCCGAATTCAGCCCATTGGCAAGATCCCTGCTGAAAGTGAACTGTAAAAAATCACGCCGGAAGTATCTTTTGTAATTTTCTTCCCAAAAGAGGGTATAGAATTCGTTGGTAAGGGTCGAAATTCCGCTATTCCTGTTGTAATCATCTGTTGTACTTCCCAGCGATACACTTAACCAACTATTGGCTAGTCCTCTGAATCGCTGACTATAATTGATTGTGGCATCCACTTTGTGACGAAGAAAAGCATAGGCCAAATTGGGATTCAATCGCAACGACCTTCCTGTACTGTCAGCTTTATAGTAACTGAAAGGCAACTCCAGCCGCAGCCCGTCAACGGTATTGAAAGAGAAGGCCGTGGGATTCAGTAGGTTTGGAGTGTTGAAGAATTCATATTGCCGGATAGAGTCGATGGAGTAGTTGTAGTTTTTCCCAAAAAGCAGGTGTTTCATTTTGAATTTTTGCCGGGAGTCCCTGACTGAATCCTTGTACCTTGGAGTAGCTGATTTTCGGAGGAAAGAGTCTTTTTTGACGAAACTTCTGTTTTCGCTTAGCGTCAATGGTATGGGTCTTTGGGTTGCCCAGAAAGCCGAGTCGTTGTTCACCTTTTTCTGGCTTACCTGCATGCTTGATTTGATCTCCAGCGGTTCCGGAGGTGAGTTCCGTTTGATCTCCTTTTCCATCAGTTTGTTCAATTTTGAACTCTCCCGATTGGTGAGCTCGGGCTTCTGCATCAGCTTGGTGATGGTTTTTTGTTGCGATGATTTTGCTGTGATCGGTCCGGCAGCGCTATTTTTCTCTTCGTTTATCCGCTGAACAAATTGTTGCTCTTCCAGTTGCTGGTCTTTGAGCTTTTCCAGGAAGGTGTGATCCAGGGATGGATTTAATGTTGTCTTGTAGTCGCTGATGGATGCAACATAACGGTATTTCATCTTAAACCCAAAACCCGAAAAGTTCATGTCAAAATCCAGACTGACAGGCATCCAGGTATTTTTGTTCACCTCGGCATAAACCTGGTGAACATTTACATCGGTCATAGGAATATGTAGTTTCAAATCTGCCGAATGTATATTCCAGTAATCCCTTGCGATGAAAATATAACCGGTAAAGACATTGTTACCTTTGGTTTTTGGGGTGACCTTGACTTTGTTGATGGTTCTTCCCTGGTCCACAAAAACACCTTCCAGATTGAAATCATACATTTTTAGGGCGGTTCTCCCAACCGGAGATACAATACCATATTTATCGGCATCATAAAGATTGTTGGTAATCATTCCCATCGGTGAGGTGTTGTTTTGCTGGCCCGATGAGCGCATGGCCAATACCTGCTGGTTTACCTTATCAGGAAGTTCAAAATCAATTTTGCTGAGTGTCTCCATCACAAATGGTTCATTCTCTTTCACCCCCTCTTTCTTCATCTGTCTCTCCAGGAGAAAAGGTATTTTTTCGAACACTCCGTTTCCTTTCAGGTAAACTTTGCAGGAGTATTTCGATACCTGCTTCTGGTAATAAGGAGCCATGGCAATGGCTTTTCGCATGATGTAATAGGCAGGATCCTCCTTTGTCGCCAATACCTCAATCTCAGGAATAACATAACTTTGAGCCGAAAGCGTAACATCAATTTTCTGAACGGATTTGACTACTGTTACCTCTTGTGTAACAGTTTGGTAGCCAAGATACTGAAATAAAATGGTCCATTTCCCTTCCGGGATTTTAAGTTCGTAATTTCCTTCCAGGTTGGAAGTTGTTCCTGTCGAGAGTTTTGGAACATAGATACTGGCAAATGGAATAGGCTCACCGTTGGAATTATTGATATGACCCTTGATGCTTTGAGCTGAAGCATAAAAAGATGCTGCGAAGGTCATTAGGACGAAAAGCGTTGTTTTTCCTGCCATATTTAGGTTTTAAATAGCGAATAAAAATAGACCAATTTGTTTAATAGTAAAATATTATTATGTTAAAGTTAGTTAAGGAGGTTCGTCTTTTGCCCGGTAGGGCATTAAGCTCCATAGAAGAAGATATTGCCAGAATCCATTTTTCCCGGTAGGGAATAAACAAAATGAAGAGGTAACTTTTATTTATCCTGGCGTGTTACAGAATCAATGCCCTTCAGCTTTTGCAGTTTGATGATGAGTGTGTTGAGGTTGTCAGTGTTGTGGATGTAAAGGTAAAGGTGCCCTTCAAAAATACCATCATGCGCATCCAGGTTGATCGAACGCATGTTGATGCCATATTCGTTGGAGATGATATTGGTGATCATGTTGGCCATTCCCTGTCGGTCGAAACCGCGAACGTATAAATGGGTCAGGTAGGAGAGGACTTTGAACTTATTCCAGGTGGCCTGCACAATGTCTTCGCCCCTGCTCGACATCAGTTTGATGGCTTCCGGGCAAGTCTTACGGTGAATTACTATCTGTTCTTCGTCTGAAACGAAACCAACGACATTGTCACCCGGAATCGGATTACAGCAAGGAGCCAGTTTATAGTTGGACTGCTTGGAATCTTCGGTGAGCAGGAATGGCTGTTTCTTGTCAATTTTTTCCTCTTTCTTGTCGGAGGAGAAGGTTAGGTTCCACAATTTCACAAATCTATTTTCTGATTTCGTCTGAAGCACCTCCTCCAGGTTATCCAAAGAGACAAGTCCCATTCCTATCTCCGCGTACAACTGCTCTTTGGTATGAAATCCATAATGGTTAAGGAGTTTTTTAAAGGTATTGGTCGTAGGTTTGACACTCAGTTTTTCAAATTGATAAGTGAGTTTTTTTAATCCTGCCTCGATGTGTTTTTTCTGCTCCTGCTTGAAGGAATCCTTGATCTTGGTCTTGGCTCTTGCCGTAACCGCGATGTTCATCCATTCGGCTTTCGGTGACTGTTTCTCAGAGGTGAGGATCTCCACCTGGTCACCACTCTTGAGCACGTAACTCATAGGCACCAGTGCATGGTTTACCTTGGCTCCGATGCAATGGCTTCCCAAAGCCGAGTGGATGTCGTAGGCACAATCCAGAACGGTGGAGTCCTTTGGCAACATTTTCATCTCCCCTTTTGGCGTAAAGACAACAATTTCGCGACTGAAAAGGTTGAGTTTAAATTCGTCCAGAAAATCGAGTGCATCCGATTCTGGATTGGCCAGCAGCTCCCTGATCTTTTGCAGCCATTTGTCTAATTCACTTTCTGAGGCACTGTCCCCCTTATATTTAAAATGGGCGGCAAAACCACGTTCATCGATCTCATCCATCCGTTCACTCCGGATCTGCACTTCGACCCATTGTCCTTTTGGTCCCATCACCGTAGTGTGAAGCGCCTCATAACCGTTGGCCTTCGGAATGGTTATCCAATCCCTTATCCGGTCGGGTTTTGGCGTATAAATGTCAGTAACCAAGGATAGTATATCAAAACATTGTCGTTTTTCGGAGATGTTTTCCTTGGGTTTAAAAACGATGCGAACGGCCAGCAAATCATAGATCTCTTCGAAGGTGATGTTCTTGGTCTGCATTTTCTGGTAGATCGAATAGATCGATTTTGTTCTGCCACTGGCCGTGAAATCAAAATCTTCTTCGTACAGTTTAGCCTGAATCGGCTTGATGAAATCGTGCACCAGGTAACTGATCCGCTCCTCCTCACTGTGAAGGCTCAATTCGATCTGACGATAGGTTTCCGGGTCTTTGAATTTGAGACTGAGATCCTCCAACTCACATTTGATGGCATAGAGCCCAAGCCGGTGGGCCAATGGGGCGAAGATGTATAGTGTTTCGGAGGAGATTTTCAACTGTTTGTTGAGTGGCATCGAGTCGAGGGTCCGCATGTTGTGAAGCCGGTCTGCCAGTTTGATCAAAATGACCCTCACATCGTCTGAAAGGGTCATCAGCATTTTGCGAAAGTTGGTGGCTTGCTTGGAATCGTAGGTTCCCGACAATTTTGTGAGCCCATCTACCAGCATGGCAATCTTGGCGCCAAACATCTTCTCTATATCCTGAACCGTATAATCCGTATCCTCTACGACATCATGAAGGATAGCTGCTACCGCGGATTTGGTTCCCAGCCCTATTTCGCTAACGACGATTTTTGCGACGGAAAGCGGGTGTACAATATAAGGTTCTCCCGATCGGCGCCTGACTCCCATGTGGGCTGAAGATGCGAATTGAAAAGCCTTTTGGATCAATTGCACATTTTCAGGTGTCAGCGGACGGGTAAAAGATTTTAGTAACTCTTCGAAAAGGTCTTCAATCTCCCTCTTTTCTATCTCTGTCTGCAAATCCATCTGTAACCAAAATATTCTTAGTGTGTTCATTGAATTCTGAATGAAAACAACATTCAGACTTCACCGTTCTAAATTAACCTATTTTTTACTATTTTATCATCCAGTTTTTCAATCGTTTCGACCATTTTTCCCCAGGAAAAACGTCTCTTTTCGATACGGATGTTTGCCTTGAACTCTTTTTCACGATCATGTTCCAGAAAATCAATAAGCGCTTTTGAAATTGCATCGGGATCCGGTTCTACCGAATAACCAACTTTTCCGTCAGGCACTGTTTCGCCCAATCCTCCTACATTGGTAACAAGAATTGGTTTTTCGAAATGGTAGGCAATCTGCGTGACACCACTCTGTGTGGCGCTCTTATAGGGTTGTACAACAAGGTCGGCAACGCCAAAGTAAGAAGGAACCATGCTGTCAGCGATGAAATGTGTATGCAGTACCACATGATCTTCCAGATGATTCTTCTTGATAATCTGGTCGTACTTCTCTGATGTGGTATAATATTCTCCGGCAACAAGCAGCTTGACCTTAAATTTTCGCAAAGCTGGATTTGCAAAAGCAGTCAGCAACCAGTCGAGACCTTTGTAATCGCGGATAAAACCAAAGAACAGCAGGTACTTGAAATCAGGATCCAAATTAAGGTTGAACAAAGCCTCCTCCCGGGATACCGCCTTTCCAAAATTGTCGTATAGCGGATGCGGTGTGTAAAGAACTGGTACCGATGGACGTATCCTCTTCAGATCATCAAGAACTTTGTGCGATAGCGTGACAAAACCGTCGACACTTCTTACCAAATAATTGGTCAGTTGCTTGTCTCCTACACGTTTTTCGTGGGGGATAATATTGTCAGCCAGTGAGATAACGCGTGTGAGCCGGTTTTTCCTCACAATACGGGCAATTGTGCCAAGCGCCGGGGCCATCATGGGAATCCAGAACCGCATGATAAGCAAATCAGGCGCCAGTTTCTTAATCTCCCTTCCTACCGAAATCCAGTTGAAAGGATTGACAGAATTAACCCTGATATGTATTTCCAGATCCGGGGGTGCAGGCTGATCCGAATATTGGGATTTACCAGGGAATAAAAAATTGGGATATTGAAGTGAAAAAGTATAGATAATCACCTTATGCCCCTCAGCGATAAGTGCCCTGGCCAGTCTTTCGTTAAATGTAGCGATACCTCCTGGCCGGAATGGCCATGTCGTTCCCAAAAGGATGATGCGTTTTTTTAATTCAGCCATACAAGTGCAAATGTACCAATTTAACCAATAAATTCGTCGGTGCACCCATGAGAGGCGCCCCAAAATGATATTGAACGAATATTGGTAAATGGAAAAATATTTCCGTCCGAACGATTATCTTTGGACAAAATAAGGAAATAATGGAAGAACGGCCTTTGATATTGATATCCAATGATGACGGGGTTTTTGCCAAAGGGCTGATCGAACTCGTTGAAGTGATGAAACTCTTTGGCGACTCCCCACATTCCGGCATGTCTCATGCAATTACCGTTGAAAGGCCAATAAGGATCAACAAATTGCAGGAAGAGGAGGGATTGTCCATCTATTCCTGTTCCGGGACACCGGTCGACTGCGTCAAACTTGCCTGTAGCAAAATACTCAGTAAACTTCCCGATTTTGTGATTTCAGGGATCAATCATGGTGCCAATACCTCTATTTCAGTGCTATATTCCGGCACAATGGGCGCCGCGATCGAAGGTTGTATCCATGGCATTCCCTCCATTGGATTTTCGCTGGATGATTATACACAGGAGGCTGATTTCACAAAAGCCAAAAAAGTGGTGGCCCGCATATTCCAAAAAGTGGCCGAATTTGGTCTGCCTGATGGAATTTGCCTGAATGTGAACATTCCCAAAGGAGAGGTCAAAGGCATCAATTTCTCGCGTCAGACACGCGGAAAATGGATGGAAGAGTTCGAACAACGTACCGATCCGCATGGTCGTGAATACTACTGGATGACAGGCTATTTCAACGATGCCGAGAATGAGGCACGCGACACCGATACCTTTGCCTTGCTCAACGGATTTGTTTCCGTAGTGCCAGTGACGACAGATCTGACAGCCTATACCGCATTTCATTTCATGCAAAAATGGAAATTCTAACCCTATGAGCGCAGCTTATTATGAACCTTCGGGATTGAACAAATTCTGGCTTGGCCTCCTGCTCGGACTGGGTTTTCCTTTGGTATTTTTTATGCTCTATTTTCTTTTCCGGTTCAGGGATCTTTCTTTTAACGATTACATTCATATCCTGATTCAAACCGGAAAATATGTCCATGTCATAAGTTTGGCCGTCTTCTCTAATTTAATCCCGTTTATGTTTTTTGTAAGGACCAATAGGTTTAAATCGGGGAGGGGAGTGATGGCCATCACCATTCTTTTTGTAGTGTCCGTCTTTGTTATGAAATTCGCTATGTAATTAGTTTTCAATCAACTATATCGAGCAATAGGATGAGATATTTTATCATTGCCGGAGAGGCCTCTGGCGATCTGCACGCCTCCCACCTAATGGCAGGCATCAAAAAGAAAGATCCGGAGGCGAGCTTTTGGTTTCTGGGTGGTGAATTGATGGCCGAACAGGGAGGCGTCCTGCTTAAACACTACCGTGATATGGCTTTCATGGGCTTTTTTACGGTTTTAGTGAACCTGAAGCAGATCAACATCAATTTTAAAATGGCCGAGGAGAAACTCCTCGAATTCCAGCCCGATGTTTTGATTCTGGTTGATTATCCCGGATTCAATTTCAGAATGGCAAGATTCGCCAAAGAGCACAATATCAGGACATTTTACTACATATCACCGAAAATATGGGCCTGGCGTCCGGGTCGTGTAAAGTGGATATTAAATTATGTGGATGAACTGTTTACCATCTTTCCGTTTGAAAAAGCCTTTTACGACAGATTCAACTACAAAATACGCTATGTCGGAAACCCCACCATCGATGAGCTGGCAGTTCGCCCCAACATGGATCAGACCTATAGGCAATTTATCGATGAAAATAATCTGGAGGATCGGCCCATCGTGGCCCTGCTGGCCGGAAGCCGGAAACAGGAGATCAATCTGATATTGCCTGTTCTGACCGAGGTGGCCGATCTGTTTCCAGATTATCAGTTTGTTATAGCCGGCGCTCCCTCTTTGCCGCTCAGTTTGTACCAGCAGCACCTGAAAGATCGCCGGATTCCTGTCCTGTTTGGCAAAACTTACGAACTTTTGCAGCAATCCAGGGCAGCGGTTGTCGCTTCCGGCACAGCAACGCTCGAAACCGCTGTGATCAATGTTCCACAGGTGGTCTGTTACATCATGGAGTTGGGAAGATTTACATCGTTGCTGAAGAAAATCTTCCTGAACATTCAATGGTTTTCGCTGGTCAACCTGGTGATGGACATGGAAATTGTCAGGGAATTTTTCCAGGAACACTGTAAACCTGAAGCGGTGGCAGTCGAACTCAGGAAAATATTGGAAGATGATGCTTACCGGGATGAGATGCTGAAAAACTACAAGCTGATGCTGGCCAAACTGGGACCTCCGGGATGCGCGGATAGGGCAGCTGAAGAGATGGTTGGGTTGCTGAGAAACTTTTAGCTATTGACTATTATTAGATTGTGGTGAAGAACAGCTCATTCCATGCTGACTATTATCAAATTTAAATGAAAAACCGAATTTTTTCTGCCGATCAATAGCAAAGTTAGAAAATATTATTTATATTTGACAATATTTGACAAGCCAAATAAAGTACAAATTAAGTGAACAACTTAGGTCGAAAAATTAGAGAACTAAGAGAAAAGCAAAATCTACTTTTGAGACAAGTGGCTGCACGACTTGAGGTGGATACAGCATTAATAAGCAAGATTGAGAGAGGAGAACGCAACGCTTCAAAACAGCAGGTTATTGACATTGCTAACTTTCTGAAAGCAAATGAAGAGGAACTTTTAACTCTATGGTTGGCTGACAAAATTAAATCTGTAATTGTTGAAGAACCGGCTATAGCCTATCAGGCCATGAAGATTGCCAATAAAAACCTAAAAAATGAAGAAAGGCATTAAACTCATAGACAATTCCTGCGATGAATATCAGTTGGGAAGTGTGCTCAAAGAGTTGATAAGCGGCAAATCATTTTCGCAAATCTCCATTGCAACTGGGTATTGGGATTTACCCGGTATGGTCGAAATACTGACAGAACTTTCTCAATTTCTTGAAAGAGAAAATATCACATTTCGCCTACTGTTGGGGGAAGAACCGTCCGTCAAAGCATATCAGGTTAAAAACCCCGCAAAACAAGACCCGGATTTTCCCGAAAAATACTTGAAAAAAGATTTAGAGGAGTTACAACTGAAAGAGGAGTTTCAAAAGGTTGCTGAACTGTTGGGAAGATACATGAATGGAGGCAATTCAGATAAAATCCAAATCAAAGTTTACCGAAAAAAATTCCTTCATGCCAAGTGCTACATTTTTGGAAATGATGAAGAAAATGCTGTTGGCATTATAGGAAGTTCCAACTTTACCAAGCAGGGTTTGTTCGGTAATCTTGAACTGAATCAGTTCGAGGACAACAACGCAACCGTAAATTATATAAGAAAGAATTTATCGCAACATCCTTCGCATCGGTCATGGTTTGAAGAACTATGGAATAACAGTGAAGATTGGTCACGGACTTTCAAAGAAGAGATTTTAGCATTGAGCAAACACGGTGGAACTTGTTTTAGTGCCTATGAAATGTATATCCATGCTTTGTACCGCATCTACGGACAGGATTTGCAAGATGAAAAGGAAAACAAAGTTGATATTGACGACCCGGCATCAGGTAAACCACAATTACTGAAATTTCAGATTCAAAATGCAAACAGTTTAATCAAGAAGTTGGAAAGACAAGGCGTTGCGATGCTTTCCGATTCAGTTGGCCTGGGCAAAACTTATACTGCAATTAAAGTAATTGAGTACTACAAGCACAACATGAATCAGCGTGTAGTAGTAATTGCACCTGCAGGACTAATACCACAGTGGAGAAAAGCGTTTGACGATTTCAGGGTTATACACATTCCGGAAATTTACAGTTTGCAGGATACGGAACGGATAAAAGATGTTCGCGAAAACTTGCAATCCATTCCGGTTGGTTTGTTTGTGTTTGATGAAAGCCACAACCTGAGAGCATCAGGTGGACAGCGATTTGATGTGTTTATTAAATGGCGCCAGGAAAACGAAAATGCAAAAACGTTAATGCTCACTGCAACTCCAATCAATAATCAATTAGCCGATCTGACTAATCAAATCATGTTGGGTTCAGGAGGTGATATTTTTAAGTTAGGGAAATTTTATGACCGTAGCAGGCAGAAATATTTTACGCTGAAAGAGAGGCTGGAACTTTTGCAAACCGACATGAAAAAGCAAATTCGTGAAAGCGGTTTCATTAATTATCAGCAAATCAAAGAGCAACTTACTCCCTTGCTTAATCGATTCATTGTAAGAAGAACAAGACAGGGAATTGAAAAGGAATATCCTGAAGGTTTGGTGATAAACGGCAAACTGCAAAAATTTCCCAAATCTTACCCTGACAATTTAGAGTATGAGGTACCTAATCAATTCAAGTCGCAACTATTGAAAAGTGCAGCACAAAACACAGAATTGACAAGGGCTTTCAACTATGAAATAAATAGTTTGGCCGAGTTGGAATATTTGGCCCATCCGCTTGACTTGTTTGAACACTACACAGAAAGGGACAAACCAATTCAATCATCGCTTGAAATTATTTACACTGCATTATTGAGTTTAGGCTTTCCATGCTACCGATATAATATTTACCGTTATGCTTATTACGGGAGAAAACGAGGAGAGTTAGAATTGAATGCAGACGAGAACCGCGAACTTAGCAGACAAATAGGTATATACGGAATTTTCAGGACGGTATTTTTAAAGCGTTTGGAATCTTCACTTTTTTCTATCAATAAATCAATTGAAAGCTACGAAAGAAAGTTAAAGGATTTTCAAACCAAACTGGAGAAATTCAACAAAATTATTTCGGTAAAAAATCTTTCAGCCTTAAACAAAGCTATTGATGCATACAACGAACAGAATGCTGAAGAAGATGAATTGGATTTTGACATTGAAAGCTTTGAAGAAACCGAACAGGAATTTGTAACCATTGTTGCAGATAAAGGTGTTTTCAATGTGGCACAAATGAAAGCAGACATCCAAAAAGACCTTTCTATTGTTGGTATTTTAAAAGAGCAAATAGCTTTACTAATAAAAAAGGATGATAAAATTCAGGAATTGGCAAAACATCTGAATCAGAATGAGGAGAGAAAAGTATTGGTGTTCACCTACTTTGCCGATACATTGAAATATCTTTCTGAAAATCTTCCTCAGTATCTGATAAAGAAAAAGAATATTGAATTTGCGTTGGGTTCGAAGGGTGAGATTGAAGACTTTGCAAAACGCTTTGCACCTGTTTCCAAAAAATACCAACTCAAAAAAGGCGAAAAAGAAATTGATTTTCTGATTGCCACCGATAAACTTTCGGAAGGCCAAAACTTGCAGGATTGCGGAATGATTGTGAACTACGATTTGCACTGGAATCCTGTAAGAATGATTCAACGAAACGGAAGAATTAACCGATTGGGAACCGTTCACGAAGAAATATTTGTTTACAATTTCAGACCAGAAGAACAGTTGGAAAATTATTTGCAACTGGTGAGAAAATTACAAGACAAAATCAATCTCATTCGCTATACCATTGGTAGCGACCAAAGTGTTTTAGATGAAGAACCCATTCCACAGGATTTCACCGAAGACCTTTACAGCCGTGATGAAAAGAAACGATTGGCAGCGTTTCAAAAAATATTTGAAACCTCTGAGTTGCTTGCAGCCGAAGACTTATTTATGGATGACCTTAGAGCATTTGACCGTAATGAAAATTTCAATCCAACTTACATTGAACAAATAAAAAATTTACCGAAGGGGAAATGGGGCAAAGTTCAAATGAAGAAAGAAGAGGACGATTTTATTCATCTTGCCCATTTGGCAGCTGGTGAAGATGCTACCTTCGAAGCAGGATATTTTGTCGCTTTCAATAAAGATAAAGTTGGTGAACTCTTCACAAATGTAGAAGGACTTTTATCTATAAAGGCCACGAGTGAGCAGAATGAACGCTTTACAGACAAGTTCAAAAATAAACCAGAAGCTGAAGCATATATTTTGGATTTTATCCAGCGTTACCAATTTTCGGAAGAAGAACATCGTGTTAAATACAATCAACCACAACAGGCAGCATTCTCCTTTATGATTAATAAAATGATGGAATACGGCTATGCTGTTTCTGAAATCGAAAAGGTGAGCAATTCAGTTTTGCATTCGCAAAATGCATACATCAACAAAGAAAATTTAAAATTAGTTCGTTTGATAAACCGTTTGAACCGTAGACAGGAACACATAGGCGATGAAATAATCAAGCAATTTATTTCATTGGCCAATCAGTATAAACCTGAAGAAAAAACAGAAAAGGCACCATTGAAAGAAATCATACAAATATTCGCATGAGCGTCAACGATATCAATATAGTACTCGCACAACTTACAAAAGATCCCTCAAGGGAAAATATCCTTGACCTTTCCTTCAGCTTGTTACAATGGATGGGTATCGAACCCAATACAGGAAACAAACCACAACTTCTGTCACCTCAAACGCAAAAGCTAAAAGACTTTTTGGCAACCGCGCCGCAAACAGTGCAACCACAACTTTACCGTTTATCAGCCGATAACCAGAATATCCGTATCCGATTTGCCGTATTAAAAAAATTAAAGAAAGAATACATCAGCCAGCTGGTCAACAATGATCCGGGACTTGGCAGTTATCAGGCGATGGCCAAAGGTTTAATCCAACCAAAAACTGGCACAACATATATTCCTTCACAGCCTTACTACATTCACTTTGTCACAACAACCGATTACAATAAACTGGTTTTGATTTTCAACCAGGGTGAGCAAAAAAGAGTTGTAGCATTTCGCAACAGGTTAACCAATACGCAATTCAACAAAATCATTCAGTTGTGGCAGGGCATCGGCACAAAATCAAAACCGGAAATTACCGATTTGTTGTGGAAATCACTTGATATCAAAGAGGTAAACAAAGAGTTTTATCGGCAGGTTAAAGATAAATACGACACCCTTCTGGGTATTTCCAAGACACAACTACCAGCGTTCGATGTGAATATCGCGAAACAGTTTGCCGTTAAGCTTATTGGCCGTTATATTTTTTGCTGGTTCCTGAAAGAAAAAGGGGTCATACCTGAAAGACTGCTCTGTTCTGAAACGGTTTCGCAATACCGCGATAATTATTTCCAGGTTTTCCTGACCAAGCTTTTTTTTAAAACGCTCAATGGCGAAGTGACCGATTCGGTGCGTATCGAAAACCTTACCGAACTCGACGAACTGTATAAAAACATCCCCTACCTCAATGGGGGCTTATTCGAATATCACGCCGAACAGGATGTATTGTTCGACCAGCTTGATTTGAACGACTGGTTGATCTCGTTTGTAAAGGTACTCGAAGAGTTTGATTTTACGGTTGACGAAAGCAGCAGCCAATACCAGCAGGTGGCTATCGACCCCGAAATGCTTGGCCGTATTTTTGAAAATCTGCTGGCCAGTCAAAACACCGATACAGAGAAAATGGCCAATCAGCGCAAAGCATTTGGCGCATTTTACACCCCTCGCGAAATTGTTGATTACATGGTCAACGAAAGCCTGAAAGCGTCACTTGCAACAAGGCTTTTGCCGGCATTGCCTGAACAAGCCAACGTTGTGAATGAATCATTTGTTGAAATGAAGGGTACGCTGTTTCAGGATATTGTTGCCGAACCTCCAAGAACGAAATATTACAACGCAGAAATTACTGATGTGGAGCAAAAGCGTGATCGGCTTAATGTAAAAATCGATAAACTTTTTGCCATCGATTGCTGCGAAAACCCATTTGAGAAAGAAGAAACAGCAGAGGTACGAAAAGCTTTGAGCGAAATAACCGTGCTCGACCCTGCCTGTGGATCCGGCGCTTTTCCTATGGGCATGATGCTGCGCCTGATGGAACTCCGCCAGATTGTAGGGCATGGGCACCGGAACAATTACGACCTGAAAGAAGAAATACTGAGCCGGAACATTTATGGAGTTGATATTATGCCTATGGCCGTTGAAATTGCCCGACTCCGGGCTTGGCTCAGTTTGGTATTGGAAGCCGATTACAAACCCAACGACCGCAAAAACAATTTTGGTATTGCTGCCCTGCCCAATCTCGACTTTAAGTTTGTGTGCGCCAATTCATTAATTGATAGCGGGTATGATGCCTTTTTAGAAAATGTACATCACAATTTGACTCTTTACCGCTTGGATGGCGAAATACAAAAACTCGAAAATGTCCGTAACAATTATTTTGACCCACGGGGCGATAAAACCAGAAAAACCGAGCTGCAAAACGAATTCCTGAACACGAAGAATTACATTAAAACCGAGTTTGAAAGCCTGAGAAAGAATTGGAACCTCGAAGATTTTTTAAGCAAGGTTGACGAATGGAACCCCTTCGATAACAGCCATCCATCCTCGTTTTTTTCACCAGGCTGGATGTTTGGCATCCGCAATGGGTTTGATGTGGTGATTGGGAATCCGCCGTATGTTAGTGCTAATAACATGAAGTTTGAGCAACGTGTCTTTTTCAATAGTTACAGTTATTATAACACATTAAAAGGCAAATGGGATTTATATGTTGCTTTTACCGAAAGATCTTTGAAACTGCTGAGAACCAGAGGTGTATTTACTTTTATTGTACCCTTCGGGTTGCTTAATCAGCCGTTTGCTCAACATTTAAGAACTTTGATTCTATCTGATTATAAATTAGTAAGTATTGTTGATTTGCATAATAATAAAATTTTCGAAAATGCAACTGTCCCATCATGTATCCCTTTAATCAAAAAAGGTATAAGTAAAAATCATGATGTTGTGATTCTAGATTTTAAAGACGAAAAGTTTGAGAAATTATATCTCATTGGAATAGAGAAATATTCTGCATCAACTCAACAGATGTTTAGAACGGAGGATTTAGATGTCAAAACTGCAGTGTTAGACAAAATTAGACAAAAGGGTGAAAATCTTGACAGTTTCTTTTATTGTTCGACGGGAGCAGAGATTCATGGGAAGGAGATAAGAAACGATAATGGAACCTTAACTTCTGGTAAAAGTAAATTCGATGTATTGTACGATCAATTTAATGAAGGATTGATGCCTTACATTGAAGGTTCTGACATAAAGAAATCAAAGGAGGGAAGGTATTCATGGCCGAGAATCACCCAATGGATTGACATTAATAAACCGGAAGAAATGCGATCTGCCAAATTCAAAGAACTCTTCGAAAGTGAAAAAATTATAATTAGAAGAAGTTCAGGACTGCTAAGAATTTTGGCTGTTTATGATGATAGAAAGATTTATACATCGGAAAAATGCATACTAATTCTTAATAAGTCTAGCCTTCCCCAAAAACACTCTCATTATGAAAATAATGATAAAATTGATCTAAAATACCTTATTGCTATTCTGAATAGTCAACTTATTGATTTTTATTATGAAAGTGTATATGGTGGATTTATTGATGTTTACCCCAATAATTTAAAAGAGCTTCCGATAGTATATTGTGATCAAGCTATTCAAAATGATTTTGTTGGCAGAGTTGAAATGATACTCAACCATAGAAAGGAAGATAAGTTCACTACTGACTTGGAAAAAGAAATTGATGTGCTGGTTTACAAGCTGTATGAGCTTACTTATGAGGAGGTAAAAGTGGTTGACAAGGATTTTTGGCTGAGTGAAGAGGAATATGAAAATTTAAAGATAGAATAGTCAGCTAAGTTACCAAATATCATGTTAAGCCTCATAAAAAAAGAACTCCTTCAATTTTTCGGATCATTGATTGCCTACCTTATCCTGGCGGTCTTTGCGCTGATTACCGGATTGTTCCTATGGTTCTTTGACGGGAACATGAACATTCTTACGGGAGGATACGCCTCTATCTCCTCCTTTTTTGATCTGGCGCCCTGGTTGTACCTGTTTCTGATCCCTGCAATCACCATGCGGCTTTTTTCGGAAGAGGTGCGGAGCGGTACCATGGAATTGCTGCTGACTAGGCCATTAACTGTTTTTCAGTTGATTATGGCCAAATTACTTGCAGCTTTTTTTGTTGTTTTTCTGACAATTCTTCTGTCTCTCGTCTATTTCTATACGGTTTACCAGCTTGGAAATCCCGTTGGTGTAGTGGATGTGGCGGCAACCTTTGGAAGCTACTGCGGACTGCTTTTACTTGCACTGATATTTTTGTCGGTTGGATTGTTCACCTCTTCGCTCTCCGAAAACCAGATTGTGGCCTTCGTGCTGGCAGTTCTGCTCTCGTTTTTCCTCTTCTCCGGATTTGAACTCCTTTCAGACCTGACATTACAGACATCTCTATCCTCCTTCCTGCTTTCGCTGGGAATCTCCGCGCATTACGAATCCATCAGCAGGGGGATGATCGATAGCCGTGATCTCTTCTATTTTTTAACGGTTGCCGCTACCTTCCTGATTCTGACAGGTGTTGCCTTAAACTGGAAAAGAACAATTGTATCCTTGCAGCGCAGGCGGATAACTCTCTATCTGCTTCCAATTCTTGGTTTATTAGTTTTGGCCAACCTTCGGCTCTTTCGTCTGGATTTTACCGGTGAAAAAAGATTTACCCTCTCGCCCTCATCCATCAGGGTACTCGAAAAAATTGACAAACCGTTGATGGCCGAAATTTATCTGGAGGGAGAGATGCCGGTCGGATTTCGCAGGCTTAAAACAGCCATTGTCGAGAAATTGACTGACCTTCAGCAGTATCGGAAAAATTCGATCTACATCCGAAAAGTAGATCCTTACAAAGAGGTCTCCGCCCAGGATCGAAAGGCCTATTTTGATCAGTTGTTTCAGCATGGAATTGTTCCTACTGATTTGAGAATCAAAACAGAACAAGGCATCACTACCAAACTGGTATTTCCTACAGTAGTTTTGCATTATGGTGAAAGGTCGATGGTGCTGAACCTGCTCAAAAACGATCCGGCACAACCAGCCGAGGAGAACCTGAACCGTTCTGTTGAGCTACTTGAGTATGAATTCATGAATGCCATCAACACGCTCACCCGCGATAAACCGACACATGTTGCCTTTCTGGAGGGGCATCAGGAGGCCGACTCTTTGCAACTCCTCGACTTTTCTTCCGCCTTGTCTTCCAACTTTGCCGTTTCCAGGGTAAACAGCAACATGCTCATGTCCAACCCTGACAGTATCAGGGTACTCCTCGTGGCCAATCCACTTTCTAAATTTTCGGAACGCGACAAATTGATCCTGGACCAGTACCTGATGAAAGGTGGCAGGATGGTCTGGCTCATCGATCCTGTCAAAGTGAGCCTGGATAGCCTCTCCGAAGGGATGACTACCCTGGCGCTTCCGGTAGATCTCAACCTCAGTGATCAGTTGTACCACTATGGTGCCCGCCTGAACAATGACCTGATTCAGGATGCCGAATGTCTGCAAATACGTGTCAATACGGCTCCGATAGGGGCTTCGCCCCACTATTCCATGGCGCCATGGAATTTTTCACCTTTGCTGCATCCACTGC
Organism: Bacteroidia bacterium; assembly: GCA_026391315.1. Lineage (GTDB taxonomy): Bacteria > Bacteroidota > Bacteroidia > Bacteroidales > Prolixibacteraceae > CAINVV01. The sequence goes on from JAPLDT010000100.1 coordinate 18,088, forward strand.
AGTCGCATCCCATCGGAAAAAATGTCAATCCGGTCTCTGCCGAATTCATTAGTTCGATCGATACAGTGGGTGAGAATCCGGATGTACGCAAGAAAGTGCTACTAAGCTCGTCGCCTTTTTCCCGCAAGAATGAAGCGCCGGTCCTGGTTAATCTTAGGATGATTGATGTGGTTCCATCCCGAAATTTTTTCAACAAATCAAATCTGATCACAGGGATTTTGCTGGAAGGAAAGTTTAGCTCTGTTTTCAAAAACAGGATTGTTGATATGCCCGATCTTCCGGCAGGATTTAAACCGATTGTCGGGAGCAAGCAAACCCAGATGGCGGTTTTTTCGGATGGTGGGCTCATCTCAAATAAGGTTAACCGAACCACCAATGAGCCTAAAACAGTTCCGCTGGGATACGACCGTGTTTCAAAAATCACTTGGGGAAACCGAGATTTTTTCGTCAACCTGGTCCAGTACCTCAGCGACGATGCCTCACTGATTGAGTTACGCGGTAAATCGTGGCAACTTAGGCTTCTTGATAAAGTAAAAGTCAACGCCCAAGGCAATTTTTACAGGTGGTTCAACCTGGTTCTTCCGTTGGCGCTCATTCTGATTTTAGCCGTTTTATTTACCTGGCGGAGAAAGCGGTTGAACGAAAAACCACAACTGAAAACTGTAAAGTGAATGTGAAAAAAATGTTTAACACGAAGAGAAATCGAGTGAATGTTTGTATATTCGTAGCTTCATGATCTATCCCTGCGTTGCAGATCAAAAGCCTGGATTATACAGGGAAATAGCGTATTATCAACAGTAATTAATTTTATATAGAATGAAACGACCATGAGAAAATCCTAAACAAACAATAGAATGATTGTTGGGAGTTCCATATGGCCGTTAAAAATCAAAATTATAAACATATGAAATTTGTCGTTTCAAGTACCGAGTTGCTGAAGCACCTCAATGCCATCAGCCGGGTGATCAGCAGCAAGAATACACTGCCCATACTGGATAATTTTTTGTTTAGGTTAGAAGGGAAATCCCTTTCTATAACAGCTTCAGACCTGGAAACAACCCTCATAACCACCATGGGGCTGGATCATTCAGAAGATGATGGTTTGGTAGCCCTGCCGGCAAAAATCCTTTTGGACACTTTGAAAGAGTTTCCTGAACAGCCGCTCTCCTTTCAGTTGGATGCGGATACGATGGGAATGAGTATTCTTTCGGCCAATGGTAAATTCGCCATTCCCGGACAAAACGGCGAGGAATTTCCAAATCAGCCGACCCTAAATCCCGAGCACTACACCATCAATGTTCCGCACGATGTCATGCTGAACGGTATCAACAAGACTCTTTTCGCTACCGCGGATGACGAACTCCGTCCGGTGATGAACGGAATCAACATTGAGATTTCTCCTGTCGAGATGACTTTTGTGGCATCTGATGCGCACAAATTGGTCCGCTACAAACGCACCGATGCCAAATCAGACAATGAAGCATCCTTCATCCTGCCAAAGAAACCTGCATCCCTGCTCAAAAACCTCCTTCCCAAAGAGGATTTTGATGTAGTCCTTGAGTTTGATGAGAAGAATGCTATTTTCCAGTTAACTGGATTTAGAATGGTTTGCCGGTTGGTGGAAGGGAGATATCCCGCCTACAATTCGGTAATTCCGATTAACAACCCCAACAAACTGGTGATCGACCGTGTTGAATTTTACAATACACTTCGTCGGGTTTCTGTTTTTGCCAACCAGGCCAGCAATTTGGTTCGATTAAAACTCACCGCATCTGAATTAATCGTCTCTGCCCAGGATATCGACTTTGCCATTTCCGCGGTAGAAAAGATCAAATGTGATTTTGACGGTCAGGAGATGGAGATTGGTTTCAAATCGACCTTCCTGATTGAAATTCTTTCAAATCTAACTTCTACGGATGTGAAAATGATGCTTTCGGATCCTTCCCGTGCGGGTTTGTTACTTCCCGCAGAGCAGGAGTTTGAGCATGAAGATGTGCTGATGCTGCTCATGCCAATGATGATAAACGCTTAATTATACCATAAAAAGTTGAAAAACCTGGCGGTAAACACCTGCCGGGTTTTTTTGTACCGAATACCAGCCATCATGAAGCTTAATTTAAAGAATCCCCTTGTTTTCCTCGATTTGGAAACTACCGGGATCAATGTCGTAACAGACCGGATTGTGGAAGTTGCCTTTTTGAAAATTTTCCCGGATGGGAAAGAGGAGGAGAAGTTGATGCTTATCAATCCTGGTATGCCCATTCCGCCACAATCGACAGCGATACACGGCATTTCGGATGAAGATGTAAAGGATGCTCCGCTCTTCAAAGAGGTGGCCAAAAACCTTGCGAAATTCATTGAGGGGTGCGATCTCGCAGGTTTCAACTCCAATCGCTTCGATATTCCGCTGCTTACCGAAGAGTTTTTGCGGGCGGATGTAGATCTGGACCTCAAACGAAGAAAATTTGTGGATGTCCAAACCATCTTTCACAGGATGGAAAAGCGGACCCTTGCTGCTGCGTATAAATTTTACCTCCAGAAAGAGCTCGAAAATGCCCACAGCGCCATGATCGACACGAAAGCAACATACGAAGTTTTGCAGGCTCAACTGGAAAGATATGAAGGCGCTACCTTCGAGGAGGGGGGCAAGGTGTCGGTCCCTATCGTCAACGAAATCAGCCAGCTTTCGGCCTTCTCCTCCTTCGACCGCAACGTTGATTATGCGGGTCGCATTGTTTTCGACGACCTTGGTGTAGAGGTCATTAATTTTGGAAAACACAAGGGGAAACCGGTTGAAAAAGTACTCGCTGAAGAGCCTTCCTATTACAACTGGATAATGAACGGTGAGTTTCCTTTGTATACCAAGAAGGTTTTGACAGGGATCAAACTTCGTTCGTTGAACAGAAAGTTATAAAAAAGTGCCTAAAGTATTTAAAGTGTCTAGAGTGCCTAAAGTTGGGGACTTTGTAAATTTGCTCGAAATCTTTTATCAGTGAGAACTTTAGGCATTTTAAATACTTTTTGCACTCTAGGCACTTGCAGTAAATTGTACAACTTAACATCATATCGCCATGAAAATCATTTGCATCGGCCGTAATTACGTCAAACATGCGCAGGAGCTGAACCACGATGTTCCGGCAGAACCGGTTTTTTTTATGAAACCAGATTCAGCTCTTTGCCTCGACAACAAACCTTTTTTTCTGCCCGACTTTTCAAAAGAGATTCACCATGAAATTGAACTGGTGATCAAAATCAACCGGCTCGGGAAAAATATCGAAGCCAAATTTGCCCCTCGCTATTACGACGAAATAGGTTTGGGCATCGATTTTACTGCGCGGGATTTACAGCGGCAACTGATTGAGAAAGGACTGCCATGGGAGAAAGCAAAGGCTTTCGATTCTTCCGCTGTACTTGGAAAATTCATCTCAAAAGAGGAGTTGGGCGATCTGGGGCACATCCTTTTTTCGCTCAAAAGGAACGGTGAAACTGTCCAGTCAGGTGATTCGCAACTCATGATATTTCCTTTTGACACCATCATCGAGCATGTTTCCAAATATGTTACCCTGAAAATAGGTGACCTGATCTATACAGGAACACCTGCCGGCGTTGGCCCTGTTGCCATTGACGACCGCCTGGAAGGGTTCATCGGGGAGAAGAAAATGTTCGATATTCAGGTAAAATAGTACATGGGAGATTAGCGCGCTCACCATAGTTAAAAGGTTCACGCAAAGTTCGCAAAGGTAAAAACGCAAAGAAAACGCAAAGATTTTATAGCTTAATATGCCCCCAGACCATCAGTATATCACCAATACAACGAAAATTTAGCGGGATATGCAGGGATCCTTCCTTTGAAGTAAAAGTTGCTGAAAAAACTCCCTCCTTGGTGGTCAGAGGTTGGGCGATGCAGGCGATCTGGCTGGCGAAGTCGATGTCAGAAAAGGGCACCATTTTGAATACCGCCTCTTTCGCGCACCAGCGCAGCATGATATCCTTGTTGGAAAGTTGATCGCCATCCATACAATCTTTTAACTCTTCCGCTGACAAAAATTTTCTGGCAGGCCTGGTCACATTTCTTGTGATTAATTCGATGTCGATACCAGGCTGCTCTTCAGGATGCAAATAGATTACAACGCAACTGGAGGAGTGAGAGATAGATATATGTCCCGGCGTATTGACCAGATGGGGCTTCCCGGCATGGTCATAGCTTAATTTTGAATCACCTCCGGTCATTTTTTGCAGAAGCAAACGCACCGTCAGCCACTCTTTCCGGCGAAGATCATTTCGAATTGGCAGATATCTTTCCAGTTCTTCAGTTTCAGGATTTAATGTTTTCAGCAATTGCTCAGTCGACTCTTTTATCTCCCAAAAGCCAAGAAGACCTTTCCCCATATGTTCGATAAACTTAATGGCCATGATACGCTGTCCATTCAGTTGTTTCTATCATTTTGATGACATCTGCGGATAAGAAACTGATAACCGGCCTTAAACTGTCATAATTTGGGATCTCTTTTATGTACAAGGCGCCTCTGATAAAGTTTTTGACACTATCGGTCAGATAGAATTGCATGGGTGAGGCTGCGTTTCCCTTTAAAGTGTAAACGGTGCCATACATTTTATGGGCAGGATGGATAAATATCTGCTCATCTATCGAACTGGCTTTTTGTTCATGCTTGAATACCAGACTCCTCGATTCTTCAATAAGTTGGGATAAATTGCTATCAACCTTTTTGTAGCTGATATGAATCTGTGCATGGTTGCCTGGAATTTCGACCGTGATCCAATCCTTTTGTTCCAGATTTAATAAGTCAGGTGTGACAGTAGCGTAAGTTGGTATACTGAAGTTGTAGGGAAACGGTCCATTGAGTGCCTGGTATGATTTCTCAGGGAAGGTTATCCGGTAGAATCCCCTGGGTTTTGGCGTTGCCTCATGTCTGCAGGAGGAGAACAAACTCACAGTAGCAGAGACACATAAAAAGAAAAGGTAGAGACGTCCTATCATTGGTCTATCTGTTTTTTTCAGGCATCCTGTTGATCAGTACTTTGATCTCTTTGATTCTTTTGCGGTCCAAAGCCTCTATCTGGAAGGTGAAATTCTTGCAAAGCACTTTTTCGTGAAGTTCGGGAAACTCTCCGGTTAACTCAAGAATCAAGCCTGCCAATGTATCGGCATCGCCTTTGACCTCTTCGAAAACATTGTCCTCACATTCGACAACTTTATAAAAGTCGTTCAGCAGCGTCTTACCATCAAACAAATATTCATTGGCCCCAAGTCGTGTATAGAATTTCTCTTCTACATCAAATTCATCTGAGATGTCGCCAACAATCTCTTCCAGAATATCTTCCAGTGTGACCAGGCCTGAAGTACCGCCAAATTCATCCACCACAATGGCGAGATGTACTTTGGACTTCTGAAATTCTTCGAGGAGATCATCTATTTTTTTCGTTTCAGGAATAAAGAACGGAGCTCTTATCAAGGTTTGCCATTTGAAGGTAGCTCCTTTGGTTATATGGGGCAGGAGGTCCTTGATGTAGAGAACTCCCGTTACCTGATCCAGGGTTCCCGAGTAAACGGGAATACGTGAATATCCGGCAGTACGAATGATTTCCAGTACTTCACTGAAATTGGAACCGAAATCCGCAACCACCATGTCGAGTCGGGAGTGCATGATTTCACTGACACTTTTGGAGCCAAATTTAACAATGCCTTCCAGAATCTCCTTGTCATCGTTTAAATCTTCATGGTTGGCCAGTTTCAATGCCTTGGAAATTTCGTCGATAGAGAGAACACGCCTGTGTTTGCTCATTCGCTTGTTGACGAAGGAGGTAGAGTGAATCAGAATGTAATTGACAGGCTTGGTGATCTTGCCCAGAATATCGATAAAGGGAGCGATTTTTAGAGCGAAATTTTTAGGATAATGTGCTGCATATACTTTTGGGATAATCTCTCCAAAAAGCAAGAGCAGAAAGGTGATGATAACTGTCTGGAAAATAAACTCAAAAGTTTTGGCATCACCAAAACTTATCAAGGAGCTGGAAATATGGGAAGCGAGCAATACTATGGCAATGTTGATGAAATTGTTCCCTACCAGGATGGATGCCAACAGTTGCTCGGGATCGGAGAGAAGTTTTAAAATCTGTTGCGCCGATCGTTTTTTGTTGGATTTAAGCACCTCAATGTCTTTGGGTTCAAGAGAAAAAAGAGCTACCTCCGAACCTGAAACAAGTGCAGAGAGGCCGAGAAGTATCACCAATACCAGAAGCCCTGAAAGGGCACTGATTGTAAAAGGCAAGAAATCAATGTTCCCAAACAAGGCTCCAACGGAAGTAACGAAGTTTGTTTCCAAATTAAGCAGTTAAAAGATCAAAATGGAAGATCATCAGGTGTGTTCCCTTGCTCGGTGTAACCTGAGGCAGCCTGAGGTTCGCTAACGGCTTTTTTCGCTTCAGAAACCGGATGCTCGGGCGTGCTGTTGCTTCCGGCTTTCCTGTCCAGAAGCCTCACTTCGTCGGCATAAATCTCATAAGCAGTCTTTTTAATCCCGTCTGTGGTGTCATAAGTTCTGGAGCGAATACGACCCTCAATGTAGACCTGGCTTCCTTTGCGGATAAATTTCTCAGCAAGGTTGGCCAGATTTCGCCAACATACGATGTTGTGCCACTCAGTTTGTGTGACCTTTTCACCGGCTTTGTTGTTGTAGACCTCGGAAGTAGCCAAGGAGAAGGAAGCAACTGATACGTTGCTGTCTAAATGCCGGATCTCAGGATCCTTTCCGACATTCCCGATTAAGATGACTTTGTTAACTGACATAGTTCAAAATATTTTATTGTATGTTGTAAGTTACTGAAAAATTCGGACAATTCAAAATCGATCAAAGATAAAAATTATTTGGGGTCCGAAGCAGATATTGTCTGCTCAATGACCTATCTCCAGCAAAAAGTTCTCAACAGGTTTGGGGACAGGATACTTTGAGATCTCCCCATGTTCCGCAACAATCAAACGACCTGAAATGCTGTTTTCATTGAGCTTGACAGAAAAGAACCTGATATGCAAACGCTGGTGCGTCAATAGATGGATCCTTTCCGGATATACAGATTCGATGGTTATGGAGCTGTTTTTGAACAGAGTTTCCCATGCCTTACTAACCATCACCTCTTCCGGGGAGGTCGGGGCATTTGTTTCAATCATTGGAAATTGGAACATGTTCCGCCAGATATCCTTGTCGCCCCTTTTCTCAAGAAAGAGTTTGTTTTTGTGATGAAGATAGATGAAGTTCAGGTAACGCTCTTTTTGTTTTGTCTTTTTTGACTTAACAGGAAAACTGTCAATACATTGATTTGTAATGGCATAACAATTTGTACTGAAAGGGCAGCCCAGGCAAAGCGGCTGAGCCGGCAGACATTGAATGGCACCCAATTCCATGAGTGCCTGGTTGGAATCTCCCGGTCTGCCGGGATCCAGCATGAGTTGGGCTAATTGGTAAAACTCTTTCTTCCCTGCAGTCGAATCAATGGGCGTAAAGATACCAAAAAGACGCGAAAGAACCCGGTATACATTGCCATCAACCACGGCGTAGGGAAGTCCGAAAGCAATGGATGCTATGGCTGCAGCCGTATAATCCCCTATCCCTTTCAGCTTTTTGATAGAATTGTAATCGGCAGGAAATACGCCGTTATTGGTGCTTTGAATGGTTTTGGCAGCATGGTGCATATTCCTCGCGCGGGAGTAGTAACCCAAACCTTGCCACGCTTTCAATACCTCCTCTTCCGAAGCATTTGCCAGCGAAATTACATCAGGAAACAGCCGAAGGAAATTGTGATAATATTCTGTTCCTTGTTGAATCCTTGTCTGCTGTAAAATCACTTCAGAAACCCAAATTTGGTAGGGTTCGTGACTATCCCGCCAGGGGAGATCCCTTTTTGCATGGTCGTACCAAACTGTCAATGCTTTACGATATTCCTCCATTTCCAATTGATTTTGTTAAAAAAACGACCAAAGAGCAAAAAATATTGGCTAAGATGATATTAGTTAATTCAAAAGCTATATATTTGTGCACCGAAATTTAGGATAAAGTTAAATCAAAAATAAAGTTAAATCATTTAAAATTTCTTACAATGACTAAAGCAGATATCGTAAACGAGATTTCTAAAAGCACAGGTATTGAGAAACTTACTGTACAAAAAGCAGTTGAAGCATTCATGGACACCGTATCAGGCTCATTGGCTGATGGTAACAATGTTTATCTTCGTGGTTTCGGTAGTTTTATCGTAAAAAAACGTGCAGAAAAGACAGCACGCAACATTTCCCGTAACACAACTATCATTATTCCAGAACACAACATTCCTTCTTTCAAGCCTGCTAAAACATTCGTAGGTCGCGTTAAAAGCAACGTGAAGTAATTTCCATTTTTAATAAAATATTGTTATGCCAAGCGGTAAGAAGAGAAAAAGACATAAAATGGCCACCCACAAGCGTAAAAAACGCTTGCGCAAGAATCGTCACAAAAAGAAAAAATAGGCTTTTTGTAACGCCTTGATAAAATATACAAAACCTAAAGTGCGCATGCGCTTTAGGTTTGTTGTATTTAATAGTTTTAATTAACATAAAATGAGTAAACAACATGAGCAATGAGTTGATTATTGACGTAGCGTCCTCTCATGTCGAAATTGCTTTACTCGAAAACAAAAGACTTGTAGAACTAAACAGGGAAAGTAACGATGTTAAATTTCAGGTTGGTGATATTTACCTGGGAAAGGTAAAGAAGATCATGCCTGGTTTAAATGCTGCTTTTGTTGATGTTGGCTACGAGAAAGATGCGTTCTTACATTATTTGGATTTGGGACCACAATTCCAGACCCTAAATAAGTTCCTCAAATTGGCGGCCGCCAAAAAAATCAAGTTGGCTCCTTTTCCGAGAATTAACCCGGAACCCGATATCAACAAAGACGGCAAAATCAGCGAGGTCCTTAAAGCCGGTCAAACTATTCTGGTACAGATTGCCAAAGAACCCATTTCTACCAAAGGACCCCGATTGACATCAGAAATCTCGGTGGCAGGAAGAAACATGGTTTTGGTACCATTCAGTGACAAAATCTCTGTATCCCAGAAAATTGAAACGACGGAAGAAAAAACCCGTCTGAAAAAATTAATCCAGAGCATCTGCCCCAAAAACTATGGGGTCATTGTTCGGACAGCGGCTGAAGGGAAAATGGTTGCAGAGTTGGACCAGGAGTTGAGACGACTGATTGCTAAGTACGAAAACGGATTTAGTAAGCTTGAAAAGCAAGTCGTTCCTTCACTGGTACTTGGAGAAACCGATCGTACCATCTCTTTGATCAGGGATGTCTACAGCAGCGATTTTTCCAACATCTACATCAACAATGAAGATGCTGCTGCTGACGCTAAGGAATATGTGGGTACCATCGATTCCGAAAAGAAAAAGATTGTCAGGTATTACAATGGTAAAATGCCAATCTTCGAATATTTCGGAATTGATAAACAAATCAAAGCATCTTTTGGAAAGACAGTCTCCTTTAAAAGCGGAGCTTACCTGATCATCGAACACACTGAAGCGTTCCACGTTATTGATGTCAATAGCGGAAATCGTTCCAAGACTGGAGATCAGGAAACCAACGCGTTGGAGGTAAATCTGGCCGCCGCCGAAGAGATCGCACGACAATTGCGACTTCGCGACATGGGGGGAATTATCGTAATCGATTTTATCGACATGCACGGTAACGAAAACCGCCAGAAAGTTTTCGATAAAATGAAGGAAGTAATGTCTTCCGACAGAACCAAACACAATATACTCCCACTGAGTAAATTCTGTTTGATGCAAATCACACGGCAACGTGTAAGACAGGAGATGGCAATCGAAACGGAGGAAAATTGCCCCGTTTGTAAAGGTACAGGGAAAGTAACCCCGACTTTGCTTTTCATCGAGGAGATCGAACAAAGGGTCCGGTACATTTTTGAAGAACTTCAGAAAAAAAGCCTTACCATTGAGCTTCACCCTTTTGTTGGAGCTTTCCTGACCAGAGGTTTTATCTTTTCTAAAGTCTGTAAATGGCGATGGAAATACCATAAAAGGATAAAGATCGTAGAGATGAATTCAATGAGTTTTCTTGGATCCAAATATTACGATGAACACCAGGATGAGATCATCATCTGATCAAATACCACAAAGAGACCCGCTCAAATTGCCGAGCGGGTTTTTTTATGAATACATTCACCGCGAAGAAATAATATTATATTAACACCCTACATCGTGGTTTTGGGTGATATTTTCTATAAGTTTGAGGATCTTACAGTAATCATACTATCAATCAAATATAATTGTCAATTTTCTGTCCTGAGCTTTATCGAAGGGTCCATTGTCAATCAATAAAAGAATGAAGTTATGCATGAAGGTATTCTATTCTGGAATGTGGACACTCAGTTTGATTTCATCGAACCTACCGGGAAGTTGTATGTGAAAGGTGCGGAAAAGTTGAAGCCTGTTCTGAAAAAAATCACAAATTTTGCCGCCGAGAACCATATACGTGTGATCAATACATGCGACTTCCACCTGATCAATTCATCGGAATTGTCACAAAATCCTGATTTTATAAAGACTTTTCCCGAACATTGCATGGCGGGAACCTTTGGTGCAGAGTTCATTACTGAAACCAAACCTGTGTTGCCAGCCATTGTCGACTGGATGAGTCAGCTGGCTATTTTGCCTTACCTTGCCAATGCAAACCAGTTCAGGAATATTGTGATCCGAAAGGATGCTTTTGATGTCTTCGAAGGGAACCCATATACCGAGCAGATTCTCAATTTATTACGCCCTGAAAAGGTTTTTGTTTATGGCGTTTCGACCAATGTTTGCGTGGATAAAGCCGTTTACGGATTGGTCAGGCTGGGATATAAAATCTTTGTTTTTGAGGATGCCATTAAGGAGTTACCCAAAATTCCATTGCCTTTTAAACGCTGGAAAGAGTTGGGCGTAAAGATGATAGATTTCGGGAAAGTCAAGAAATACCTCTAATACTTTTCGTGTCGGTCCATTTCACGACGGGCATCTTTGTCTTTGAGCGTCTGTCTTTTGTCAAAGGTGTGTTTTCCTTTGGCCAGGGCGATTTCCACCTTCACCAGTCCCTTGTCGTTGAGAAACAACCGAATGGGGATGATGGTCAGACCATTCTCCTTCACTTTACGCTCCATCTTGTTCAGCTCCTTTCTGTTCAAAAGTAATTTGCGTTCACGCAACACCTCATGGTTGTTGCAAGTACCAAAATCGTAGGCCGAAATAGACAGATTTTTAATCAGCATCTCATTGTTCACAAAATGGCAATAGGCATCATTCATGCTTACTTTCCCCAACCTGATTGATTTAATCTCCGTTCCAAGAAGGACGATCCCGGATACGAATTTTTCAATAAATTCGTAGTCAAAACTTGCCCTTTTGTTCCGAATGTTGATGATATGCTGGAATGCTGTTTTCATGCGTGCAAAAATAGCAAAAGCGGACGATAAAATTGTTTGAAATGTTTGAAGGGTTTAAAAAGTTATAACCCTTCAAACATTTCAAACCCTTCAAACATTTCAAACAATATATGAAATACCCATGAGAAAATATTCACACCAACCGAAAATGAATATCTGGGTATTCCATGCGACAGTTAAAAAACAAATTATATACGCATGAAATACGACATGCTGACGATCCTTGGCCCAACGGCAACCGGTAAAACCCAACTGGCCGCCAGGGTGGCTCATCAGTTGAATGGAGAGATCCTTTCAGCCGATTCACGTCAAATATACCGTGGAATGGATCTTGGGACAGGGAAAGACCTTGCCGACTATAGAGTTGAGGGGCGACAGATCCCTTATCACTTGATTGATCTGGTAGACGCAGGCACCCAATACAATGTTTTTGAGTTTCAGAGGGAGTTTATCAAAGCCTACAATGATCTTCGCCAAAGAGGCAGGTTTCCTGTCTTCTGTGGCGGAAGCGGTTTGTACCTGGAGGCTGTGCTCAAGGGTTATAGGCTTACACAGGTACCATCAGATAAGACACGAAGGGAGGAATTGTCCCAATTATCTCTCGAAGAGTTGGCATCCATTTTGAAAAGCTACAAAACTGTTCACAACAGCAGTGACACGGAGACCAAAAACAGGGCCATAAGGGCTATAGAGATTGAAGAACACCTCTTGCATCATCCTGAGCTTGATTTTGCATTTCCAACCATCCATTCGTTGATTGTAGGGGTTCAATACGACAGGGATACCCGTCGGGACAGGATTACCAACCGTTTGAAACAGCGGTTGGAGGAGGGAATGGTGGAAGAGGTGGAAGGGCTGCTCGCAAAGGGACTGACACCAGAAGATCTGACTTACTATGGTTTGGAGTACAAATTTCTAACGCTTTATCTCATTGGCGAATTAACCAAAGAGGAGATGTTCGAACGTCTAAACATTGCCATTCACCAGTTTGCAAAACGTCAAATGACCTGGTTCCGGAAGATGGAGCGTGATGGTTTTGAGATCCATTGGCTGGATGGGTTTATGCCGATGGAGGAGAAGGTTGAGTTAATTATGAAGCTTTTAAAATGAGTGCCTAGAGTGCCTAAAGTATTTAAAGTGCCTAAAGTTTCAGGACTCCGAACAATTGATGCAGGTATTTAGGCACTCTAGGCACTTTAATTGGGCTATTGCTGATTAAAATTTTAGCAATAACTTTACAAAAAATTGGCACATGAACATTATCATAAAAACTGCTGAGCAAATTGAAGGAATCAGGAAAAGTTCCAGGCTTGCAGGCGAAACTTTACTATATATCGAGTCCTTTATCAAAGAGGGCGTTTCTACCGAATATCTGGATAGTTTGATTCATCAGTTCATGGTAGAGAGAGGTGCGGTTCCGGCCACACTCGATTACAACGGATTTCCCAAATCCTGTTGCATCTCTTTGAATGAGGTGGTTTGCCATGGTATTCCTTCGGCCAAAACAATTCTCAAAAAAGGGGATATTCTCAATGTTGATGTTACCACGATTTTGGATGGCTATTTTGGTGATACCAGCAAAATGTATACCGTTGGCGAATGCTCTGAAGAAGCTTTAAAGTTGATTCAGGCGACAAAACAGTGTCTGAATCTTGGAATCCAACAGGTTTTCCCGGGTAATTATTTTGGAAATATAGGATATTTTATCAACAGATACGCGACCGCCCAGGGATTCAGTGTGGTATATGAATTTTGCGGACATGGTGTAGGGATCGACTTTCATGAAGATCCGCAGGTCGACCATGCGGCCCGTAAAAATAGTGGTCCGAAGATGAAACCAGGCATGATATTCACCATCGAACCGATGATCAATGAGGGGAAACCCCGTGTAAAAGTAGATCAGTTGGATGGTTGGACCGCCCGTACGGTCGATGATAAACTATCAGCTCAGTTTGAACACACGCTGCTTGTGACCGAAACCGGTTGCGAAGTGCTCACGGATATTTCAAATGAATATCCTTTGACCTGAGTTGTTTAAAATGTTTGAAAAGTTTGAAGGGTTTGAAATGTTGTATTCAATAACATTTCAAACCCTTCAAACTATATTACTTGTTTTGCTTTTGCGCAATTTTTTCTAGTTTATTGAGGTCCTCCACCTTGAAATTTCCATAAAAGGAGATCAGAAGAGACGAGTTGTTGTGATCTCCTTTGTTTCCGATCACGATGTGGCATTCAGAGACTCTTTTACCATTTCCTTCGATCCAGAATTCAGCATCATCGTTTGGTTTTTCATCTTTGGGATGCACCTGTTCGTAGCGCAGTGAACTCAGCTCTTTAGAGATATCTTGCGAAAAATGTTTCATGGTACCCTTTTCCTTATTGTAAATCAGAATACGAAATTCCTGGAAATCTCCCGTGATCTTTTTGCCCTCCTCATCCAGGTTCAGATTCATGGCATCGATCATCGATTTTGAAAAGGTGAAGTAGGTAACACCGATCTCTTTTTGATAACGGTCGTAGATCTTTTGTGATTTGGTTTGCCCGAATCCGGACAGAAATGATAATAGCATGGCAACAAGTATGCCAACTCGATAAAAGAAGCTCATTGTTTTACTTTTTTACAGGTTTTACATTAGGAATTGCTCTGTTGACGAGGGTCAGGCCATCCGGCTTCATGGTCCAGTATTTGTTGACCATGTCGTCATCAGAGGTGTCAGTTGTGTTTTTAACATCCCGGAGTATTGGTTTGACAGATTCATCGAGATAAATTGTCTTCCCAACCGGGATATATAATTTTAGATTGACGCGTTGATTTCTCCAGATTTTGGGAAGCAGATAAGAGCTTTGAACGTTGATCGTCGAATCTTTCATTTGGTAATTGAAAAGAATATCCTCTGCATTTTGTCTGGCGCTGGAAAGTGATGTTCCCCTTGATGTTTTGTTTATGAGGAGGTTAGCCTCTCTGTCATCATCTTTTTCGATCCTGAGTTCCGGAATACCGATTAAGACATCTACATCATTGAGTGTGCCAATTCTGAAGCGTTCAAAGTTCAGGTCCGGATCAATGATGGCATCCAGATCTTTCTCACTTTGTCCCTTTTTTGCACTGATGTAAATGGTATCAGAAGTCGTGACCAACTTTTCAGAATGGGTAACGGTTGATTGTTTGGTGAATTCGCCAAGTGTATTGCTTCCACTGATAATCAAGATAATAATTCCCACTACAAACAACCCGCCAAAGATGGATCCAAAAACATGGTTGTGCGATTTAATGCGGAAAATCATTTTGATCCCGGCGTAGATGAGCATGACCAATGGAATTCCGATCACCAGGGCAATACCGAAAGTCATCCAGGATAAGGTAGCTCCCGGGGCATAGAGATGTTCCATGAAGTTGAACCCGTTGTTGAAAGGCATTAATCCAATTACATGATGGGAGGCAAACAGCAATGCAAACAAGACAATCAGGCATACTGCACCAACGATCAGGAATGGAATACCAATGATCACGAGAATGATTGTTCCCAAAACTTTAATGACAGAGAGAAGTGTATCGCCAAGATCACAAACATTGCTTCTGCCTTGGACATAAGCAGGGTGAGCGCGATAGTTCCTGAAGTTCTCTTTCACATCCTGCATCTCCTCCTTGATGGATTTAGAGATGTTGTCGATGTTTACCTCTTCGCCCTTCATCTCCAGGCGTTGGGCTGTACTTGAGGCTTTTGGTACCACGATCCACAGGACCAGGTAAATCAGCACACTGCTACCGATCGGAAAGAAGAAGACCAGCACAAAAATGATCCGTATGATCACAGGGTCCATGTTGAAATAAGCTCCCAGGCCACTGCAAACGCCACCCAGCACTTTGTCGTCCGGATCACGGTACAAGCGTCTTCCGCCCCTTATTTTAAACGTTTTTTTATCGGACACGCGTTCCTTATCCTCCTCTTCGTTGGATATTGCTTCAGGTGTACCCATAATCACAATTACCTCATTCACGTGATCCAGATTGATTACCTCTCCACCGTTTTTGATTTTTTCGGCAAAAATCTCCGCGATTCTGGTTTCGATATCTTCGACAATCTCTTTGGCCTCGGCATCATTTCCAAAATGTCGGGTGATTTGGGTCAGATAAGCGTACAGTTTTTCATAGGCATCATCATCGATGTGGAAAACCGATCCGCTCAGGTTGATGGTCAACGTCTTTTTCATTTTCTTGTTGTTTATCTTAGTTTTTAATATTTTTCTATTCTCATGACAGTTAGCTACTAACGCTACCCCTACTTTATCCTTTTAACTTTATCCTTTTAACTTTATCCTTTTAACTTTATCCTTTTAACTTTATCCTTTTAACTTTATCCTTTATCCTTTATCCTTTTTCCCAGCATCATTCACTTTCAACTGTTGGATAGCCTCCACCAATTCAGCCCAGGAAACTTCAAGTTCTGTCAAAAAGGTTGTACCGACCGGTGTCAGTTCGTAGTATTTGCGTGGCGGACCTTGCAGCGACTCTTCCCAACGATAGGAGAGGTACCCGTCATTTTTCAGCCGGGTGAGCAAGGGGTAGAGTGTACCCTCCACAACAATCATTTGCGCCGCTTTTAACTCGCTGATGATGTCAGAAGCATACAGCGGTTTTTTGGAGAGGATCAGAAGTATGCAATACTCCAGGATACCTTTCCTCATCTGTGCCTTTGAATTGTCAATATTCATTTTTGCTTCAATTAAACTGTTTCAAAATTGCAATGTGCTACTTTTGACTAATATGTATCTGTAAGGTACTTTCCATTACACTGAAGTAGGTTATACAAATATATATATTTATTATTGTACCATGCAAGACATAGTACCATAATTTTTTAAAATATTTTTTATCTATCAGAAAATCAGTAATATAATAATTGACAAAAGAATGTTCTGAAGTGATTTTTAGTGAATATTTTTGATAAAATATTTTTTTAGACCGGAATGGTCATCGTTTAATTCCCGAATTTTGGATTTTGGATGGCGCTTTGTGCCCTTTGTGTTGTACTTTGTGCCCTTTGTGGTTAAATTTTACCACGAAGAACACAAAAGAAAGCACAATGGACCCGAAGGGGAAAAAACAACAAACCCGAATCCTTTGAAGGAATCGGGTCTGTTGTTATGGTGGTTTCCCGGTAGGGGAGTGACTTTAGACGGTTTTTGAAGATCTCTTGCGTTCTATTTCGCTTAGTTTGATCTTTCGCAGTCGGATGGATTTTGGGGTGACCTCTACATATTCGTCCTTTTGGATGTATTCGAGCGCCTCCTCCAAACTAAATTTGATAGCCGGAGATAGTCTGATTTTATCGTCGGATCCGGAAGCACGCATGTTGGTGAGCTTCTTGGGTTTCGTCAGGTTGAGAACCAGATCGCCTTCGCGGTTGCTTTCCCCGCAGACCTGTCCTTCGTAAATTTCATCCTGCGGCTCGATAAAGTAACGGCCCCTGTCCGAAAGCTTGCCCAAAGAGTAAGCAAATGCGGTGCCGGTTTCCATGGCGATCAATGAGCCATTTACGCGTGTCTCGATCGGTCCTTTGTATTTATCGTAGTGAAGGAAACGGTGGGACATGACGGCTTCGCCTTGTGTGGCTGTGAGCAGATTGGTACGCAGACCGATTATTCCTCTTGAAGGAACGTGAAATTCGAGGTGCGTGCGATCACCTTTGTGCTCCATGTTGATCATCTCACCTTTACGGCGAGTTACAAAATCTATGGCGGTTCCGGCCATCTCGGCAGGAAGGTCGATATCAAGCAATTCGATCGGTTCATTACGCTGGCCGTCGATCTCTTTGTACAGAACCTGAGGCTGTCCGACCTGTAATTCGTAACCTTCGCGACGCATGGTTTCGATCAAAACGGAAAGGTGCAGAACACCGCGACCGTTAACATTCCACGAATCGGCCGAATCGGTTGGCTCGACACGCAGGGCCAGATTTTTCTCCAACTCACGTTCCAGACGTTCGTGGATGTGGCGGCTGGTGACAAATTTTCCCTCTTTGCCGTAAAAAGGCGAATTGTTGATGGTAAACAACATACTCATAGTTGGTTCATCAACATCGATGGGATCGAGCGCTTCAGGATTCTCGTAGTCGCAAATGGTATCTCCGATTTCAAAATCATCGATGCCTACCAGTGCACAGATATCTCCGTTGAGGGCAGTGGCAACTTTTTCGCGGCCCAAACCGGTGAAGACATGCAGCTCTTTGATTTTGGAACGGGTGATGGTTCCATCCCGTTTGACCAGTGAAACGTTCTGTCCCTCCTTGAGTTCGCCTCGGTGAATTCGACCTATCGCGATTCGTCCAATGTATTTGGAATAGTCGAGTGAGGTGATCAGCATCTGCGGTGTTCCTTCGTTTTCGGGTGGAGCAGGGATGTGTTCGAGGATGGCATCAAAAAGTGGCTCAATCGAAGTGGTAGGACTTTTCCAGTCGATACTCATCCAGTTTTGTTTGGCTGAGCCATATATAGTAGGAAAATCAAGCTGTTCTTCAGTTGCATCGAGGCTGTACATCAACTCGAAAACTTGTTCGTGAACGACGTCGGGGTGGCAGTTGGGCTTGTCTACCTTGTTGACGACTACTATGGGTTTCAATCCCAGTTCGATTGCTTTTTGAAGTACAAACCTTGTTTGAGGCATGGTACCTTCAAAGGCATCAACCAATAGCAACACACCGTCGGCCATGTTCAGCACCCGTTCAACCTCTCCGCCAAAGTCGGAGTGACCGGGGGTATCAATGATATTAATCTTAACTCCTTTGTACACCACCGATACGTTTTTTGCCAGGATAGTGATCCCCCTTTCGCGCTCCAAATCGTTTGAATCCAGAATTAATTCACCCGGATGTTGGTTGGAACGAAAAATGTTGGAATGCATGATCATCTTGTCTACCAGGGTCGTTTTACCATGGTCAACGTGGGCAATGATGGCTATGTTTCTTATTTTTCGCATTTTACTAATTTGGGTGCAAAGATAGTCATTAATTCAGGGCTATGATCAAGGCTGCAAGATCATTCTGTTAAATTTACATTACCCTGGAAATTAAGGATAAAGGATAAAGTTAAAAGGATAAAGAGGGATACGTGCTGGGACAGGTTTTGTTACGTTGGGGATGAAATAGATGGTGAGATGGGTTGATGATCTCTTTTATGCGACAATAAATTTACCGCAAAGTGATCTGGAGTTTAGAAACTCCAACCTCAGAACAGATAACTTTGGAACAAAAAGCAGCACATAAGAAACCTGTTAGCGATTGGTTGATGCAAACCCGCGCAAAGTTTGGTTCTG
>JAPLDT010000050.1 GCA_026391315.1 Bacteroidia bacterium
ACCAGACTTATTAATGATGTCAATGCATCATGGTTTTGACGGTTTTTACTGCATGGGGCAATGCTTAAATTTACATAGCTTCTTCCAGTTATTCTATTTGGGGCCATATTCCCATATACTGAGGGACTTATTACCTTATTATTTGGCTGCATTTTGAATTAGCCCACGGATAATGTAGTTAAGGTATTAGAAACAAGGTAATAAGGTTTAGGTCAGGTGGGGAGATTGCTTTTCTACTAAGGTTGCCTACAGAAATAAGGTTTTCAAATCCAAACATTCCAATTTCTGCAATTTCGGAGAAGGTCAATAATTTCTTCCGAACACCCCTAATTTATAATCTGACCAATTACCGAAGATAAATTGTATGTTGTGAGATTCATCCCCGCCAATTTTCTACGGGATAGAAAAGATATCAATATTGCCAAAAACATCCGGTGTGAAGCTTGCAGCTAATTTGATATGATTATCTATATTTTTTAATCAAACTTGGTAATTTAGCAATAAATTGGAACTTGACTTATGAATATTGATCCCAGTCTTATTCTTTATGATGAAATTTTTGATGATAAAGAACAAAACATAAATGAATTATTAGAGAACATTCCTTCTGATTTGATAATTAAGTTTTTATGTTATGTAAATGCATTGTTATCTGGATCCGATGTTGCTGATATCAAAGCAAAGCAGATCAAGATATTTAAGAAGTTTTTTGACCGCTTTCAAGAGAGCCTTAAGTTGAAAATAATAACACACCTTAAGGATAATCGAATTTTCTTTTTAAGACCGTTTCTTCTTGAATTTATTCATAGGGAATTAATTCGTAATAAAGACATTCCCGATTTTATTGACACTGATCCACAACGTGAAATAAACATATTTAAAGCATATTTATTAATATCCCAAGAAGTTCAAAAAAAATATTCTACAATCGATGAAGAAATTGACAGAGAAAATCTTTTTGCTCAATCGTTTTGGCCCTTAATGGCATATCAATATGATCTAGATGGAAATTTTAATGCCAATTTCCAATTACTCAAAGGCGCATTATATTTGAGCCACTTCAAAAAGAACTCCCAGCTTTCAAAATATTATGATGAATTCATCAAAAGGAATAGCTGTAGTTCAGGTATGGAATATTTTCTTAAGTTAGTTAGTTTTTTATTTCAAGCATATTCGCAAAATGAAGTCAAATTCATTTGTAAGGATAACACAGATGCAACTTATGTCCATTTTATTCTTGACAGAATTCAATACATAAGTGATTCTCGAAATTTTTTAACATATAATGGTCTTAAAGAACATCCAATCTATGAAGCAATTAATGGAGAGCTTTATATTATTGATTGGAATTTTTGGGGAAGAAAGCTTTATGATGGACTAATTCGCGATTTTTATCAACAGACCTCAATCTCTAATGAGTTTAAAACATTCCCTGATTTTTTATCAAAATTTTCTAAGGATATAGCAGAGGATCAATTATTCAAAAAGGTAATGGGGTTGTGCTTTTGTAAAAAATATTGTGAATATTCTTTCGATGAATTTCCAACTAAAAATCCTGTTGACTTTTATCTACGATATAACCAATATATTTTCCTCTTTGAATTTAAGAACAACTATTTTTCTTCAGGGCCTCTTTCAACTGGAAAATATGATTCAATTATTGAGGAGATCAATAAAAAAATGAATTTCTCAAAAAATGGTAAGAAAAGAGCAAAAGGGATTCCTCAGATCGTGAGACAAATGAAAGAGGTATCAGATATCTTTAAAACTAAAGATGGTAAAATCACTAGAAAAATAAAAATCCGTAATGTGGTAATATTTCCGATAATAGTTTATTCAGACAAATTTTTTGGAATGCCAGGTGTCAATGACTATTTAAATGGTGAATTTAGAAAACAAATTCAAGGCATGAATGAGCTAAATTTTGGAAAAATTGAAAACTTAATTCTCATTAGCATCGATTTCTTTTTTTACAATTTGAAATTATTGGCAGGTTGCACAATTACTGATTTTATTGGTCAGATTAAAACTTTTAACTATCAAATAGAAAAAAGCAAAAAGATTCATAGCAAGAGCCATGATCAAAAAGATTATTTGAGAATATTTAGGACATTTGAAGAGATTAATGAAGACAAAAAAGCACATAATCAATTGACGCTAAAAGAATTATTTAAACATTTTGATATTTCCTTATTATAACTTAATAAAACAAGAATGGCTAATATATTGAATGACAATGCTATGGACAAATTTATTGTATTGCTAAGAGAAAATATATTTTGGATCATTTTGTATGCCATAGCTGTAACATTGGCTATTCTTATAATTGCAATTACTAAACAGAATAGGAAAAGGAAATACATGCTATGGAAAAAAGACACAATAAATCTATATGTCTTTAAAAGGGAATGGGAGTTCAACGAAGATAAATTTATTGAAGAATTATTTTCTGCAAATGAATCATTAACCAATGAAAATAAACTTCTTAAGCAAAAGGTAAACGATCTCTCAATTGCGTCTTTGTTGTTGCTCTTAATAGTTGCATTTATATCTAAATTTAAAGGAAAGGCCAAATAGATGAAATAGCCATTGTTTTGTTATCTCAATACATCATTTTCTCCCAATCGTAAACACCCAATTTTTGATTTTGAAAACCAGGAGGATGAAGAGTAATTTGAATCAAAAAAACTTTGTTTAGGATTGGAGAAATCCAACAAGTTATTAGCACCTAATTTGACACCTCTAAATAATCAATTAATGGCAGAGGTAACAGTTGCCCGACCAGGATTCGAACCTAAACACTCAGAGTCAGAGTCTGATGTACTACCATTATACTATCGGGCAATGTAAAGTTCAAAAAAAAGTGACCCCGGAGGGGCTCGAACCCTCGACCCGTTGATTAAGAGTCAACTGCTCTACCAGCTGAGCTACGGAGTCATTTTTTAATTGAGGTGCAAATTTACAACAAAAATCAATATTGGCATAGAATTTTTTGCAAAGGATTTTTGGAAAGTTGCTGTATTACTCTATCAGAAATTAAATTGTCCACCTGAGATGTTTTTAAGATCAGATTCCAAGTATGATACGGGGACTGATATCCAGTTTAACACAGATTTCACGGGCAACCTTCAATGTTGGTTCACTTTTACCGGTAAGGTATTCACTTATACGAGACGGACTCACGCCGATGATTTCTGACAACTTCGCTTGTGTCAGCTCTCTTTCATACATCTTCAGCTTCAAAACTTCAGATAATGTAGGCGTTTTTATCGGGAAATGGGTTTCATCATAATCGGCAACGAGATTCGATAGTAATTCCAATTCCACCAGGTTCTTGTCGTATATAGGAGTTTCCTCTTTCACCAATGGCAAAAGTTCTTCGATTCTTTCTAATGAGGCTTTATACTGCCTTTCATTTTCGATTTTCGTCATGGCTTAAATATTTGTGCAGTCAATTGTATTGGATTCATTATGCGTACCGATAAATCGGATGTAAACCATCTTTATTTGAAACTTGATCACAACCACCAAACGGTATTCATTACCCTTTAAATTAAACACATAGTGCTGGTTACCCACACTGTCGACACTGTTGAAATCTTTCTTTATGTCAGCGAAGAATTGCCAGTCAGCACAACTGGTTTTGGTGTACCAGTTCTCAATGGCAGTCCTGGCATCGGGCCTTTCTGAGTAAAATTTCACCAGCGTCCGGTGTGCTATTACCCTCATAGGTTCTTTGTATTATTTGTCAAAGTTAACGAATATATTTTGATTTACAAAATAATATTCCAAAAAACAAATATTTTAAATCTTCATGGTACTTAAAAACTGTGTTGTTTAATCCTCCATTCATTCACGACTTCTTTATATTTTTGTTCATTATATAAAATGAATAGGTTTGTTAAATTTACCGGGACAAATTAAACTAATTAGACAACATTGAATAAAGTCCCAAGAAATAAAGATTATTGGGAACTCATCTGGTTAAAATTCAAAAACGGAGATCGCGACTCGTTTGAAGAGATTTACAATGAGTTTACCGATCAACTGTTCGCTTATGGCTCGAAGATTACAACCGATCGTGAACTGCTGAAAGATTGCATTCAGGATCTTTTTGTGGATCTCTACAGATACAGGCCCAATCTAAAGAATCCAGAACTTTTGGAGTATTATCTGTACAAATCCCTGAAGCATTCGATTGTCAAAAGAGTTCAAAAGGAAAAACGGTTGGAACACTTTAATCAGGAGTATAATTCTTTTGATCTTTCATTTTTCGCTGAAAGTGAAGGCTTCCAGGATGATTCTCAAAATGAACAGATAGAATCACTTCAAAAAGTTTTGAATACACTGGACAGTAAAAAACGGGAACTGCTTTTTCTGAAATTTGATAGTGGTCTAAATTACAATGAAATAGGTGATTTGCTCAACATGAAACCGGACACTGTAAAAAAACAGATTTACCGGATTATTCATTATCTCCACAAAAACTACAAAACTAATATTCTGACTCTTTTCGGCATGTTGTACAACATGAAAAATTAGGGAATTTTTTTGTCCCCTTTTGCGTATCATCCGGCTCTTATCGTAAATACATTCATCCGACCTTATGGATATTTACGAAAGATTAGTAGAGAATCCCCTGTTTTTCAAGTGGATTTACCATCCGGGACCTGAAATTGATTCATGGTGGAAAACATATTTGGAGCTGAATCCGACGGAAGCCGATCAAATACTCCTCTTCAAACAACGGTTCAAGGCGCTGGGATATTCAGTTGAAAAATTAAGTACCCCTGAAAAGAAAATACTGGCCAGAAAGATTGTCAGTGGACTCGAATCGATTGACGCGAAAAGAAATCGTCGCCTGTTGATGGTTGGGTTGGCTAAATATGCGGCAATTGCACTTTTGTTCTTTTCGATTGGGAGCGTTTTTGTTTATCTCAAGATGGATAAGCAGACCAGAAAATGGGTGATTGCAGAATCCAGCATTCCTACCCAGCTTCAGGGACCGGTATTGATACTTCCTGAAGGCAGCAGCATCCCATTAAAAAAGACAGAGTCGTCACTGGATTATTCTAAACCTGATCAGATACTCCTGAACAATGAGGCGGTGATTAAACAAAGCAGGGAGAGCGAAAAGATAGCCAACAATCAGTTGATCATTCCTTTTGGAAACAGGTCCAAAGTAACGCTGAGCGACAATACCATCGTATGGCTTAATGCAGGCAGCCGACTGATCTATCCTTCCAGATTTACAGGAGAACGACGTGAAGTTTTGCTCTTTGGAGAGGCCTATTTTGAAGTTGCCAAAAATGCTGAGATGCCTTTTGTGGTAAAAACCACATCGATTGAAGTGAAAGTTCTTGGAACCGAATTCAACGTTTCAGCGTATCCGGATGATAATGTTGTTCAGACCGTTTTGAAAAATGGAAGCGTTTCTATTCGTAGGAATCATGGTAATATTTTCGAAAAGGAGCTGGTGCTAATCCCTAATCAGATGGCATTGTTTGACAAAACAACTCAGGACTCCAAAATATACACAGTGGATGCAAATGATTACATCATATGGACCAAAGGCTTGCTGAGTTTTGATGATCTGGAAATGAGCAGGGTACTAAAGAGTCTGGAGCGATATTATAACATCCAGATACGTTATGCAGACCCGATGGTTGGCTCACAAAGAATTAGCGGGAAACTGGATTTAAACAAAAGTTTGAATGAGGTTTTTGAGTATATGTCAAAAGTCTCCTATGCGAAATTCAAGAAATTGGATGATCGGAATTATCAAATAAAATAAACCGGAAAATGCGGGAACATTTGCCGGTTTAATACAAATACCATCAAAATTAATTTTCACAGTATTCATTTAACACACGTCAAATTTATGAAAAAAAAATGGCATCCGGATTTTTCCGATGGGGAAAATCTTAAAAAATTTCTACGAATCATGAGAATAACATTTTTCCTTGTTTTAGGGCTGTGCTTTTCTGTTTCGGCGAAAAGCTACTCACAAACCAAACTCTTTGATGTCAACCTAAACAGCAAAACCATTCTTGAAGTAATGGGGTATGTGGAAGAACACAGTGATTTTGTATTTCTCTACAAGAAAGAGGATTTGCATTTGGACAAAAAAGTTGATGTTCAACTAACTGGTGTTACCATTGACGCGATTTTGGAGCAAATTTTGAAAGAAGAAAAAGTGACTTATGACGTCTATGACAGGCAGATCGTTATTCGAAAGGCGGAGTCTGTATTATCTGTTGAGCCAAAGAAGAAATCAGTTACAGGTAAAGTAACCGATGCTAACGGGCTGTCAATTCCGGGCGTTTCGGTGGTATTGAAAGGTACTACCAATGGGACTGTATCGGATAGCAACGGTAACTATACCATATTTAATATTCCGGAAAATTCTGTCTTGCAATTTTCATTCATGGGAATGAAAACGCAGGAAGTTGAGGTGGGTGGTAAAACGACGATTTACGTTTCCCTGGCAGAGGATGTAGTTAGAATTGAAGAAGTTGTAGCGGTTGGTTATGGCACGCAGAAAAAGGTGAATCTATCCGCAGCCTTGTCGGTGGTTTCAGGAAAAGCGTTGAACAACGCGAAGATTAGCAATCTTGCGGAAATGCTTCAAGGACAATTAGCCGGGCTCTCAGTTATTCAAAGTACCGGTGAACCGGGAAATGAAGATGTAAATTTAGTGCTCAGAGGTCGTGGATCTTTTGGAGGTAATCTTTCTCCATTGATTATCGTTGACGGAATCCCTGTTGCGAATATGACTTCTATTAACCCAACGGCCGTCGAGTCGGTCACTGCTCTTAAGGATGCAGCCTCATGTGCAATTTATGGTTCACGGGCTGCCGGCGGGGTAATTCTAATTACCACCAAACAAGGGAAAGAGGGCAAAGAAGTTATTACCTACGATGGAAGCGTCGGAGTTTATTCTCCAACAAGAATGCCTGACTTGATAACTAACTCTGCTGAATACATGCAAATGTACAACCAGGCAAAAATGAACAGGTACGGCCCCAATGTCGCAAATCTGTATAGCCAAACCGATATTGATAAGTACAAAAATGCAAATGGTGACCCAAGGTATCCCAATACAGATTGGGCAAACGCATTATTCAATACTGTGGTTGGACAAAATCATAACATTAATATTTCAGGAGGTAACAAAAATTCATCCCACAATATTTCGCTGGGCGTTATCGACCAACCTGGTACGATGCCGGGATTTGGCTATAAGAAATATACACTTCAAATAAATATAACCTCGAAACTTTCTGACAGAGTACAAGTAGGCATCTCGGCAAGAGCATTGTATAGCGACAGAAAGGGGGCAGGCGGAAGTGTTAGAGCTCCGGCAGGCTCAGAATCTGTTATACAATTCTCATCCTCCAGGGACATATTGAATCAAGCTATTAACCAGGCACCCACTTATGGGCCAAAATTGGCGGATGGCAGCTATGTTATTAATGCATTCCGCACCATTGAAACCCCAAGTGGAAATCCATTCGCAACGATTGAAAACACACCGGTAACCGAAAGGGACCTGCGATTGGAAACTTCTGCGTTTTTAAAGGTATCCTTTACTGATTGGCTAACCTGGGAAACAAGAGGAGGTTTTAACACAGACGATGACAATATGCACTCATTCGCAGGTAAGACATTGCAATATTATTGGGATGGTACTTTGCCCCCGCGTGCCCAGCCCTGGGGTGTAGGTGGAGATCTTGGAGTCAGTGATGCAAACAGAAGGATGATAAACCCCGTCTTCTACTCAACACTTAACTTTCAAAAAAAATTGGGAAACCACCAGTATTCTGGTATGGCCGGTTACCAAATGGAGTACACCAGAAACGATTTCTTTTCTGCCCGGAGGCAGGACTATCTTACAAGTGTCGCCCAGCAAATTGATGCCGGGGTAAATAACTCGAATCAATTTACACAAGGTAATGCGCAAGAGCTGGCATTGATGTCATTCTTTGGCCGCCTCAACTACAACTACAAGGAAAAATATTTGCTGGAGATTGATGCCCGTGCCGATGGTTCCTCCCGATTTTCTCCCCAAAAGCGTTGGGGCGTCTTCCCTTCTGCTTCTTTGGCGTGGCGTCCCCTCAAAGAATCGTTTATGCCAGAGATTTCCTGGATGAGCGACCTTAAGTTTCGTGGATCCTTCGGTGTCTTAGGGAACCAAAGCGTTGGCGACAATTATCTCTACCAGAAGGTATTATCATCAGCTCAGATTCCAGGGTCGGCATGGGGCGCACAGCCTATGTATGCCTTCGATAAAACAAGTCCGACGCAGGGTTTTGCCTCTCCCAAATTAGTTGACCCCAATCTTTCATGGGAAACAACCTATTCAACGAATCTTGGCACCGACCTTTCTTTGTTCAAAAACAGTTTAACCATAAACTTTGACTACTACTACAAGAAAACCGTTAATATTTTGGTTCCTGATGCAAAACTTCCCTACTCTTCAGGTTTTGGTACTCAGGTGCAAGCCCTTGGATCCATGCAAAATAAAGGTTTCGAGTTAGTTGTCGGCTATAAGGGACATATAAAAGACTTTAATTATGGAGCCAACTGGTCCATTCAGGCAAATAGGAATAAGGTGCTAACCTACCCAACTCCGGGTCCGTGGGGAATGCAATTGTATGCTCCCGGTTATGAGTATGGTACATTCTTCCTCAATATCTTTGATGGAATTCGTCAGGTACCTGAAGTCGTTAAATTAGGGAATGGAACACCATATACCCTTCCAGCAGGGACAATGATAATCAGGGACATTCATGGACCTTCAACCGCTGCAAACTATGGCATGGGGGTTGGTGGACCTGATGGAATTGTCAACAGAGACGGTGACAGAGTGGTAGTACAGGGAATGTATCCTAAGTTTGAATCAGGCCTGACGCTAACAGCATCATGGAAAGGGCTTGATGTCACATGTTCTTTCTACGGTGTTTACGGTGTTAAGCATTACCTTCAAGGTGCAGGTTGGATACCATTTGATGGTAATACAGCTCCTCCGTCAACCATGTGGAGAGACGCCTGGACACCAACAAACCATTCCACGAAGCTGCCAATGTTGGCTTTTGGTAGTGGGGGTACAGGAGTTTGGTATAATCCACTAGTCCAGGATGACAACTTGGGGAGAAACACTTTCAACCTCGTAGATGGTTCATACGTTCGTTTGAAAAATATCAATGTAGGCTACACCTTCAACTTTCAGAAATTTGGTGTTCAGGCGCTAAGGGTTTATTTTTCAGGAGATAACCTATTAACCTTTACAAAATTTCCGGGTGACCCGGAACGTCAAACTGGCGTTTATAATGAAGGTACAGCAGCCCGGGCGTTTCAAAGCCAATTCCTTCGTTACCCACAAAACAAGATACTTTCAATGGGGGTAAGTCTAAAGTTCTAATATTTAGCAATAAAAAACACATTACAATGAAAAATATATTTAATAAAACGGTCGTTTTTCTGACATTGGCATTTGGTCTCATGTCTTGCAAAGGCTACTTCGATCTTCAGCCCCTAACTCAAGTACCGGCGGCCACCTACTTTCAAGATGAACCAACGATTCAAAGTGGTTTAGCGGCGTGCTATGCAGGACTATATATGGTTACCAACAATGGAATGAGGGAATTGGATAATTTTCCAGGGATAACTGATGATGGGTACACTGATCATCCATCATGGCAATCGTTCCTTCAAAATACGTTAAACAACAACATGACCGGTGACCTTAATGTTATGTACTCAAATACCTATGAAGCTATTTACAAGGCAAATAATTTCATTGCCATGGTATCTCCGACAAATGTGATTGACCCAACTAAAAAAGCTCAATACATAGCTGAAGCAAAGGTGCTTAGGGCATATGAGTACTTCTTTATTACCAATATTTTTGGAGATGCAGTTTTAACACTTAAACCCGAAGCACAAAGAGATGCGATTCTAAAATTCACCCGTATTTCAAGAATCATCATCAAAGACTCTATGGTCAACGATTTAACGAATGCCATAAAAATTCTGCCCAAAACATCTTATAACAGTGGACATATTGTAAGTGGTACCGCCGCTGCATTGGCTATGAGATATAAGATAATGGATTATGGAACTCCCGATTATGCAGGTATTATCAAATTGTTTGAAGATAATTTTAAGGTTACCGCGGATCCGAATTTTGCTTTAGTAACCAAGAGACAATTCAAATCAATGTTTGATGGAAATACTGTGAAAAATACCGCAGAATCGGATGTTCTTGTTCCGACTGACAACAAGGAGGTTATGTTGAGCGCTCGCTACAGTACTTCTGCTAACCTTGCTTTTCCATATATGGGAGGACTGGTTTCGGCTACTACTTGTGCCCGTCCGAACCTTTTTAACGCTTTTCAATTTGATGACGGAACAACCTATGATACTTCGGGCGCCAATCCAAAATACAATCCGGCCGATCCTTTCAAAAACAGGGATGCCCGTTTGATGTATACCATCGCCAACAAAAACTCTTTGGATACGATGGCGGCTTATCCGGTAAAGGATTTTTTAAAAACCAATCCGACCTATTTTGCATGGAAGAAATATACTCCATACTATATCTTATATGAGCGGCCTCTTAAGGTTGGTGAGATACTGACACAAGATGTCATATTGATGCGTTTCCCGGAAGTTTTGCTGATGTATGCAGAAGCGCTGAACGAAACTGGTCGTCTGTCAGATGCGTTAACTGCGCTCAATGCTGTACGTACCAGATTTCTGCCAGCTTCTGCAGCCCAGTCAAAAAGTGCCATTTCAGCGGCCATTCAATATGAGCGCAGGGCGGAGTTTGCCGAAGAAGGTACAATACGTTATTATGACTTGCAAAGATGGAATACGATGAAGGATATTTTGCCAACTCTACCTGTTTCCGTTTTGCAGAAATCCACCATGTGCACATTTACGTCCAGACAACGTTACTGGCCTATTCCGGAATTCGAAAGGATCGCGAATCCGAATATCACACAAAATCCAGGCTACTAAAGAAAAGGAAGGAGCTTACTAATACAGGCGTTTAACAAGAATCCAAGTTGACTAACAGATGTTGAACATGTAGTTTTGGGGTCGAATATTTCATTCGGCCCCATTTCTTTTATGCTATGCTCATTTCGCAGGGCTCATTTTCCCCTTCGACTTCGCTCAGGGACCGGTTCTTCTTCCGTCATTCCGTCGCTCCGTCTTTTTAGTCAATTTGATCTTTTCAATTGAATCGCTACACCTTCAGGGTACTCAAAAACTGCGGCGCTCTTCTGTTCTTCGATTTTTGTTCATATGCATATCCGATGGCAATCAAGGCCTGTTCATTAAATACCTGCCCTATAAATGATAATCCGACCGGAAGACCGCTCAGAAACCCCATCGGAACGGTGATAGATGGATAACCAACAATGGCAGCCGGTGTGTAGGCCCCATAACCGGTCCAGTGATCACCGTTGATGACATCGTTGCACCAGGCAGTTCCGGTTGCCGGTCCGCACAAGGCATCCAGGTCTTTCGTGATAAACAACTCATTGATAAAGGATTTCAGTTTATCCATCTGAAGATTACCGGCAATGTACTCTTTACTGGTTAAATCACCCTTTTTTTCGGAGCTCTCCAGGATCTCCTGTTTGAACCAGGGCATGGCAGTTGATTCGTTTTGACTGTTGAACGCTATGACTTGCTTCAGTGACTTCACTTTGGCATTGGCAGTTGAAAGGTATTTGTTGAGGCCGTCCTTGAATTCGAACTCCAACCGCTCAAATTCGGCTTTCCCAAATTCAGCGGTCTTGGCCATAAACTCAACCTCCACGATGGTGGCGCCTGCCTGTTCCATCTGCGCCAGCGCCTCTTTCAGGATTTTGTCGATACCTTCGTGGTGTTTAAGAAAGGTTTTTTCGATACCGATTCTTTTTCCTTTTAAACTGTTTGCATCCAAATATTTGGTATAATCAACGGATTGAAATTTGTTTTTGGTGGTGGATTCATCCTTTGGATCCATTCCTGTCATTGCATTGAGCAAAATAGCCGCATCGGCAACTGTGCGTGCCAGAGGGCCCGAAGTGTCCTGGGTGGCAGAGATGGGAATGATTCCCGTGCGGCTCACCAGTCCAATCGTCGGTTTGATGCCAACCACTCCGTTCATGGAGGCCGGACAGGCGATAGAACCGTCTGTCTCTGTGCCAACGGCTACGGCACAAAGATTTGCCGAAACTGCGGCTCCCGAACCGGAGCTTGATCCGCAGGGGGAGCGATCAAGAATGTATGGGTTTCTGGTCTGGCCACCACGACTGCTCCAGCCACTGGTCGAACGGGTGGATCTGAAGTTGGCCCACTCACTGAGATTGGTCTTGCCCAATAGAACAGCGCCGGCCTCCCTGAGTTTTTTCAGCACAAAGGCATCCTCTTTGGCCACATTTCCTACCATCGCCAGCGATCCGGCAGTTGTCTGCATTTTGTCGCCGCTGTCGATGTTGTCCTTGATCAGAATGGGAATTCCATGCAGGAGACCCCGCCATTTGCCTGACTTCAACTCCTTGTCCATGGATTCAGCGATGGCCAAAGCATCCGGATTCAGTTCGATGACGGTATTCAATCCCGGACCGGCTTTGTCAATTTCCTGAATCCGTTTCAGATAGATTTGAGTAAGTCCGACATAGGTGAGCAAACCTGCTTTAACCTTTTCCTGTAACTCCGGTATCGTTAATTCATCCAGGTTTTCCAACGATTTTTTATCGTTGTTTCCGCTTTGCGGGGAAAAGCGGCAGGAGGAGAGCGGTAAGGCGGCAAAAGAGATTCCTGCTATAACGCTGTTTGTTAGAAAGTGTCTTCTTTTCATGTTTTTAATTTTTAACCA
Source organism: Bacteroidia bacterium (assembly GCA_026391315.1). Lineage (GTDB taxonomy): Bacteria > Bacteroidota > Bacteroidia > Bacteroidales > Prolixibacteraceae > CAINVV01. The sequence continues at coordinate 12,878 of JAPLDT010000050.1, forward strand.
CAATAGTCACATAGATCACATTAGTTTCTATTGTGTTCTATTGCGTCTAAAGTGGTGTATTCCAAAATCGAAAATTATATTATTGTCAGTCTGTTACAACCTTGTATTTCTTCAGATAATCCGGATCAACGTCTACTCCGGATCCTGGTCCTGTTGGTACTTTGATAATCCCGTCTTCGATCAAAAGGGACGATGTTTTGCACTCCATCGGCAGTTCCTTGTTGTCTCCCTTGAATTCGTGGTAAGTCCCGGCATTTGGCAAAACGGAGACAAAATGCATCATATAGAGGTAGCCAAGTCCGCCGGATATGTGGGGTGTAACTGGTTTTCCCAGGGCTGCTGCCATACGCGCCACCCTCATCGACCGGATCATCCCACCAAAATAGTAGACATCGGGCTGTACAATTTGAAGGGCGTCATGGGCAATCAACCACCTGAAGTTGTGCATGCTGGACTCCTGCTCCCCTCCCGCAATCGGGATAGTGAGTGCATCGGCCACCTGTTTGGTTTCTTCGTACCAATCGAATGGGACCGGTTCCTCATAATGTTCGTATTTGTACTCCTGCAATAGTTTCCCTATCCGGATGGCCTCCGCTGTATCATAGGAACCGTTCGAATCGGCAAAAAGATGCATATCATCGCCAAAAATTTTACGCATTTGCGGAATAAGCTTATCCGATCTGCCTATGGGAAATTCCGGATGACTCATCCTGCCTCCCACCTTAAATTTCAGCGCCTTGGTTTTGGATGCTGCTGCCTCCTGCTGAAGGTGTTGGAGCACCTCTTCTCCTGATATATCCCTTTCGCTGTTTGCCTGGTAAAAGGAGACGGTTGGATGGTGGATCTCACCGATTAGCTGCCCCAATGATCTGCCGGCCATGCGTCCCAGCATATCCAAAATGGCAAATTCGATGGTGGCGATCGGTACCCATAGCGCCAGACTCTGAAATTTGTAATTGCTCTGGTAAACATAGGCCTCCTCGAGCAGAGCCTCCAACTCTCTGGCATCTTTACCGATAAAATAGGGTTGTAAACGGTTAACAAATACAGGGTAAAATGATTTCATCGGACCATCGTTCGAGAACGACCACCCCTCGGCACCCTCTTTCGAACGCACCCGGCACAAAAAACTATTCTTATACCGAAGTAATTCAAGCGATTCTATGATGACTGGTGCGGTAAACAGCTCCTTTTTCAACACAGGTTTTTGAAGAACTTCGTCGAGTTTGGTATAGATAGTTTCAATGCCTGCATCGGAATTTTTTCCAATTGCAGAGCCTGGCAATGTTGCAGCCAGTCCGCCGGTCAGGGAGGTGGCAATAAATTTTCGACGGGAGGTATGCATGATATATTATAAGTGTCTGAATTTGAATAGTATGAAGTTATTTATTTGTACCTTGGACAATTAATATTCTTGGAGAATTCACTCTTCCAGGGATGTATAAGGCATTCCCGGTTCGGCAACTCTGTCTAATGAGGATGATGAGGGCAAAGAAAACTCTTCTTTATCGGATTTAGTTGTATCTTCCAATGGTTTAAATACGATTACAGGTGCTTTTCCGACAGCCAAAGAAAGTTCGATTAGTTTTTTAAGGGTATAATTGAATTCTCCCTTCATCACTTGAGATATATATCCTTTAGATACCCCAAGCTGAATGGCCAACTGGGTTTGAGTCATGTTGTTATCCTTCAGGTAGGCGGCAACCTGACGATATATTTCATTTTGTATGGTTTCAAGCCAATACTCAGGTCGTTTCACTAACTCGGCTTCTTTAAGCATGGTTTATTGCTATTAGTTGAAGTGCACTGAAAATCTTAAGAACCTATTCAATGAATTGTAACAAATATAAGGAAAAAGTTTAGTTGCAACTATACAGCGAAAACAGTCTTAACCACTGATTTTAATGATTTGGATGATTTCATTGATACGATTTAATTAGGCTAATCATAATCAAACTTATCACGTTCATCACTAAAATCAATGGTTCAGACCTTGTTATTCACTAACCTTTTATACTGCAAGCTTCTTGCCCCAAAGTTGATCAGTAACCCAACTTCCAGATTGTATGCTTCCAGATAATTGATAGCCTGGGCAAGATGGACATCTTCCAACGCTGTTACCGCTTTAATCTCAACAGAGATAACTTCTGCTACAAGAAAATCTACTCTTCGGGTACCAATATTGTGGTTTTTATAAAAAATTGGCATTTCATGCTCCCGGCTGAAACTTAATCCACTGTCAGTCATTTCAAATACGAGGGCCCTTTGATAAATAACTTCCTGAAAACCATTGCCCAAGGCAGAGTGAACACGCATCGCGCAACCGATAATTTTTTCGGTAAATGCGGAGTATTTGTATTCTGGTTTAATCATTGTCAGACCACTGATTTGGGTGATTAAGGTGATTATTATGATTGGATAGTGACGTTACTTAAAGATAATCAAAAAAATCATCAAAATCGAATAAACCAGTACTCTAAAAATCATTCAATCATCTTAATCATTTAAATCAGTGGTTCAGACCGCTGCCAAATGCTCCTCTCTCACCTTTTCAGCCAATGCTTCCAGCTGCACAATACTATATGCTACAACGCCCTCCTCGCCTTCCAGCTTGTCGCAAACGTGGCAAAAGCGACCACCGAAACTGAGCTGACCGGCATCAGGATGGCAGCAACAACAGGGGAGAGTTCTCCCGATAAGGCAAAACTCAGACCTACCAGGTTGTACAGGAAAGAGATGGCAAAGCTGATACGAACGATCGAGAGCGATTGGCGTGCGAAAAGGATAAAGCGATAGAGCTGCCCTAGTTTTGAGGCCTCCACGATGGCATCACCAGCTGGGGAGAAATGGTAGATATCGTCGGCGATGGAAAGGGCTACCTCACTTTGAAGGAAGGCTCCCGCATCGTTGAGACCGTCGCCAGTCATCAGTACATTTTTCCCTTTTTGCTGCAAGTTTCGGATGAAATCCATCTTCTCCTGCGCTTTCTGGTTGAAATGCATTTTTGCCGGTTCAAAATAGTGGGACAGCTTCTCCCGTTCAGAATCGTTATCGCCCGACAGAAGGTATATATCGAAATGGCCTTTCAACTCTTGCATCAGGTTGTCAAATCCTTCGCGGTACTGATTTTGGATGGTGAAATACCCTTTAATTTTCGCATCGATTGACAGATATACATTTGATGCGTGCTGTTGGGATGTATCAGCTGTTCCGGTAACATATTCCACCGAACCCATTTTGCAGTTTCGGTTCTGCACTTTTCCGAAAATTCCCCTGCCGTGGATCTCGACGAAACCTTCAGTCTCCACAGGTTCTATCGACTGGAAATTGCGGGCGATGGCATTGCTTAGGGGGTGAGTGGATTGCCTGGCAAGGGAATAGACAGCGGCGATTTCTGCTTCCGTCAATTTCTCTCCGACGAATTCAATTCTGTTGGCATCAGGTTTGGTGATGGTTCCGGTTTTGTCGAAGACGATGGTGTCGATCTTCACCAGCTTCTCTATGACCGTTGTATTTTTCAGGTAGATCCCCTTTTTGCCAAAGATACGCATCGCAGTGCCCAGCGTGAAGGGTAGTGACATGGAGAGGGCGCAGGGACAGGCAACGATTAATACAGAGGTGAAAACTTTTAATGCTGTTTCAAGCGAATCTTTCCATATCCACCACGAAAAACCAAGCAGTGCAAGTACCAGGATGACAATGGTAAAGGTGACGCTTAGCCGGTCGGTCAGGTTGACAAACGATTTGGCAGCATTTGATTTCTCCTCCTCCTGGTTCCAGAGCTGGGTGAGGTGGCTCTGTTTGACAGATTTCTCTACTTTGACAGTAATAGCTCCACCTGTCTGCCGTCCGCCTGCATAGATAAATTCTCCAACGCTTTTTCGGATGGTTGTGGATTCACCGGTAACGAAGCTATAGTCGATCAGGGCTGTACCGCTTACCAGGATGGCATCGGCAGGAATTAGTTCTTTGTTCCGGATCAATAGCTCGTCACCGACAGCGATCTCTTCGAGTAATGTGCTTTGTTCGAGGTTATTCACCATCTTGCTGACGGCTACCGGGAAATAGGATTTGTAGTCGCGGTCAAAGGCAAGCGCCTGGTAACTCTTGCTTTGGTACCAGCGGCCCAAAAGTAAGAAGAAGAGAAAACCTGCCAGCGAGTCGGAATAACCCGGCCCCTTCAAGGTAAATACGTCAAAAGTCGTCACCGTAAATAGTGCGATAATTCCCAGTGCGATCGGGAGATTGATGTTGACAATTCCCCGTTTAAGGCTCTGCCAGGCTGAGATCAGGTAGTCGCTGCCGCTGTAAAAAACGAGCGGAATCAACAAGGCATAGCTCATGAAATAGAGGAAGGTTCCCAACGATTCTCCCAGGGGTTTGTGGTTGAGGTATTCGGGAAGGCTGTAAAGCATCACATTGCCAAAGACAAATCCAGCTACCCCAATTTTGTACAAAAGGGACTTATCTCCGGTAGCTTCCTTCTTTTTCTCAAGCGTCTGCTGCGAAATATCCGGGATATAATGAATAGCCACCAGTAACTCTACCAGTTGACGCAGGGTAATTTCGTCAGAATTAAAGGTGATTGTGACCTTCTTCGAAATGAAGTTGACAGTTGAGTTGAGGATTCCCGAATTGATTTTATTCAGGTGTTCCAACAGCCATATACAGGAGATGCAATGGATAACCGGAATGTAAAGCGTCACCTTGGCAATGTTCCCTTCGTGAAATTCAAACAGTTTGGATTTTACCTCCTCCTTATCCAGAAAAGCGTATTTGCTGTCGTAGGACAAATCTTCGAGCTTGATGCCCGGAGTCTTTTCCAGAGAGTAGTATTGTGTCAGCTTGTTTTCGTGCAGAATTCCATAGACAAGACTACAGCCATTGCAGCAAAATTGATTTTTCTCAACCACAACAGGTACTTTCCCGCAATCGGAGCCACAGTGAACACATTGGTTATTGGACGACATAGAATAATCGGTTTTTCAGCAGGAAGCTTTTACTGTACTTTTACTGTATCTTTCTGACAGCAAGAATGTTGGATTTCTTTGGTGTCACTGGTTTTCCCTGTATTCATTTGAACCGTGGGGGTGAGTTTCTCTTTTGGCGGACTCAGATATGGAATTCCCAGGCTCAATCCTCTGAGGATAAATATCATTCCGATCAATACAATGACAATAGGTATGATTTTGTTGATTGGGTTACGGAGGCTTTGACTGATGACATTCCCAAGCAGGGAGATCAATAGAAGCATAGGCAGAGTGCCAAGTCCGAAAAGGGCCATGTATCCTACGGCAGATACCAGATCAGCGCTTGCAATAGCCCCGGCAATGGCAAAATAGACCAACCCGCATGGCAGCAGTCCATTGAATATTCCAATCAGAAAGAGCGCACGGTTATTCTTTTCCTGAAACAACCGTTGCATCCCTTTTCGGATGGGGTTAAAGATGGAAAGCAAAGCGCCAAAAGTAAATTTCTTAAAGAGCGATGGCAGGATGACAGAAAGAATCATTCCCACTCCTATGGCAATTGAAATAATCTGTTGATACCCCAGCATTTTAAATCCGGCGCCTATCAGTCCGAAGAGCGCCCCCATAAGGCTGTAGGTTACTATCCTGCCGAGACTCCAAAGTGTGCTGCCCCAAATTTTCCGAAGGATTGTATTGCCCTGCAACGGCAAACTCAAGGCTATGGGTCCGCACATGCCAACGCAGTGAAGGCTGCCCATGAGGCCAAGGAGGAAGGCGGTTATCAGGATTGTCATATAATGATCATTTGTTATTTTTTCATTGAGTGCCTAAAGTATTTAAAGTGCCTAGAATGACTAAAGTTATGGACTCCGAACAAATAATGATTGTGGCGTAAATACTCTAGGCACTTTAGACACTTTAAATACTTTAGGCACTCCCTATTAAATATCCACAATTTTTGTAATACTGTAATTTTCGTTCTTCAAACTCCATGAGAGGTACACCTGGTATCTGCCATGCATGAGTTGCGTTTTATCAATCAGAAATGGCGATTCTGCAGCTTTGAAACGGAGTCTGAGATCTTTCGTTTTGTCGGACGACCGGAAGAAATAAACCTGTACGGAATCAGCAGATTTCACCAATCCTTTGGACAGAGCAATTTGCACCTGTTTACCGGTTGTGCTGATTTTAATACTATCCTGGTAAGTTACTGACCTTTGGTTGATGTTAATCTGATCGGTGTATTTTGCGCCTTTCTGGTAATAATCATCCGTTACAAGGTCGTTGTTTTGTCTCATTGCGAAAAAGACAAAGGAAAAAACCCAGACAAAGAAGATGATAAAAAATATAATAAGAGCCCTGCCCCAGTTGATTTTCATGATAAGCTGTATTTCAATTTAGTGAGAGTAATCCTTTGTGAACCTTTGTGACCTTGGTGTCTTAGTGGCAGGGAAAAAATAGCAACAAAGGCACCAAGACACTAAGGTTTCACAAAGTAAAATTTTTATGGTCCAAGGAAATTAGTGGTTACTGTCTCTTTAAGTTCATCACCGCTGAACAAACCAATTTTACATTCGGTTTCTTTTCCGGTTAAGTCTCTCTTTTTCAGTTTGATGATCAACGCCTCCTTCATCTTTCCTCCGGGTGGCAATACAACCTTTCCATCTGCTATAGAGACTTCACCGTTGGGAATATTGAGTAACCGAAGTGTCAATTCGAGCGGTTCATTCCCTTTGTTCAAAAACATGATTTGATAAATATTGGAATATGTTTCGCTGTCAAGCTGCTGATAAAGTGTTCCTTGCGCTCTCCACAAGGTAACATCAATGGTTGTTCTCTTCCCTACCGTGAAGGCCAGAATCACCATCAGCAAAACCAACACAGCAGTATAGGCTACCGACCTGGCATTTAACAGTTTCCGTTTACCATTTTCCACCCCCTGTACCGAATCGTAACGAATAAGGTTATAAGGTTTATTGATTTTTTTCATCACCAGGTTACATTCATCGATGCAGTCAGCACAATGGATACATTCGAGCTGGGAACCATCCCGAATATCTATCCCAGTAGGACAGACTGAGACACATTGCCGGCAGTTGATGCAATCGCCTCCTTCTGTAACCTTTGAATTTCGGGGCTCTCCCCGTTTGTAATCATAGATCACAGAGATGGAGTTGTTGTCGAGTAATACCCCCTGCATCCTACCATAGGGGCAAAATAACGTGCAAACCTGCTCCCTGAAGTTGGCATAAATCCAATAGTAGAAACCAGAGAGTGCAAGCATAATGGAGAATCCTGCCAGATGCATTCCAACAGGCTCTGTAACGATTTCAAACAACTGCTGCGGTCCGATGAACCACATCAGAAACACATTGGTAAAAAAGATTGAGATGAGGATAAAGATGGTGTGTTTTACCAATGTCCGAATTTGGGAGGTGTCAGAGGGTCCTCTTCTTCTCTTGCTATTTCTACCGTTCCCTTCAAAAAGAAATTCAATTTTTCGGTAAACAAGTTCCAGGAAAAGTGTTTGCGGACAGGCCCACCCGCACCATACACGTCCGAAAACTACCGTGAAAAGCATGATGGAAACCACCGTGACCGCCATGACAAGGGCTAGAATGTAGGTGTCCTCCGCAAAGACCATCTGACCGAAAAGGAAAAATTTCCGGTTGAGAATGTCAAGCAACATAAAGGGGTGCCCGTTCACTTTGAGAAAGGGGGCGATCACCAAAAAAGTCAGCAATATGTACCCGACTATGTTTCTTCGCAGATACCATTTACCCTGAGGTTTTTTGGCATTGATCCACTTTCGTTGACCCGTAGCGTCAATGTTGTTCGGCCGGTCCCGAAAATCCTGATCGCTTAGTTTGTCCATGAAGGTTATTTACACTCTACTCCTTGTGGCGCTTTTGCATTTGGAGGATTTGATCCTGCTAAGGTACCCAAAATATAGGCAATAACGCTCTTTATCTGGGCTTCTGTCATCATACTTTTGTATGGCGCCATCCCTTTTGCTGGAACGCCGTCCGTTATCACTTTCTGCAGATCTGTAGGTTTGCATCCATTGATCCAGTATTTATCTGTCATGTTCGGACCAATGGCGTTTCCTTCACCTTTGGCTCCGTGACAGGCAATGCAACCTTTCTCAGTGAATAGTTTGGCCCCTGCATCCATTTGCGCTTTATCCATAACAAAAACCCCGGCTTGTTCAGAAGGATTTTGGTTTGACTGCTTTCCGGCCATGGCCATCTGCTTGTTGTATTCGCTGTACTGATCCCGGCCATTGTCGGGATAGCCAAAATAGCGGACCGCATAAAAAAGCGAAAAACCAATGGTCGCAAGGAAAAGCAAGAGTACCCAATAGGGTGATGGATTATTTAGCTCTTTGATCCCGTCGTAATCATGATCTGAAATATATTTTTCATGCTTAGGATTGTCGTCCATATTTTGCTTGATGTTATCTGTCATAACTAAATATTTTAAGGTATTTCTTTGTTTTCTCAACTTCTCATTTTCTCCGTTTCACTGTTTTCCAACCTCCTCTTGTTCGAAAATTGAGGATTTGAATTTGATCAGATCTTTTTTGGGAATGGTGTAGGTATGGATAACCATTCCAATAAACAATCCGACAAATATGATGATGCCTACAATGTAGTACCACTCTATTCCGTCAATTTTCGACAAGGTATCGTTTACAAATCCCATGATGATCTATTGTTTTACGTTTGAGGCAGGTGATCCTGCAGGCGAAATATCCCTTCCAAGTTTGTGCAGGTATGCAATCACAGCAATCACCTCTTTGGTCGGTTTGATGTCGATGCCAGCAAGTTTTAGTTCATCAGCTATTTTCTGGGCATCTGCCATATAGGAGGCAACAGCTTGTTTGTCAAATCCTTCCTGGTAAGGTACACCCAACATGCGCATGGCCCTGATCTTTGCTGGAACTCCGTTAACATCCACTTCGTTTGCCATCAGGAACGGATAGGCCGGCATGATCGATCTTGGATTAACTGCATTGGGCTTAAAGAAGTGGTTGTAGTGCCAAATCGATGTTTTGTAGGTTGAACTACCTAAGTACCCGGCTCTTGCCAAATCGGGTCCGGTACGTCGGGAACCCCACTGGAACGGATGATCGTAAACAAATTCACCGATCTTGGAATATTCGCCATAACGATCTGTCTCGAAACGCAATGGACGAACCTGCTGTGAGTGACAGTTGTAACAACCATTGGCGATGTAGATGTCTCTTCCTGCAAGTTCAAGCGGGGTATATGGTGTCACAGTGGAGATAGTCGGGATGTTGGACTGAACCTTCATCATCGGGATGATCTCCACGATCCCACCTATGGAAAGGAGGATAAACGCGATTATGGCCAGTCGTACGCCTTTTCTTTCCAACCAGCGGTGAGGTGTTTCACCCGCTTCTGCCCTGGTTTCGGTATTGACCAGTGCAGGAGCTTCGGCTGCTTCGTTTGCGACAATGCTACCAACAGAGATTGTTTTGACCATATTGACCAGGAAGATAATATAACCGGTAAAGTAGAGTAAACCCCCAACTATCCTGATGTGGTACATCGGAAGAATCCGGTTGGTGGTTTCCATGAATATTGGATAGGCAAGTAAGCCATCTGGTGTATACTCCCTAAGCATCAGCCATTGTGTAATTGCCGCCCAGTACAATGGAATCGCAAAAAGCAGAATTCCGAGCGTGGCAATCCAAAAGTGGGTATTGGCCAGCTTTTTGGAATAAAGCGGAGTTTTGAAAAGCTTTGGAACCAGCCAGTAAAACACTCCGAAGATCATGCCCCCATTCCAGGCCATCCCGGCAATATGGGTATGGGCAATGGTCCAGTCGGTGAAGTGGCTGATGGCATTGACACTCTTGAGCGACATCATTGGTCCTTCGAAAGTAGCCATACCATAAGCAGTGATGGCAATTACCATGAATTTTAGTCCGGGATCTTCCCTTACCTTATCCCATGCACCGCGCAAGGTCATCAGACCATTGACCATACCACCCCAGGAGGGGGCAATCAGCATGATGGAGAATGTAACTCCCAAAGCCTGTACCCAGTCGGGCAGCGCTTGATATAAAAGGTGGTGGGGTCCAGCCCACATATAGAGGAATATCAGTGACCAGAAATGAATAATTGAAAGCTGGTAGGAATAAATTGGCCTGCCTGAAGCCTTTGGCAGGTAATAATACATCAGACCCAAAAATGGGGTTGTCAGGAAGAAGGCTACGGCATTGTGTCCGTACCACCACTGAACTACTGCATCCTGTGCCCCGGCATAGATGGGATAACTTTTAAGCAACGATACCGGAAGTTCAATGGAGTTGACAACGTGAAGAATGGTTACACCGATAAAGGTGGCAAGATACCACCAGACGGCGGCATAGATATGCTTTTCACGACGTTTGACGACCGTCCCGATCATGTTTACCCCAAAACTGAGCCAGGCAACTGCAATCAGGATGTCGATAGGCCACTCGAGTTCAGCATACTCTTTTCCGGTTGTGAAACCGGCAAGTAGCGTAACTGCTGCCAGTACAATGATCAATTGCCATAGCCCAAAATGGATCTTTCCAAGCATATCATTGAACAACCGGGCTTTTAGTACCCGTTGCAATGAATAGTAAATGCCTGCAAACATGGCATTTCCGATAAAGGCGAAGATGACAGCATTGGTATGAAGCGGCCGAACCCTTCCAAATGAGGTGTACTCTATTCCAAGATTGAGGGCAGGAAAGGCTAGCTCCAGTGCGGCAACCAACCCTACCAACAGGGCGACGGCACCCCACACCAGCGTTGCAAGAATAAAATTCCTTACAATCGCATTGTCGTAGTTAAATTTTTGTACTTCCATAAGCGGTTTAAAATGAATTCTATAGGTTTGTTAATTTTTCATTTCTTCTTCTTCATCTTCATCGAACAAAATGCGAATCGACGGGGTATAATTGTCATCGTATTGGCCGGTTTTAACGGCCCAAATAAACATGGCCAAAAAAATCAAGGCAGCAAACAGACTTACTCCTATCAAAATAAAAAGTATGTTCATGGATTGAAATTTGGGCTCCGAAACGTTGGTATTTTCAGAAGGTCAAAATTAATAATAATTTTAAAATGTACTACAAATGTCTATTTTTTGAAGCTTGGGTTGGGTGGTTCGCCATTGCACCCCGGGATCATCGTCTGATGCATATTTAATGAACAGAAAACTAATATGATACATGAAAATATTGGGCATTTCCCTTGCATCTTTCTTCGCTTTTTGGGGTCATTTTTATGGTATTGGTAGAAATTTAGAACCATTACAAATACCAAAATTGGTTTGTGAGCAGGTCTAATCCCTTAAACTAAAGATAGAGATTCCCTCCAATTGCGAATCAGAGGTGTGGGTTCCAAATGACGGTCGATCATCAATTATCGAGTCAGGAAAAACAATTGCTTCAAAAAGGGAAATCACCCTGCTCAGGAAGGAGGGTGATTTCAATGTGTATCATACAGGATTGGGAATTTATCTTTTCGAGGTCAGATATCCCGCTGAAAAATTCTGAATTTTTTGTAGACTTTTCCGCCAAACTTCTCCATCTCGGCCCTGACTTTGGTATTGTACTCCAGCTCGAGGTGAGAGTCCATCACGACCTTTCCGGCATCCCTGGCTGATTTGACCAGACTAAGCCCCATCCAGACATCCAGTCCGCGTCCCTGGTAGCGCGGGTCGATGGCTCCCAGAAGCAGATTGATCTGTTTGGTCTTACGGGCTGCTGCGAAAATCTGGAATATTCCGAAAGGGAAGAGGTAACCCTTTGACTTTTTGATTCCTTCGCTGATGTCGTCCATGGCGATAAACAGCGCAATGATTTCGTTCTCTTCGTTGGCGATCAGTTTAACAAACCTGGGATTGATCAAAAAGAGATATTTGTTGGCAAAGTCGTCCATCTCTTTTTCGTTGAACGGGAGAAAGCCGTAGATGTCGGTGAAAGTTTTGTTTACAAGGTGCAGCGCCGGCCTGATCAATGGTTTAATTTTATTTAATTTTACGTCTGGAGGTAAATTGAAGCAGTTTCAGGTTGGTATTTTGCTTCTCTGCACGTTCCAGGATTTTTTGGTGAAGCGGGGGAATCTCATCCGGAATCGGAATCTGATAAACGACACAGTCCACCTTCTTGATAAATCCGGCTGCCTCTGTCAAATCCACCATATAAGGAAAATTGCAGTTAGAGGCAATCACAACCGGTTTGTCGTAGCCCTCAATTAAAAATCCCTGGGGGTCTTTATCTGAAAAGGCCAGAGGTCCGACCATCTTATCCATTCCCAAAGACTTACCCCAATCAGCCACATGGTTAACCAAAGCGTTAAAAACTTCCGGATCGTTATAGGTTTCCAGGTTTGAGAAGCGCACATGGTTTTCATTGTGCGATTTGTTGTAGTCCTTGCTGATCAGTCCCATGCAGCGACCCACACACTTGTCACCCTTGAAGGCCAGTAGCAGGAGATGCTCGCAATGGGCGAACAACAGGTTTTTCTTTGGGTTGAAATATTCCCACTCATCCATGTAAAGCGGTGGCACCCAGTTTGAGTGATCTTTGTGAATTTCGGCAGGGAGATGGATAAAAAGACGAAGATCTCTCTTCTTTTCTACTTTTCGGATAGTTATTGTCATAGTGAAGCAAAAATAAAAAAAGTTTTGAGACGTCAGCAAAAGACCTGAAAGGTTTCGGAAACCTTTCAGGTCTGCACCCCTATTCCAGTACCCGGATCGTTTCCTTTAGTTTAATATCTGAAGAAGAGGTGCCCACCATGATTTGAACCTGATCCGGTTCTACCACAAAACGGTGTTTGGCAACATTCCAATAGGCAAGAGTTTCGGCTTTTAACGAAATTTCAACGACACGGCTTTCGTTGGTTTTCAAGGTAACGCGTCTAAATCCCTTAAGCTCTTTTAAAGGCCGTTCAACCTTAGAATCAAGATGTTTGACATAGAGCTGAACCACTTCGTCTCCGGTACGCTTCCCGGTATTCCGGACGGTTACCCGGACGGTAATTTCACCATCCGTTTTTATTTTTTCAGCGCTGAGCTTCAGTTTCGAATAGTCGAATGTGGTATAACTCAGGCCGAATCCAAACGGATAAAGCGGTTCACCTTTGAAATACATATAGGTGTGGCCGTTCCTGATGTTGTAATCCATCATTGGTGGCAGCTGATCCATTGATTTTGGCCAGGTTTGTACCAGCCGACCACCCGGATCAAAATCTCCGAACAGAACATCGGCCAACGCATTGCCCATCTCCTCACTGGCATGGGTCATGTGCAGGATGGCCGGAACATTTTCCTGCGTCCAGTTGATTGCATAAGGGAAACTGCTTACCAACACGACAATGGTGTTCGGATTTGCCTGATATACTGCTTTAATCAACTCTTCCTGCTCGAGATTGATGGATTTCCTGTCCACAGCTTCCCTGCCATCGCTGGGAGTCGGGCACTTTCCCCAGCCGGCGCCATCACAGGTTGGATGGTTTCCTACGATTACAATCGCTGCTTCTGCTGATTTTGCAAGCGCAACAGCAATTCCGTCCTTGTTGTCGATGGCATATTTTACATCCACAGCAGATCCCAATTTGTTTTTAATACCGTCCAGCGGCGAAATGGTATAAGGAGGCGTTCCGCTGTACCAATCCAACAGCACTTCACCGGCACGCGGGCCGATTACAGCAATGGATTTGATTTTCCCCTTATCCAACGGAAGCAAGTTTTTCGAATTCTTCAGCAAAACAATGGTTTTCTGCGTCACCTCCCGTGCTGCCTGATGGTTTTCTTTGGTCGTCCACGGATCAATCGTATCGGCAATTCCGATCTTGCTGTAAGGCACCATTTCGGGAGGATTCAGCTGACCAAGTTTTATCATCACCCTGAAATTTCCTTTCAACACATTGTCGAGATCTGCTTCATTGATATCTTTTTTATCAAGGGCTGCCCTGATGCCAGCCGGATAGATACGGTCGAGAAACTGGTTGATGCCCGCTTTGATACAGGCTGCAGCTGCTTTTTCGGCATCCGGAAAATACTTGTGGGCATTGACCAGAAGCGCGAAAGCGCCTCCGTCGGTACAAATAATCCCGTCTTCACCCCATTCTTTTACGGTAATTTCTTTCAGTATCGGATGAACTGTCATCGGAATACCGTTGTAACCGTTGTAAGATGCCATGTAGGCCCGCGAACCGCCTTCAACAACGCCTCTCCAGAAGGGATAAGCATAGTATTCGCGTAACAACCGTTCGTCGAAGTTGGAAGAGGAGCTGTCGCGGCCATTTTCATTGCTGTTCGCCAGAAAATGTTTCATCAGCGAAGCATTTCGCCAGTATTTCGGATGATCGCCCTGTAGCCCTTTCACAAAAGCAACGGTCATGGTTCCATTGAGCCAGGCATCTTCGCCGTAACATTCTTCGGTACGTCCCCAGCGCGGATCGCGGCCAAGGTCGGCATTCGGCGCCCTGGTCACGAGACCACCCTTGCGGTATTTGGGCGATTGAAAGATGTAGCGCGTTTCATAACTTTCGATCGTTGCTACACGCCTCAGCACTTCAGGATCCCACGATTCGGCCAGACCAATTGCCTGTGGAAAAATGGTAGTCGTCACCGGATCCCGTTGTCCCCAGTTGCTGGGACCGCCTTTTGCCAGTCCATGCAGGCCCTCAGCATGCCCCGTCCCTTTAATGCCAAGACGTGGAACGCTGGGATTGGTACTTAAACAGGATATTTTTTCATCCAAAGTAAGTAAAGAGATGATGTTGTCAACCCGTTCATTGATTGACAGATTTGGATTCTGAAACGGATAGTTCTGAGCGGACAGCGTTACGGGTATGGACAGCGCAAATGCTATCAAGCTACTTACAAGGATTAGCTTTTGAATCTTCATGGTATTTGTGGTTAATTATTAACAACATGCAGTTTTATTACTGATTGAGATAATCCCGAAGAACGTTCGGTTTCTTCCCAATAGGTTTGTGCAGTTTGGTTTTGAACAAGCTTAGTGTTTTCGATATTGAAAACTTGCCGGATTTTTCACATTAAAGATACAATATTTTGAGGTTAAGGATTTAATAGATTAGGAAATGTCTAAAAAAGTACGTAATTTTGTACTGAATTAATAGGATAATATCATGAGAGCCGTTAACTATTCAGAACTAAGGCAAAATTTAAAATCCAGTCTCGATGCGGTTTCCAATGATGATGAGTTGCTGGTTGTTCACCGGCCCAAAGGGAAAAGTATTGTCATGATGCCTTTGGATGAATACAATTCCCTTCAGGAAACTTATCATCTGAACCGGAGCAAATCCAACCGGCAGCGTCTTGAAGCGTCCATTGAAAACATTAACGAGAAGCACAATTTGTTAAAGCGTTCCATTATTGAGTAACAGATATGGATATTCTTTGGGACAAATCGGCCTGGGATGATTATCAATTTTGGATTGATTCCGACCGTAAAGTATTTCAAAAGATAAATTCCTTGATTAAAGAGTGCCAGCGTACGCCTTACACCGGATCGGGAAAACCTGAAGCATTGAAACAAAACTTATCCGGGTTTTGGTCCCGAAGGATTACCGGTGAACACCGGCTTGTTTACAAAGTTGATGATGATATTTTATACATTGCCCAATGTAGGTATCATTATTAAAAAAAACCGCGGGCGCAGACATGTAATCCGAGCCAGTGGGGGTTATTGGATTGTTATCCTTTTGTTTAAAGAAATGTCGCCAAGCCAAATTCTACTATTTCCTTGATAAAGTTGTTCTTTTGTCACCTGATATGCCAATCCGGGGAATTCAAAAGTAGTATCATACTCTCCGGGACTTATCGGATTATTGATTGCATAGTTTATTGTGAATTGTTTGGAATCACCTGATTTTAATTCAGATAACCACTCACTTTTCCAACTGTTCCATGGGTCAGGTGCCAGATGTTGAATATTACCCGAAAACACTTCGTTATGACCCAGATCATATATACTTAGTCCATTTGTAAAGTAGTGAAAAAGATTGGGTCCTGTTTTGTCAAAATCTATAATCATAAGATCTGATTGATCTTGGTTGGTAACTGTAAACTTGAAGGTTAGTTGAGTCCCGGAAATTACTATTGAACTGGATGAAATTACAAGTCCCGGATGTAATAGATCATGCTGTTTTAAAATGTCAATCATTCTGGGATCATTCCTTATGTCGGTTTTATCAGAATGCCAATTCAAAATCCTTAAAGCGTAGTTTCCGTACATAAGTGGCGCCGACATAATGAATGGGCCATTTGGAATAGAACTTGAATAGCCGGGTACAAAACTGCCCTGATAAATAAGCCCTCCATCGTCCATAAAGGCGAAAGAACTCGCCAGAATGTCTTTAAATTCGTACTGCACATTCTTGAAATATAGAATGTGAGTTGATGAATCATATAGTTCGATATCACTGAATTTATATTCGTACCCACCTCCAATTTTGAAGAAAACTTCATTTTCGAGTTTCTTACAAGAAGTCATCATTAATAGAACTATTAATCCAAAGAGCAGAGATTTTTTCATGATGACTATTTTTTCTTTTTTGTACCCTTCAGCACTTTTTTCTCATCGCCGTCAAGTTTTCGTTGCAGTTTCTTTACATCTTCGGCGGGCGGCAGGTTTTCGGGTACTATGCCTCTTTGGGTAAGCATATTTCGAACTGCGAGGTTATTATCGATATGCTCTTTTTCAATTTTGGGTTGACCTTTCAAATCCTTGCCCTGTACATTCAGCCCTGTCATTTCAGCAGCTAAATCTTTGGCTTTAATGCTTATTGTAGGCAAGAAATCGGCAACAGGCCGGCTATCGGGTACACCCATTTTTCGTTTCAGCATTTGGGTATTTAACCTGAAAAGGGCCTGGTCTCCTTTACTTCTGATAATAGCAAAACCTTGGCTGTCAACGCCTCTTTCGTACAAAATCCCCGAAAGTTGTTTCTCCGTTTGGCTTAGTTTTTCGCGGGCTTTTACCCGTTCAAATTCTAATATGCGTTGTTCAACCAATTCAGCCCTACGTGTTTGCACCGCAAAGTAGTTCTGCGCAAAAGCAATTTCTTCTTTACGGCTGTCGCCATTTTGTGCAATCAAATAACAGGCATAGCGGGTTAAAAGAATATCATCTATTTCTTTTTCAGCGCCTTTTGGCATTGGTATCGTTTTCCTGACGTCAGGAAAATGATAATCGATTTCCTCACCTGCATTGTTACAGGCATCCTTTGCTTTTTGGATTACCTTTTCAAAGTTTTCCCATTTGCTGTATCCCAACAAATTTTGTAATTCTCTTGCACTCCAACATTCAACGCCTTCTAATTCAGAAGCTGCTGCTTCGAATTGGGAAAAAAGTTCTTTTATTTCTTCTGTTTTCATATCACATACTGTAAAAGGAGTTGAGATATTCAGTTCTATGCAAATTCGCGCCAACGGAGGGTAGAAATTATAATTTCCTAATTAATTCAAGAATTTTAGATTCTTCTTTTGTCAATTTTAAATCAATTGTTGTTATCAAGGCTGTAAACTCACGTAATTTATTTATATAATTATTAAGTAAAAAATCATATTTTTTTAATAATTCAGGTAATACGAAAGGTGTTACACTTATATCTAGCCCTAAAGGATGAGGACTATAAATGTGCTTATCTATGACCTCAATAAATTTTTCGTAAGAATCTAAATCATCGTTTAACAAATCAACAGTGATTTGCGGTTCAAAGAAGTAACCACTTGCAACTAATAAGATATCGCGCTCAATTCTATTGTCATAAATGGATATATTTAAATAATAAAAGATTCTACAAAAGTCAAATATGACTGAATCCCTTAAATTTTCAAAATTGTAATTCGTATGGCTTAAAGTATCTGGCTGCTTACTTGCATCCGTGATAATGTCAAATATTTCATCGCATAAATTTTGAAGGCACAGTAAAAGAGCATGATCAATATTAACCCGTTTAAAATTATTGTCAATATTGTCCTGAGATTGATCATATTTATTCGAATTGACAACAAAAGATTTTGGTTGTGAATTATCTTCTTTGGTTACAATTATATCAGTCGTTTCTTGTTCATTTTTTCCCCCATTTTTTAATAAATAAACTAAAATGGCAGATGAGATAATCCCAATATAAATATAAAAAATCCAGGTTGAAAGGAGATAACAAACTACACCTAATAAAGCTATTAGAAAAACAAGAATTAATGATGAGCCATTCTTAGTCTTAGCGTAATTTTTTGTTTTTTTTAATCCACTTCTATAAGTTAACCCTTTTATTCCAGTTCTGATAGAGTAACCTTTAGCACCAACAGAACCACCTGAACCTCTCATGCTCCATGATATTCCTGATTTACTTAAATTTAAACCAAATCCACCAAACAACTTGACCCTCTTTTGAAATCTATACCCCATATTGATATATTTTTTTACGCATAATATCCCCCAGCTACACAAGGCGGGATTTAAACGGTGAACTTCCAATGAAGTGCTGCATTACATCCCGAGTACTCAGGGTCCTGGCAACGAAGTACTGAAACTTGAAAACCAATTTTCAGAAACATGTCAAACAGCGCGGTTCTGTCAAACCACAAAACTGTTTCTAGTAACCGAAGCCTTCTAAAGCTTTGTCAAAAAAGCGATATCGTTTCAAGTTGCGATTAAACTGACCGGCACTCGATATACCCAACAAACATGCTTCTATACGCCGAATTTGGATATGTTAGGGCAGGTTTATCATCGGTTATACAAAAGTAAACTTACCTAATAATATTTGAATGCCAAAGCTTTAGGAAGAGAAATTGTGCTGGGCAAACTTGGATGATCCGGTTTGTAACCGCATTTTTTTATTCCTCAGCGATTACAAATCGCTGTACGCTGCTCCCGCGCGATTGCATCGCGTGGTTGAACAAAAGTTAATTCCTATTTTTATCAATCACCTTTTATTGCCTGATCTTATGAGCCGCAACTACAAGTTTCATAATCCTGATGGAGTATACTTTATAAGCTTTGCCGTTGTTGAGTGGCTAGATGTATTTACCAGGGCAGAAGATTACTTATATAGCAGCGCTGCCGATTATGCCGGGGAGAAAGGTATATTGGACGATGTCATTGTTATTTGGTAGAGTGGGACACCACGCGATACAATCGCGCGGGAGCGGGGAAAGGGTTGAACAGTATAAAAATTATTAGAGTTAAATTTAAACTGTTTCTAGGTACTTCTAATTTTATTGAACAAATCCCATAGAACAATCCCAACACATACCGAGATGTTGAAAGAATGCTTCGTACCATATTGGGGTATCTCGATAGCTAAATCACATTGATTCACCACATCTTGCTGTACGCCTTTCACTTCGTTCCCGAAAACAAGCGCCAGTTTGGAATTTATAGATGGATGATATTCAGAGAGGCTGATACTCTTTTCAACCTGCTCAATGGCAATAACTTTGTATCCTTGCGCTTTCAGGGTACTGACAGCCTCGCGTGTGTCGGAATGAAACTCCCATGCAACAGTGTTTTCTGCGCCCAAGGCTGTTTTGCGGATCTCTTTGTCGGGTGGGGTCGAGCTAATTCCGCAAAGGAAAATCTTCTCTATCAATAGCGCATCCGAAGTACGAAATACGGAACCGATGTTGTGGCTACTGCGGATGTTGTCCAGAACGACAACGATCGGCACTTTTGCCAACTGTATGAATTCCACTGTGCTGGGTCTGGAGAGCTCGCTGTTTTCAAGTTTTCTCATTCGGGTTACCAACTTACATTTTTTCTCTTGACTGGCATGGTCATGCACCTTGCGCCACCACCTCCGCGGGCAAGCTCGGACCCGGCAATGGTGATGACAACGCGTTGATAATCTTCGATTTTCACCCTGTTTTCGATCACATCCATTGCTTTTATGATTTCAAAACCATTCCGGTTCATCTCTTCCATGGTTTTTTCATTTCGCTCGTATCCAATCACCTTTCCGGGAGCAATGGCAAAGAAATTCGCCCCGCTGTGCCATTGTTCGCGCTCCATGATCCATGGATCTCCATGACCACCACAGTTGATAGGTGTGAGTTCCATCCCGCAACGCTCCAGCGCTTTCAACAGACTGGCCTCTTCCCTGATGGAAGTTACCTTCCCGTTGTCGATGGTAATCTTAATGGTATGGTATTTGGTCTTTTTCAATATCAATGGCTCGTACACCATGCAGGCGTTAGTGTCGAGGAAGGTGAAAGTCATGTCGAGGTGGATGAATGACTCGGGTTTTCTGGGCAGCTCCTGTACGATCAGGTGTTTGGTCCCCTCTTTTTTCTCTTTGATGATCTCGGTCAGCAGATCGATCCCCTCGGTCGAAGTTCTGGCGCCACTGCCAATCAGGATGATGTTTTCGCTGGCAATTTCCACATCGCCACCTTCGATGGTGGCATTTCTGAAGGCATTTCTACCCCCGGCAACACGCTCCGGATTGATGGTAGGAACGCCAAAGAAGGGGTGGTCCCTGAAGATCGTCTCCATGATCAATGATTCACGTTCCCTTACTTTGCTTGCCATCTTTCCGATCAGTACCTCATTCCAGATGGTCATAGCCGAATCCCGCGTAAAGAGAAAATTGTGAAGCGGCCGCATGGAGTACCGTTCGTTGCTCAGAAACTTTGTGAGGTTGTCGCGGTTGAGCACGACTCCCTCAATCAATTGTTTTGCCAGGAGAGCAGGCGGCATGTTGAGCAAAAGATCAAGTTCTTCGTAAGCTCCTTCCTGTTGACAGACATTACGGATCAGCGCCTCTTTTGATATGTCGTTTGAGAGCGTTTCAGTTAAAAGTTGTTTGATTTCATAGGTCTTGGTTACCTTGTTCAAAACCTCCTTCAGTTCATAATACTCCTTCGACGCGACTGAGAGATTGAGAATATCGCTATAGAGCGCCCTTTCGGCATTTTCAGGAGTCATATTTTCCACTTCCGAGCCGGGACTGTGAAGAATAACTCCTTCCAATTCACCAATTTCGGAGGTTACATTTACATTGTATTTAGGCATAAGCATGATTTAAAAATCGGGTGTCCAGCTAATTTTCATGCAAAGATATCGAATATTGGGAAGGTAAAGAATGTTAAACAACCATTATTGGCCGATCAAATTTGTAAAATCGCTCATTCCTTTCTTAAATTTGCAGCAAATGAAGGCAACCAACATCACAACATTTTGTTTTCTTCTCTTCCTCCTGATCCTTCCGGCTGTGACATTCGCCCAGACAACCGGAACCACCACCGGGACAGGAAAAGATACTGTTGTTGCCAGGATTGACACTTCGATGCACTATTTTCTGAAACCGATCGATATCTTCCCCGACAAGAAAGACATGAAGCCCCGGCAGTTGAGAGAGTATACCCTGCTGGAATACAAGGTTAAAAAAGTCTATCCGATGGCAAAAGTGGCAGCCATCAAACTGGCCGAATACAACAGGGTTTACTCCACATTTAAGACGGAGCGCGAACGCAAGAATTATGTCAAGGGAGTTGAAAAGGAGCTTTTCTCGGAATTTGAAGATGAGATTCGGCGGATGAAAGTTTCGGAAGGGCGCATTCTGATTAAACTGCTGGACAGGGAAACAGGAAATTCATCCTACGAGATTATCAAAGAGTTCAAAGGAGGGTTTTCAGCCTTTTTCTGGCAGTCGGTCGCGAAATTGTTTGGCCATGACCTGAAAGCCCAGTATGATCCTTTGATGGAGGACCGGATGATTGAGAACATTGTCACACAGATTGATCTCGGTTTGATATAAAAATAAAATTCCCGCCGAAGCGGGAATTTTATTTTTATATCAAAACCGAACTGAACTCCAACTTTTGATTGATTTTCTCTATTAGGCGAAAGGTATTGGCTTCATCGTTTAATCCCAGTTGTTGAAATTCCTTGTTTAAAACACTTTCTGAGAATGATGTTATCTGCTTAAAGAGCAGCTGATTATCTGGTGTGTATTCTTTTTCTTCAACCGATTTAATGGAGTTTTGACGGTAATCGTTTTCAGCAAAATTAAAGTTGGTCACTCCATATGGGTCATGTACAGAGAAAAGGTGCTCTTTTTCCTTTCCGATAAAGGAGAGGGTTAGGGATGCTGCGGAACCATTGGGGAAGGTGAGATGCAGGTTCACCACATCGGGTTGGTAGCCAGTATTCGGAATGGCACAAACGCTGATGCGGGATGGCTCAGCGTGAGCAATTTTCAGGATCATGAACAGATTTTTGTAAAGCATCTCCTGCAGCGCCCCGGGTCTTCCAGGCTCGACCTGATGAATTTCGATCAGTTTAGATTCTGATTTGCTCTTTGCGTTGTTTACAAATGTCGGATGAACCAACAGATCGTTGCGAATTTGAATGAAAGTATTGCCCTCTTCTGCCAATTGTATAAGCTTTTCCCGCTCGGAGGAACTCATCAGTTGTCTTTCTGTTAAAAAAAGATGACATCCCCGTCTTACCAGGATTGATAAAAATGCAAAAGAGGTGAATTCCGGATCAAGAATGGTTGCAAGGTTGCAATGCGAGGGAATCAGGTATTCAGGGTTACCAAATAAATTGAGGTTGAAGGAAGGGATTACAGTCTCCCACTTCACCCGTTTGATGGCGTGCAGCGAGGCGATGAATGAATCATCAGGTTCTCCGGGGTGTATAATAGCTCCGTGTAACATCTTGGTGTAAATGTAGTTTTTTTACAAATGTGCCGGAACTTCCCGATTCTTGCCTATTCTTTTATTTATCAACTTTTCGATGTTGAAAAACCCGTATAGATTGGTATTTTTGCCTTCGGAAACCCCAAAAGCAGTTCAATTGGAAGATACATTCAGGCACAAAGGACTACGGAAAAAACTGGTGGATGAAATCAGAGACAAAGGGATATCGGATGAAATTGTTCTTCGTGCGATGAACAGGGTTCCCCGACATCTTTTTATGGACAACAGTTTCGTCGGATTCGCCTATGTCGACAAGGCATTCCCCATCTCCTCCGGGCAGACCATTTCTCAACCCTATACCGTAGCCTTCCAGACTGAAGCGCTACAAATAAAAAGTACTGACAGGGTTCTGGAAGTTGGCACAGGGAGCGGTTATCAGGCGGCAGTGTTATGCGAAATGGGGGTGTCGCTGTTTACGATTGAGAGACAGCGGTCGCTCTATGATTTCGCCTGCATTTTGTTGCCAAAGCTGGGTTATCACCCTCAATTCTTTTACGGGGATGGTTATTTGGGATTGCCTACCTACGGCCCTTTCGATAAGATCATCGTTACTGCAGGGGCCGCATCGGTTCCGGAAAGCCTGAAGCAGCAACTGGTTGTGGGAGGAAGAATGGTGATCCCAGTAGGGAATAGGCAGCACCAGGTGATGACAATAGTCGTGAGGGAGGGGGAAAATAAATATTCGGAGCGGGAAGCGGGTAATTTTGTCTTTGTTCCGATGCTCCCCGGAATAGCCGATGAAAAGTAAGGGCAATAGGAGACGAGGAGCCGAGGGGCTTTGAGGGAAAGGAGGGTTCATTTTAAGGGCTCTATTCATTAAATAAATATTGAATATTTCATGATAAATATTAAAAAATTCACCTTTAATCCGGTGGGTGTCAATGCCTACCTTCTCTGGGACGAAACCAAAGAGGCAGTTATCATCGATCCTGCCTGCTCGAACAGGTCGGAAGAAGCTGTTTTGAGTCGTTTTGTGGAGGAGCAAGGGCTTCAAGTCGTTCAACTATTGAATACGCACGGTCATTTCGACCACCTCATGGGAAACAGCTTTGCTGAAACGGAATGGGAATTGAAATGCAGGATTCATCCCGGTGATCTTCCAATGGTTAGTAATGCCAAAGAACATGCGATGTTCTTTGGCATCTCCATGGCCAATCCAGCGGAAGCTGTGGCATTGGTTCCAGGAGAAGAGGTCACCTTTGGTCACTCCGTTTTGAAGGTCATCCATGTACCAGGTCACTCTCCCGGAAGTGTCGCTTACCACAGCGAAGCGGATCAAATGTTGGTTGTCGGGGATATACTTTTTGAAGGTTCGGTGGGACGAACTGACCTCCCCGGGGGAAACCATGCTCTATTAATCTATGGCATCAAAGAAAAATTGCTGACCTTGAATGACGGTGTAAAAGTCTATCCTGGACATGGTGGCGATACAACGATTGGTAGAGAGAGAAGATCAAATCCTTATTTACGGTGAATTTAGTTGATGTACAAACGGTGTATGTCATGATTGATGATCGTGTTGACTTGAGTTTTACTTCATATTATATTTTTGGACAATAGTCAATTCGATGACCTCTGGTTAAGATGGATTTCTGCGAGACTCAACAGATTGCTTCATTGCGAGGAGGAACGACGAAGCAATCTGTTGATAATCTGTTAAATATACAACAGATCGACGATTCAAATATTCTTTAACCTTAACGTCGCACAATCCCTTTATGACAGTTTTGAAAAATCTGTCATTGGTAGTCACCACCCAAATTTTTTGGGCACAATGTGAAGATGACAGAAAATATTTGTGCATAATGAAGCTGTTAAATACATTTTTGCACCTATTTGATATTCAGTATATTACAAAATCTGTCATTGGTAGGAGGTACGACGAAGCAATCCTCATCCTAACGCTTGATTTCCAGTACAACTAATGCTTTAATGCCTTTCTTATTGCCTCCTCAGCCAGCACTTCCATCACCTTGTATCCCTCCTTGTTGGGATGTACGCCGTCTTTTGAATACTCAACTTTCATTCCCTTTCTGCTATCTACGACAGAGGAGAAATAATCGAGGTAATCGCATCCGTTTTTGGCTGCATACGCTTTGATCCACCTGTTAACGGTAACAATTTTCTCAGCAGGTTCGAGTCCTGGTTTCCATGGATAATCATATACCGGCAATATTGAGCAGAGAATCACTTTTATTCCGTTGGCTTTCCCCAATTCGGCCATTGAAGCAAGGTTGTCTTCAATCATTTCGAGGGTGGAAGGGGATCAGTACTACTTTCGGCTTGAGGTTGATGACATCGGCCCTAAAACGCACCAGCATTTGAGGGGTAGTTTGTCCACTAATTCCCCTGTCAACATAGGATTTTCCTTTAAAAAATTCGGGCGAAATCCCAATCCAACCATCTGTGATAGAGTTACCCATGAAGACAACCCGCTCTTCGTTTGCCGCAGGTAAACCCCGTTTTTCATTGGCTTCCCTGTAACGCTTGAAGTTTGGCCAGTCATTTTTAATCCATGACAACTGATCATTCTCTTTTTGCAGCTGTTCGATAGTTTTTACTGGTGCAGTGGCGGTTGTCTGAGTGTTTTGCGCTTGTGAAAAAAGCAAAAAAAACAGCAAAGTTAGAAGGAAATAGAATCTCAATTTCAAGGTAGCCATCTTTTTCATAAATTATAATTTAAATTGTAAACCTATCTAATTCCATTGACAATATAAAACTGTTGTCTGCATTTTTGAGAGCGACATTGAAATACAAAAAATGATTGAATTCTGTTTTCTGTAAAAAAATATGGATAATTAAGGTTAGTTAAAAATAATAACATATATTTGTTTTTGAATTCAAATATATGTTATGCTTCAAAAGAATGATAAAGACTTAGTACATCAGGTATACCTCAAATTGAAAGAAATGATTTTGAGTGGAGATCTGAAACCAGGGGAGAAAGTTTATCAGGAAAAAATTGCAGAAAAAATAGGCGTGAGCCGAACTCCACTTGTTAAAGCCTTCCTAGTACTTGAACAAGAGATGCTTTTGCAAAGCAAACCCCACCGGGGCATGTATGTCAGCAATATAAGTGTCTATGACTTGCTCGAGGCTTTCGAGTGCAGACAGGGAATTGAAACTACAGCTATCCGGATAGTAACGGGTAGGATAACATCTGAGGAACTTGAGGATCTTAAATCAATTTTCAATCCATTTTTGAATTCAAATAATATAAATAATGAAGATTACTTATTAGCTGATTCTGCTTTTCACCATCAGATAATTAAACTAAGTAATAACAAATATCTGATCAAAATGAATCAAATATATGACAGCTTTACTCAAACCTACAAGCTGGGCTTAATTCGGGAACCCTCCCAGACTTTATCAGAGCATTTAATAATATTATCGGCAATCGAAATGGGAGATGCTAGTTTGGCAGAGGAGTATATGAGGAACCATATCAGAAAATCAATTGAGAGAATTAAATTATCAATAGTTAGAAATTAAACAATTTTCAACAATTAAAATTAGTGAATTATGAAAAAATTGGCGTTAATTCATACAGTGAGCTGGTTCCATCAAGTTGTAATTATTCCGTTTGTAATTCCTTGGCTGAAAGAAAATCCTGATGTTGAAATTATTAATATCATGGATGATTCATTACTTACAGAATCTTTGGCAAATGGTGGTCCCACAAAAGATGTAACAAGAAGAATGCTTAATTATTTCCAGGCAGCAGAAAGTTCCGGAGCAGATGTTATCATGAGTACTTGCACAACTATGGGGTCTTGTACCAGGTTAGCACGGCAAATAGTCCATAAACCGGTTTTTAATATTGACGAGCCCATGGCAAAAGAAGCTGTCAGCCGAGGTTCTGTGATAGGTATTTTGGCAACAGTACCCACAAGTGCTCCGGCAACCAAAATGTTATTGGAAACCGAAGCCAGGGAACAAAAGAAAGAAATAGATATTAAAATAACGATTAATGAAGAAGCTTTTAAATATCTGCTCAGCGGGAAAATAATTAATCATAATGAGCTAATATACCATGAACTGGAAAGACTACAGAATGAGGTTGATGTAATCGTTTTAGGGCAAATTAGCCTGGCTCAAATTAAATTCAAAACAAAAGTTCCGATGCTTCAGGTCGGACATTCTGGATTCAACTATGCCCGTAAACTACTTGATCAAAAAGAACCATCTGAAATACAATAAATAATAACTTAAAATTTTACTCCGTGAAGACATTATTTTTCATTTTAATCTTTTCTTTCAGTACCGGTTA
Organism: Bacteroidia bacterium; assembly: GCA_026391315.1. Lineage (GTDB taxonomy): Bacteria > Bacteroidota > Bacteroidia > Bacteroidales > Prolixibacteraceae > CAINVV01. The sequence goes on from JAPLDT010000050.1 coordinate 39,872, forward strand.
TTGGATCAGTGCCCAACAAGCTGCAAAATCATCATCAAACAAGAAAGAATACTTCCCTTTACCTGATTCTGTTGGCGGCTGGAGAACCCTGACAGATAATAAAAAAATAAAAAGGGTAACAGGAATAGATAAAGTTAAACTGGATCAGGCTTTCGATTTTGTCAGAAGTACAACAAGTAATGGAGGCCTACTCGTTCTTCGTCATGGATGGCTTGTTTATGAAAATTATTTTGGAAAAGGACTGCGTGATGCCACCCCAAACCTTGCATCCTGCACTAAGTCGTTTACAAGTATTTCAGTAGGTATACTGATGAGTGAGCGCCCTGATCTGTTCCCTGACGGTCTGGATCAAAAAGTATATACAACTTTATTAATGCCTTCAGAGGCATTTCCGTTGCCTGATCCACGGATGGCAGATATAAAATTAGGACAACTTTTATCATTTTCAGCAGGTATCAGAGGCAACAACCCTGTGTACATCAACGGAAAGCGTTCGACAATTGATCCGGTTGGTCCGGATGGATGGGAATCTATGGTTGATGAGTATTCACTGGGCATTAAAGATGGTAAAATGGGTAGTATTCCATTTACAGCAAAAACCCTTTGGTGCGAACCAGGTGGCGGATATTCATATGCTTCAGCATCTATACACAATGCATCCATTATGTTGCGTCATGTTACAGGTATGGAGTTGGAGGATTATATTGATTCACACCTTGCCAAACCTTTAGGCTGGGGACGCTGGGGATTTGGATACAAAAACCAGCCACTTGTAACCCATACTCCCGGAGCAGGCGGTATTGCCCTGAGAAGCACTGACATGCTACGCTTCTGTTATATGTTGTTACACGAAGGAAGATGGGGACAACAGCAAATTGTTCCAAAGGAATACGTTCAAAAGGCTACAAAAAAATCACCATATAATCCTCATTATCGTTACAGCTTTCAGTTTCATACGAATACTGATGGGAATATCAGTGAACTACCACGGGATACATTTTGGAAAGGAGGATCGGGACGCCATTACTTTTGTATTATTCCTTCGTTGGATCTGATAGTATGGAAGCTTGGGGGAGGTGATGGCCAGTATTCTTTTGCCGATACCGGACTTCCGGAACCGCTATACACGTCAGAGGTCACTAAACCAATAAATGACGGGCAAGTACATGATGAGAGTAGTGATTTTATTAAAATTATGACTATGGTGATAAGTTCTATAGTAGATGAGAAGAAATGAGCATAACCAATATCTTGGGTTATAAGGTTGAATTTCCCTCATTAGCGATTATGCAAGAGTGGTAATTTAAGGTAGCTTTACTTTTCAAATGAGACTGTAAAATGAACTCACGTTAATTAATGCAGGATTATTGGAAATAGATCCACAATTCTGAAATCTTCTCCTTTAGAACAACTTTACGTTCTTCCTGTCTGGTCGACCAAGTTTTGTCATCCTGCTCAAGGAATTCAGTCAGTATCGCGATTTTTCGTAACAGGAAAGGCTGTGACCGGGTTTGTGTTGGGCTTCGGCTAAGGATATTCAAGTTCCCTGGATTTCCAATGAATATCCATACTATCTTTAGGATGGAGAGGCAATTTATCAGGATAAAACTCAACATGACCTTTTCCCGTCGATATCCTTAAAGTCGATCTCAAATATTTCATTGTTATTTAAAGTAAGCTTCGCACCCAAGGCTGAGAAGGAAGATGTAACCTCCATGATTTTCAGTTCTTTGATGGGCGATAACTCTTCTTCCGTCCATTCGCTGTCATCCATTTTATGCAACATGACTGTTATCATCAACTCCATGGAAGGATTTTTTGCCAACCGCTTTTTATGGGCATAGATGACCGTGCTTTCGTCAGCCTCTGCATTCCGGTTTTGATGAACAACGCTCTCCAAACTGTCCCAACCCCGATAAATGATTAAAGCAATCCTCCTGCCTGGGATTGAAGCCGTTATCACTTTTTTGGTGCCATCTTCGAACTGATTGATAATAGCCTTTTGGCCATTCAAATGAGGCATACCAAAATGGCCAAGGGTTAACTCATGCTCAAAGGCAAGCCTGGTGCGGTCGACTCTGATCACACCTCCCGGGATGGTTATTTCGGCAAGGTCGATGATATAGCCAACCCCGTTGTTTGGCGGTTTCCGCATGATGGCCTGCCTGTACAGCACATCCTTCCGCACGCCGTTGTATAGCATACTCTGGGAGGTTGTATAAACGCTGTTTTTTTCTGAATCATTGTCAATTTTCTGTCCGGTGAGATAGAAGTTTACGTCATCTCCCCTCAAATCCCTTGGATCCAGGCTGCGGAAACTATATTCCATTGATGTTCCTCCCTTGGGATTATGGTCCTCCCACGGAAAATGGGTATTGTAGACCAGCTTGGAATAATTGGGATCATCGTAATAAACTTTCCCGGGAATGATCTCAGATGTGCCTGTCTTACCGTGATTGACCAAAACAAGTCCCGGATTTTCCAAAACAATCTTGTTCGAATTGTTTCCCAGATTCTCCCACATTCCGTCGTTTTCCCTTGCTGTCCAGAAAGGTGAATCATCCGGCAATGCCAGACAGATAAATGGCAGGAACATCAGGAAAGGACTTCCTGCACAACTGTAGTTTTGAATCATGTACTCCTTTTGCCCATAAAATCCCAGGCTGGGAATATCATTGTAATAGAATTCTTCCCTGGTAACAAATTGAAGCAGGGAACCGGAACAAAGCCGTCTTGCCCAACCTGCATCAAGCTCTGTTTTCTCCTTCAGCATGAAAGCTACCGGGAAGGCGCCTGAAACCCATGTCCGGTAACAAATACTTCTGGACCACATGTTGATATACCCGTTTCGTGCAAAAAAACCTGTGACAGATTCCATCAATTTTCGGGCTGATTTTTCGATTATCTCGGCAATTTCAGGATAATATTTGTCACCAAATGTCCTGTTCCAGATGGTTGTATAGACAATAAAAAGGCTGATTGAGTAGTAATTATAGGTCTGCTCCAAATACCACCCATCTCCCGAATGATAGGATACTACCCATAAAAGATGACTTTTCAATAGGTCATCATCAATTTGGTAACCATACTTCTTTAGAAATGAAAGTGCACAGATATTAAAAATGCGCCAATTGTTCTGGGTGGTTCTGTGGTGGGCCCATTTTGAAATGGTAATGACCATTTCATCTTTCTGCTTTTCGGAATATTGGGGCCAGATCGTGCCGGGCAACAGGAGCAATGTTTTGAACAATCCGCCAAACTCGCAGGTAAACTGGTAATTGGAGTCGGGCAATTCTTCAGGCAATGGGAGTGAATTTGCGTGCCCGGGAGTGAAGGCATTGTAAAATTGCAGGCAGTAATAATCCCTCAATTTGATATTGTTAATAGTAGTTTCCGGATCAATGTGGATGAGCGGACCTGCCAGTGTGAATGTTCTTTCCAGCGCTTCAAATTGAGCGGAACGATAGCGCCAATCAGGAGCTCCGGGCTGTGGATAGGTTTTACCGGGAACTGCCGGAAAGTTTAATGGGGTTTCAATGGATTCAACATGCTTAAAGGCCCTTTCCAAAAGATACTTAGCCAACTCGATGTAGTGTTTTTTTGACATCCCTGTAAATGGACTCAAATCAATGTCGGGGTTTATAACTTCAAAGACTTTATTCATTACTATTTTATCCATTAATTAATTGTTAGAATAACGTGAGTTCGATGTAAGAAAGGGTGAAATATTCCTACATATTTTTACCCTTTCTTACATCGAACTCACGTTAATTACTTAAAAATTATTCCCCGACAACCGCCTTTTCAGGTTTCATAAAAAGCCAGATCACTGTTGCCATCAAGGATAGTCCGGAACATAAATAAAAAAAAGTCTCGTGACCTCCGGTCCATTTAAAAATATAAGGAAAGGCAATTATTGTAACAAATGCCCCGAGGTTTCCTGCCATATTCATCGTTCCGGAAACAACCCCTGAGTTTTCCTTCCCAATATCTATACAAAATGCCCATGATGGACTTATAGTCATATCAGCCCCGAATATCGCAACTGATAAAGCAAATATAGATGCTTCGGGTGATTTGACCACCGAAAGTAATAGTATTCCTGACGCAGCCAGTAAAAAACCGATAATTGCAGGTAATTGCCTTGAAAGTTTCGGTTTTCCCTTTTTATAGATAAAATCTACCATAATACCTGAAATCCAGTTACCTGCAGCACCAAAGATTAACGGTATCATTGCATAAAACCCGGTTTTGACACCATCAAGCATAAACCTTTCCTGAAGGTATGGGTACATCCATGTCAGGGTAAAATAAAAAGTGAAATTGCTGCAGGTATACTGAATCATAGCCAGCCAGACATTACCTGACCGTAAAATATTTGAAAAGGTAAGTTTTTTCGGTTCTGATCTTCCGGATTTTTGCCGGTTCCTTATGATGAACTCTTTTTCAGATTGATTGAGTAATTTTGATTCTTCGGGAGTATTTGTGAAGAGAAAGTACCAAAGCAGGGCAAAAACAATACCTATTATACCGAAGAAGACGAAGGTGTTACGCCATCCTATCAGACTTAACATACAAGCGACCAGAGGCATCGCAAAGGCAGCCCCCAGTCTTGATCCTGAAAAATTAATACCTTGGACTATGCCTCTTTCACTCATAGGGAACCAGCTATAAACCACTTTTGCCAAACTTGGGAAAGCTCCTGCCTCACCGGCTCCGAATAGGAACCTTATTATAAGCATGGATGCATAGTTCCAGGTTGCGCCTGTAAGTGAAGTCAATAATGACCAGATGGTAACTATCCCCGCTAATACACTTTTGGGCCCCTTGTTATCTGCTAATTTACCTGAAGGAAACTGAAATAGGGCATACCCAAGAGTGAATATTGCCATTATCCATCCAAAATCTGTGGGGCCGAAGTTCAGATCCTTTGAAATTGGTACTTTTGCGGTGGAGATGCAAGCTCTGTCGACATAAAGCAGGACAGTAAGTAAAAAGGTGAAAAACAGTAATATAAAACGTACAGGAAAGAAGGTCTTCTTAATCATATTCCAATTTTTACTTATTAGGCTCTTCTATTTCAACAAAATATCCCTTGCTTCATTTGTAGTAGCAATTGAAAAACCCGCCGATTCAAGTTCTGCACGCAAAGCCCGGACAAGTTCCGCATTATTTGAAGCAACTTTCCCATTATATCGATAAGAGTCTTCAAAACCAACTCGCAATATTCTTGCGCCTGCCCGAGCGGCTTCGATATGATTAGTAAAGCTGGTACTACCTATTAAAAGTGCACCCCAATTACTATTTTGAGGTACTTTTTCTATTAAATATGCTAATATAGATGGATGAAAGGGCATTCCCCATTTAACATCAAAAATAAAACTAAAATTACAAGGAGTCGAAATCAATCCTTCATTGATAAGGTGTATGGCAGTTTCCATGTTTCCACTATCAAATATTTCCAACGAAGGTTTTACTCCCCTTTCTGAAAGTGCTTTTATCCAAAAACGAACATCCTTAAGACTGTTTTTATATACTTCGTCGCCAAAATTCAATGAGCCAATATTTAATGAACCCATTTGCGCATGAGGGTTTTCAGTAGGTAGTATTCTTTCAGCAGCAATAAATTCAGAAAGTCCACCTGTTGAAGCTTCGAGAATTATATCGCACGAATCTTTTATTGTCTGAACGGCTTTATTAAATGCAGTTAAATCGGTTGTTAATTTTCCTTCTTCATCCCTAGCATGCATGTGAACAACTACCGCTCCTGCTTTAGCACAACGAATTACATCTGCAGCAATATCCTTCGATTGTACCAGGTTATTTTCGCCCTTACCCCAACCACCGGTAGGAGCTAATGCTATAATAATCTTCCTTTTCATGTGTTTATAATTTGTCTTTCAATTGCCACATGGAACTCGCCGATAATCATTTTCCTGTGTGACAAATAATTTGCCATGGCTCGTTTCATATACTCTTCTTTGTTTCATTAATAAGTTTAAGTGAATCTTTCCAGGCAGTAAGAAACATACTTCTGAAAAGTTCTACAGGACCGAATTCTTCGTATTCGTCAACGGTTAGACCGTTTTCCATGTAACCGCGCTTAAACTCAACGATATTTTCCATCAGGGCATCGATTACCTGCATTGAAACTGGATTGTGTATCCGCGATATGACGGGAGGATCCTGCGCAAGTAATGTATCGGCAGTTCCTTTCCAGTTAATGGTAAGACAAACATCTCCCCCCACCAACTCGGTAAAGTGGTGCAGACCCCTAATGCCTCCGCCGATAAAGCCCATTTTGGAGCTGCGGTCTTTCATCATATAATACACTTTGCGTGCTACAATTAACCCTGCCTGGTAAAGATAATCGTGAAGAATATCAATTTTATTCTCTTTAACCCAGTTTTCCAGATATTCATCATAGATACCAGCGATATGCGAAATATAGGAGACGGGGTATTTCCCGGTCTTTTGTGTAACTTGTTCATATATGTCCATTACAGCTCGTGCCTGACTTACACCCATTACCTCAGTGGCATTGAGGGGTGTATTTTCTTCGAGCAACACTTTCATGGCTTGCAAGCCAGCTTTGGTTGCTGGAATTTTTATCATAATATTGGGACTCATCGCCCGGTTTTTCCGCCCCTCATCGATAATGACCTGTGCGTCATCTTCATGAACCGGATCGCCTTGTATACTGACATACCCTTCAAAACCGTGGCTTTTTTCCCATATAGGCATAAATACCCTGGCAACCCCTGCTACTAGCTTTCGTTGCAATATGCATTCTACTTCGTTGTCATACTGAGTTTCTTTCAGCGTTTCTTTCAGTAGATTTTTCGCATAATTGCTTTCTGTAGGATGAGTAAGCATTTTCCAAACATAGGCTGGATTTTGGGTGCACCCTGTAGCACCGGCATCAATGGCCATTTGCGCCTCGTCCCTTGATACGTTATTTATCCAGAATCGTGTGGGTGTCAGCGCTGTAACTCTGTGGAAGTAACCTGTCTTCATATGTTTATAATTTGTTTTTTAACATTTTAAGTATCCAATGAAAAAACTTGATTAGGGTTTAAAAAGAAGGGTGGCACAATCCCTGGAATATTGGACAATGGCAATATTTCATCGGGTAATTCAAAACCTAATTTATCTGTCATAAAAATGCGGCGGCTCATACATCTTTCATAGACTGTCGGAAATTTAGACTGCAATTCCATTCTCAGGGTCAGATCTGCAATTATTATTCCATCCTCCATCCGGGTAGAAAAGTATTTCTTTGATTTGGGGATTACATCAACCTGAAAATACATACCCGATTGAATTTCTATTTCTGATCCCTTATAAATAGGAGAACTTAACCATTCGTCAAAATGGATCAGATGGCCTGGATTTAGAAAAATACCAAATTCTTCAAAAGGTAAGGAATCATCAATCAATTGAGCAATTACTTTCCCTTTTACCCCTATCTTAAGATTTTTATACCATTCGCCTATTGACGAAAAATAGGGCCCGGCAAAATTGTCCACATATCCCTGGGCATGATCTGGCAGATCATTTTCGTTTTCAGCTATCCACCCGGCCCTGCAGCAATTACTGCCCCAGTAACCTATATTGGTTGAGAACGGGTCACCTTTTTTAATTATATAACCTTCCGGGTTTGCTAAACCAATATGTTTATTCCCACCAGAGGTCATTCCGATATGACAATTCAATGGATAACCCGAATAATTGTAGTACCGGATCAATTCAAAATCAGTTTTCCCCACCTCAATATTAAACAAGAGGTTTTTCATTCCCTCCGATGCCATCACGCCGGAAAATTCGAATAATGCTATTTCAGAAGCAGAACATCTTGACCGAAGGCCACTTTCAGGATGCATAAAAATATGGGTGGAATTAATTACATTTTTATATTTACTTACTTCCCTTAGCGTATCAACAATAAAACTGGGAATCTCGATAGCATGGGCCGGAGCATGATGTTCAATTTCAGAAAAATATTTCCATCCTACACAACCTATCCTCGATTGTGAATTAATACCTTCTGAAATAAAAATATCTTTTAACTGGCGGCTGCTGTCCTTTGGTTGATTTAATAATGAAAATGGTTGATAACGTTCACATCTCAATCTGTTTCCAATATATAGAGGACTAGCTATAAACCGGCTAACGCATTCATTTCCTACCAATATTATCGGATCATCATGCAAATTTAGAATCAATAGCGCCTCTTCAAATTTTGGTTCATAGTTCAACAGGTACTTCAGATTGGCAAAATGTTCCCTGTCACCATATACAACCAGATGGGTCAGATTGTTCTTATCCATCATTTCGCGCGTTTTTGAAATGCGCTCAATTAATTCGTTCAAACTAAACTGAATTGGGCTGACATTTTTACCAAACTCAGGCCACTCAATCTCTTTTAATCTTGCCTTTTTCATGCTTCATCCTTTTGAAATAATTTGTTTTGTTATTATAGGGAGGTTCTAAAAATTCATTTTTTAAAAATTATTTGAAAAGTGGGGCAGTATAATTTCTGACCTCGATTGATTCAATCTTAGCTCCGGTTAATTTGATCGAAAAAACGCTAAAAAGAATTGCTCTGATTCCGT
>JAPLDT010000045.1 GCA_026391315.1 Bacteroidia bacterium
CCATGATGTCTTTGATCTTGTTTCCATCACAGACAATAGAAAACTTGGGATGGTCATTTCCTTTAACCGGAATGAGTTTGAGGTGATCTTTTTCCAGTTGTTCCTTTTCGTACATAAATTGGCGGTTCAGGTCATTCACCAATCCATTAAGGTTGTAAAACTGTTTTTCCACCTTTTCGACTCCGCTCTGAATCTTCGAAAGTTTGATGGTATCGCTGAAAACATGTAGCAAGATCTGACAATTTCGCGTGATGATCTGTAAATAATTAAGTCGTTCGGGGCGCGAGACTTCATCGGTCAGCAATACATTGGAAAATCCGACTATGGCATTCAGCGGTGTGCGCACTTCATGCGAAATATTCTGCAAGAAGGCAGCCTTGAGCATATCGGCTTCCTCCGCTTTTTTTCTAGCCTCTTCAATGGCCAGGACAGCAAATTTTTGTTTGGATATGTCTCTGGAAACCGCCATGACTGAGATGGAGTTTAGTTTCACCATCCTCATCTCAAAGAAACATGATCCTTTACCTTTTACTTCCAGGGCATATTCGATGGTTTCTATACTGTTTTTTGAGATAACAGTTTTTATCGATTTACTAACCTGGCTGACCATCCTGGCAGAAAAACCTACCTCAAAAATTGTGCTTCCAATAATTTCACTGGCAAGCATGTCAATACCACTATCCGATTTAGGGACATAATCAATGTAAGTTCCATCCTTGTCAATAACGAAAAACATATCCGGAATAGTTTCCAGCAGAAGCTTGTAACGGTGTTTATTGAAGTTCAGCTCCTTCAGGGTGTTTTTGATGCTGGTGATGTTCTCGAAGAAAAAGATCATCTGGTCATTGTCGACAGGAATCGAGCTTACCCGGTACCATTTCCCGGTATGCGGCACCAATATATCTTTCTTGATACGCTTAACCGGATCAATCAATGATTGCCAATCCACTTCATCCCTGAATAATTTTTGAAACAAAAGATGCGCTGGCATTTCCCTGACTTCTGAGTTCCGAACCTCAAAAAATTCTTCAAAGGCTGGATTTATGTAGGTTACAGTGTATCCGGTACGCTCTCCTAATTCATCCCTGTCAATTGAAAACCGGAGAATTCCTTCAAAGAATTGATGGAATATGCGGGTTTGGTTTTCACGGAGCGAATCAATGATTAGGTTCTTCCCAGCCAACTGTTGATGTGAAATCAGGTATAAAATGAATCCAGACAGACTTATAAGAAGATAAATCAACAAAGGATGCAAGGTTCCCGTCAGGTCCCAGTTAAGCTTAAAAAGAAGGTCCTTATCAGCGAATGCGATAAGATGTCCTATCAACATTGAAGTTGTAACAAGCAGATAAGCAGCTATTTGACGTCTTTTTTCTGAAAATAGCAAGAAAAAAGCAATGCCAACTAAGTATAGGTTAATTTCATACTGGAAGGATGATTGTGGAGGGAACAGTGCAAACTGAGGGGAAATCATCAGAAAATAGGCAGGAACAGGGATAAACACCAGCGAATTTAATGCGGAATTTTTTTTCCCCTCCATAAGAAAGAACAGAACAAGGATGAATATACCCATGAATGAGAGCGCCGGCACGAAATAGCTTCCTTGGAAAAAATTAAACAGATCAAGGACGATGACTACCAGAGCCCCGGCCAGCAACAGGAGATCGAGATAGAAAAAGAACATGATAAGCCCCAGTTCCTGTTTGGTTAACAGGGCATATTTACCTTTAAATCCGCTTTCTGTTTTTTTTGGCATCTATATCCAAACGGCTACATGATGATTCATAAATAAATACAAATTCTATCTCGAAAGTATAAAGGTGACATTTATTAGCAAATTTGAGACAGAGATCCCCTAGATTTGCATGATCAATATTAATAGTTGGTCAGTTCAATCTAATGCAATAATACAAAAAATCAACAATATGTCAACTGGATTCTACAATGTACCAATTCCTGTTAATGAGCCGATAAAAAGTTATGCTCCCGGATCACCAGAACGTCTTGAATTGCAGCAAAAAATTCAGGAATTGCGGGCTAAGCAGGTCGATTTGCCCATGATCATCAATGGGCAGGAGGTCAGATCCGGTAAAAAAGTGGAGATGTTTCCGCCTCATGATTTGGCACACAAACTTGGATGTTATCACCTGGGAGATAAAACGCATGTGTTGCAAGCGATTGAGGCAGCCTTAAAAGCTAAAAGTGAGTGGGCCAATACCCCATGGCAACATCGTGCTGCCGTAATTCTCAAGGCTGCTGATCTGATTGCAGGGCCCTACCGCTCCAAAATCAATGCTGCTACCATGTTAGGCCAATCAAAAAATGCCTACCAGGCCGAGATTGATGCTGCCTGCGAATTGGCTGATTTCTACCGTTTTGGCGTAAAATGCATGACAGAAATTTATGCCATGCAACCACAGTCAAATCCAGGCATATGGAATTACAACGAATTTAGGCCTTTAGAGGGATTTGTATTCGCGCTAACACCTTTTAACTTCACCTCTATTGCGGGGAATTTACCTGTGGCTCCGGTCATCATGGGAAATGTTTCCGTATGGAAGCCTGCGAAAACGGCGGTTTACTCTGCCAGTGTGATCATGGAAATATTAATGGAAGCAGGTCTGCCAGCAGGAGTAATCAACCTTGTCTTTGTATCCGGACCCGCGGCTGGGGAGGTGATTTTCTCCCACCCCGATTTTGCCGGGATCCATTTTACCGGATCAACCGGTGTCTTTCAGGATATCTGGAAAACTATTGGCGCAAATATCTCGAATTACAAATCCTATCCGCGCATTGTTGGAGAGACAGGTGGCAAAGACTTTATATTTGCCGATCCGACTGCCGATACCACTGCTCTGGCAACTGCCATCGTACGGGGATCCTTTGAGTACCAGGGGCAAAAATGTTCTGCGGCCTCCAGGGTTTATGTTCCCAGATCTATATGGGCGGAGACCTGGACCAAATGCGAAGGTCAACTCAGCAGGGTAAAGATGGGACCTCCCGAAGATTTCACCAATTTTGTCAATGCAGTGATTGATCAGGCCGCCTTCGACAAACTCAAAGGATTCATCGACCAGGCCCGAAAAGATGCTGATGCCAAGGTAATTTATGGTGGGAAATGTGACAGAACTATCGGTTATTTTATAGAGCCTACCGTCATATTAGCAAAAGATCCTCAATACATTACCATGAAGGAGGAACTTTTTGGACCAGTAGTTACCATCTTCGTTTATGAAGATGATCAGTTGGAGCAAACACTGACAATATTGGATGAAACTTCCCTTTATGCATTGACTGGCGCTATTTTTTCCCAAAGTCGTTACTCCATCGACCACATGACCCGCAGGTTGACAAATGCGGCAGGTAATTTCTATATCAACGATAAACCCACAGGCGCTGTCGTCGGACAACAGCCTTTTGGTGGAGCCAGAGGCTCAGGCACCAACGACAAGGCGGGTTCAGTTTTCAACATGTTGCGCTGGGTTTCTATCCGTACCATCAAAGAGACCTTTGTCTCTGCCAGGGACTTTACCTATCCCAATTTTCTGGCAGATAAATAAGATTCCTCCTTTTGATCCCTTTTTATTGCAGGCAGATTTTCTAACTTTGTGTAGATAATCTGCCTGCAACAATGAAAGCGCTATTCTCCCGGAAGCTGTTAAAACCTTTAGCAAACAAATATCTGATTGCTTTCATTGTTTTCAGCGTTTGGATGATTTTTATTGACGACAACAACATTTTTTTTCTCCGGAAAAATGTCAATAAACTGAAGGAATACCGCGTCGAGAAGGCCTATTTTCTCGAGAAAATCCGCAAAGATAGTATTCATCTGCAGGAGATGAAAGCCAATGCAAAGAACCTCGATAAATTTGCACGTGAAGAATTTCTGATGAAAAAGAAAGATGAAGATATTTTTCTTATCATTGAGAAATAAAAATCCATCTTCAATTGTCAATATCCAATTGTCAATTGTCCATAATTTAAGAGCCAATGTTGCTGGATCTGGACATATTTAAAATTGAGAGCAAGCTAAAGCCTAAGCAGGGTAGGGTACTCATTGCGGAACCATTTCTTCCGGGTGATTATTTCAGCCGTTCCACGGTATTGCTTGTCCAATGCTCTGAGGAGGGCGATGTTGGATTTATACTCAATAAGCCTACCGATCTGTTGGTCCGGGATCTCTTCAAAGGATTCCCTGATTTTGATGCCAATGCCTTTCTCGGCGGACCAGTCAGTAACGACAAACTCTTTTTCCTTCATACCCTTGGCGATAAAATTCCCGACAGCCTGCCAGTCAGCGGAGACCTTTTCTGGAGCGGGAATTTTGATCATTTGACAGCGCTCATCAGCGCCGGATTGGTCGAGGAGAAGGAGGTGCGGTTCTTCCTTGGATATGCTGGCTGGAGCGCTGGTCAGCTGGCAACCGAAATTGCGGATCATTCGTGGGTCGTCGTTGAACCGACAGTAGAAACGATTCTTTCGAGCGACGAAAATTTCTGGAACGAAAGCATCCAATCGATTGGCGGCAATGCCCTGCTCTGGCAGAATTTCCCTGAAAACCCCGAATTAAACTGATTAAAGCGTTCCGGCCTGCATCTTTGTGAGTGCCTCTTTTAGCCCATTTTGCATGAGATGCAATGAATCACTGATAGCTATAGCCTTCTTTTGCCAGTCAATGGCATCCTTTTTCCCGCCAAATCGGTAAAGAATCCTTGCATAGGTATCAATGAACGCTGGCACATTGTATTTCAATGTCATTTCAGATAATTTTAATGCAAAGGCAAGTTTCTCTTTGTCATCTGTCGATTCAAATATTGTAAAAGCGATATCGTTTAATTCATTTCCTGTTTGATAAAGGAATCCTCCTTTCGTGAAAGAACCATCAGGTCGCTTGATGATTCGATTCATTTCAACTGTCCGTACAGAATCTATATTCAACTTGCTGTAAAATTCCCGGAAATAGCCTCGTGAAAGATTGTAGTAGGTATTGAAATCTTTTTTTACCTCCTTGTAAAATTCGAGATCGAGTTTTTCGGCTGCTTTGAATCCCTCTCTCTTGCTTTCACCATACATTCCCCGAATGAAATTGTTTACATAATACAGATAATCCTGACTTTTTTCGCGAAACAATTTACTTTTTGATTTTGTCAATACTTTCTGGTTGATTTTTATCCGCTCCTCCATCGGAAATGATTCAAAAACCTTTTTGAACAAGGGATAATCCTGTCTTATTAAGTTATACACCCTCGAATTGACCAATGGTGCAGATTGAATGAGAAAGGATAATTCCGATTCGTCCCTAAGTTCCCTGATAGTCAGATTTTCTATATAATTCTCAATTAAACTATCTGTATTAAAATTCTGTTCATTCAGTTTGGTTATGAACGTCTTAAGTGACTCTCTTTGTAAGCCATTCTTAGCAATAGCTTCTGTATAAGGTTTAAAAGGAGGATTTTCTTTTGTTGCCAAAGCTTTGGCAGCCAATTTGAAATACTCGTTTTTATTGGACGTGCTGAAGTTATTCAGTGAGGCCAAATAGTTCCCTTTGGAATCGACAAAGAGTGAAGTGGGTAAGTTGGGGTAAAGGTAATAGGAGGATAGTATTTGTTTGTAATCTTCGCTGTTGTTCAAGACTTTTAGACAGATGAATTTTGAAAAAAGGGCGCTCAATTCATCTCCTGAAAGTCCACTCTCAGCAACATCATTACATTGAAGGCAGTCACTCTCTAACTGGATAAACAGAATCTGATTGGTCTTTGTAGCTTTCGACAAGGCCTCATTGAAACTGAGATTTTCAAACTTTAGGGATTGGGCATTGACATTGGTTGAGAAACATAAAGCGAATACTAACAATACGGAGCATTGAATCCAGGTAATTGATCTCATTTTGATAAGAATTTAGGTTTCAAGCAAAATAATCTAAGATAGGTCAATTGGTTTACAAGGATGTTACTGCTAAAGTACAAAAAAATGGTTGAGAAAATAGTTCATTCCCCCATTTTTAATCTGTAATTTTTAATTTGTAATTCTTTCCTCCCTGTCCTTTCTGGCTAGCGCGGAAAGCTTCTCTGCTATCAATTGCGTTTTTGTGCTGAAGTAGCGCCGGTCTTCGAGGCCGAGTACTTTCTGAATACCGTTGCTGGAGTCAAAAAGAAACAACTCTTCTGCTTGCAGCAATTCATCCGGGGAAATTTTTTCTTTCTCGACCGGTTCAAAACCGGCATCTTTGGCGCTTCGGATGACCTGCTCCCTAATTGCACAAATGTAGCCGCCTTCCCTCTCAGCAGTAAAAAAGAGCTGATCCTTATTGAGCCAGGCAAAGGAACCATCCAGCGTTTCGCATGCATTACCCTCCTTGTTAAGCAAAATTATATTGGGCTGGTTAAACTCTTTGGCCCGGCGTGTTGCACATTGCCTGACGAATAGTCCCGATGTGGCATAGCCCGAAATTTCATGAATTTCCTGGAGTTGATCCCTGAAGATTGAGATAAGCAGTCCTGGTTCAACAGTCGGATAATAGCCTCTCGGTATCTCTTCCGCACGCAGAAGCATATTGATTTTTGAATCGGAAGGGAATATCTGAATCACTATTTTTGCTGCCAGATAGAGTTTGTTTTTGTTCAGCAATCTTGACACATCCTTGCGCAGATATCTTCCATCCACATCGATCAATCCGGTAAGGTCAGTACCAATGGTGGCCGCAGTCGCCATAAGATGGCTGCTGATCGATTCAACAAACAGAACTTCATTGTGTTCTGCCCTGAAAGACTCACAGAACCCTTCTGCCTGTTGCACCATATCCGCAACAGTAAAAACTGCATCAGTTTCCTTGTGAAACCGACCGTTAAGTAAGAAGTATCCGCCTTTCATACGGAAATAATTTGTTTTTTAATTGCCGTATGGAACTCGCATCCGCCAGCTGGCGGACCATCACCATTTGTATACAAAGCCAATGCTCGTTTCATAAATGTCCGGAAGGTGAAAACAGCATGGTGACAAAGTCCATAAAGAGCGAAGGACGAATAATCATTGGCGTGCAAAATCCGATGACCGCACCCAGAAAGTGGGCATCATGACCTATGTTATCCATCTTTTTGCGGCTCATGTAAAAAGAGTAATAGAGGTAGAGCAAGCCAAAGATGATTCCGGGCATGGGAAGTACCCCGAAAAAATAGATGGGCTCCCATGGATTGAAAAATATGGCTGCAAAAAGTACGGCAGAAACAGCACCGGAGGCGCCTACTGCATTGTAATAGACATTATTCCGTTGCTTTATTAGTGACCATAAACTCGAAAACACCACGGATCCAACGAACATCGCGATATAATAATAGGACGAGTTACCTCCAAAAAAAAGCTCGAAATAGTGTTCAACTACCGCTCCGAACGACCACAAGACGATCATGTTCACCAACAGATGTTCCCAATTGGCATGTACTAGAGCGTGAGTTAACATTCTGTAATACTGTTTCTTGTGATAAATCTGAAACGCATTGAACTGAAATTGTTTCATGACTTCCCTGTTAGAAAAAGCCATAATGGATGTCAATGTAATGATGATGATAAACATGAGGGTAATTGATGCCATGGATCAGAGGTGTAAAATTTTGTAAGTTAATTCGCGCATAAGCTCTCCATTTTCAGTCGTTCCGCCGCGGGCGCCTTTCGACCGGAGGTCGTATTCCCTTAGCAACGACAATACCAATACGGCTTTCTGCAGCGGATAGTTTCTTCCGGCAATGAGATAGTCCTTGACAAAAAACGGACTGACACCCAATTTTTGAGCAACTTCACCTTCGTCATTCTTGTTTACCAGGGTATGATAGGTTAAGATCTTTCTAAAATAGGTAACCAGAATCGATACAATCATTTGAATGGAATTGGATTTCTGGTTCTCAATAAAGTAGTTGACAATTCTGTTGGCATTGTACAGATCCCTGTATCCAAGCGCTTTTTGAAATTCGAAGGCATTGTACTCTTTGCTGATACCAATGTTTTTCTCCACATCATCTACCGAGATGCTGGTTCCGGGTACGGCCGAAAAAATTATCTTATCTAGCTCATTGACAATTCGTTGCAAATTATTTCCAATGTGGTCGGTGATCATCTGCACGGCCTTGTGTTCGATGCCCAGATGTTTTGTCTTGAGGTAATTGACAATCCAGTCAGGAATCTTGTACTCCCTCACCACTGCGGATTCCATATAAACGCCGTGTTTGCCTATTGCTTTGTATAACTTTTTGCGTTTGTCAATGGTTTTGTATTTGTAACACAATACCAGCAGGGTAGAGGGAGCCGGCCTTTCAACATAGGGAGCCAGTTCGTCAATATCCTTGATATTCTGAGCCTCCCTTACGACCACAACCTGACGGTCGGCCATCATGGGGTAACGGCGGGCAGCAGTCAGGATATGGTCCAGAGTGATATCTTTTCCGTAAAGCAGTGTTTGGTTGAAGGCTTTTTCGCTCTCTGACAGAACATTTTCGAGGATATAATCGCTGATCAAATCGATGTAATAGGGCTCTTCTCCCTCCAGAAAATAGACGGTGCCGTAATTTTTATTTTTTAGGTCTGTAAGGATATTGTGGAAATCCATGCAATTAGAATTTCAGGTGTTTGACCGATCTTCCATCGTTGATGATCTCCATCAGTGCACTGATCCCTACCTCAAGATGGGTGTTCACAAACAGGCGGGTAACCTCCTTGTCGCTCTCCAGGGTTTTTACACCGGTCGAAATCATGGGTTGATCGGAGACCAGCAGCAATGCTCCGCTTGGAATTGAATTGCAAAAACCTACCGTGAAGATGGTAGCAGTCTCCATGTCAATGGCCATGGCACGAGTCTTAATCAGGTATTTTTTGAACCGCTCATCATACTCCCAAACCCTTTTGTTGGTGGTGAAGACGGTACCGGTCCAGTAATCGAGTCCGAGGTCACGGATGGTGGATGAGACCGCACGCTGGAGGCTGAAAGCTGGCAGTGCCGGAACTTCAGGTGGCAGATAATCGTTGGAAGTACCATCGCTTCGGATGGCAGCAATAGGCAGAATTAAACTGCCCAGCTCACTTTTGCGTTTTAAACCACCGCATTTGCCCAGAAAGAGTACTGCATCCGGCATCACTGCGCTGAGCAGGTCCATGATGGTAGCCGCATTGGGGCTACCCATTCCAAAGTTGATGATGGTGATGCCATTGGCACTTGCATTCGGCATGGTTTCATCTTCTCCTATAACCGGCACTCCAAACTTCTCGGCAAAATTTTCGACATAACCTTGAAAATTTGTCAGCAGGATGTGTTTGGTAAATTGGTCGAGCGCTCTTCCGGTGTATCGGGGCAACCAATTTTGAACAATCTCTTCTTTCGTCTTCATCTGTTGCTTTTCTGCAAAATTACCTGCTTTTTGCATTAAGTTCGCTGAAATGGAAATAAAAATTTAGATTTAACCCTAATTATTCATATTCTTTGTGATTCTATAGTATGATCCAACTTAATCTTCCATCCTACGAATTCAGAACCACCCAAAGGGATGGCAAATCATTGATATTTGATGTCTATCGTCGACGATGGGTTAAGTTGAATCCGGAGGAGTGGGTGCGACAGCATTTTGTGCGCTACCTGGTAGAGGAGAAGCAATATCCTGCCGCTTTGATGGCCATGGAACATTCGCTGCAGATTAACCGTCAGGATTTTCGTGCGGATGCGGTGGTTTTTTCAACTTCCGGCAAGCCGTTGTTAATCGTGGAATGCAAGGCCCCGGAGGTGAAGATCACACAAAAGGTTTTCGATCAAATAGTCAGGTACAACTTTCAGTTTCAGGTCGATTTTTTGATTGTTACCAATGGGCTGTCCCATTTCTGCTGCAAGATTGATAAAACCAATCTGACCTACGAATTTCTTCAGGAGATCCCAGAGTATAATAATCTGATTAGGTGATGTTCTGATTATGAGATATGAAAATGAGATGGATTCTTGAGCGTAGTAAGGTTCGAAATTTTTTATTTCATTGCCGTCTGCTTTAGCTGACGGGCCATGATCATAGATAAGAACAGGCTTTAGCCGAATTCATTGGGTTGGGCTAAAGCCTGTTTTCACGATACCCATTTTATCCGTCAGCTAAAGCAGACGGCAATGAAAGACTGGATGAAGGCTAATCCCTCCTCAACAACTGCAACAAATGCTCATCTTTCCAATTACTCCCATCACGTACCCAATCCTTCTTCGTTCCACTCAATACAAATCCGGCCTTGGAGAACAACTTCATGCTTACTTCATTGTCGGTCAAAATATTGGCATAAATCTGGTGCAGTCCAAGCTTCCCGAAACAATAGCGAACCATCAGATTCAGGGCAGACGTTGCATATCCTTTTGACTTGTCCTCCTGGTCGTGGATCAAAATGCCAACACCGACCCGCATATTCAGCGGATCAAAATCAAACAGGTCTATCGCCCCGACGGTCTTACCGGCATGGGTCGTTATCATCATCCTTAGCTGTTTGGCCTCGAAGATATCCTTGTCAGAATCCCTGATGTAAATTGCCAACGTATGCTTCGAGAAGGGGGAGATGGTTTGGCTGACCGTCCAGTTATCTTCGCTGTTCTCCCATTCGAACAGCAGATCAATGTCTTCGGGCTCCAGGGCCCTTAAGGTGATCAGATCATCTTTCAGGAATAGCTTCATGAAATAATTATCAGGAGATTATTTGTTCATACAAAAGCCGGTTGACAATCGAACGCCCGAGGGTAAGTTCATCGGTAAATTCCAGTTCATCCCCGACTGAGACCCCACGGGCTAGGGTGGTGATGCGTATATTGCTGTTTTTTAACTTCTTGAAAAGATAAAAGTTTGTGCTGTCTCCTTCCATGGTTGTACTTAAAGCAAAAATTACCTCACGTATCCCACCTTCTTCCACCCTTTTGAGCAGGGAATCAATTTCCAGATCCGAAGGGCCAATGCCATCCATGGGTGAGATAATACCTCCAAGTACGTGGTAGACACCCCTGAATTGTTGTGTGTTTTCGATCGACATCACATCCCGGATGTTTTCTACTACACAAACAACTCCTTTATCGCGGGAGCTGTTGCTGCAAATGTTGCACACCTCGGCATCTGAAATGTTGTGACAGTTCAGGCAATGCTTCACTTCATCCCTGAGTTGCGTCATGGCCTCGCTGAAACGGTGCACTTCGTCCTGCTCCTTTTTGAGGAGGTGCAGCACAAGCCGTAATGCCGTCTTCTTCCCGATCCCGGGTAACTTGGCAAACTCATTTACAGCATTCTCTAGTAATTTTGATGGAAAGTGGTCGATGCTCATGTCATTGAATAATCTTCTCAAAAATAACAACTGTTGACGATTACAGATTACAAATTACAAATTAAAAATTACGATATGATTGGCATTCCCATGTATTAAATTATATGAAGGATTATTTGTTCAGTGGGAATAATTGTAAGGTAAAGATAATTAATGTTTTAAGCAATCTTTAATTTGCAATTTGTAATTTGTAATTTGTAATTTGTAATTGCTTCAGGTTAAACCAAATTGGCCCAAAGGAGTCAAAGGATCACATCTAAAAATTTAAATTATGACAAAAAAACTACTTTTGGTATCATCCTTAGTCTGGATGATGGTTTTTACCGCTTTCGGACAAGGCCCACAAGGTGGACGTCCTAACTGGACTCCGGAAGAAATGGCCAAACGTCAGACAGAGATGATTGTAAAGGCTACTGGAATTGACGTTGCCACTACTGCAAAAGTTGAGGCTATCAACTTGAAATATGCCAAAGAAAGCGCAGCACTTCGTGAAAAATATACTGATCGTGAAGCACGTCGCGAACCAATGAAGGCAATGAATGAAAAAAAGGATGCTGAGTTGAAAACTGTGTTAACAGCAGAGCAGTTCACAAAAGTTCAGGAAGCTCAGGCTGAAATGCGCAAAAATATGCAAGGTGGCGGCGGTCCACGGTAATGAAGTAAAAGCAATAAAAAAGCCTGAATTCTTTAGAATTCAGGCTTTTTTATTGCTTTTACTTCCCCATATCTTCTTTCTTAAACCGAAATGGAAGCAGTGTATCAATACCATTCACTACCGTGATGGCTGAACTCCCGTCAAGAATAATTACAATTGGAATACCTGACAAATCTTCATATTCAGCTATCACCTGGCGGCAACTGCCACAAGGCTTGGCAAATTTACCCGACAGTGCCGAATTGGAAATAGTTGAAACCGCGATAGAACACATCGTTTCACCCGGGAACCTGGAAGAGGCATAAAACATGGCGGTTCTCTCTGCGCACAACCCGGAAGGATAAGCTGCGTTTTCCTGATTATTGCCAGTCACCACCTCTCCGTTTCCGAGTAACACCGCTGCTCCGACACGATAGCCTGAGTAAGGCGCATAGGCCCTTTGGGCGGCTTCCCTGGCCTTAAGTATCAAATTCTGTGAGCTCAAAGGCAATTCTTCAAGTGATTGGTATATTTTAATTTTGAATTCCAATTGTATCTCCTTCATGCTCATCTGTTTTTATTCAACTCAAAAATAAGCATATTCCTTTAACTAATTGACAATTGATAGTTGAGAGTTGACAACTGGCGCATAAGTTATGCCAACTAATTATTCTAAACTTAAGATTGTTCTAATTTTTCTGTTTTTGACGAGAATGATTTGGGGCATCTTATTCCCATTTTTTTAACTTTGGTGCAAATAAAAGCAGATGGGGAAAGTAGTTCGATTGTTTACTATTGTTATCGGTTGGTTGGTTTGCGCTACAAATCTCCTGGCTGCATCCCCTCAGAAGCTGAGCCGACAAGAGTATATCGACAAGTTTGCACGGATTGCCGTGCAGGAGATGATCGAACACCATATCCCGGCTAGTATCACCATGGCACAAGCCTGCCTCGAATCGCGTGACGGCAATTCGGAATTGACCAGGCAATCCAACAACCATTTTGGCATCAAGTGCAGAAACACCTGGACGGGTCCCACCGTTAGGCACAACGACGATGAGGCCAGCGAATGTTTTAGAAAGTACAGATCAGCGGAGGAGTCCTTTCGTGACCATTCCGAATTTATCACCAGTAGTATGCGGTATGGCTTTCTCTTCTCCTATGATATCAGGGACTTCAAGAAATGGGCCTATGGTCTCAAACAGGCCGGTTATGCCACAGACCCAGGTTATCCTGGGAAACTGATTAAGATCATTGAAGATTTCAGGTTGTATGAATTGGATCAGTTGGATTGGAAATATGTCAAGGCGCCTGAAGGCAAGCATCCCCATTTTTCCCTCTTTGGCTTCCTGAAAAAAAGATCGGCCAGTCAAAATCTACAGGTTGCTTCCGGGTTTAAGCTTAGGCCTATTGAGAAAAGGAATAGGAAAAATGCCTTCCTTGCCATTGAAGGTGACGACTATGCCCGCATTGCTGATGAATTTGGCAAGAAAGATTGGCAGATCTACCAATACAACGATGCTCAATCGGGTGATGTGCCTGAAACAGGTGAACCCGTATTCCTGCAAGCCAAAAGATCTAAAGCTCCAAGAGGCAACGATTGGCATGTCGTTCAACAGGGCGAAACCCTGAGATCTGTCGCACAGTGGTACGGAGTGAAGCTTTCCTCGCTAAGAAAAATGAACAACCTGGATGATACCCAGGAGGTTGTACCCGGAACAACATTGTCGCTAAGGAAGAGGATTAGATAAAAAGGTTTGAAATGTTTGAGGGGTTTAAAATGTTTGAAAAGTTACCGGTTCCTGAGCATAGCCGAGGGGTAACCCCTCAAACAATTTTTAAACCTTTCAAACCTTTCAAACAATATTAAACCCTTCAAACTGCTTTGTATGCCTGAATATTAGGGAAACCCCTTAGAAACTCCTCAATCCCCATCCTCTTCTTCCCTGACAACTGCAGGTCAGTAATAGACAGGTAACCATTGGCACAGGCAATTTTGGCATATTTTTTCTGATCGGAAAGGATGGTGCCCGGAGCATGTTGGTGGGAGCATTGCTCCAGGGTGGTTCTGAATATTTTGAGCGTGATATGCTCTTTTGAAGGTGCCGATAGTTCCGTCCATGCAGTTGGATAGGGACTCAATCCTCTGATTCTATTGTGGTTGGATTTTGCATCAAGCTGCCAGTTCATCCGACAATCCTCCTTGAATATTTTGGGCGCATGGAGCCGATCCGGATCGATTTCAAGTTTGTCCTGTGCAATGGGAGTTGCTGAGCCTTCAGCCAGTGCATCAACAGTTTTCAGCACCAATTTGGCTCCTGTTTCCATCAACTGATCGTGAAGCTCCCCGACAGTTTGATCGGCTGTAATCTTAACCTTCTCAAAGAAAAGGATATTGCCCGTATCAATCTCCTGCTTCAGTAAAAAAGTGGTGACTCCGCTTTCGGTATCTCCGTTCATGATGGCCCAGTTGAGCGGGGCGGCCCCACGATACCTTGGCAGAAGCGAACCGTGCAGGTTGAAAGTTCCCATGGGAGGCATCTTCCAAACTACTTCGGGAAGCATGCGAAAGGCAACAACAACCTGAAGGTCGGCACGAAGGGATTTAAGTTCTGCGATGAATGATTCGTCTTTGAGTTTCTCGGGCTGTAAAACAGGAAGTTGCCTGGCAGCGGCAAAGATCTTAACGGCCGACTGCTGTATTTTCTGTCCACGACCGGCTGGTTTGTCAGGAGCGGTAACAACACCAACAACTTGATAACCATTCTCTAATAGCGATGAAAGACTGGCCACCGCGAAATCCGGCGTTCCCATAAAGACGATACGAAGATCTTTGCCTGTCATTGAAATGTTTGAAATGTTTATTACGTCTGAAATGTTATCGGTCCCTGAGCCTGTCGAAGGGAAATGTTTGAAATGTTTGTCAAAGCACCGGTCCCTGAGCATAGCCAAAGGGTAAACCCTTCACATTTCAAACAATTATCTAAGGTTCGTGTTCCCTTTCGTGGCTTTGGGGTAATAGGGGCAATGTCTGCATCCGTTTCCACAGCAAAAGCCACGGTCTGTCAGATATTTTTCAGTCATAACACGGTAACCCTCAGGCGACAAATAATAATCAATCCCTTTTACCACTTCATCGCCATATTTAATATTTTCTTCCACCCTGTATCTATTTCAAGTTTGAAATGTTTATAACGTTTAAAATGTTTGAAAAGTTACCGGTCCCTGAGCCTGTCGGAGGGAAATGTTTGAAATGTTTTAACCCAATAAACCCTTCAAACCCTTCAAACAATTTTTAAACCTTTACAGTGAGCTATCCAGCGAATGGCCCATTCTGTCCCTTTTTGTTTGCAAATAGAATGCATTGAAAGGGTTTGATTTGACTTCGATCGGAATTGTTTCAACCACAGTGAGGCCAAATGATTCGAGACCTACTCTTTTTACCGGATTGTTGGTAATTAGTTTCATCTTACTGACTCCCAAACTGCAAAGAATCTGCGCCCCTACTCCATATTCACGTTGATCGGGATCAAATCCCAGGTGAATATTGGCATCGACGGTATCGAGACCCTGCTCCTGCAGTTTGTAGGCTTTGATTTTGTTCATGAGTCCAATACCGCGTCCCTCCTGCTGCATGTAAACAATGACACCTTTCCCCTCTTTCTCGATCAGTTCCATCGCTTTGTGAAGCTGTTCCCCGCATTCGCAGCGAAGAGAGCCGAAGATATCACCTGTGGCACACGAAGAGTGAACCCTTACCAGGACGGCCTCATCGGGTTCCCAAGTGCCTTTAATCAGAGAGATGTGCTCGACTCCATTGGATTTCTGGAGGAAAGGAATCAGCCTGAAATGGCCATATTCGGTAGGTAATTTTACCTCTTCGCCTCTTTCGATAAGGGTCTCTTTGTCCAGCTTATATGTGATCAGATCGGCGATTGAGACCAGTTTAAGGTCCATTTTCTGTGCGATCTCATAAAGTTGGGGCAATCTGGCCATGGTGCCGTCGGGATTCATGATTTCGACCAGCACACCCGCGGGTTGTAACCCTGCCAGTCGTACCAGATCGACTGTTGCTTCGGTATGCCCGGCGCGTCTGAGTACTCCCCGGCTTTTGGCACGCAACGGGAAAATATGACCCGGACGTCCAAGTTCACTTGGTTTTGTATCAGGAGAGGCAAGCTTCTGAATCGTGATGGCCCGGTCGTGGGCTGAAATTCCGGTCGAGACTTTCTCTCCTACAGCATCCACGGATACGGTAAAAGGAGTGTCATGGATGGAGGTATTTCGTCCGACCATCATCTCCAGTTCCAGTTCTTCACAACGCTCCTCCGTAAGGGCAACGCAGATCAGTCCCCGCCCTTCCGTGGCCATGAAGTTGACCATTTCAGGAGTAATCATTTCGGCTGCAGCAATAAAATCCCCTTCGTTTTCGCGATCCTCATCATCGACAACGATGATGAATTTTCCATCGCGAATGTCAGCAATGGCCTCATCAATAGTATTTAATTTTATGTCACTCATAATTTACAGATGGTGTATTTTTCTAAAAAGGAATAAATCAGATCAGGTCATTTGTCCCGGACTTATCCTTGAAACGAAATTTTTTAAAGAATTCGAGGTACGAATCGATGTTCAGCACAGAAGAATCTGTTACGGCTTTGTAGGTGAGAAAAATCCCGGCAGGCAGAAAAATGAAGGTAGAAAACCAGATACCGAACCACAAACCGGAAGTTGCCTCACGCACATATTTCTCTCCGGTGGTGGAGATGATCCAGTAGAAGATGAACAGTACTACCGAGACGACAAGCGGCATGCCAAGACCGCCTTTACGGATGATGGCGCCCAGCGGTGCTCCGATAAAAAAGAAGATAAGGCAAGCAAGCGAATAGGTATATTTTTTGTGCCATTCGGTATCAAATCTGTTCAAGCTTCGGATGTTGGCGACATTCAATTCATCTACCTGTTTGATGGCACGAATGTTATTTCTTGCATTGGATAGCGCCCCCTCAATCAGTTGTTTGCGAACAGGCCGAATGACACTTCGCAGTACACTATCAATGTCGATATATTTTTTCAACTTGTATGCAGGCTTCTTTGTAAGATCCTTTCGTGCCAATGAATTCAAGGCCGTTGCTACCGGAAGGGGATAGGCCACACTGAGGGCCTGCTCCGTTGCCAGCATATCGAATTGTTTCGAAAGGGAATCACCAACATATTGAAGTTGTTTGTTGTTAAGAGCCCGGAATTGATTGCGGAAGATACTTTCATCCTTTCTTTCAAAATCCATTCCCTTGAGTTCGGAGTAGATGGTTTCCTGCTTAAATTTATCAGTTCTGACAGGATATCCGGACGACTCCCTGTTGGGCGTCAGAACCTCTGCATGCGTCTCCCCTGAGTAAAGGTTGAGGACCATGAACCGTTTATCGGTGGTGATTTTCATCGTTCCTGAATCGGCGACCGTGACGGTTTCATTCCCCTGATCGTAGCGGTGATCGTAAATCATGATGTCGTACAACATCGACCCGTCCTTCGCTCTACGTCCTACTTTGATGGAGAAATTGTCAATATCATTGGAGAAGACTCCCTCTTTGACCACAATTTCAGGTCGCATCTGGCGGATACTGGCCATCAGGGCAATCAGTTTCTTGTAGGAGACAGGAATAACCCGGTTTGAAAATTGGAAGGCACCGAAACTCAGAAGGATACTTACCACGATGACTGGTTTCATGATCCTGAAAAGGGATATCCCGGCTGCTTTCATGGCCAGCAATTCGTTGTTTTCGCCCATATCGCCAAAGGTCATGATGGAGGCCAGCAGCATGGATAGCGGCAAAGCCATAGGCATCAGCATGGCCAGGGTATAGATCAGAAATTCACCGATGATATTCATTTCCAGTCCTTTGCCAACAAGATCGTCGAGGTAAACCCATAAAAATTGCATCAGAAGCACGAACAAACTGATGAGCAGGGTAACGACCAGCGGACCGATAAAACGCTTAATAATATATAGATGTAATCGCTTCATGAATGGGATGAAGATTCGCCGGCAAAGCTAATGCTTTTTTATGATTTTCAGGGAAATTTCAGGAACCAATGGCTTTTCTGAGGCGGTTAATGGCAGCATCCCACATTTTGACAACATCTGCTTCATCTGCTTCATCAACATGGTCGACTACCATCAGCGAAAGTGCCTCAATGATCTCACCCAGAACGATATAAAATTCAAATTCGTAGGGTTCATCGCTGTCTAGCCACTTGAATTTGACTGATTCGAGGGGGCGGATGGAGAGTAATTCAGCAGTTTGACTAGTTTTCCCCCAGATAAAAGTATACTTGGAACCATCAACAAGGACATTGTCCGAAAACCATTCGGCCAGACCGGAGGCGGTACTGAGCCGACTGAATATAACGGAGGACGACGACCTTATTTGATATTCAAGTTCAATTCTTTTCATTTTGTTACAGGTACCGTAAATGAGAATAGTTTGATTGTTTCATTTGGTATTGTTAGTCTTTCAATGGCCAAATGGAATAGCCATGATCTTGTTTACTTCATTGTTGGTGATTATCAAATCATGGCTATTTCTTCTGCAAAGTACCATTTTTTTCATGTAAAACAAAAAAAATCGAAAGGCCAGAATTAATTTTCCATATTTTTTGAATCAGCCTTGTCCGAAAAGAGAAAGGTATTATATTTGCAGGCTCAAAGTTTTGAGTGTTATTGAAATAATGGCGAGGTAGCTCAGTTGGTTAGAGCGCATGATTCATAATCATGAGGTCGCGGGATCATCCCCCGCCCTCGCTACACGGACAGACAAGGAGTTAGGAAAGTAAAATTTCTTAACTCCTTTTTTCTTGCTCGAATTTTGCCTGAATTTTAAGCGAAATCACAAATTCCATCCAAATTTTAGTGTTAAAAAATTGGGAATCATGACTCATGTGTGGTGGTAATATCCACCTTTCTATGATCAGTCTTTGGTTTTCAGCGTATCTTTTTATCTAATATCTTACTCCGATATCCCACAACAATAAAGAGAATTGCTATTGTAGGAAAGATGAACATCGGCCAAAGCAGCGCTCTCGGATTAACGATGAAAATCGTAATAAATGCAAGAAGCGAGATGATACCACCTATTGATTCCCATTTCCAGGCAAGAACTAATCCGACGAGTCCGATACCGAACAAGGCTAATTGAATAATCGTATTTAAGGTCATCGTTGAAGAAGTTCCTCTTTTAGCACTTTCCATCGTTTCTCCGATAAACATCATCAAAGCGAAGGCAACAATTATTGCACTCATAACACGCGCAATGATGCGCGGAGTTTTCATTGAGTTGGTTGAATCTGGTTTCATTTTCTTGTCGTTAGTGATTATTGTGCTGGAACACAGCCAGAAAGAGCATTAGAAATTCGTAGAAGTAATGCCAGAATTTATTTCCGGGGACTTTGTGCAGGTGATGTGCATGTGTTTCCATATTTTCAGTTTGATGTTTTGGAGATATGTTGTCTGGTTCGTCAAAAGAAATAATATCGTCAGATGGTTTCTCCGGTTCGTTATTTATTGAATTTCCCAACGTCTGGCCTCCGCTTTCTGATTTAATTGCCATTTGTTTCCTTGGTTAGTTGGTCAAAATATTTTTGTTGGCAATTATAGTTATGTCCTGAAACATAAAATCTCAGGACATAACTTTATACTGTGGAAAGCATATACAAACTATTTGACTTTTATATATTTCCGCTCGAGCATTTTTACCCCAGTAGCGCTAAATCGGGTCTCAATCAAACTGGTGGGAGTTTCATAAACATATTCAACTTTCGCTAAAACTGTTCCTGGTTTAAAGTCTTGAACCGCATCTATACTGAACTTTTTTTCAGAAGTCCATAAGCCTATCCATGTTGAATACTTTCCATTGGCATAAAGTGTGAAACCTTTGAACTTACCCTCTTTTGAATCAAAACTGGAATTACTAATATAATAAGGAGATTTAGTACCCTTTACAACATAATAGACGTTTACTGTATATGCTTTCCCATATTCCTGTTGCTCTCTGACCCAAATAGTATCCTTATCAGCAGTTGCTTCCCAGGTACCAAACTTCTGTTTATTTAATTTAACCTGGTCAAGGCTAGACTTAGCAGTTTGTGCCTGTATCCCGGTTGAGCAAATTAGAAGGAATACAAACATCATTGTAGTTAAAAAGAATGCTTTTGTTTTCATAAGGTATTTTTTAAATGTTAATGATTTTCCTACTCTTTTAAAGGATTTTCGGATGCCTCCTAAAGGCAATTTTTTCTTATGCTTTTTTCTTTTCCATGCCCATTACCCAACCTACTACTGCTCCGGCGATTACCCACAAAACAGTCCCTACGATGATAGAAACAAATACTGCGGTAAGATTGGAAAACCTTGTACTCGTACCATATAGGGAGAGATCAATAGAAACAGAATATAGCAACCCAATGATTCCGGCAACTTTTGCTCCTTTAACTATACCTGTGGTGTTTGACCAGCTGAATATCATTGATATCAGGAATCCAAAAGCAAAAGTGGCCAGAATCATCGCCCAAATAATATAGTCCTGCATTGGTCTCAGGACACATGGATTGTAGTTAGCTGTTATGTAATCTATTAATAGCACTCCATAAACAATCCATTTGAGAAGGAATAAAGTCACAGCTCCCGCTAATCCTCCGAGTAGAATTTTGTTTGTTGTCATTTTGTTTAGTTTAAAAATTTTCCTACTCTTTTATAGGATTTTCGGATTCCTCCCTTTCGAATTTTGGAAAAATATGGCGCAATTCAATTGCTTTAAGTGAAACCATGCGCCCTTTCAAAAATGTATCGCAGAAAGATATAGTAACCTGACATATGTTCATTACCAGAACATTTTAGAGTGTGGTTAATCTAAATTAGCGCTATATGGGAGTTGTATAGCTGATAATATGTGTATTGACGAATACACATATATGTAAATTTATGGAAATATTAATCAATATAATTTCATCATAGGGGATATAAAACCAGAAAAATGATGGTTGAAAGGAAATAATAATTTGATTCTGAGAATTTTATAAACTATTCAACGTCAAACGTTGAATTTTTAACAAAAAATACTGATTTTAGGCGCATATTTATATCAGGCTGAACTGTTTTTGTTCTTTGACAGTCGGTTTGGTGTGATTTTTTAGTTCCAAGACTGGCAAATTCTTAAAATTATGGTGAAAAACTTATTGGAAAGTACCACACCCGTGTTCTCCCTTAAGACTCTAATTCCATAAGAAAGATCAAATTTAAACAGTATCTAAATTTGCCTGAATTTTAATTAATGATACCTTTTTTAAGCCGGGGCATTTAATGGTATCGTAAAATAAAACGTGCTGCCACGCCCAACTTCGCTCTCCACCCACAATTTTCCACCATTCTTTTCGATAAATTCTTTGCAGAGAACCAAGCCCAATCCCGAACTGGGTTCACCATCGGTGCCTGGTCTACCGGTTTGAACATGAAGCTGGAATAAATTATCCACCATATCTCTGCTCATTCCTATACCTGTGTCATTGATTGCCACTACCACATTTTTATCCTCACCAGCGCTGGCCGATATCGTTACTTTTCCACCTTTATGGGTAAACTTCAGCGCATTAGAGACAAGATTCCGGATGACGGTTTGCAACATGTAATTTTCAGCTAAAACTGATAAATCATCAGAAATACCAACGGTAATTTCAACTCCTTTTATTTTGGCTTGTTCAAGTATAATCGTGATGCTTTCTTCGACAACGGTAAGTAATTGCACCCCAATTGGATTAAATGGAATTTGCCCTTGCTGCATCCTGGACCAATTCAATAAATTTTCGAGCAGATGGAAAAGATTAGCTGCTGATTTTTCCAGGATAATTGCCATCTCATGTAACTCTTTATGGGTTAAATCACCCAAATCTTCTGCCATGATTTGGGTGAGACCCAGAAATCCATTAAAAGGTCCTCGAAGGTCATGGGCAAGGATGGAGAAAAATTTGTCTTTTTCAGAATTGGATTTTGAAAGTTCTTCATTTTTTGCCAGGATTTCCTCTTTTTGTCGAGTAATTTCCAGCGTACGTTCTTTTACAATTGTTTCAAGCTGAATATTAGCTGATTTTAATCTCCCCGAATACAATCTGGTAATGACCCAAATAAAAGTAATTGAAATAAACATATAAGCTATATAAGCCCAAATCGTGCGATTCCATGGAGGAAGGATAGCTATTTGGCACGAGTCGATTTCACTTTCTACATCATAAACATTGCGAGCTTTCACACGGAATGTATATTTCCCTTCATGAATCTTTGAATACTCTTTTTTGGTTTCCCTACCCCATTTACTCCATTCGTTATTGTAACCAACAAGTTGATAACTGTATAATGTTTTTTCTTCCTGGTCAAAAAATGGCGCTGCAAATTCGAAGGTGAGATTGTTTAATTCATACTTTAAATCCGCCAGTTTATTGATATCCTGCAAATTTGAGGCGTTTCCACCATAAAGTAAACTATCTGATCCACAGGTTATTTTACGAATTAGACAATTAAATTTCTGAGTATAGTCCTTAGTATCTTTGCTCATATCATATCTGTACAGACCTTCGCTGCCTCCTATCCATGCAATGCCCGAAGGTTCAATGTAAAAAGTCTCTAAAGACATATTCGGAATGCGGCGAAAAGGTGCGTACACCCAATCATAACCACCTTTACCGTTTGGCCGCAAATAGCCGATATCTGTATTTTTATTTTCCGATGGACAAATCCATATTTTACCATCGGGCATTTCTTTGAATGAAGTTATATCGTGGCCACCTTTGCAAAACTGTTCGCCCAATTCGCAAAAAGGCTCAAAGCGGTCGGTTTTGGAATTGTAAAAAGAAAGACCGTTTTTCGACCCCGAAATTATTTTATTTTTAAACTTAAAAGGTATATTAAACAGGGCATTATTGTTGTAATAACGAACTTTGGAAGGCTTTGTAACATTTTCATCATTCGGAACAATTCTTATTACACCATTTCTGGAAGTACCAAGCCAAATTTCTCCATTTTCGTCTTCTATTATTCCATCTAATTGGTCATTTATGCCTTTCCAATCGCCTTCAAGCATCCATTTGCCTTTCTCGTATTTAAGAGAAATGAACCTGCCTCCATCTATTGCAAATATTCGATCAGGATTTTTAGCCGATTGAATTAATTCTGTAATATGTGCGCCGAAGCATATTTTTACCGCTTTATCTCTTTTTATTTCATAAATGCCATCTGAAATTCCCACAAATAAAGATTTAATATCTTTCGTTTCTAAAAAACACCAACTTTGTCCGGTTTGAATATTTTGAACTTCCTGAATTTTATTTTTGCTATTGATGAAATAAACTTTAGTGCTGGTAGCTATATAAATAGTATTATTGTGGCGAATTACACGTTCTACAATGCCTTGCAAACCGGCTTCTTTGCCCCAATAACTTAAATCCAGACCCTGTTCGGTTTTACTTATGCCATTATTCAAACCAAACCATAAGTTTTGGCAGGTGTCGGTAGTAACTTTCAAAATCTCATTATTTTGCAGAAGATTACTTTCCTGATAATGCTGCAGTACTTTTCCTTGTTTGTCGAACAATATTGCTCCTTTTTTTAAAGAACCTAAAACAAATTTTTCATTTTGAAATGCTGAGGCACTGTAAATATT
Organism: Bacteroidia bacterium; assembly: GCA_026391315.1. Taxonomy (GTDB): domain Bacteria; phylum Bacteroidota; class Bacteroidia; order Bacteroidales; family Prolixibacteraceae; genus CAINVV01. The sequence goes on from JAPLDT010000045.1 coordinate 23,653, forward strand.
ATTGTCATGAATGAAATCGGAATCCCAGATATAAAAATTTTTAGCAGAGGCATCCGTATTTGGTTGGAAAAGATACAACCCATTGGTGCGGGTTGGAATCAGTACAGTTGTTGGATTGTAAGGTAATATAACCAAACTGTTTATATCTTTAATAAAATCTGATTTGGGAACTTGCGTTAGTTCGTTATTTTCGATTTTCATCAAACCTTTTGGAAACATCCTTGTGTAATAAACATCTTTATAAATGAAATCCACTGAAAACGAACCATTAGAATCTGCTTTGAAAATTTGAAGCTTTTCGGGTGAAACTGTATATTGTAATATTGTGTTATAGGTTCGGAAATAGACATATTTAGAGGTTACTTTTACCGACCAAACGGCGCCTAATTTAAATGTGGTATCACGAATCAAATGTGTAAGGGTTTTGTAAATAGTATTTCCTTTTCTATCTGTATCCAAATATCCAAACTCATTGCTTGCACTAATATATATTTTCCCATTATTGTCTTTTGCCAGGTCATAGGAATAGGCTTGTTTATTGTTTGAGATAGTGCGCCAGGTTATACCATCATATTCCATTACACCATCTGCAACACCAAAGTAAAAAACACCTCTCGCACCTTGTATCGCACCAAAAATTTGCGTTGAATTATTGTATTCTTTTGGATTATAGTTGCGAATAACGGGAAAACCAATTTCCTGAGCTTCAGAAATTGAGGCAGATGATGCAAAAAGCATTGAAAAAATTAAATATTTGAGTTTTATCACGATGTAAATTTTTGATACTCCAAACATTTTCCTGTTTTTTTTCATCGTTGTGTATTCCCCTTTATAAAAGTATGAAATAAAATTCAGCTCATTACATTCATCCGTCTTTTACTTTGATCGCTTTCTATCCAAATTTTACCTCCCGGAAATTCCACATGAGCTCCAGCGATAGAGTTCCCATTGAAAAGACGGAATTTCATAATTCTTTTTTTCTTGCCCGAATCTTGCCTGACTTTTACCAAAACAATCATCTGTACCTGCTCTACAAAATTTGATATTTACCTGTCTGGTCAATGCAACTCAGATGCAGATCAGCGGTTGACAATTTTCTGTATTCAATGGATTCTAAACATTGGAGTGATATTTGTTTTGGATGAGACATTGGCTATAACCCAGTTAAGCTGGCAGATTATCTATAACAACCATCAACAACGGTGCAGCAAAAATTGTCTGGCAGTGGACTTTCTAAGTTTCTTTGATTTCTACCTTAATATGGAACTAACGCCAATGGCATTCGTACTTAATAAAATATCGTCATCCCTCCCGGCTATTGATTCTGGACATAAAAACAGGTAAATCAATATCATCTGTGGAGAGTGATGCAGATACTGACGATTTGTTTTTCAGTCAATTGGATCAATTGATTTACATGAGTTGCGGAAGCGGTCATGTGGACCTTTTCAAACAGGTTGACGCCAATCAGTATAATCGTCTATTAAAAATTGAATACCGCCCAGGAGCCAGGACCTCTCTTTTTCTAGCAACTTTGAACCAATTGGTTGTCGCGGTTCCGGCACGGTCAGGAAGCAATGCACAACTTATGATTTATAAGTATGTATCAGTGAATTAATTACGCTCATTTTTGGGTTTTAGTCAATTTAATCTTTAGAATTTTCAAAATGAATAGAAAACAATTTTTTCAGAATGGTTTGATCGTTGGAACAACATTACTTCCAACCGACTCCCTATTTGCAGAGGCCGCAGTCCATGGCGGATTTGACAAACTGACCGATAGTGAAGGCAATTTTGTTTTACAATCTTTACCCTATTCGGAAAATTTCTTGGAACCATTTGTTGATGCAGAAACAATGCATCTGCATTATACTTATCATCATGGCGGAGCAGTGAAGGGCGCCAATAAAGATTTGCAGATGATTAAGAAGGCACTTGATGAGAACAATCTTGAAACGGTTGATTTTTGGACAAAGAAATTGGCCTACCATTTCTCTTCTCACGTATTGCATACAATTTTCTGGACCAACCTAAGCAACAAACAGACATCACCAAAAGGCAAACTGTTAAGCTATTTTGAGAAAAATTTCGGAAGTTTTGATAAACTTAAATTGTATCTAACCTCGACCTCAAAAAATGTTGATGGCAACGGTTGGGGCATTATGGGTTACCAGCCCTACTCAGATAGTTTAGTCGTGATGCAGTGCGAAAATCATGAAAAATTGACCCAGTGGGGTGTTATTCCTCTTTTGGTTATTGACGTTTGGGAGCACGCCTATTATTTAAAATATAAAAATAAAAGAAACGATTTTGTTGATGCGATATTTCCTCTTTTAAATTGGGATAATGTTGCATTACGATTGGACAATGCATTATTATTGTCCAAATGAAGAATTTGTTTGGTGGTATTCTAAAGCATTAAGTATTGTTAGATGCCAATGAAAAATAGAAAGTACTTCCTACACCCTCTTCACTTTCCACCCAAATCTTTCCTCCATGTTTTTCGACAAATTCTTTGCACAACAATAAACCTAGTCCCGTGCTGGGTTCCCCTTCGGTGCCTTCCCTTCCTGTTTGAACATCAAGCCTGAATAATTGCTCAACAATTGTCTGATTCATTCCGATACCTGTATCTTTAATAGCTATTACAACGAAATTATCACCAGTAGGTTTAGCCGAAAGTATTACGGTACCACCATTTAGTGTAAATTTTACTGCATTTGACAATAGGTTTCTGATGATAGTTTGCACCATGTTAATGTCTGCAAAAACTTTTAGATCATTCGGAATATTGTGAGTGATTTTGATTCCTTTGATTTTGGCTTGTTCAAGGACCATTGCTATGCTTTCATCGGCGATTGGGAGTAGTTGAACAACTATCGGATTAAAGGGAATTAGTCCTTGTTGTACCCTTGCCCAATGCAATAAATTTTCGAGCAGACGGAAAAGATTAGAAGCAGATTTTTCCATACTCGCTGCCATTTGTTGGAACTCTTCTGTGGATAAACTGGATGATTCGTCTGCCATGATTTGTGTAAGACCCAGGAAACCGTTGAACGGACTACGCAGGTCGTGGGCGATGATCGAGAAAAACTTGTCTTTTTCGGAATTTGCTTTTGAAAGTTCTTCGTTTTTAAGCTTGATTTCTACCTCAGCTTGTTTGTGTTCAGTGATGTCTACAACGAAACCTTCAAAATACTGAATTTTACCACATTCATCTTTTATTGCCCGCGCATCTTCATAGAACCAAATTTTGTGACCATCTTTTTGTTTTACTTCATATTCATAACCCTTCACAGAGCCTTGTTCTTCCATCAATTTCAAAAAGCGATCGCGCTCTTCAGAATTGGAATAAGATTCTTTTGCAATATCAGATCGGCTTTTCATTAATTCTTCCGGCGATTCATATCCGTACATTTTCGCTAAAGCAGGATTAACTGAAATATAAGTGCCATTCACAGTTGTTTGAAAAATCCCTTCCTGCGTATTTTCATAAATATTACGGTATTTTTCTTCGCTTTTCCTTAACGCTTCTTCGGCTTGTTTGCGCTCAGTAACATCATGACCGATACCTACCAAACCAATAATCCGACTATCCTTGTCCCGTAAAGGAAGTTTAGAGGTGAGCAGCCAACGTTTATGTTTATTTTCGTCAAGTATATATTCTTCTCTGTTGAGAACAGGTTTACCTGTTTGCATCACCGATTGATCGTCAGCGAAGAACTTTTCAGCAAGTTCTTTTGGATAAAAATCAAAATCATCTTTGCCCAAAACCTCAGCTTCCGATTTTGCACCCATGAATTGCAATTCAGTTAAGTTGGTTAGTGTTTTTCGGCAAGCAATATCCTTGCAATAAATTGAATCCGGAATATTATCGATAAGTGTACGGAGTAGTAATCGATCATCAAGGATCTTCCCTTCCGCAAGCTTGCGTTCGGTGATAACGTCAAATACTGCCACAAAACATCCTTTCTCCGGACAATATACTGAAATAGAGAACCACTGCTGCAAGGAACTGACTAATATTTCAAATCGTTCAGGCTTGCCGGTTAAAGATACACGACCATAAATATCCAACAGTTCAGGATCGGACTCCTGTATGCCGGGAATAACCTCGGTTACTTTCTTTCCGACGACATTCCTCAGTCCTGTCAGATTCTCAAAAGCACTGTTTACTGACAGATATGTGAAATCCCATGGTTTATCGTTGTCATTAAAGTGCATTTGACAATAAGCAAAGCCATTCAGCATATTTTCAAACAAGGAACGATAAAGTTTCTCACTCGTCAACAACATTTCCTCGGCATGTTTTCGCTTGGCGATGTCGCGCTGAATTCCCAGAAAACCAATAATATTCTTTTTCGTATCAAAAATAGGAGTAGCAGAACCTTCGGTGCTAATCAATGTTCCATCCTTTTTTTTGTTAATTAATTCTCCTTTAACTTCATTCCCATTCAATAAGGTTTGCCAAAAAATTTCGTAAACTGACTTATCTAATACCCCGCTCTTGATAATTCGCGGAGTAGCTTTTCCAATAATCTCATCAGATGAGTAGCCATATAAACAAGTGAATGCAGGATTGACAAATGTGAAAACCCCTTCCCGATCAGTAAGAAAAATTGCTTCCCCTGAAGTGTAAATTGCCTTTTTCAATATTACGAGTGTCTCTTCTGCCCGATTACGCTCAGAGATCTGACCCATTAACGGACGAAAAACGAAGAAATAGAGGATGGGGAACAACACCACCAAGAGCAAACTTGCATCAAGCAATATGGTTGCCAATTGAGTGAGTGGTGGCAATGCATTGATAAATAGCATAATAATTGCATCGACGATAAAAATGCTAAAGATCAATATCAGAAAGAGGTGTACAGCTGTTCCCCTGTTAATCGAAGGCTTGATCCTTTTTAGTATTGTACTCTTTTGATCAGCTTGAGCGCCTGCATCAGGATCAAAAAGCAAATCAGCTTTTGTTGAATTGATATTTTGTTTTTCCATTTTCATACGCGTTTGTCCCGAAGTTTCGGGATGCTAATTTTCAAGAAATATTTCTCCACCAACTCCACCAATTCATCTTTCTTAACGGGCTTAGAGATATAATCATTACATCCGGATTCAATGGCTTTTTGCCGGTCATCAACCAAGCCAAATGCTGTTTGTGCTATAATGACCACTTTTTTATTGAACTGCCTGATTTGTCTTGTTACTTCATACCCGTTTGAATTGGGCATTTTAATATCCATCAAAATCAGATCGATGTCAGGGTTTTTTCGGCTCGCGTTCACAGCTTCCTCTCCTGTTCTTGCGTGTAGTATTTCTTTGCAAAATGATTTGATCACTTTTCTGAGAAACAGTTCCGACATCTCATCGTCTTCTACAATCAATATTTTCAGTCCCGAAACTTTGGGACTAATAGGATTCATTGTACTGTCAGAAGAAATAACATTTTCAATGCTGGATTGTTCATCTGGCTTGACATTATAAGGAATAGTGAAATAAAATGTTGAGCCTTTCTCTCCGGATTTACATTCAGGATTACTTTCTACCCATATTTTACATCCCAGCATTTCTACATAAGCTTTCGCAATGGAGAGGCCCAATCCCGCGCCCTCAAATTGCCTGGTATTTGAAAAATCAGCTTGTAGAAATCGTTCAAATATGGCTTCCTGTCTATCTAAAGGAATTCCGATACCGGTATCTTTTACAGAAAACTCTAGTTCGACAGGCTCACCAATCGAGTCTCCCGGTATATAACCCAGGTGTGCCTTGTCTCTGAATTTAATGCCAAGCTCAACGGATCCTGCTTCTGTAAATTTTATTGCATTGCCTATCAAAATAGAAAGTATGGTATTCAGTTTTGTACTATCTGTAGATATGGACTTTACATCGTTCGGTAAATAGTTGTTGATGGTTAATTCCAGCCCCCGGCTGTCAGCATCGGTCTTAAACTTGTTGAACAAATCGTTAGTCAGCATTTTGATGTTGGTTTCTGATACTGTTAGTTTCATTTGTCCGGTCTGAATCTGCGACATTTCAACAATGTCGTTGATGGTATTTATTAGCCGGGAGGCACTTTTATTGATAATGCTGATATACTCGTCCCTTTCTGTTCCTGTCAGGTCAAAGTCTTGTATTATCGACAGAAACCCTAGAATACCGTTAAACGGGGTTCGTATTTCGTGAGAGATGTTATTCAGAAAAGCTGTTTTAAGCCGGTTACTCTCCTCGGCCTTTTCTTTGGCAATGAGTAATTCCTGTTCTGCCTTTTTGCGCTGGGTGATGTCGCGCTGTATCCCCAGAAAGCCAATAATATTCTTTTCTTCGTCAATTATAGGGGTAGCAGAGCCATCTATGGTAAGCAGGGTTCCATCCTTTCTTTTATTAATTAATTCCCCTTTAACCTCATTCCCATTTACCAAGGTTTGCCAAAAATATTCATATACCAATTTATCTGATACTCCACTCTTGATAATACGTGGAGTCTTTTTACCAACAATCTCATCAGATGAAAAGCCGTATAGGGAGGTGAATGCGGGATTGACGAAAGTGAAAATTCCTTCCCGATCGGTAAGAAATATAGCTTCCCCTGAATTATAAATTGCTTTTTTCAGTTTGACCAGTGCCTCTTCTGCCCGCTTACGATCGGTGATATCGCGGACGGATTCAATACTTCCCATGCGCTCACCACAGACATTAAAGAGTGGCGCGCCTAATACCGAAATAAAAGCGCCTTTGCCATTGTACAATTCTGGTGCAAATATTTCAGCATGCAACGAAAGCCCTTTCCTGCTAACATTGCTGTATCTGGCATTTAGTTCTTCATCGTTATTATCAATGAGATCCAGAAATATATTCTGCCGCTTGCCATAAAATGGAATTGCGTAGGCATGATCCCCTTTGCCGATCATATCTTGCTTTTGCACTCCTGTCATTTCTTCTATGGCCTTGTTCCAGGCTATAACTTTCTTTTCGTTGTCAACAACGAAGGTAGCATCGGGCAGAAAATCAATAATATCCAGAAGTCGTTGATGTGATTCTGTTAATGCTTCTTCAGCCAGCTTACGGCCGGTAATGTCATGAATTAAAACATGGCGCGCATTCCTGTCATTAAATAACACCAAATGTGATGTAATCTCAACAAATATGATCTCTCCATTTTTTTTGATATGTCTCCACGTACCTGCCAACAAGCGCAGGTATGTCTTCAGCGGGGCGAATATCTTTTATTGTCATTGACAGAAATTCCTCTTTTGAATAACCGTAGTGATTTATTGCCACCTGGTTTACTTCGAGAAAAGCAAGGGTTTCAAGGTCGTAAATCCACATGGGTTGTGGGTTATTGGCAAACAGAGAGCGGTATTTATTTTCACTTTCTTCTAAAGCTCCTTCAATCTGCTTTCGGTCAATGAATTCAGACTTTCCCCTTTCATCGTTGTTTCCCATAATAGTTATATAATTGGAAGAACTCAGTATTTCAAAAAAGATCGTATTAAGAGAAAAATAGTATATTTAAACATGTTAAAAATCAGTAATTTATGAAATTACCACATAATTTTTATCCTATAAATGCCATATGTAACATTGGATATTACATTAGGTTTTTAACTATTGGACAACTTCATTTGTAAAAAGTTACAATTTATTTAGTAATTTTTTTTGGGGGAGTATTCTTAGGAAATAGAAGATGGATAAGTTTCCAGCATCTTGTAAGATTTAATACAAGTTGAGAATGACCACCCTTTACTAAACTGCATGATTTAGAATTAGAATTCTCGGCAAAATATTGATAAGTTTGAATTTAATATTTTGCAATGAAATGAGCATGAGCTTAGCCCATAAAAGAAGATGTAAATGCTTTTTGCGAGTTCCATACGTACGATTTGATATTCAATTTTCTAACAATGATATTAACGTATGAATCTGCCTCCAAATATCAAAAGCATCGCAAACCTTTCGCCACAGGCGGAGGAAAATCTGAGCGCCGTTTTTCAAAGGGATGAATTTCCCAAAGGGCACCTGCTCTTCAGCCAAGGCGAGGTATGCCGGCATATTTTCCAGTGGGAAGGAGATTACTGCCTGGTTCTTTGCCGAAAACAGTTTCCTAACCGCACACGACAGTTTTTATCAGCGCAAAGCTTCTCCAAGCTACTGCGAATTGCTGGAGGATTCGGTGGTTTATTCGCTCAAATACACCGATATGGAAGCTATGCTAAATGAAAACCATGACCTGGCCAAATTCGCCTTTCACGCAGTGTTTGAACTGGCCAAAAAATTGACGGAGTTCATCAACGGTATCAAATTTCAGAGCGCGGAAGAGCGCTACAATGCGTTGATGCACAATTATCCCAATATTTTTCAAAGGGCCAGGCTGGGCCATATTGCCTCCTTCCTTGGGATCACGCAGGAGACACTGAGCAGGATCAGGGCGGGGAGATGAGTATTGAAAAGATGAGAAGAGTGGACGACTGGGACGACTGGGACGAGTGGATAACTAGGACGAGTCAAGGATTACTGAAAATGGAGGAGGGACTTATGGACTGGGAGACTAGGGGACTAAGGGAATGATGAGAGACCACCGTCCGCGGTAGCATGTAAGAAAAGAAGCTATACCCGTTTCGGGCGGAATGGCGCGGATATGGAGAGATAATAACATAAGATCGGTTCATGAGCGAAGTGGTTCCTGAGCCTGTCAATTTTATAATTCATTTTTTGACATAGATCAAAAATTAATTCGGAGCGGCTTGGTTTCTTTGCATCATCAATAGTGATGCAAAGCGAGTTCAAGAAATTTTAAAATCATGACATCAATCCGTTCCATTCTTTTAGCCTTTGTGCTTATTTTACTTACAGCTGGGCTGTACGCCCAAAATCAATTTGGTATTCGACAGGGAGCGGCGGTTACGACCCTCTCCATGAAGGGAGACCTGCTCGACAACACCAATGTGACATATTCTTATGTTGCCTCCGCTTTTTATGACCTGCAATTGAATAAATCATTTGCTATTCAGCCCGAAATCAACTATATCCGAAAGGGCCGTTACAACGAAACCTCTCAGCTGAATATTTCCAATCCGACCGATTTTATGCTTCATTATGTGCAGGTTCCGGTACTTCTGCAGTTCCGCGACGCAAAAACACTGGAGCAATCAGGATCTTGTTTTTACATCAATGCGGGTCCTTATGCTGCTTTTGTAGTCGGCAACCAGACTCGTCCATCCAACTCCGCACTGGTTACGGAGAGCAATAAAACCGACTGGGGCGCCACATTTGGGATTGGTTACCAGACACCAATTTTCAGGAAAGGGATCCGTTTCGACCTCAGGTATGATATGGGACTCTCGTCAATTGCCAACCAACCTGCCGATTACCATACGAAAGCATTGAGCCTTACAGTCGGGATCGCTTTGTAGCATGAACGGGCTGGCTCAATAGCAGGTTTCATATTGAATACCCCGAGAAATCGCCCTCCTCGAGATCTACCAGGTCAGATAGCTTGGTCTGCTCAAGTTTCTGATAGGTGTAATCACGAATATCCTTGAATACAGATTTTATTTTACAGGTCCTTTCATCCGTGCAAAATTCGCAGGGTTGGTAGGCTTTTTCCGACACACAATAAAGCAAGGCTATGGTGCCCTTAAAATACCTGACAATTTGAGCCAGATTGATCTCCTTTGGTTGTTTGATCAAGAAATATCCTCCGTTTTTACCTAGTTTACTTCCCAGGAAGCCATTCTTTTTAAGTTCCAATAGAATATTCTCAAGAAAGCGGATAGGAAGATTTTCTGCTTTTGCGATATCACTGATTAAAACCACCCCTTTCCCATATTTACCGGCAAGGTGTTTCATCGCCAAGATGGCATATTTGGTTTTCTTAGACAGCATATTATCCCAGTTTACTGATTTGTTTCAGATCATCATAATTGCAAATGGTTATTTTTTTCCCTTCGAGCTGCAAAAGGCCCTCTTTTTTGAACCTGCTGAGTGTCGAGATCACATTTTCGTGCGAGCATGCAGCGAATTCAGCTAATTCCTTGCGACTAAGGTTAAACTCGTAAGGCGAATCTTTGTAAACGTGGTCCCAAAGGTAGAGTAGAATATTGGCAATACGACCGTTCACCTGGTTATGCGCAAGACTGATAAAATTAAAGATAGAGTGTTGAAACATGTTCAGGGCACTCTCGCAAAGGGCCATCAGATAATTGGGATTATTCATGGAAGCCTGCTTGATGGTGTCAAAATCAATAAAGCAGATCTCACATTCCTCAACTGCCACAATGGAAAATATATTGGTGGCCTTGAAGAACAGGTTTGCCCCACCCAATAATTTCGGCCCTTTGGTAACCGTCATGATGTAGGTTTTTCCGGTTTCATATTCGTACGTATATTTTACGATTCCCTTGTGGAGAAAAATCAAACTGCCGGCCTTGCCTCCTTGCTTAAAAACGGTCTCGCCCTTTGTAAATTTTACCTGAACCGATTGATTACGAATAACTTCAAATTCGTCTTCACTCAAAAGCAGACAACTTAATGACTTGAAGACACAAGCATTACAATCATACAATTGTTTCGTTTCGTCGTGCATAGCTAAGATTTTCTAACTGTTGGGCTTAAATATTTCATGTTTCAACATCGAATATCCCACACAAATGTACACTTAATTGGTAGACATTGTGCCTATTTTTGTAAAATCTTATTGGCTGGATTTTCAGGAATACGGCATGAGCAAAAATTTAATTAATAAAACAGGTCATATCTATGATTGTGACGAAGGTCGGAATAATTGTTATGGCGGTTCTCCCAGATGTTTGGGAGTAACCAGAAAACAAAATTAGAACAGATGAAGAAGATATTTTCTTTGATAGCGTTACTCCTTATTGTCAAAATGTCGTCGGCTCAGACATCCAATGACATTTTAAACCTTTTGACTGCAAACCATGCCATTACCCAAGACCAAGCGGATTCGCTCAGGGCGGAGTTTGCTATCCGGCAACAGGCTACCCTGTCCGATAAGCGTTTACGCATAGACTTTGAATTTCGCCCAAGAACGGAGTACCGGAACGGGTATAGCCAAATACCCAATGATACCACTACCGGAACTTTTTTCACGAATCAACGGACGAGGTTGGGATTCAATTTCATATGGGACAACCGGATTGCCCTTCAACTTACCGTGCAGGATGCCAGGGTTTGGGGAGGTGTAGATCCAAGGTCTCAGGCTGGAACTATAAGCCTTTTCGAGGCTTATGCCGAGCCAACCTTGTTCCCCGGCCTGTCTCTCCGTATTGGGCGGCAACGGTTGATTTATGACAACCAGCGCCTTTTTGCCGAGAATGACTGGAGGGCAACCGGTACATCACACGATGCGCTGACATTTAAATATGCAGGTTTAAAATTGACAACTGATCTTGTTTTGGCGTTCAACCAAACCAGTGAGCGGCTTTTTGGAACTGGGTATTATCCTTCCGGATGGAGCAATTATAAGTTTCTGACCATGCATTTCCTGAAGTATAATCTGAGCAAAAATGTCGTTTTGACCTTGATGCAGAGTGCAGATGGTTATCAGGTGACCGGCAAGGATGAAAAAATCAACTACAGGTTTACCAACGGGGGCAGGTTGGAGTACACAAGTGGCGCCTGGTACGCCACAGTAAGCGGTTATTACCAGTGGGGACATAACAAAAGCGGCCAAAAGCTTGATGCATGGTATCTCCAGCCTGAGGTAAAATATGTAGCGCCATTTGACCTGACCGTCCGTGCAGGCGCTGAAATATTTAGTGGTGGCAACACACAGGTAACCAATGGTACAGACAAATCATTTGTGCCGCTGTACGGTGTTGTTCACAGGTTCAATGGAACCATGGACCTGATCGGGACTTTCCCCACCGATCTGGGCAACGCAGGTTTAATCAACCCTTATCTGTTCCTGATTAAGAATCTTGGAAAGAAGGTTGAACTCCGAAGTGATTTTCATACCTTCTCGAACAAAGAGACCTACTACAAGGCAGGCAAAGCTTATGACAGCTATCTCGGTTTTGAGAATGACTGGACACTAACCTACAAACCCAATAGTTTTACCAATCTCCTGGTCGGAGTTTCCTGGGCGGACGTAACAAACACATTTGCAACCATCAAGAAATCAGGCCCTGGAGCATCAGGTCATACTCCCTTCTGGAGCTTTGTTTCTGTAAGCTTTAAACCGCAGGTGCTCAATTACTTGTTTAAATAATCATGCCAAAAAATTCAGCTATGTTGAAAAAATCGTTCTGTTTTGTATTCGTTTTTCTATTAATCTTTTCGAAAGAATATATACTCCATGCCCAGCAAAAGTTGGAAGGAAGAATTACCTTATCCGGTGCATTTGCACTCTATCCCATGGCTGTCAAATGGGCCGAAGAATTCAAAAAACTGCATCCTGACGTAACAATTGATATTTCGGCAGGTGGAGCAGGAAAAGGAATAACTGATGCTTTGGGCGGAATGGTTGATCTCGGCATGGTTTCGCGCGAGATATATCCTGAAGAGACCAAAAAAGGGGCTTATCCTTTTGCTGTTGCCAAGGATGCGGTGGTGCCCGTTGTCAGCGCTGCCAATCCAATTTTGCAGGAGTTGTTGAAGAAGGGGCTTAAAAAGGAAGCCGGAAACCACATCTGGATCACCGGTCAATTCAAAACCTGGAACCAGGTTGTCAAAACTTCTTCCAATGCCCCGTTGAGGGTATATACCAGGTCTGACGCCTGCGGAGCGGCAGAAGTTTGGGCAAAGTATTTTGGAAAGAAACAGGAAGACCTTCTTGGAAGCGGGGTTTTCGGCGATCCAGGTCTGGCGCTGGCTGTTAAAAAGGATCCCCTTGGTATTGGGTTTAACAACATCGGTTATGCTTATGACCATACCACCAAAAGGCAGGTATCGGGTATCAGGGTGTTGCCCCTTGATATTAACAATAACGGGGTAATAGATCCAGAAGAGAATTTTTACGACACAATGGATCAGCTGATTAATGCCATTGCCACAGGAAAGTATCCTTCCCCTCCTGCCAGGGAACTTTACCTGGTTTCAAAATCAATTCCTCAGAAAAAAATTGTTGCAGAGTTTGTCAGGTGGATCCTCTCTGACGGACAAAAGTATGTTTATGAAACCGGGTACATTGCCCTTCCCAAAGAAAGGTTGGCATTGGAAACCAAAAAGCTAGGCTTGTGATAATTATTCTGTTTTGGTAGGTGGAAAATAATTAACCCTGATATTATCGATATGATTTAATATGTTGAAAAAAAGATTATTAAAGGATAAAATTGCCCGGCAAATAATGCTGGGCATTACCGTTTTTGGCCTGTTGGTGCTGCTGGTGATCTCGGTAGGCCTGCTGTACAAATCAATGCCGGTTATCAAAGAGCAATCGCTCTATGATCTTTTGTTCACGAGCAGCTGGAAACCATCCAAAGATCATTTCGGTTTTCTGACCTTTATATTGAGCACCCTCAGGGTTACCTTCATTGCCATCCTCATTGCAGTGCCTTTGTCGCTGTTATCGGCCATCTACCTGAGCGAATATGCCTCTGAACGGACTAAAAAAATGCTCAGTCCCGGAATTGATCTGTTGTCAGGTATTCCTCCTGTGATATATGGCGTATGGGGAACCTTGGTTGTCGTGCCTTGGATATCAGATCATTTGGCGCCGCATTTTGTTGATTTTTCAACAGGGTATAGCGTACTCGCCGGAGGAATTGTTTTGGCAATTATGATTATACCACTTATAATCAGTATTATAATTGAAGTCTTTGCGGCTGTTCCACAAGAGCTGAGAGAAGTTTCGCTTTCGGTTGGGGCTACCAAATGGCAGACCATTAAGCGGGTATTGTTGCTGAAATCCCTACCAGGAGTACTGGCAGCTGTCATTCTTGCTATCTCTAGGGCCTTTGGGGAAACCATTGCCGTATTGATGGTATGCGGCAATTTTACGGAGATTCCAAAGTCGGTTTTTGACGCCTGTTATCCCCTGCCGGCACTAATTGCAAACAACTATGGGGAGATGATGTCGCTTCCAAATTACGAATCGGCGTTGATGTTTGCCGCACTGTTGCTCTTTGTCATCATCATTTTGTTTAATGCCGGTTCCAGGCTGATTCTGAACCATATCACACAACGTTATCAATTATGAGAAAACTGGAAGAACAAATCATGAAAGCACTGATGCTACTGGCTTCAGCTATCATCATGCTGATTCTTGGTTTTATCCTGTGGAAAATTATCTCCAAAGGTTTGCCATCTCTCAACTGGGACATGGTTACCAAAACCCCTTCGGGAGGTTTCTATCTCGGGAAAGAGGGAGGGATACTGAATGCCATCATGGGATCCCTGATGCTAATTACCTGTTCGGTGGTGATCAGCATCTTGTTAAGCCTGCCAGTGGCGCTCTATATCAATTTTATTTTGCACAGGAAATCCAGGGCTTCTGGGATTATCCGGTTTGCCTTTGATATCATGTTTGGTATCCCTTCCATTGTGTATGGGGCATTCGGTTTTATGGTCATGATGTATCTCGGACTTCAGGCATCCCTGCTTGGAGGGATCATTGCGGTCTCGCTTCTGATCATGCCAATCATGGTTCGATCCATCGATGAGGTGGCAGGTCAGGTGCCGCGCGAATTACTGGAAGCCACCCTTTCTTTGGGCGCCACGCGCTATGAGATGGTTAAAATCGCAGCCAGGCAAATTACGCCGGGCATAACAACCGCGATCCTCTTGTCGGTAGGCAGGGGCATTGGTGATGCTGCCACAGTGATGCTCACTGCCGGTTTTACGGACAGTATTCCGACCTCCCTCTTGCAACCGGCGGCAACATTGCCGCTTGCCATATTTTTTCAGTTAAGCAGCCCGGTCGAAGAGGTTCAAAACAGGGCCTATTCTTCAGCGCTCATCCTAACAATCATCATTCTGATCCTCAGCTTTACCACCAGATATATCAGCAGAAAAATGTCCGGATCTAAAATTTAAACCACCCATGGAAACCAATCTTTACAGCTATCAGTTTAGGACAGAAAGTGACGCAGTTCCCCAAAGAAGTGCTCCTATAAAATTGACCAAATTGTCTTTTCCCCTGTTGAGGGTCATTGATCTGAATGTATCAATTCAGGATAAACAGATCCTGAAGGACATTAACCTTCAAATCCCTGAAAAGAGCATTACCTGTATCATCGGGCCATCGGGATGCGGGAAGACCACTTTGCTGCGGTCACTGAACCGTTTGCACGACGACAATGCTGATATAAATATTACAGGGAGCGTGCTGGTCGACAACGAAGATATTTACGGGAAAAATGTCGAGGTTACGCATATCCGGAAAAAGATGGGACTTTTGGCGCAGCGCCCTACCGTATTGCCGATGTCGATTTTTGAAAATGTCGCCTATGGCCCTCGGATTCATGGGATCAGAGACAAACGAAAGCTATATGGAATTGTTAAAAATCAGCTGGAGGCGGTTGGTTTGTGGGAGGAGGTAAAAGATCGGCTCAAGTCTCCTGCTATCAGGCTTTCTATCGGTCAGCAGCAGAGATTGTGCCTGGCCCGGGGACTGGCAGTCTCACCCGAAATCATTCTTGGAGATGAGGCAACCTCCGCACTTGACCCCATTGCAACTACTAAAATTGAACAACTTTTCGTCTCCCTGAAGAAAGAGTACAGCATCGTTTTGGTAACGCACACTTTAAGGCAGGCGAGGCGAATAGCCGATTATGTGGCATTCATGTATATGGGCGAACTGATTGAATTTGGTAGTGCAACCGAAATCTTTACAAATCCAAAGCATCAGCTGACCCGTGACTATATTGGTGGAAGTTTTTCCTGATTTTCCTGTATAATCAAGGATCATACGGGGATAAGTTGCTTCGAATTTCTGGGCAACTGTATTTCCCGGTAATACTGCATCCTTCAGACCCTGCACCTATAATTGCTCAAAAAAATTCCAGACCGGGTCGTTCGGAACAGGTGCAGTAATGGTTACAGGTTCAAGGGTGACAGGATGGACAAACCGGATTGTACGGGCATGCAGGTGTATGCCACCATCCTTGTTGGATCTTGGGAATCCATATTTCAGATCGCCTTTGATATGAAGCCCGATGGTGGCCAGCTGAGCCCTGATCTGGTGATGCCTGCCAGTATGAAGTTCAATTTCCAACAGGTGAAAACGATCGGAAGAGGCAATATATCGGTAGGTGAGGGAGGCTTTTTTGGACTCTTTTTGCTCCTGTCGGTAAGCGAAAGACTTGTTCTGTTTTTCATTGCGAACCAGCCAGTGCTCCAGGGTGGCTTCAACCGGGTCCGGTTTGACATCAACCACTGCCCAATAAGTTTTTCTGATCTCCCCTTCGTTTTTGAAGAGTTCATTCATCCTGGAAAGTGACTTGGAAGTTCTGGCAAAAAGCAGAACACCACTCGTCGGCCGATCCAATCGGTGGGTCACTCCCAGAAAGACATTTCCGGGTTTGTGGTATTTCTCTTTCAGGTAGATTTTTATCTCATCACCGATAGGGCTATCTCCCGTCTTATCCCCCTGCACGATGTCCCCACAGCGCTTGTTGATGGCAATCAGGTGATTATCCTCGAACAAAATCTCTAGCTTCATTCGTACTGCTCCTTTTCATTCGGGAAATCCTTCGATTTCACATCTTTGATATAATGGCCGACGGCCCCTTTGATTTCGGCTGCCAGATTGTGGTAACGGCGCAGAAACCTTGGTGAGAACTCCTGGGTAATGCCCAGCATGTCGTGGATTACAAGTACTTGTCCATCGACTCCGCCGCCAGCGCCAATGCCTATGATTGGGATTTTTAACTCTTTCGCGACCTTCGTGCCAAGTGATGCCGGAATCTTCTCCAGAACGATGGCAAAGCATCCGGCCTCTTCAAGTAATTTCGCATCCTTCAGCAGCTTATTTGCCTCATCCTCCTCCTTGGCCCTGACAACATAGGTACCATAACGGTTGATCGACTGCGGCATCAAGCCAAGGTGTCCCATCACGGGAATACCTGCCGAAAGGATGCGTTGCACCGATTCGATCACTTCACTGCCGCCTTCCAGTTTAACCGCATCGGCATGGGTGATTTTCATGATTTTGATGGCAGAGTTCAATGCTTCGAGCGAATTTCCCTGGTAGGTGCCGAATGGCATATCGACCACCACCAGACAGCGGGTCACTGCTTTGACGACCGACTTCCCATGGTAAATCATCTGATCCAGGGTGATCGGGAGGGTTGTTTCGTGACCTGCCATGACATTGGCGGCCGAATCCCCGACAAGGATCACATCAATTCCGGCCTGGTCCACCAGTTTAGCCATGCTGTAGTCGTAGGAGGTAAGCATCGAAATTTTCTCCCCTTGCAGTTTCATCTCCGAAAGTACATGGGTAGTTACCCTTTTGATCTCTTTGTGCACTGACATAGGTTCCGAATTTTTTTTGGATGAAAATGCAAAGTTACCAAATGTAAATGTGAAAATATGAGAATGTGAAAATGTGGAAATGAAAAAAGTGCTGACAGTCTAAATATCAGCACTTTTTGTTATAACTCATAACTCATAACTCATAACTTCCTTCTACACTTTCAGGAAAATCTTATTTTTGAAAAGGAAGTGCAGGAACATCCATTCGAGGGCGATTGCGCCGAGGATAACGATCCAGTTGCCCAGGGCAGGCTCAAGGAATCCAAGGAAGAATGAGGATGCATCGCGAAAATCAAAAATTCTGGTTGCCAGGTAGATGGTGATAGAGTTCATCCCGATCACCTTGAAAAAGAGAATTTTGTATTTACCGATTCCCCATGCCCAGGTGTTAACCCAATCTTTTACATCGATGGTATAATAGAACAAAGCCAGAAGCATAAAACTGATGCCTGCTGTGAGCATGTCGAAAGGGACTGTCCAGGCTGCTTTGATAATGGGATAGAAGGTAGAAAGAGTCAGGGCAACCACGACCAGGCACGCGCCAATGACGGCAAGGATCGAAGCTTTTCTTCCGGAAGCCGGAGTGCCGTCGCGCAATATTCCGCCGGCCAGTGCACCCATCAAAGTCACAGAGATGGCAGAAACGCAGCAAAGCAATCCTTCCGGATCAAAAGTCGTTCCGTGTAACCTGCCGGGGATAAGCAAACGGTCGAGCCAGGCATTGATACCATTTACCGGACCATTTACCGGATCCAGTAGTCCCGCGCCCTGTCCGGGAACTGGAACAGCAAGTTGAAGAATTGCGATGGAAATAAGGAGTCCTGCCAGCCAGATAATTCTCGATTTCATATTTTTCGTGTAGATCACGATTGTGGCAGCGAAGAAATAGGCGAATCCGATCTGTCCCAGAACACTTGGAATGCGCGGGTTAGAGAAACCGTGCTGCAGAGCTCCATTGTACATAATTCCCAACAATATCAGGATGATCCCGCGTTTTGCCGCCTTCCTGAACAAGAGTGATTTATCTGCGCCTTTCTCGATTTTGGAGGTGATGGCATAAGGAATGGCAACTCCGGAGATAAACATGAACAATGGGAAGATCAGGTCTTCAAAATGAAAGCCATCCCACCTGACATGTTCCATCTGTTCGGCCACAACGTTCAGCCAACCCCAGTCGAGGGCCTTTGAAAGGGCAACAATCAGACTGCCACCGCCAATAATCCAGAGCATATCAAATCCACGTAAAACATCAAGTGATGCAAGTCGTTCGACCTGCTTTGCCGTTTGAATCTTTTTTTGCATTTGGTTAAAATGTTAATGATAGTTTGTAGTATTTCCTTTCAAAGATATTATTTATTGATAAAGTTGGATCAACAGGGATATTTTTTGTTCAGGTTTTTTGATATTCACCACAATAGACACATAGAACACAATAGAACCTAATGTGACCTATGTGTCTATTGTGGTGAACGCTGTAATTAATCGAAATGCGATATGGGAAGTGGTGCCAAAAATGCCAGCGTTCCAAAGTTTTTCTGTCGTTTTGTCACAAAATATGACAGCACTTTCTGTGAACCGGAAGATTCAGTTCCCAAAAGCGCCTAAAAACAGGTTTTGGAAGGATTGGCACAAAGATTGATTGTCGTTAGTCATAAGATCGAAATACAAGAAAAAAATATTAATAGTTTAAATAGAACAAAATGGGAAAAATTATTGGAATTGACTTAGGGACAACCAACTCATGTGTTGCCGTCATGGAGGGCAACGAACCTGTTGTGATCCCCAATAGTGAAGGCAAACGTACAACTCCCTCAAGTTGGTGATCCGGCCAAAAGGCAGGCCATCACCAATCCAACAAAGACAATCTCTTCGATCAAACGATTCATGGGTGAGACCTACAATCAGGTCGCCAAGGAGATTGGCAGGGTTCCTTTTGCCGTTATTCAGGGTGACAACAATACACCTCGTGTAAAGATAGATGATCGCTTCTATTCCCCGCAGGAGATCTCCGCGATGATCCTTCAGAAGATGAAGAAGACCGCCGAAGATTACCTGGGTCAGGAAGTAACAGAAGCCGTTATCACCGTTCCGGCTTATTTTAACGACTCGCAGCGTCAGGCTACCAAAGAGGCCGGCGAAATTGCCGGACTGAAAGTACGCCGTATCATCAACGAACCAACAGCTGCATCGCTGGCTTATGGTCTCGACAAGATGCACAAGGACATGAAGATTGCAGTTTTCGACCTTGGAGGCGGTACTTTTGACATCTCAATCCTTGAATTGGGAGAGGGGGTTTTCGAAGTTAAATCAACCGATGGAGATACTCACTTAGGAGGAGATGACTTCGACCAGGTGATCATCGACTGGCTGGCAGAACAGTTCAAGTCGGACGAAGGCATCGACCTTCGCAAAGACCCGATGGCATTGCAGCGTTTGAAAGAAGCAGCCGAAAAAGCCAAAGTTGAGCTATCAAGTTCAACCGAGACGGAGATCAATCTCCCCTATATCATGCCGGTAAACGGTATTCCAAAGCACCTTGTCAAGAAACTGACCCGTGCGCAATTTGAGAAACTTGCTGATTCATTGATTAATGCAACGATTGAGCCTTGCAACAAGGCTCTTAAAAATGCAGGACTGACAATCAGTGATATAGACGAAGTGATCCTGGTAGGTGGTTCGACCCGTATTCCTGCCATTCAGAATGTAGTACAGAAACTTTTCGGTAAAACACCATCCAAAGGGGTTAACCCAGATGAAGTAGTTGCTGTAGGCGCTGCCATTCAGGGTGGAGTCTTAACCGGAGAAGTGAAAGATGTACTCTTGCTGGATGTTACTCCGCTATCGCTGGGGATTGAAACCATGGGCGGTGTGATGACCAGACTGATTGAGTCCAATACCACCATTCCTACCAAGAAATCAGAGACTTTTACAACAGCCTCAGACAATCAGCCTTCTGTAGAAATTCACGTACTTCAGGGTGAACGTCCGATGGCTGCCGGAAATAAAACAATTGGCAAATTCCATCTCGACGGTCTGCCACCTGCACAACGCGGAATTCCTCAGATTGAGGTTTCCTTCGACATCGATGCAAACGGTATCCTGCACGTGACTGCCAAAGATAAGGCTACCAACAAGGAGCAATCGATCCGTATTGAAGCTTCGTCAGGTCTTAGCGACGATGAAATCAAACGGATGAAGGAGGAGGCTGCTGCCAATGCCGAGACTGACAAGCAGGCAAGGGAGCAGGTCGAAAAACTCAACCATGCCGATTCACTGATTTTCCAAACGGAGAAACAGATGAAAGAGTTTGGCGATAAATTACCGGCAGATAAGAAAGAACCGATAGAGACCGCTTTGAACAATCTGAAAGAGGCACACAAAAATAAGGATTTTGCTGCAATAGATACGGCAACCAACGAGTTAAATACTGTATTCCAGGCTGCCTCTCAGGAGATGTACAATGCGCAGGCCCAGGCAGGTCCGCAGGGCGGAGAACCACAGGCCTCACAGCAAAAGGGATCCAAAGGAGATGGTGAAGTAACCGACGTAGATTTTGAGGAGGTTAAGTAACTTCAGTATATATACAACAAAAAACCCGCTTCTCAAAAGCGGGTTTTTTGTTGTATAGTTTTAAGAAGCCACCTTTCTTTTTTACCCATCATTATGGGCACCGTCATTTTTTAGTAAGGTCGTTTATCTTGTCAGTAAGTAGTAAAATTGTCTCTTTTCTTGCTTCAATCTCAGATTCCGCATGTTTAAGCGCCCTTTCTGTTTGTTCCAGGGCATGTTTCAGGGTTGAACAATTTGGGCAAGGATCAGATAACTGATTTCCAACAGAATGTATTTGTCCCGATAGGTTATCTTCTTTCCTCTTAATCTTTTCTAATGGCTCAGCTAAACTTACATTTGGATCGGTTGAGGATTTTGTGTATTCTATTTTTCTACTATTGTTAATCATTTCCCCTTTTTCAGTTATAAGCCAGTCTGCACTTATGTTATCAAATGACGACAGTATCTTTAGTAAAACGTCGTAACTTGGGGCATTTCTACCCTTTACGATGTTGTGGATAACGGTAGAATTGACACCAATACGCATGCTAAAAGAATTATTATTTAATTCTAATGAATTGATTATTAATTCTATTCTATTATTTATTGTCATTTGATGATATTTTTTCTAAATTCACTTGCATATATCATCATATGATAATATATTTGTGAAAAGCTTTTCACAAAAATACAACAAGAAATGCCAAAAAGGGAAGAACTACGAAAAAAAATACAAATAGGGGATTGGGGGCTCGTTGGTAGGATTTTGGGGATCAAAACCCATAATGCTTATATGAGTTTTTTGAGACCGACTAGTAAACGTTTTCCTGATGTTGTGGCAGCTATCGAAAAGATAGTTGAGAATAGAGAAAAATTATTGACCAATCCAAAAAACAACATAAGAGTAAATAAGAGAATTATTGAGAAACCTGATTTTTAGGTTTTGAATAGCGGTACAGTTTTATACTTCACATTTTAAGAAATTTAGTCCTAACCTAATCATTATACTCAAAAAGGAGCAGAAGATGTAAATATTTTCAAAAGTGAAAAACATGAAACCTGAAGTGGAATCCTACCGGGGAAAGCGGCAAATTCTTAGAGATTCTCCGAAATTGGAAAAGAGCGCGAATGAGCTGGTCCTGTCCAACCAAACTTTAAAGGAAAGCAATGAATTAATCAATTTGATTTTGCAATCTATCTTGTTGGGAATGGATATAGTTGATGAACAAGGGAATATACTTTTTCTGAACGGGAACTTGGATATCATCGAACGTAATCAGCATGAACTAGAGCTTAAAGCGGCCAAAGTAAAAGCTGAAGAGAGCAACCGCTTAAAACCAGCATTTCTTGTCAGCATGAGCCACGAAATACGGACCCCGATAAATGCCATCATGGGTTTCTCCGACTTGTTGATGGAGGCTGAAGGGGATGAAAAAAGGCAGTTTGCTAGCATTATTCAGAAATGTTCGAAGCAATTGCTCTCGCTGATAGATGATGTATTACATCTGTCGCGGCTGGAAATCGAAAAAATGCACGTCAATAACATCAGATTTAAACCTACAGAGTTGGTCACTGATGTTTACCGGATGTTTAACCTCTCCCATTTAAAAAAAGAACTTGACATTGCAATAAGTGTCCCCTGGCAGTACGAAGACCTCGTCATGCTATCTGACGCAGGCAAAATCAGACAGGTAATGACAAATTTTGTCGCCAACGCCGTGAAATATACCCTGGAAGGTAGCGTGGTGCTTGGGTTTGAGCTGCAAGACGGATTTGTCGAATTCTATGTGACAGACACCGGAATTGGTATTCCCAAAAAAGAACAGCAAAAAATTTTCGAGTCTTTCTATCGTTGCGAACAAGCAATATCTTCCTCTATAGAAGGAACCGGATTGGGGTTGAGCATTGCAAAAGAGTTGGTCGAATTGATGGGTGGAGTGATTGGCGTAAGTTCCGAGCCAAACAAAGGCTCGCGCTTTTTTTTCTCCATTCCCCTTGAAAAATCTGATAAGATGAAATCTGAGAAACCATTGCTCCAAACGGAACAAAAACAATTGAAGAATTTTACAATTCTCGTTGCCGAAGACGAACGGGTCAGTTATCAGTATATCGAGATTCTGCTAAAAGATAAAGTGAAAAGAATTGATCGCGCCACCAACGGAAAAGAAGCAGTTGAATTGGCACTAAAGAACAGCTACAACCTTATTTTAATGGATCTGAAGATGCCGGTTATGGGTGGGATCGAAGCCACAAAAATACTGAAACAACAATTTCCGGATATTCCAATTATTGCCCAAACTGCATATTCGATGCCCGAAGAAAAGGAGAGCGCTTTGGAGGCCGGATGTGCTGATTTTCTCACCAAACCAATTAAAAAGAGGGAATTGATAGAGATGATAAACAGGTATATGTGAAAAGGAGTCAACTTTGCCAATTGGATTAATGTCTAACTTAATTCATTCGGAAGAAAGATTGATCCGGTAGCCTGCACTCCATTCGATGAAATCAGAAACATGGTAATTGTATGCCCGCAGACAGATTCCTGCAAATATTCTTTTGCTTAACTGGTACCGCAAACCCAGCCTTTGGTAGGTCGGTGGCTTATTGTTAACAGTAGTTTTTCTGAAGAGATAAAAGCCCGGTTGAATGACAACCGAAAGATGATGAATGACCAGTTCGTAGGAAGGATAGATGCTCAAATTGAGATTGTTCCCCCAGGAACCTTTACCGCCGGCTTCCGGTTTCGGGCCTTTAACAAATATCGCTGAGTTGTTTGAGCCATCGTAACCCAGAGAGAGGCCAATCCCAATCTTAGACTTGTAGGTTACCTGACGGCTTAGCAATGTATTGAATCCATAAACAGAATAATATGCCCCCTCGTAATTGGCGGTAGAATCGGGCTTGCTACCCATGTAAAGTACATTTTTAACTCCACCGTAGAGTGAGAAATCAAGATAAGTTTTCTGTCGGAAGGCAGGAAGTGTCTCCTTGACCGCAGGTGAAACGAAACGGTTTGGATGGTAACTCAAGCTGACTTTGGGTGCGAAAGTATTTAGTCCGTAATTGGGACTCTTCAAAGCCCCGTTCGAGAAATGGGTAAAGCTGTATCCCAAACCAATGTCAAAAAAGCTGTTTAGAGCATAGGTAAGGCTGGTCCCGAGGTCTATAAATACGCTTTGGTCGGCTCCCATGGAGATGTTATAGCTGTTTTCAGATGGATTGTATCCTTCCCAGTTGAAAGTAAGTCCGAACCCCCCTTCGTAGTTAAAACTTAACCTGTTCCAGCGCTTAAATGGCGCCTTAAACAGGGCATAGGCAGCAATGGGTGTTCCTAATTTGCTTGTATTAAAGAAGGTAGCAGAATAGATGCCCACACCATAGGATGGATAGCCATAGTTCTTCTCCCAGATGCTCTTTCCGGTAGTTTGCTTTTGAAATTGAAAAGAGAGCGCTAAAAAATCATAATCACGGTCAAGAATTGGATCCGTCGGTTTAAGAAACGGGTTGGTGGCCATTACCGAACCAAATTGGGAATAACCAGTGAGAATAAAGTTCTTATTGACCTTCAGTGTGTCAGATGGCTGAACAGATGCAACGCAGTCAATAAATGTACAAAAAAATAAAAGGGAAAAAACAGTTGTATTTGGTAATGAAAATATTTGAGCATATAAAATATTCAACGGTCTGGAAGAACAGCGGCTCATTCTGCAGGATTTTTTACGGCATCATATTGTGGTTAAAATTACAACTTAAATGGTTATAAAACACGAAAAGAGGCCTTTCAAAGCCTCTTTTCGTGTTTTATAACCATTTAAAGTTATTTACTTCCTCGGCGCAGAGGGAGAATCCATTAAAAGTACCGGCCAAACATTTGGTCTAGGAACACTGACGCCCTTGTTATTACCTCTGAACAATCCTGTGGCATCCATATCCGGACCATAATAATACATGGGCCACCCTTTGTAGGTAGGCTGATTCTTTCCATAAACGGTAATGCTGCCAAACAGCGATTTATCCAGAACCGAGGGCGCAACAATTTTGTTTGTTTCATAGATCGGCCATACTCCGTTGTTGGAAAGGTCCGCCTTCGTGTATTTGTTTAAATTGGAACTGTCTTTTGCGAAAGCATAAAGCGTACGGCCATTTACATCAGTGAAATAGGTAGTTTTCCCAATCCCTTCAGAGTAAACATTGGTAGCGGATACAATGTAGTTTTTGCCATCGGCACCAACCAGCTGGGCATTAGCCAACATGATGGTATAGTCGGGTTTTGCAACAAACCATAACTTGTTCACCCCCTCACCGGAAGTTACTTTGGATTGCTCGCGAACGCCACCAGGGGCATAATAATAGAGTGGCCATCCTTTGTAAGTAACCTGATTTCCTGTCCCGACATTGATCGTACCAAAATCAGCATAAGTCAGGCCCGGAGCCAGTTTGTCCATAGTCAACATAGCAACGGTAAAAATGGGCCAGGCTGTCGTGCATCCTCCGGTGCAATTGTTAAGCCCATTGGCATCATTCGCAAAAAAGTACAAAGTATTCCCGGCTTTATCTGTCAGGTAACTGCCAAGCGTTGAAGAGTTCGCGAGTTTGATTTCAAACGGATCAACTGTTTCCGATTTCTTGCAATTGGAGAGCAAAAATCCTGTCACAAGCAACACAAATAGTGCAGTAATTTGGTATTTTCTTTTCATCGCATTAAATTTTAATTGGTTACTGAAAAGTATTATCAGAATTTAATACGTATTATTTTGCAGCAGGTTTGTGTTTTTAGGCTTGTTATTTTTATTTAGACTGTATAAATAGTAGAAATATAAATATTTGATATAGAGACTGATATAAAATATTTATATTGAAAATATGTTAAGCAAATATTGTAAACAATGAATTTTTCGCACATTTCGGAGACGAAAAGTGGTGATAAGTTAGGATATTTTCGTTAAATCTTTGATTTTTACCCCCTTTGGGCCCTTAGTGATATGCTTTGGGATCATTGTGGTGAAGTTTTAAAAATTTTACCACGAAGGTCTCAAAGAAATGCACAAAGGGAACACAAAGGAGCTTACTATTTCACCGGAGCAACCTCCAAAATCTTGAAAGTTCCGGGAAGCATGGCCGGGCGACGGTTTCCCTCCTGTTGCGGACCAAATTCAGCGGTTGGCAGGTAAAGATGGTGGGTAGTTTTATCCACCGCAATGGTGCGGGCTCCTTTTTGAGTGACAATATTCTCCAATACCTTGAAATGATCCTTGTCAATCTCCTGCACTACCGTAATGGTTCCCTCCCCATTGGAGCTGTATGCCCGTTTTAGTCCCGGATCGAATGCTACACCGTCACATCGGTCACCGATAGGAAGTGTGGTGATCACTTTCCCGGCTACTACATCAGAAACCACCATCAATTTATTGCTGCAGACACTGAAAAGCCTGTGTGTTTCATTGTCGAGGGCGAGTCCGCTTGGTTCCTCTCCTGGTGAGATGGACCAGCTCCTGTCCACTTTCAGCGTGGTGGCATTGATCTCGCTGATTTCACTTTTGTCTTCAATATTGACAAAAATCTTCCCTTTCCCGTCGCTGGCCGGAAATTCAGGTTTCCCGTCGAGCCGGATGGTGGCTATGATTTTATTCTCTTTTGGATCAATAACAGTGGCAGTGGCGCTTCCTCCATTGAAAGTGAATAGTTTTTGTGAAAATGAGTCGTACAATAAGGCATCAGGGTTTTTCCCTGTTCCCTTGATTTTACCTGTAACTTCCAGGGTTTTCAGATCGAAGACTGTGACTGAGCTATCGCGCCCGTTGCTGGTGAATCCCT
This sequence comes from Bacteroidia bacterium, assembly GCA_026391315.1. GTDB lineage: Bacteria > Bacteroidota > Bacteroidia > Bacteroidales > Prolixibacteraceae > CAINVV01. Next base: position 50,449 of record JAPLDT010000045.1, read on the forward strand.
TGTTGAGAGCGGGTACCGCAGCGATGCCGTGAATCCCGTTGGTGTCGGCAATTTTGCCGATTTGTTTGCCGGTTTTGAGATCGACAACCAGCGCCATTGTTGCGTGAGAGACATACAAACGACCGGCCGCTTCATCCACCGACAGGTAATCCCAACCACCATCTCCTTGAAGAGGGAATTGGTTAATAATCTTATAATTAGACTGAGCGCTTACCAAGATACCGCTGCAGAGCAGAGCCGCGGTGCAGATCAAAACGAATAACTTGTTCATTTTGTGGATATTATATGAATAATGAAAAAATTAACCACAAAGGGCGCTAAGGATGCACGAAGGACACAAAGTTTAAATTATCGTAATTTGTGACCTTTGTGTGTTGACTTAGAGTCCATTGTGTTAAATTTTTATTTTTTAAAAATCTCTAATTAATGCCATTGTTGGCTTTAAAGCGGTAATTTGACATTTATGATTACCGTTAGTTTAATGGAACTTTATGGTTTCTGAAAATCAATCTCAGCATGGATGGATAAATAATCAAAAGCAAAGGCAATGCTACCACAAATCCTCCGATGACAGCGATAGCCAGTGGCTGATGAAGTTGTGCTCCGGTTCCAATTCCCAGGGCAATTGGGGAGAGTGCGATGATGGCTCCAAGGGCTGTCATTAGTTTCGGCCTAAGTCGCGTGGAGATGGCATAGATGATGGCATCATCGGTTGTACTGGTCTCGAGGGTTTGGTGAAATTGCAGAAAGGTGAAGATGGCATTTTCGCCAATGATCCCGATGATCATGATAATGCCGGTATAGCTTCCAACATTCAGTGGAGTACTGGTCACGTAAAGCGCGATCATGCTTCCTGAGATCCCCAGGACAGAAAGGAAGATGATCAGCATTGCGACTTTGATATCCTTGAACATGAAGATCATCACCGTAAATACCAGCAATGCAGCTGAGAGCAGGATGATCAGCAGCTCATCAAAGGATTTCTGCTGTTCTTCATAGGCTCCTCCATAACTGATGTGGTAACCCTGCGGAAGATTAATTTTGGATTGAATTCCGGTTTGCAAGTCAGCCATGACACTTCCTAAATCACGGTTGTTCAGGCGGGCAGTGACAGGGATCATACTTTGCAGGTTCTCCCGGTCGATCTCCGAACTGCCCGGTTCGGGAGTGATTTTGGCCAGTTGTGAAATTGGCTGTAATTTGCCGTTTGGCTGGAAAATTGATCCGCTTTTCATTCTGTCGAAGGTTGTATTCACCGCCTGCGGATAGATCATCCTGATGGCGGTTTTTTGCTCCTTTTCGAAGATATTTCCGATGATTGTTCCCTCCAGTTGTGTTTGCATCTGGGATTGAAAATCGGCCGGGGTAATCCCAAATTGTGCAAGTTTCATGTTGTTGGGCTCAATGGTCAGGGATGGACCAGCTACTGTTATCCCGTTAAAAACATCGGCAGTACCTTTCACCTCATTTGCGACCGCGGCAACTTCTTTGGCTATCCCATGTAGGACATCAGCATTGTCGCCATAGATCTTTATCTCGACAGGCTTTGTCGAGCTCATCAGGTCGCCCAGCATATCGCCGATCACCTGACCGAAATCGATCTTCAACGCGGGTTGGGTCGATTGAACTTTTCTTCGGATCTCGTCGATTACCTCTTCGGTGCTGCGGGTCCGGTCTTTCCGGAGTTGAATGAGGTAATCCCCATAGTTCGGTTCGGTGATGAAGAACCCCATCTGCGTTCCGGTTCTTCTGGAATAGGTCTCAATTTCAGGAACAGAAGGGAATAGCTTTTCCACTTCGCGTAAGATCCGGTCGGTCTCCTGCAGTGAAGTCCCGGGCGGTGAAGTGTAGTCCAGCACAATACTCCCTTCGTCCATTTCTGGGAGAAAACCGGTCTCCAAACGACTGGAGATAAAATATACCGATCCGATCAGGATGACGATCATCAGGAAACTGATGCCGGGCCTGTGAACAAAGAAGGAGATCCACCGGCCATGTCTGTTCAGGTTGATATCAACGGGTACTTTCTCCCTATCGCGGTTTCCCGAAAGGAAAAGATAAATAACAGGAAGTCCGATCCAGGTAATGAAAAATGAGCATATTAGCGTGATCATCATGGTGTTGGCCAATATCTTGAAGTAGGCTCCAGCCACCCCGCTGAGCAGAATAAAAGGTAAAAAGATGACGATGGTACTGATGGAAGATCCAATCATGGCAGGCAACAGAAAGCCTACCGATTTGGACAACAATGCCTTGGTTGGCGTTTCGGGGTGCTCTTCATGGGTTCGGTGGATTTGTTCAACCACCACGATGGCATCATCAATGATCAGTCCGATGGAGGCGGCAATGGCACCCAGGGTCATGATGTTGAAATTGTACCCAATAATATAAATTGTAACCAGTGTCAGCGAAATGGTTAGCGGAATGGTAATCATAATGACGGCGCTCGACTTAAAGGAGCGCAGAAAAATAACAGAAACAAATATGGCCAGGATGATGCCAATCCATAAACTATCGCTGACACTGCGAATACTCTCGTGGACAAAATCGGCCTGCACGTAATAGGGAGCAAGGTTTACACCATGTGGCAGAATGGTCTTGTTAAGCTCTTCTACTTTTTTGGTGACGCCATCGGTAATGTCAATCAGGTTTGCTGTAGGTTGCTTCAAAACCGCAATGAGAACGGCATTTTTCCCGTTTGCATTGACCCTGACATATTCGGTTTGCTCGGCAATTTTGATGTTGGCAATATCCTGCAAACAGAGCACCCTTTTCCCACTGTTGCTGATGACCAATTTTTTAAGTTCATCCAGATTTTTGACATTGGCATCTGTAACGGTCAGGTACATCCTGTTGTAATCGTTGAGGTAGCCGTTGCTGCTGATGAAGTTGGACTGGCTGAGCGCATTGGAGATCATGGCAGGGGTGATTCCCAGGATACTCATCTTTTGCGGCAGTAATTCAATATGAAACTCTTTGGTTTTTCCACCGATAACCCGAACTTCTGAGACTCCGGCAACCTGCGATAAAACCGGTTTCACAATGTAATTGGCGATGCGGTTGATATCAATACTGCTCCTGCCTTGACCCTCGATTACATATCCAATTACGGGGAGGATCGAAGGGTTCATTTTCTCGACGGTAATGGAGGTTCCGGGAGGAAGCTCATCCTTTATTTCATTGATAGCCGACTCAACCTGTTGCTTGCACAAATCGATATCCTCCTTCCAGTTCATGAATGCCGAGATCTCACAACTTCCACGGCTGGTGATACTTCGGACGGTTTTTAGTCCGGGCACTCTTTTGATGGCATTTTCCAGCGGTTTGGTAACCGTAATCATCATCTTGCTAACGGGTTGCAATCCGTTGTCGGCGATCACCTTTATTTTGGGGAAGGTAATCTCCGGAAAGAGCGACGACTGCATCTGGTTGTACGAGAAGATACCCGCGGCGAGTATGATGAAAAGTACAACGGCGACCGGGTTTTTATGGGAGACAAAAAAGCTCTTCATGGTTTTGGATGAATGATGTTAACCATTGCGGTATCGGCTAATCCATAATGCCCTGAGTTGATTAAGCGATCATCTTTGCCGAAGAGAGGTGAAATGATTTCGATTTGGGTATCGGTTACAATTCCAGGTTTAAGCAACACCTTCACGGCAGTTGAGTCATTGATAAGCTTCATTACCCAGAAATTTTCCATGGTTTCATCTGTCAGTATACATTTCTTGTCCGCAATCTGGGTGTTCTCCTTCGTACTTTCTATCAGTTCAACCGAGGCAAGAAGATTCTCAGGTAAACGCAAACTTGTATTTGCTTTCACAACAAAACTCTGGGTTTGTGATACCTGGTCAATTGCCGAAAGTTTGGAGGTGATGGTACCCTGAAGCCGGGTCGAATCGGGTAGAAGGATAGAACAATGGGTTCCGATGGTAGCATATCGGTTCTGCTCAAACGGAACATTCAGCAAAAAGACAAGACTGTTTTGTTCGGCGATGATGCAGAGCTGATCCCCATCGGCGACATAGTCGTTGGCTTGTTTAGTTACCTCGGTGACAATCCCGGAGGTGGGCGCCTTGATAATCATTTCACCGTTGAAAGCAAATTCAGGATTGTTCTTTGCATAATGGTCAAGCGCTTCAGCCTCTTTGGTTTTGATTGAAAACAGGCTGCTTCCGGCATTGACAAACTCGCCAATGAAGCAGGATGATTTGGTGATGTACCCTCCTGAAACAGAGCGAACCATGTTTTTCTTCAGATAGGAGGATGACGCGGTGAGGTGAATCACCCTGCTAATGGAACCCACTGTAACAGTTGACACAGTCACCGGAGTCGAAACTTTTGGGGTTGCCTCCTCCTTTGGCTTGCTGGTTGTGTTACAACTTAAAAGGACGAGCAAAATAGCAGCATTGGCAATGACCGGAATTGTTCTCATTTCAGGTAATTCATTTGATTGATGATTTGAAGCCTGTTCATTTCGGAAATGGTCAGGTTATTTTTTGCCAGGGTATAATTGTTGACGGTGGCCAGGAAATCGATGAACCGAACCAGCCCCCTGGTAATCTCCACTTTGTATATTGCAATAAGTTTTTCCTGCTCAGACAGCTGACTTCTTATTCCCAAAATCAGATCATCCGTAAGTTTTAACTGTTCCGTAAGCTGGCTTAGGCGCTGCAGGTATTGAGAGGAGTAGAAATGTCGGTAACCCAATCTGCTGCTTTCAGTTAGCAATGTTTTGTTTTGCAGTAATTTGCGTTGTTTGCCGTCGTAGATGGGGAGCGCAAAGTTTAATCCGAAACTCGTGCCGAAATTATGTGGAATGTTTTCAGGCGAGAAGGCCAAAAATCCGGCGTCAGCAACAACATTCAGTTTAGGACGGTAGTTCAGGTCAATCAAATGCCTGCTGTTGATGTTTTTCAAACTGTCAATTCGGAATTTCATCATTGCAGGAGAGTCTATACTGGATCATACCCTGCTTGATGGCAATCTCCTGGGTGGTGATAGCGAGCGCCATGTTCATTCGGTCAGTCTGGAGATAGATTCCCTGATCCACCAACGATTTCAAAATCTCCTGCTCCTCTTTGAGCAGATTTAGGGTTGATTGAATAAATTGAATTTGCCGGTAGTCAGCATATGCAGTAAGATACTGTGCAGTTATTCCGAGTTTGAGATCCGTTTCGGTTAACTTTGCATTAACTCCAATGGCCTGATTGGAAAGGGAAATATCCCTGAATTGGCTCTCTTTGATCCGTTTGTTGAGCAGCGGTTGCACCAGATTGACAAGGGCAGAAAAATTGCCCCCATTGGTGATGGCTTCTTCATAACCTATATTTTTGCCGGCAGGTGCGTACAGGGCTTGCGAAACCTGATTTATCTGTGGTTTGTAGGTGGCGCTGGTTAACAAACTGTCGAGGGTACCCGAGAGCAATTGGTTGTTGAACTCTTTGAGAAGCGGACTGTTTTCGAGTCCCTTTTTCAGGTAGAAATCGAGCGATTGGGCATTTGCCAAACAGCTGCAAGTCAGAAACAGTACAATTGCAAGTAAGTTCGATAAGAAATGATTCTGTGGAAAATTGGGAGGAGTAAACAAGATTTCGCATTGCCCTAACGGGACAAAAAAGCAAATTCTAAACAGTCTCTTAATTTATTTCTTCCCATCTCTAGAATCCTAAAACCGATAATTTTATCTATTTAGGTAAAATTATCGCTGTTTTTTTCATTTATATTGACAAAAATATGGCAATAATATTGTTCAAATAGACAAAAAAGTAGCGATATTTTCGTAATATGTGTAGAAATAACCGAAAATAATTTTTATTTTCAGAAATATTTGCGATATTTGTGTACTCTAAAAGTCTATTTATCATGTTAATAAGAGATATATACCTGAAAAAGATTGTTGCCGGATTCAAAATTGTCCAAATTGTTGTGTTGATAGGGGCACGTCAGGTCGGCAAAACCAGTATCATGAAGAGCTGTAAATGGGATAGAAAAGATCTTTTTCTGAACGGGCAGGATCCTGAAATAGCCGAGCTTTTCCAACGATTGTCAGATATCGAACAATATTTGAGAGTATATCTGGATGAAAAACTGGATGGCTACCTGTTGCTGGATGAATTTCAATACATCGATGGAATCTCGACAATGCTGAAACTGCTTACCGATAAGCATCCGCAATTGAAAATTCTCTGCTCTGGAAGTTCGAGCCTTGATATTTTGCAGCAGATTGAAGAATCATTGGCGGGAAGGGTGAGAACCATCGAAGTACTTTCCCTTTCGTTCGATGAATACCTGTTGTTCAGGGACGGGAGCTTACACAAATTGTACCAATCATTTGGCAGCGATACGGAGACATCCGCCCTGACAGCCTCCATCGAAGAAGCGCTGTCAGAATACCTGCTTTATGGAGGACTTCCGCGCACGGCGCTCACCATTAATCCGGATGAAAAAATTGAGATACTGGATGATATTTACAAAACATACCTTTTGCGCGATGTGAGAAGCTATGTGGCCAACCAGGATTTTGTTGGTTTCAACAAACTGCTGAGGTTACTCGCTTCGCAAATCGGAAATCTGGTCAATATCAATGAAATCAGCCGGCAAACCGGCCTCACCTATAAAAAGTGCGAAGAATATCTTTTTTTGTTGGAGCAGATGTACATCATCAAAATGATTGAATTGGGACTTAGAAACATTCTGGATGGTAATTTTAAAGAATTAACTTTCCGTAACGACAATGGCCCAATATTCGAAAACTTTGTGATGCTTGAACTCTGGAGAAACAAGAAGCCGGGGGGGACCCTGCAATTTTACAGAACGACAGACGGGACTGAAGTTGATTTTGTTATGAATCAGCTGAAAGAAGTATTGGCGATAGAATGTAAGTACAAAAATCTTCGGAAACCAATGAGTATAGCCAGTCTGAATAATTTTTGCAAAGCTGAATCCATCGAAAATAAATTTATTGTAAACAGGAATCTCAATACGACTTTCAACCAGACAAAATTTATTCAGGGATTTCTGGCGAACAGGGTTGGAAATTGAAAAGAAGTCTCTTCAGATTATCTTTTAACTGAATTAATTACCCTATAACCAATCAGCCGGTCATATCTGGAAGAAAATCCACGATAGTAAACGAAAAGGTGGTAGTCGTTTTCCGTTTCCACATGACTACCTTCCAGAAAGGTGACATCAACACTCTTCTTTTCCGTATCGACGAGGGCATACTGGTAATCATAAAATCCCTGTTTCAGCAAGAGTGTGGCTTCATACAATTTGGTATCGGGTTGATAGATCATCTGATTGGCAGGCAGGCATTTCCAATCGGTAAGCGCCCCGAAAACATAAATCAGATCATTGGTCACCAAATCCGGAGGTTGCAGCGTGAAATGTACATAGACGTAATCTGATTCGAGGTCGCTGTCACTTACACGATCATTTTTTACCAGGAAGTTGCCATTCAGATCCCCCCGCGACGAGTAGATTTCGGTGCGTGCTGAGAGATCTTTCTCCAGAAAAAGGTGATACCAGGGATCCTGGTATTCAATGGCACGAATGCCCATCCCATTGGTCTGCAGATTCTTGGCGTTGAAATTCCTGAATTCGTTCCCTCCTTTGAAAAGACTATTTTTCCCTTCATACAGCAACTGGTTTTGCCTGATAAATGTTGGTTTTGTAATGAACAGCAGATTGTCCCTTCTTCCGTTTTGCATCACCACGGTCCTGATCTCATTCAAAGGATCTGTCACATTCAATTTTTGGTAGTTCACTGCAAATGCGATCTGCTGGCTGGGTCCGTTGTATCCTTCGAAAGATGCTTTCTGCACTTCACCCGTTAGTTCTGCCAAGGTTTCGGTTACATAAAACGGACGGATCATAACCGGATTCTCCTTGTTACCATCTTCCCATACTTTCAGCAGATAATTGCCTGACAGTAGTATTTTTACCTGGTCATTGGGCAGAATAATCCTGTAATTGACAAATGGAATGGTCGTATTGATGGAGAAAGCATAATCGTTGACAGAATTTTCCTGAAATCCCTCCATGTATTCTGAAGTAGCCAGCCGCGAAGGATTCCACTCCGCATCGCATTGCGCAATGGTGTAGTGGTAATTCCGTGCCTCTCTTGATAAATGATCGAATTTGCATACCAGGTGCTGGCTGCTGCCCAGCTGAAGCACTGGAAGTGAAAATTCCCATCCCTCCGTGAAGAAAAGGACAGTGTGGATTTCCTTGCCGGTAAAGTATAAATCCTTATCTGTTTGAAGTTGCTGTGCCTTTGATGACGAAGAACAGACAAGGAAGAAGAGCGTAATCAACAAGTATTTTAATTTCAACGCAGTCGGTATAATATGAAAGTGAGATTTCCAGACTAAAAATAGTGCATCAAATACAATTTCTACCTCTTTTATTGCACTAAAATTAATCGTTCAATTCCCTTAATTTCAGTTTATAAACAACTTTAAAAATAATAGGGAATATGAAAAGTGTCAGAATGGTAGCTGTAACTAGTCCGCCAATAACGACAATGGCCAGAGGCCTGGAGGATTCAGATCCGATACCGGTAGACATCGCTGCCGGTAGTAAACCAATGGCCGCAAGTGTCGCCGTCATCACGACGGGGCGTATCCGCGCGATCACACCGGCATGAATGGCATGATCGAGATGCATCCTTTCGTGAAGGTTCTTTTTGAACTTGGAAAGCAATATCACATTGTTCTGAATACAGATGCCGAAGAGCGCTATAAACCCAATCCCAGCTGAAATACCAAAGTTCATTCCAGTCAGGTGCAGGGCAAAAATTCCACCAATAATGGCAAATGGCACATTCAACAGGATCAGACTTGCATCGATCACACTTCCGAATAAAATGAAGAGGATAAAAAAGATCAGCACTAAACTAATGGGTACCACTATTTTCAACTGTTTGGATGCACGCTGGAGATTTTCAAAGTCACCCTCCCAGGAGATGGAGTATCCTTTGGGCAGGGTGATGGCCTTGCCTACTTTTTTTTGCGCTTCTTCTATGGTTGAGCCCATATCCCGCCCACGGGCCGAGAATTTTAGTGCAATAAACCGCATGTTGTTGTCCCTGAAGATAAGGATTGGGCCGATCACTTTCCGAATATTCGCAATTTCCTTGATTGGTATCTGGGTTCCGGATAAAGTTGGAACCATCAGGTTACCAATCTCTTCTTCTGTCACACGGTGCTCGGGTGCATACCTGATGCGAATGTCGAATTTTTTATATCCCTCATAAAAGGAAGAGGCGGCTTTTCCACCAATGGCCATTTCAATTACCGCGTTACAATCCGCAGTAGCGACATTGTACAAGGCCATTTTGGTTTCATCCAGTTCAATTCGGAATTCGGGTTGACCGATATTCTTAATGACCCCCAAATCTTCAACGCCACGGATATCTTTCATGATTTGATAAATACTATCTGCCTTGGATTCAAGGTATTCCAAGTTATCCCCATAGATTTTGACGGCAAGCGAACCTTTTACCCCGGAGACAGCCTCTTCAACATTGTCCTGAATAGGCTGTGAAAAGTTGAAGACAATGCCGGGATATTTGGATAATTTTTGCGTCATACGGACAATTAAATCGTCACGGTTCTCTTTCCTATCCATCGCTTTGGTATGGTTGATATCAACATGGAACTCAACGTTGTAAAAACCCGTTGCATCTGTCCCGTCATTGGGCCTGCCGGTTTGTGACATCACCTGTTTGACCTCAGGGAAGGATTTCAGTATATGCCTCATATCCTCCGATATTTTAACCGATTCGTTCAGGGAGATGCTCATCGGCAAAGAAGCCCTGACGTAAATGGCCCCTTCGTTCAACTGGGGTAGAAATTCATTGCCCAGGAACTGATAAGAAAAAATACTAAAAACAAGAATCAGTCCGGCAATTGTAAGGCTGATCCTCTTGTTACGGTATGTCCTTTCGAAGAAGGAGGTTGTATATTTGGTGATGAAGGCAAGGAAAGGATTGTGTTTTTCCCTTACGTTCTTTTTGAACAGAAGGCTGGCCATTACCGGTGCAAAGGTTAGGGCAAAAATCAATGCCCCCAGCAAGGCAAATCCTAGTGTGAAGGCCAGTGGAGAGAACATTTTACCTTCAACTTTCTGAAATGAAAATATGGGCAAAAGGGCGGTAATAATGATTAGTTTGGAAATAAATATGGATTTACCCATTTCAGTTCCTGTCTCCTTGATCAGTCCAAGCTTGGAAAGTCGGTTGAATTTATCCATGCCAATATCTTTGGCTTTCTTGTCGAGCGTGACAAAAATTCCCTCTACCATCACCACAGCACCATCGATGATAATCCCAAAATCTATGGCGCCCATTGACAATAAATTGGCTGACATTCCTTTGAATCTCAGGCAGATGAAGGCAAAGAGCAGGGAAAGCGGAATAATTAGGGATACAATTACTGTGGTTCGCCAATCCGCCATGAACAGAAATACAATGACAGTCACAAGTATAATCCCTTCCAGTAGGTTGTGAAGTACGGTATTGGTTGAATAATCGATCAGATCTTCCCGATCATAAAAAGTATCCAGCTTTACATCGGAGGGAAGGATCTTTGTATTCAGGTCTTCAATTTTTTCTTTGACTTTGCCGATTACTTCGCTCGGATTCTGTCCTTTCCGCATCACGATGATCCCTTCAACCACATCGGGTTGGTCGTCCCTTCCGACCTGTCCCAGCCTTGGAAGGGAGGACTCTTTCACCTCAGCCACGTTCTTAATGAGAATCGGACTGCCCTGGACGTTTTTGATGATGATATCCCCAATTTCGTAAAATTTATCCAGAATACCGATTCCCCTCACCACGTATGCCTGGGAATTGTGTTCAATGACATCCCCGCCAACATTGATATTGCTCCTGTTGACTGCCTGATAAATCTCCAATGGGGTGATATTGTATTTGGCCAAAAGATTGGGATCGACCTGAATCTCGTAAGTTTTAACCTCACCGCCGAAACTAACTACATCGGCGACTCCCTGAACCGATTTGATTTGTCGTTCAACCACCCAATCCTGAATGGTCTTCAGCTCCCTTACTGTCCTTGAGTTACTTTTCAAGGTATACCTGAATATTTCCCCGGTGGGGCCATCGGGCGGCTCGACATCCGGTTTTACCCCTTCAGGCAGGTCAACCCCCGAAAGGAGATTGTTCACCTGTTGCCGTGCAAATGCATCGTCCACATCATCATCGAAAATGACTTTTACAACCGATAAACCAAATAGGGTTGAGGATCGGACATCGATCTTTCTCTGAACGGAATTCATTTCTATTTCGATGGGGATCGTTACGTATCGCTCGATCTCTTCGGCACTACGACCGGGCCATTGGGTAATTATAGAAATCTGCGTATTGGTTACGTCAGGAAATGCCTCTACCGGGGTTTTCAGATAGCTAAGAAGGCCCCAAATAACTACAATTGCCAAACTGAAAAAAATGATAAACTTATTTCTAAGTGAAAAGGCGATGATATTTTTGATGAATTTATTCATGGGACTCTTGCATGGATTATTGACAGAAATGTACTTTAGTTATCAAAAAATGGCCTTTTAAGTCCTTTTTTGCTCAACATATTTCCTGAAACTTATTGAGTGATAGCATTGTAAATAATCAATTGCCGATTTGTTATCACTTTGTCCCCTTCTTTGATACCGCTGCGCACATAGGTGTAACTGCTGTTTTGAGTCACTTTATCAATCTTACGGATCTGGATATCACACTTGTCGTTAAAGACCAGCACCCAATATTGGTTCCGGTCGAAGATGACAGCGTTTGAAGGGATTGCAAGCATCAGTTTGTCTGTTATCTGATGAACCATCACTTTGGCAAACATCTCCGGTTTCAGCTTGTAATCATCGTTGTTCAGTTTGATCAGCACCTTCATCGTTTTGTTGTCAGGATCGAGCATGTTATAAATTTTATCGATCTTCCCGGTATATTTTTTATCGGGATAGGATATGGTGGTGATTTCGACATTTTCATTTTCCTTCACCCCGGAAATATCCGACTCATAAACATTTGCGAGCACCCAAACTTTCTTCAGGTCTGAAATAGTGAACAGGCTGGTGCTGTTGTCTGATCTGATCTGCATGTTGGTATTTACAAACTTTTCGACGATAAATCCTGAAATCGGGGCTTTCACCAGATAGTCGTGTTGCGCATTAATTCCATAAATAGACAATACGGTGCTTGCCCTTTCCAGTTCTGATTTGGCTTTGTCGAGTTCCTTTTGTGCAGTAGTATATTCTTTGTCAGAAAGTATACCGCTTTTATTCATATCGGCAGCTGCCGAGAAATTTTTTTCTGCAATTGCGAGGTTGGATCGGGCTGTTACCAGGTCGTTCTCGGCTCCTGCCATTTCAGAACTTTTTATAACAGCCAGAATCTGACCTTTTTCGACGTGCGAACCCAGGGTAACTTTTACATCTGTTACATTACCGCTTACCAGCGGATAGATGCGCACGACCTTCTCCTGGTCAAATGTTACCTTTCCAATCAGATTGAGTTCATTGAAAACCGGTTTCACATTTACCGTATCAACCCTTTGGTTTTATGGCTGAAGCAGCCTGCCAAAAGTGATAGAAATAGTAGAAGAATAATATTTTTCATGCGTATATAATTTGTTTTTTTAAGGTCGCATGGAATACCCACACTCTCATTTTCGGTTGGTTTGAAAATATTTTCATGGGTATTTCATCGTGCAAAATTTTGTTCTATTTGGTGTAAATAACATCTTTTCCAACGCTGTAATTGATATTTTCAAATGAATTGATCCTATTGTACAGTAGGTTGTTGAACTGCACGCAATTCTCCTTGTAGGCATCGTAATAATCCAGAAACTCGATCAGGCTGATGTTCTTCTTTTCATAGTTTTTCAGCATCTCCCTGTTTAATTCATCGAGATCCTTCATGAAATTCTGGTCGAATTTGTGGAAAAGCTGATTGTTTTGCCTGGCTGTCGCGAATGCCCCTATCACATCAGTCCTCATTTGGTCTTCCATGCTTTGCAACTTGTACTTGCTTCCATCCAGATTAAAGGCGGCAGATTTTATGTTTCCCTGGTTACGGTTGAAGAAGGGCAGGTCTATCTGTACCCCGATGAAGTTGTAATTGTGTATGAAACTGCCATTCCTATCCCAGCCTCCGGAAAGGGTCAGGTCAGGAATCGCAACAGCTTTCTGGTAGGCCAGGTTGTATTCATTAATTTTCAGATCAGACCTTGCCATCTTCAAGTCCTGCCGGTAGACTAATGCCGTATCAATCAAAACCTGAAGTTTCAGGGAATCCAGGGAGTCTTTTCCCAGGGAGGCTTCATTCACCAGAGGTACATAATTGATGTTGGAAGTGTGCATCAATACATTAAAATCGCCCAGATTACCAATCAACTGGGTTGAATATCCAAGTTTTTCGTTCTCCAGTGAAAAAAGGGCGGATTTCAGCCTGAGCAACTCCTTTTTTGAGATATAGCCTTTTTCATATTGTGTCTGAAAAACATCGATCAGCTTGTTCAGTGAATAGATTTCCTTGTCATATAGCTTGAGTATTTGATCAAGAATATAGATGTTGTAGAATCCGCTTCTCAATGAATATTTGAGGGTGCGGAGCAGATCGAAATAGTTTTGCTCTTCCCTGTCGGCTGTTAATGATGAGATTTGAATTTGTTTGTTACGTTTACCAGCAAGGCGGAAGAGCTTCTGAAGCTGCGCACTGGTTTCACCTTTGTCCGTCATGCCAAACCACTCTTTCCCACCGTTTGTCTTGTACTCGGCATTGTATACGTTCTGGTTGATACTGACTGTCGGGTTGGTAAAGAGTTTTGCCTGTATGATCTGAGCTTTTGCAGCATTTACATTGCATTTTTCGGCTAAAAGGGAAAGGTTGTTGGCAATAAAAATGCTGTCGGCCTGTTGCAAAGATATCTTCAGGGTATCCTTGAAACTTTCCTGGCTAAAAAGCCTGAAAGACAATAGCATAAAGAAGGTGAGATACAAAAATCTTATTCTCAGCATACCGGTTATATTGATTTGAGAAACTATGGTCAAAATTATGAAAATATTGCACGCACCAAGGAAATGAGACGGTTTTTCGCTCATAAATGAGCATACCCTAAGTCACTGAAAATTTATATTTCATAATGCAACCTTACACCAAATGCGTTTACCGGACCCCGGTCTTTGTTGTTGGCAGGATTAGCAATGAACTGATAATTGGGTGTTAAAAACAGGCCATTCAGAAGAAATTTGAAAGAATAATATATTTCTGATATATACTCATTTCCATAATTTAAGTTTCCATCCCCGATGATAAATCCATATCCGCCGGCTTTCAAATAGTTGCGATGCTCAGTTGAAATACCGTTCACAATCAGGGCAAATCCAAGGTTATCGTCTTTCCTCTTCCAGAAAGCGCCATTCACAACCAAACCTGCACTCAGATGATGGTCAATTTCCGTGAAGGCCCAGGTCTCATTTTTCCCATCGTTCCAGCTGGCACGCAGGAAGATTCCAATACTTTTACTGAGAGGTTGTTCGAGGTTTACACCAAACCCGAATTTGGTCCTTCCAGTGGTTCTTACGCTGTCTATAGCAGGTGAAGTGTGATGGTTTTTTCCCCAGGTCATGGCCTCATTGTAATTCCCCATCCGGGCGTGTGTAAGATAGGTCATCCAGCGGATTGTTCCAGTTTGATTGCCCAGGGAATATTTGTGTTCAAATTCAAATGCATCTGACCTAGCGTGGAGTATATCGTGATCCATGGTACTCCCATTGGCTGCCGTTGGTACCATGACGGTTGAAAACCGGACCGCAAAGATTGGTTTAACAAATTCTAAAACAATGCCGTACGTGTAACCCCTTGTGTTTGCCGGATAGTCCCAGGCTCCATTCCCCATGAGGGTCCAGTTGAAGAATTGCTTGCGCGGATCATGACTGTAGCAGTTGTTATCGAAGAAATCCATCATACTGAATTTCCCGGCAGATGCAGCAAAATAGGAGGTTGGAACCATTGATGCAATCTGGTTAACGTCATCCTCTCTGAATTCGTATTTGTCAGACAGCGGGAATACCTGTTTTAAATATAGACGGGCTACGTATATATGTGGATTAGCATCGCTGACGCGATATACTTCTCCGTTTGGAAAACCGGCAACCCCGGTTGTTTGCGAGAAACCGGCTCCCCCGGTTAATTCCGGGTTGAAGTAGGCCTCGGCTCCCTTCCACAATCTGGCGCCAAAGAACAAAGTGCCCGAGACCGATGTGTGGGTTTCCGGAGTTGGATCCAGGCTGTTCATGCCTGAATAGCTGGATTGAAAAGCAGGGTGATACTGGGTTATGACCGTCGATTGATAATGGAAGTTCCACTTCCGTTCGATTTTTAATGTATCCTGAATGGTTTGGGCAAGGCAGGGAAATGTTGAAAAAAAAAGCAATACCCAAAACAAATGTTTGAAATTCAAATAATTGATACCAATGCGATTTTTTACAAAAAGGCTGTTTTTATGTTGTTTGAAAGTCATCTTATATCCTTCTTAAACTTTTATTATAATATGAATACGGGAAGGATACAGGATAGTTTCCTTCCACTCATTCAAGTAAATTTGTTATATATTCAAGATCGTCGTCCATGGCAATATCGATTAACTAGAATATCCCGGCAATAACCATCGATCGGTAAAAAGCAAGTCCAATTATAATGATCAGGTATGCAAAGTAATCAAAGAATATTTATAATCTGCCCGAATTTACACTTTATTAACCTTTCTAATCCCTTTCTAATTTCATTCTAAGTTCATTCTAAGTTGGAAGTTATTCCTTTGGCCTGTAATTAAGAATGACGACAATGCACAATAAAATAATACTTCTGATTTCCTTTATATTCATTGGCGGGGATCTTTTCAGTGAGGGGATTCCACGAGATACTTTGAAAATTACCATCAAACAGGCTGAGAACATTTTTATCAAGGAAAACCTCACGCTGCTTGCTCAAAAATTTAATGTCGATGCTACAAAGGCACTGATAATCCAGGCCCGTCTTTTCCCCAATCCTACGTTTGAATTTGTACAAGGTGTCTATAATCCGGAAACCAAAAAATGGTTTGAGCAGGATTTTGCAAATGGAGAACAAGCGTATCAAATATCCCAGTTAATTCTTTTGTCCCACAAGATCAAAAAGCAGACAAATATCGCCGAAACAAACTTCAAACTTGCTGAAGATGGCTTCTATAACTTACTGCAGACTCTTAAACTGGCAATTCGCAGCAATTTTTACAACATCTATTTTCAACAACAAATTGCAAAGGTCTATGACGAGGAAATTACGGCTTTGAAAACAATTGTTGCTGCCTATCAAAAGGTTATAGACAAAGGGTATATTTCACAATCGGATAATGCCCTTATTCAGGCCCAATTGTATTCATTGCAGAATGAATATCACAATTTGGTTGACAACATCAACGATCTACAGAGCCAGACAAGGCTATTGCTACAGACCTCAGTCAATTACTATATCCAACCGGTTGTTGATCCTTCTGTTGTCAAAGGAAATCCATTGGAATACAGTATGAGAGCCCTGCTGGATTCAGCTTATCAAAATCGAACCGACTTAATGATAGCCCGTGATAACCTGTTATTGAGCCAACA
Organism: Bacteroidia bacterium; assembly: GCA_026391315.1. Taxonomy (GTDB): domain Bacteria; phylum Bacteroidota; class Bacteroidia; order Bacteroidales; family Prolixibacteraceae; genus CAINVV01. The sequence goes on from JAPLDT010000045.1 coordinate 67,120, forward strand.
GAATCATATTTACCAGAAATCACAAGCTGTTCCTGATATTACGATAGGTGGTGTACTGGACCGGCACGGCAGTTATGTAACCAACTACAATGCCCTCACCATAGGGTTCAACATTCCTATTTTTAACCGTAATCAGGGAAACATAAAAAACGCTCAATTGCTCATTGAATCTAGTAAAATACAATTGCAGTCAACTCAAAAGATGCTGGATGAACAGGTAGTACGTGGTTTGGAAAAGGCGCTGGATGCAGATAAACTATTCAGTGGGATAGATCCGGCTTTTGCAAGGAATTTTGATACCCTTGCAAAGGAGATGATGAAGAATTACCTGAACAGGAACGTCAGCCTGATTAACTTTTTAAACTTTTATGATTCCTATAAACAAAATATCGTTCAGCTAAACACGATCTCTTACAACAAGGTGAATGCTTTGGAAAACCTGAACTTTTTGACTGCTACAAATTTTTATAACAAGTAAAAATCAAAAAAATGGCGAATAATCATCATAATAAGAAAAGCAGGATTTTTAGGGAACCGCTAGTCATCCTGCTTTTAACCGGGACTATGCTTTTTTATGGTTGCAATGAAATTAAAAAGCCTGAAGAAAAAGTAAAATATGTCATTCCTGATTCCCTTTTAAATACCCTGGTTATAGATACCGTAAAAAAATGTCCTCTGGTAAATATTATAAAGCTTACGGGCATGGTCGATTTTAACCAGGATAAACAGGTTAATATCTATTCTTTGGTAAGCGGTAATATTCAGGACATTAAAGTTCAGCTGGGAGATTTTGTAAACAAAGGTCAAGTATTGGCTGTGGTAAAAAGCGGAGAAATGGCAGGATATGGGTATAACCTTGTCGTAGCAGAATCCAATGTTAAAACGACCAGAAAACAGCTGGATGCATCGGGCGAACTTTTCAAAAGCGGACTTACATCCATTATGGATCTTACAAATGCCCAGGCTGCCTATGATCAGGCAATGTCTCAACTGGAAACAGCAAAAAGAGTGCTTAAAATTAATGGGAATAATGCCAATGGCGACTATATTATCAAATCCCCTATCAGCGGGTTCATTGTACAAAAAAATGTCACCAACAATACTTTGGTTCGGCTCGATAATGGAACCAGTTTGTTCACGGTGTCTGACCTCAATGACGTTTGGGTTCAGGGAAATGTTTATGAAGCAAACCTTGGACAGGTTCATGTTGGAGATATGGTAGAAGTGAGGATCTTATCAGCGCCGGATCAAATATTCAGAGGCAAGATTGATAAAATACTGAATGTGCTCGATCCGGCAAGTAAAGTGAACAGAGTGAGGGTAGTGTTGAAAAATTCCGGTTATCAGTTAAAACCTCAGATGTTTGCCAGTTTATTGGTCTCAAATCCTGAAAACCGCGAAGCGCTGTGTCTATTAAGTAAATCCCTGATCTATGACCGCAGCAGATATTATGTGTTGGTCGAAAAGGGGAAAGGTGAAGCTGAGATAAGGCCTGTCGAAATCCTCAATAGCCTGGAAGATAAGACATATGTTCGCTCCGGTGTAATGGAGGGCGAACGGGTTATTGCTTCAAATGCCCTTCAGATTTATAGCGAATTGAATAATTAGCCAATCAATAGAACAGATATTATGACGAAGTTTTTGGGGGCAATCATCGCCTTTTCCTTAAGAAACAGATATTTTATACTGTTTGCCGCAGTAGCATTGGTAGTTTCAGGGATTGTTGTTTTTAAAAATATGCCTATCGAAGCATTTCCAGATGTGACCAATGCTGAGATTTCGGTGATTACTCAATGGCCGGGCAGAAGTGCGGAAGAAGTTGAAAAACACATCACGATACCAATTGAGATTGCGCTTAACCCTGTACAAAAAAAAATCAGCATGAGATCTACCAGTATCTTCGGTCTGTCTTATGTGAAATTAATTTTTGATGATGATGTGAAAGATCCGCAGGCAAGGCTGCAAGTAATGAGCCTGATTAGCAATGCGACACTCCCTCCCAATATTGTGCCTTCTATTCAACCACCGACAGGGCCTACAGGAGAAATTTTTCGTTACACTTTAAAAAGCACCTTCCGGGATGTAAGAGAACTAAAGAGTATTCAGGATTGGGTCATAGACCGAAGACTCAGGGCAGTTCAGGGAGTTGCCGATCTTACCAGCTTTGGAGGCAAAACAAAGACGTATGAAATAAAGGTAAACCCGGATAAACTTGCCTCTCTCGGACTTACCCCCCTGGATGTTTATACAGCAATTCAAAACACGAATATCAATATTGGCGGAGATATGATATTTGAAAATGATGAAGCCTACGCCGTGCGTGGAATAGGACTTATCAATGATATCAATGACTTGAACGACATAATAATTCAAAACAACAATGGGGTACCGCTTTTAGTGAAAGATGTCGCAACAGTGGTAATCTCCAACCTGCCCCGTTTGGGCTGGGTCACCAGGAGTGATGCAGTGACCGATTCCGCGGGCAACAGAGTTGTCACGGATCAGGACGATGTGGTGGAATGTATTGTGGTGATGCGAAAAGGGGAAAATCCTTCCGAAGTGGTCAATGAACTGAAGAAAGAGATTGAAAGACTCAACAGGGACGTTTTACCGGCAGATACCAAGATTGTACCTTATTATGATCGTACTAGTCTGATTTCCTATGCCACAGATACGGTGCTGCATAATTTGATTGAAGGAATATTGTTGGTGATTTTATTGGTTTCGCTCTTTCTCTTTGATTGGCGCACAACCATCATTGTGTCGGTAATCATACCCCTGGCGTTGCTTTTTGCATTTATTTGCCTGAAAATGATGGGAATGACAGCTAACCTGCTGTCTATGGGTGCTGTGGATTTCGGTATTATTATCGATGGTGCGGTGGTCATGGTGGAAGGCCTTTTTGTTGCATTAAGCCTCAAAGCAAAGGAGTTCGGGATGGATAGGTTCAACAAACTATCCAAGATGGGTTTATACAAATCAGTCGGGACTAAAATGGGTAAAGCCATATTTTTCTCAAAGATCATTATCATTACTTGTCTGATTCCGATTTTTGCATTTCAGAAGGTAGAAGGGAAAATGTTTTCCCCTTTGGCCTTTACGCTCGGCTTTGCTTTGATTGGTGCGCTCATTACGACGCTGACCCTTGTTCCGGTTATGATTTCATTTCTCCTGAATAAGAATGTAAGCGAAAAACATAATGGTTTTGTCCAATCGCTGAATAAGTTTATGCTCGCAGGATTTGACGCATTTTACAGAAGGAAGAAGCTTGTTATGGTATCCTCTGTTTTTGTAGTTCTTGCAGGCTTTTATAGCTATAACTTTTTGGGATCCGAGTTCCTTCCGCAGTTAAATGAAGGATCGATCTGGTTGAGGGTTCAACTTCCTTATAGCGCCTCACTACAAAAGGGTGTTGATGTGTCCATTCAGGCACGTCATATTTTGATGACCTTTCCTCAGGTCAAATGCGTTGTATCCCAGACAGGCAGGCCCGACGATGGAACTGATGTTGCAGGGTTTTACAACAACGAATTCGATGTTGTCATGTATCCCGAAAATGAATGGAAACCTAAAATTTCAAGGGAATTACTCATAGCAAACATGGACAAAAAACTATCTGTAATTCCTGGTGTAAACCTTAACTTTTCTCAGCCTATCATGGATAACGTGGAAGAGGCTGTTTCAGGTGTAAAAGGTTCCATATGCGTTAAGATCTACGGTGATTCGCTTGCCTATACGGAGCAAAAATTGAATGAAGTATACAATATTATGAAAGATATTCGGGGTGTTGAAGACCTTGGGGTTATTCATAACATCGGGCAACCTGAGATTGACGTCAATCTTGATCAGCAGAAAATGGCATTATATGGTGTTACAACAGCCAATGCCAATGCTGTTCTGGGTATGGCAATAGGTGGGCAGGTTGCTTCCACACTATATGAAGGTATTGAAACCTATGATATTCGCGTCCGGTTGCCTGAGGAATACCGTAAAACACAGGGAGATATAGGGAACTTGCTGGTTCCTACTCAAAATGGCGCTAAAGTGCCAATTAAATCCATTGCAGAGATCACCAGGAAAACAGGTGCCAGTTTGATTTACAGGGACGGAAACGAAAGATATGCAGCCCTCAAGTTTTCGGTACGTGGTCGCGATATGGGCAGTACAGTGGCAGAGGCGCAAAAAAAAGTAAGCAGCAAAGTCTCCTTAAAAAGGGGCTATACTATGGCCTGGCAGGGAGATTTTGAAAATAAGGAAAGGGCACAAAAGCGACTGAAAGAATTGGTGCCGATAAGTTTATTGCTGATCTTTCTTCTGCTGTTGGGCATGTTTGGAAATTTAAAGGACGCAACTTTGGTGTTTCTTAATGTTCCTTTTGCGATAGTTGGAGGAATAATGGCGCTTCATCTTACAGGGACTGATTTCAGCATTTCTGCGGGAATCGGATTTATTGCCCTTGCCGGAATCTGTATTCAGGATGGTATTATTCTTATATCGATTTTTAAAGAAAATCTTCATAAAATGAGGTCGGGGACCAATATCTTATACACAGCCATACGATCAGGTGTGCAGGAAAGGATCAGACCAGTAATGATGACTGCATTAATGGCTGCAATTGGCCTGATGCCGGCTGCGATGTCCCATGGTATCGGTTCTGAAAGTTCGAGACCGTTGGCACGGGTGGTAATAGGCGGGATTATTATGGCAATGTTTTGTTCATTGTGGGTTTTCCCGCTTATCTTTAACTGGGCATACAGGAAGTTCTACAAATAGCCCAAGATTTAGAAAAACAGTGATATTTCACAAAAATTCCGAAGGAAACAGGCAAAGGATTGGCGAAATGCCTAATTTAGTGAGAGTAAAAATTAAAAGAACAGGCTTTAATGGCAAATTTTCTGGTTATTGAGGATGAAGTGAATGTTTCCTCCTTCATCAAAAGGGGTCTTGAGGAGGAAGGACATAAAGTTGACGTGGCTTTCGATGGGGCAATGGGACTGAGTATCGCCTGCCATAATGAATATGACCTGATCATCCTCGATCTGATATTGCCGCAAATCAATGGTATCGAATTCTGTCGGCGTTTCCGGACAACAATTGGTTATGCTGTACCAATTATTATGCTTACAGCCTTAGGATCTTCTGATGATATTGTGAAAGGACTGAATACCGGTGCCGATGATTATCTGGTCAAACCATTTAAATTTAAGGAATTACTTGCCAGGATCAATTCTTTGCTCAGGCGGAAAAACCTGGGAAATTTCACTGAGAAATACAAGTTTGCAGATATTGTGATGGACACGGAAACCAGGACAGTCACCCGTTCGGGACAGAAACTGCAACTTACTTCCAAGGAATACAGGCTTCTGGAATTCTTTTTGGCGAATCCCGGAAGGGTTCTATCCAGGACAACTATTCTTGAAAGTGTCTGGGATAAAAATGTAGATTTAAATACCAACATTGTTGAGGTATATATAAATTATCTCAGGAAAAAGGTTGAAACCGGCTTCAACAGCAAACTTATCCATACGGTCATTGGAATGGGTTATGTATTAAAGGAGGAATAACATGCAACTTCGCCGAAAAACCACCTTGTTGTTTACTGCACTTTCCAGTGTGGTTATCCTATTTTCGTTTACTTTCATATACCTTTTATCGGAAGATTATACACAACGCGATTTTTATTCCCGCCTTCAGATAAAGGCTGATTTCATTGCTCAGAAATACTTTGAAAAAGACGAGCTTAGTAAACAGGTGTACGATGAGATTATGGAAAAAAATTCAATGAGTCTTCCTGAAGCGCATGAGATTATCCTGGATATGAGAAATTCAAAATTGGTAACCGATTCCCTGAATAAAATCTTGCCGAAAAATCTTGCCGAAAAATTACTCACTGGTCATAAAGTACAATTCAGATACAAAGATAATCAGGGAGTAGGGATTTATTACCCTGATAATGAAGGTACTTTTATTATTATCATTTATGCCACAGATAAGATTGGTATCCAGAAACAGAATTACCTTTCAAGGATGCTTTTGTTGATATTTCTTGGGAGTTTGGTGTTCATCTATTTTATTGGAATTTTTTATGCTCAAAAAATATTTTCGCCCATCGGGCATATTCTTAAGAATGTTAAAACAATCAATGCCACCAATTTAAGTCAAAGATTAAATGCTCATGATGGTAATGATGAATTGTCCAACCTAACGCAGACGCTTAATAAAATGCTTGATCGACTAGACCACGCATTTGATCTGCAAAAAACCTTTATCAGTAATGCTTCCCATGAATTAAGAAATCCATTGACTGCTATCATGGGTGAGACTGAAATTATCCTTACAAAGGAGCGGTCTGTCGAAGAATATATCCTATCGCTCGGCAAAATAACTTCTGAAGCAGAAAGACTCGAAGTTCTTACAAAAAACCTCCTTAGTCTGGCGCAAGCTGATTTCGATTTTACCAGACTTGAACATACACCTATCAGGATCGATGAATTGGTTTGGGAAACTTATGACTATTTTGAGAAAACAAAGTACAAAGGTAGATTGAAGGTTCACATTTCAATACTTCCTGACGATCCGGGAAAAATCACAATTTATGGGAATGATAATTTATTAAAAATTGCCTTGATCAACCTTATTGACAATGCATGTAAATTTTCAGGGCAAAATCCGGTAGAAATTATACTGAAAGCGGAAGATGATCTGGTTTCCTTAATAATCTCAGATAAAGGAATAGGCATTCCTGAAAATGAGTTAGAAGATGTTCTTCAGCCTTTTTTTAGGGCAACCAATGCTGTGGGGTTTAAAGGTTCAGGAATTGGTCTATCCCTGACAAAAAAAATAATAGATATTCACCATGGGGACATGAAGATCTCAAGTTTGACAGGGAAAGGAACAAGTATTGAAATAATATTTAAGGTTAGTAAAACGGTGGTTAATGCCAATATGCCTACCTTCAACTAATTCTTTCAATCAATTATACTTTCCAATTTGTACTTTTGTTGAAAGATTAAATCCGATGAAGATATTCATATTCCTATTTATGCTTTGCATTTACACCAATGTTACCCTTTCGCAGGAAGCTGTCAACAAAACTGATTCCAAAGGGTTGAAGCAGGGCAAATGGGTGAACAAATACCCGGGCGGAAGCCTGAAGTATGAAGGTTATTTCAGCCAAAGCAAGCCGGTTGGCGAATGGAAAAGATACCACGAAAACGGGAAAACCAAGGCCATCATGAACTACCGCCCCAACTCGGAACGGGTCTTTGCCTCACTTTTCGATGAAGAGGGAAAACTCTATGCCAAAGGAGTATTTGAGGGAACCTTGCGCGACAGCACCTGGAACTTCTATAGCGGGGAACTGCTGGTCTCTGTCGAAAACTACCACCTCGGCAAAAAGGAGGGGAAGGCCATTGGTTACGACCAAAATGGGAAAAAGATCTGGGAAAGGGAGCTGAAGAACGACTTGCCGGATGGGAATGAGGTGCAATTTGATCCATCCGGAATTAAGAGGAAGGAGATTTTCTACAAAGAGGGGAAAAAGAGCGGACCAGCGCTTTTTTACGACGAGAATGGCGTTAAAACCCTGGAAGGAAGCTATCTGGATGATCTGTCGGATGGCACATGGAAGGTCTTCGGCAAGGATGGAAAGCTGCAATACCAAATCAAATACGACAAAGGGGAAATTGTCAATAAGGGCACCATGGATACCCTGCAAATCAACACTTTCAAACAATACGACAAGATCAAAGGGACGATTCCTGAGCCGAAGGTAAAGGAGTCAGGGATGCCGTGAAGAAGTGACTAAAGTGACTAGAGTGAGCTAAAGTGCCTAAAATTTCTAGAACACAATTAGTTGAAGTTTTTTTTGCCCGGAGGGCATCAAGCTTCATAGAAATAATGATCGCTTGATGCTGATTTCCCGGTAGGGAATAAACCAGCATTCAGCGTTTAGGTTGATCCCCTGACGGGGAATTCCAGATTCTGTTTAGCATTTTCTATTAAGCTTGATGCCCTCCGGGCAAAAAAATGAAAGGTTGCATTTCATCCTTCACAGTTTAATCAAGATTTTTTTGGTCGGAATCAGCCTGACCGGCCCCAATAACCCTGCTGCAGGCAGGGGAGAGAAGCCAAATTCGCGCGGAACTTCGGTCGATTTATCCTTGCTGCCATACCTGGAAACCAGATAATCAGGAACCGGTGTTGGCTCTTTCATTGCTGCAATACGGTTGATCAAGGTGTTGGTAACCTGGATCTCAAGATGATTTATTCCCGTTTTCAAAAACTGGGTCACCTCAGGTTGCTGCCAGCGCATCCAGACGAGACCTGCTTCCCGGCCATTGATTTTGATCCCGGCAATATTTCCCACTTTCCCCAAATCGAGATAAATTTTCTGATCCTTAGCCAGATATTCACCAGTGAGAGTAAAATCAATACTATAACTGCCTGTACCACTGAAAGATTTGGTTTGTTCATCTTCGCTCCAGGAGGTAAGATGGTCGGTTGTTTTCCGGTAAAGCGGAAATTCACTCCCTTTCAACTCCATTTGCCAGTTGCCTGAAACTACGAAAGGAGAAGGCAAACTAACTACGTCCGAAACATAGCTTTTGCTACCGTTGGATGAATGAACGGTGGTCACAAAACGCCCGTTTGCGGTTGATTCAGCTTCAACGGAACCACCATGGATAGCGTTGATTTGCCTGAAATCTGTCTGGGAAACATACTTTTCCGGTTCGCCGGGTGCGAACTCGAGGAAAAAGGATTCGTAGGGTTCCATATTAAGCGGAAGACAAATTCCATCCTTGTTGACACTGAAGCAGGAAATCTCTGATATTTTGCCGGTAAAGGGATCCCACTTGCGGATAATTTTGTCTTTTACCCTGAAAGTTACCGGGATGTTGCTGGCTTTATCCTGGATATTGGCCACAAAATAGAGTTCTTTTTCTCCGATCTTCCGGTGGATGTAGGTCAGTCCTTCATTTTTTCGCAATCCTTCCTTTGCGAAATCAATGCCGAAATCAGGGGCTATCCGGCTGCGGAGAATCTTGAGAAAAGGATCGAGGTAGCTACTCTGTTTGTTCCACCATATCTGCCTGTCAATCACATTGTTTAGCCTGTAAACTCTTCCTTTGCCATATTGAAAACCGATGGTGGGATCATTTTTTGCCTCTTTTATGCCATAGAGGTTGGTGGCGGAAGTTGAATGGATCTCCGGTTCGTTGAAAAGACGGGTAACGATCTCTTTTACCTTGACATCCATCTCAGCGGCATTGGCCAAACCGGTCGACTTTTCAGGTAGCCGTTCGAGGAAGAGTACCCTTCCTCCCTGCTTCACATATTTCTCAATGAACTCAAGCGTTTTGATCGGGATGGTCTCCACATTGGGGACGATCAACAGTTTGTAAGCCATTTTTTGCACTTCGATATTTCCATCCGCGATGGCAGCGTGGTTTTGCAGTATATCGTCGTTGATCAGGTCGTAATCGTAACCATTCGAAACGATCAATCCGCCAAGTTCCCCCCATTCGAATTCCCGGGTCCATTTTCTCGGATTGATCACATTAATAGCCCATTGATTGGCAAGCGGTGAATAGAGTGCAATATCAGCCTGGAAATTTCCCTGCCTGAGCAAATAAGAGCATCGCGCGATGTATTCTGAGAGTTTTGGATAATATTTCCACCAGATATTCTGGGGTTGAATATAGGCCGCAAAAGGAATAGAACGGGATGGAGAGACCTCCTGCTCCGGCAGGAAGTTGAATCCGTGGTTGTAAAATTTGGTAGCTCCCGACAAAAGATAACCATCGCTGGCAATCTTCAGCTCCTCGAGCGTTTCGCGGTAGCGTTCCCAGTGGATAAAGGTGTAAACCTCTGCCGAAACAATTTTTCGATCATAAAGATGTGCGCCGGAGGAGACATATTTCTTCGGCCCGATGCGCGTGTCGAACCAGTCGGCTTGATCCTTCTCTCCTGAGGTGACCTCCATTTCGGGGATATGTGCCTTTCCTGCCGCCTCAATGTTGTCGGTATTGAAACCATAGGTCTGAATACGTCCTTTGATGTTGTGGGCTTCGCACCATCCCAGGAAGCTCTTGAAAAAAGCATTCATTCCGGTCTTGTGAAGAAATTCGTTCACATCGTATCTTATTTTTGGAGATTTGTCTCCCAATTCATACCAGATGGCAGGAAGATAGGGAACCAGATCGTATCCGTAGATTTTCTGAAACTCCTCAAACAGTCCGGTCGACCAGTTCATGCCACTGGCCAGGTTAGCCAGTTCAAAGCTGTCGGCAAAGAGCGACTCGACAGTTTTCCCGAATTCATCGCCAAAGGCAGTGTAGAATTTATTGCCCAGATAGTCGCAGTAACGATCCATCGCACCTTTGTTGAAATGATCGACCGCATTACCAGTACCGTTTTTCTTGAGCCAGAATGCCATCAGTTTCCAGTCGCCCTCCGGAACATCCCATGCCAACCGCTTGTTTTGAACTTTGCCGGTCAGATTGATCAGAGAGCTTTCGATGAGCTTACCTGATTTTTCCATTTTCTCGGCCATCACTGCCAAAAGTTGCTCGCTGCCATCCAGCGTGGGGGAATAAACCTCCCACGATCTTTTGGTTTTGATCAACCTATCGGGAAGTTCACCATTAAAGGTTTGTGGTCCGGTGAGATCCGTGAAGGTCGGAACCATGTCTTTGCTGCGATCCTCATCAGGTACAAATTCCCCACCGATGACCCATCCGGGGCCACCGAAATTAAGCGAGATCTCCATATCCAGACGTTTGGCCTCTTTGACAGCATGGGCGATTAACGCCATGTATTCATCTGATAGATAAGGCACATCGCCCTTCTCGAAGACCGGACCCATGGAGATCTGTTCCACCCCGCGAATGCCGTGACTGCGCATCTGTTCGAGCTCCCGGGTAATCTCCTCTTTTGATCCGGCATTACCAGACCACCACCAGCGGGTATGCGGCCAGCAATCTTTGGGAGGTTGTACAAAGTTCGTTTCCATTGAACTCTTTTTAATTGGTTCCTGCGAAGCGGCCAAAAGAGGAAAAAAAAGCAGGATGTTTAGCAGTAGTCTTATTTGTATCATGGGTTCACTTTATTTAGAGTTTAATTTCTACTAATCTGACAGGCAACAATTGTATAGGCCCCAGCAATCCAGCTACCGGCAAAGGAGAAAAGCCAAACTCGCGGGGAACTTCAGTCGAGATATCCTTGCTGCCATACCTGGGGACCAAATAGGCAGGTACCGGAGCAGGTTCTTTCATGGCTGCAATGCGGTTAATCAATGTATTTGTAACCTGGATATCGAGGTGATTTTTCCCCTCTTTCAATACTCCTGTTACCTCAAGTTGTTGACCGCGCATCCAGACGATGCCCACCTCTTTTTCATTCATCTTCACTTCTGCAATATTTCCCACTTTACCTAAGTCGAGGTAGATTTTCTGATTGTGAGTTAAATAGTTCTTTGGCAGGGTAAAATCAATGCTGTAACTGCCTGTTCCGCTGAAAATTTTGGTGGCTGAATTCTCACTCCAGGAGGTAAGATGATCAGTACTAATCCGATATACAGGAAAATCTTTTCCTTTTAATTCCAACTGCCAGTTCCCTGAAATTGCAAAGGGTGCAGGCAGACCGTTCACTTCCGAAGAATAGGATTTGGTTCCGGCAGAGGAAGTTACGATAGTTTGGAAGCTGCCGTTTATGGGGGTTTCAGCCACTATTGATTTGGAATCTATTGTGTCTATTTGTTGGAAATCTGTTTTTGAAACATACTTTTCAGGGGTTCCCGGAATAAATTCAAGGAAGAAGGATTCGTAAGGTTTTATCTGTAGAGGAACACAGATTCCATCCTTGTTTTCACTGAAATTGAAGACTCCGGAAATCTTGCCGGTAAGGGGATCCCATTTTCGGATATTTTTGTTTTTTACCCTGAATGTAACCGGAATAGAGCTGATTCTGTCCTGGATGTTGGATACAAAATAAAGATCATTCTCACCAATTTTCCGGTGGATAAAAGTTAAACCTTCGTTTTTCCGCAATCCTTCGAAGGCGAAATCGATGCTGAAATCAGGGGCAATCCGGTTACGAAGAATCTTGAGAAATGGATCCAGGTAACTGCTCTGTTTGTTCCACCAGATCTGCCGATCGATCACATTGTTCAACCGGTACACTTTTCCTTTTCCGTAGGAGAAACCTATCGTAGGATCGTTTTTTGCCTCTTTGATTCCGTAAAGTACTGTCCCCGCAGATTCTTGAATAGTCGGTTCACTGAAAAGACGATTGACGATCTCTTTCACTTTCGCATCCATCTCTTTAGCGTTGTTCAGTCCGGTTGACATCTCGGGCAACCGTTCAAGAAAGAGTACCTGCCCCCCCAGTTTTACGTATTTCTCAATAAATTCAAGTGTTTTAAGCGGGATTGTTTCAACATTGGGTACGATCAGGAGTTTGTAAACCATTTTTTGCACTTGAATATTTCCATCTTCAGCGACAGCATGGTTTTGTAATACATCGTCGTTGATAAGGTCGTAGTCGTAGCCATTCGAAACGATCAAACCACCCAGTTCTCCCCAGTCGAACTCGCGGGTCCACTTTCTTGGATTGATGACATTAATGGCCCATTGATTGGCTAAGGGAGAGTAGAGTGCGATGTCTGCTTTAAAATCTCCCTGTCTCAGCAGCCAGGAGGATCGTGCGATGTATTCAGCCAGTATCGGATAGTATTTCCACCATACATTTTGAGGTTGAATGTATGCTGCAAAAGGTATTGACCGGGATGGAGAGACCTCCTGTTCTGGCAGGAAGTTGAACCCGCAGCTATAAAATTTGGTTGCACCAGCCAACAGAAAACCATCGCTGGCTATCTTCAGTTCTTCGAGTGTTGCGCGGTAGCGCTCCCAGTGGATAAAGGTATACACCTCGGCCGAGACAACCTTGCGGTCATAAAGATGGGCACCTGAAGAGACATATTTCTTTGGACCAATGCGGGTGTCGAACCAGTCGGCCTGATCCTTCTCGCCGGAGGTGACCTCCATTTCGGGGATATGTGCCATTCCTGCCGACTCAATGTTGTCGGAATTGAAGCCATAGGTCTGAATACGTCCTTTGATGTTGTGGGCTTCGCACCATTCCAGGAAACTTTTGTAAAAAACATTCAACCCTGTCTTGTGAAGAAATTCGTTCACATCGTACCTGATTTTGGGCGATTGATCGCCCAGTTCGAACCAGATCGCCGGAAGGCAAGGAATCAGATCATATCCGTAGGTTTTTTGAAACTCCCCGAACAATCCGGTAGACCAGTTCATCCCGCTGGCCAAATTGGGCAGTTCGAAGCTGTCGGCAAAGAGCGACTCGACAGTTTTACCGAATTCTTCTCCGAAAGCGGTGTAGAATTTGTTGCCGAGGTAGTTGCAGTACCGATCCATGGCTCCTTTGTTAAAATGATCGACAGCATTTCCAATACCGTTTTTCTTAAGCCAGAAAGCCATCAGCTTCCAGTCACCCTCGGGGACTGGCCATTCCAGTCGGTTGTTTTTTACCTTCAAAGTGAGGTTGATCAAGGAACTTTCTATCAATTTGCCGGATTTGTCCATCCGACCGGCGATGGTTGCGACCAACTTCTCTTCACCATTTAGGTTGGGAGTATATACCTCCCATGATCTTTTGGTTTTAATCAACCTAGCGGGAAGCTCACCATTAAATGTTTGTGGTCCGGTAATATCCACGAAAGTGGGAACTAAATCTTTGCTTCGATCCTCATCAGGGACAAACTCTCCGCCGATGATCCATCCTGGTCCCCCGAAATTTAGCGAGACTTCCATGTCCAGCCGTTTGGCCTCTTTGACGGCATGGGTTAACAACTCCATAAACTCGTCGGACAAGTAGGGGACATTGCCTTTTTCGAAAACCGGATCCATGGATATCTGTTCTACGCCCCGGATGCCGTGACTGCGCATCTGTTCGAGCTCCCGGGTAATCTCCTCTTTTGATCCTGCGTTACCAGACCACCACCAGCGGATGTGCGGCCAGTATTCTTTCGGTGGCTGTACAAAGTTCGTTTCCATTGATTTATCCAATGGTTGTGCCCGGAGGATAGCAACAGGGATTATCGAGATCAGTAAAATTCTGATCAGAAATAGTTTGATTGGATACACAGTAGTAGAGTTTTCGGGTTTAAAGATAACGTTTTTACGAATAATCTTGTACCTGGATTGGTGGCAGTTGGCTAAAATAAGTTTCACGCAAAGAACGCAAAGGAATTTCGCAAAATGCGCAAAGGAAAAGAATCAGAGCTAATCGCTTTGCGCTATTAGCGGTACACTTTGCGTTCTTTGCGTGAAATATTTAAACGCTAAAGAAGCTCAATTATTTGGATGGGCTCGAATCCGTCAGTGGATATTCATTCAAATACCACTCTAGCGTCAGTCTCACAACGCTGTTGTAGTTCATCACCCCTTCGTGGATTTTGTTGGTTTTGAGGTAGGCATTGTTGGCCGTTGTCTGGGCTTTGTCGAGGGTCTCATTGCGCAGCGCTTTCCAATGGTTCCGTTGGGCCATGATATCGGCCATGGCTTTTTTGTCAAACCTTTTGAGAAACTCCCTGATGGCCTCGTGGTGGAAAGGATCGGCGAAAAAATACTGCAAAAGCTGGATGCTGGCCGAATATTTCAGCCGGTTATCCTTGCTTGAATTACAAATGTACCAGGCCATGAAATTGGCTTCGGCCTCACCGGAAATTCCAAATTGATGGGCCTTCTCATGGGCCAGAACGAAAGGATATTCGGTGGGCAGCAACTCTCCGTTCAGATGGACTTCGTTAAAAAATGGTCCGAAATAGCCGCTGACACCGGATTTGGCAAAAAACCAGGTGTAAATCATGGTTTTGGCATGTCTGCTTCCATTTGGATAATGGTATCCGAATCTGCCGGCGTTCTCCCGGTAGGATTGTTCTATCAGACTGTCGATGACCGGATAGTCTGATATTTTTATCTCCACCCTGCTGGCATTGGCATTCGAGATCAACGAATCAAGTACCGTTGGAAACATATCCTTTTTCTCGATGTGACGGGTCCAGTTGAGCCGTTTTTCGATGGGTTGCCTGAAGTAATTGTATCCCCATGAGAGGTAGAAGAAGGCATATAAAATCGCTGCGAATTGTAATGTGCGAAGAATAAACAGTTTAAATTTGAATTTTGAAAAGATGACTCCGCCAAGCAGGTACAAAATAAATAGTACAAACAACGACCAAAAGACATCCCACAAGGAGAAGGAGAACAATCCGCTGATAGTTGAGAACAGCGTGGCGATCACCGGGTACAACGCATTGGAGTAATACTTTTCGATCCATTCCGGATGATCGGCTCCCAATTCAACCAGCAGAAAAGTTAGGCCTGCAGCAAGGAACGGGAGGAGATTGGCAAAGGATCGGTGAGCTTTTTTCGCCTTGAACTTCATGCGTATATAAATTGTTTTTTATTGGTCGCATGGAATACCCATGTATTCATTTTCGGTTGGTGCGCTGATTCACTCATGGCTATTTCATGGTAATATAACTTGATTTCAGGCATCAAAAATAGCCAAAAAGAGGCAGGCTCAACAAAATTTATCCGATTGTATGAACTCTGTTTCTCAATTTGTAACTTTGGAAAGAAGGTCTCAGGGATATCGGGGCCGGTTGGATTTCCATTTTTTACGTAGGACAAAACTGGCATGGCCGAAAGATTAAGTTTATCCGAGCTAAACGGGACAGTAAAAAAAGTATTGGCAGCCAATTTTACGGCGCCGGTCTGGGTGATTGGAGAGATCTCTGAGATCAATATCCATTCGAATGGCCATTGCTACCTCACGCTGATCGAGAAGGGCGAATCGGAAGACCGGATCGTTGCCCAGGCGCGTGCCACCATCTGGTCCTATACCTTCAGAATGCTTCGGCCTTTTTTCGAGACAATGACCGGACAACAACTGACAGATGGCATCAAGGTTTTGTTGCAGGTTTCTGTGGAGTTTCATGAAATGTACGGTTTCTCGCTCAATGTCAGGAACATAGATCCGACCTATACGCTGGGTGATCAAGCTCTGAAACGTAGGGAGATCATCCGGCGCCTGACTGATGAAGGGGTTCTCACAATGAACAAAGAGCTGGAATTACCGCTGGTTCCACAGAAAATTGCCATAATCTCATCTCCCTCGGCAGCCGGATACGAAGATTTCATGGAACAACTGGCAAACAATGGCAATGGATACAAGTTTTACACGAAGCTTTTTCCTGCCGTGATGCAGGGAAATCAGGCCGAACAATCCATTGTTGAGGCGCTGGACCGGATCTATCCTTACGAGGATTTCTTTGATGTAGTGGTGATAATCAGGGGGGGAGGATCGCAAGTCGACCTGAGTTGCTTCGACAACTACAATATTGCCTACCACATTACGCAGTTTCCGTTGCCTGTGCTCACCGGGATCGGGCATGAGAAAGATGATTCTATTGCCGATCTGGTGGCCCATACCAGACTGAAAACGCCTACAGCTGTGGCTGAGTTTATTCTGGATGGGGTGATTGCCTTTGAGGAGAGGATCAACCTGGTGCAACAGGAGACCATCTCCCTTGTCGAAAACAGGATGGAGGAGGAGAAGAGCCTGCTTGAAGATCTGACGGGGGAACTCTCGCAGTTGGTGAGGGATCAGTTGGGAAACAAGAAAAGGGAACTGATGCAGCGAACCTGGAGATTTCAGCAGGAGATAAAATTGACCCTGCAGAACAGCGAACACCAGTTGGGGAAAAAACTGCAGAGAGCGGGTTTCCTGGTAGACCGTATATTCTATATGCACCGGCAAAAACTGGAGAAAGCCCGTAATATGGTGGATATCACAATTCCCGCAAGCCTTCTGGGTAAAAGGGAGCAGTTGGATCATTACCTCGAAAAATTCAGACACTTGTCAGCGAAAAGGATAGGCAATGAGAAACACAGAATTGAACTGGCCGGTCAAAAGGCGATGCTAACAGATCCATCTAATATTCTGAAGAAGGGATATTCAATAACCACCGTCCGCGGTAAATTGGTGAAGGATATTGCCTTGCTAAAAAATGATGAGGTAATGAATACCCGTTTTTCTAATGGGGCTGTTTTGAGTAAAATTATAGAAATTAAACAATCAGATAAAAATGACAATTAAAAAGGGATTATCCTACAAAGAAGCTATCGGTGAAATTGAAGAGATTTTGCAACAAATCGAAAACGATGAACCGGATGTAGATCAGTTGTCTGAAAAGGTAAAGAGGCTATCTGTTCTTGTTGCCTGGTGTCGCGAAAAGCTACATCAAACGGAGGAGGAGATAGAAAAGATATTGAAAGAGATAAAAAAAAGCTAGCATTTCTGGAAGTATTGCCAATGTTATTTTTGCTAACCATCAGATGAATAGGATTTTGCTAATGGATGGATATCTTTTTCTTATAGTTATTTTTTTTTATAGTTTTTGACTGAATATTCAAAAAATCTGGCTATCATTGTAGCAAGTAAAATCTCCCTTTGGTTTTATTAGACAACGAGTTAGTAAATAAACTATAACAAAATGGCAATTTCAAAAATTGATTTTACATTTGAAAATTTGCATTTCTCCTGCAAGGGAGATAATGCCTGGGTTGAGAAACAGTTGAACAACGTTCTCAGCCGGATTCCATCACTTCTTGCTGTTCACAAAAAGGGAGAACCCATTGTGGAAGATGTAATTGAAGTGAACCCTGAGGATGAAAGGGAAGAGGTAATAGCCACTGGTGCTACACCCCCGGTTGCTAAAAGAGCTCCCAAAACCTCCCGGGAAAAGAAAGTTAAAGTGGTTAAAGTACCCAAGGTTAAAGTACCCAAGGTGAAGGTGGTTAAGGGGAAAGCGGTTAAAGAACCAAAAATCAAGTCCGCTAAGGTTCCGAAAGTAGCTAAAATGCCAAAAATCAAGATAATAAAAGAACCAAAGGCACCAAAAGTGGTCAAAGAAAAATCTTCGGGTGAGTCGGCTTTGCACTTGGAGGGAGATGCTCCAAAGCGTGGCAGGAAACCAAAAGTCGGAGGTAAAGTAATTGCCAAACCCAAAAAAGAAAAAAAAAAATAGAAGGAAATAAACCTGTTGTTGAACAGATCGATTCCCCTCTATCACAATTTATTGGTGACAAGAAAGCCACCACCAATCAGGTACGGAAATTCTTGGCTACAGCGGTATTTCTATCCAGAAGTAACAAAGTCTCAAAGCTATCTACCTCAATGATCTCCAGGGCACTAAAATCCTATGGAATTGAGAAGCTCCAGAATGCAAGCGATTGTCTCAACAAAAATGAGAAGAAAGGCTATTGCATCAAAGATGGCAAAGAGTTCATTATCACTGAAAACGGCTATCTATCCATAGAATAGCCTGTTTTAAAACTCAATAGACATTCCAAGAAGATAGCTAATTCCTGCCTGCGGGAAATAGCCGTCTTCTTTTTGTCTGGTACCCCCTGAATAATAGGAGTATACCCAACCATTAGACTCGTATTTCTCGTTAAAAATATTGTTGAGCGAAGCGAAGAAACTCCATTTTTTAGCAAATTTCTGAGAGATCGTGGTTTCAATCCTTAAATTATTCACGAAGTAAGGATTCAGGGAACGGTCGGTATTGGAGGTGTTGTCGAGGTATTGCCGGCTAACATAGAGGGATTGGAAATTAATTTCTATCATTTTTGAAGGGGTCCATTCCAGGTTACTGCCTGCAGTAAATGATGGTGAAAAGGCGATATCAGTATTGCCCAGATCATGGGTGATCTGTGCTCCCCAGTGGTCCCAATCATCGACGTACTCCACAAATCCGATAATTTTATTGCGGCTCAGGGTAGCATGATGTTCCCATTTCAGATTCTTCAAAAGTTGAAGTTTGCCGGTATATTCTATTCCCATTCTGGAGCTTTTTGGAACATTGGTCATGATGGCTGCACCCACATCGTTGATTCTTCCTGTCAGAATCAACTGATCACGATATTTCATACTGTAAAGATTGATACCATAGCTGTATTTCCCGATTCCGCCTTTGTACCCAAGTTCAAAATCGTTCAATTTCTCTTGTGTTGGGGCTGGTTTGGATGGGTCAGCATCGGTATAATTGCTTCTGTTGGGTTCTCTGTGTGCGTTGCCAAAGGAGAAATAGATGCTTTGATGATCGTTAAACGAATAAAAGGCGCCTACTTTTGGGTTCAGAAAGTCAAACAAATGAGTCTGGTTCAAATTTCTCAAACCATCATCAACCCCGTCAATCCGGTAATTGATGTGACGATACTGGACATCTGCATAGATGGATAGTTTTTCGGTTAACTGATAATTTAACTTGGCAAAAATGTTAAAGTCCTTTTTTATCCCTTTAGACCTGTACCATTCATGGTTGATTGGCAAGGCTCCGTAATATTGCGCCCAGATTACATTGCCGAAGCTGTCTCCATTATAGTTATTCCAGGCTGAGCCTACAATCAATTCTGTTTTATTCTCTTTGTAACTCACAGAACCCACCGCACCATAGAAGTCATTGTCGAGCCACTTTCTGCGAATCAGGTCTGTCTTATCGATGGTGGAACCACCAGCTGTGATCGGGCTCATTAGATATGCGGAAAGATCCTGGTCCTGTTTGTACTCTTCATAATATCCTCGTCCGTAAGTATAATGGAGGGAAAAATTGGCGCTGAACCTGTTGTCGAACTGGTGTGTATAATGCAACTGGTAGTGATCTTGCTGGTAATTGTCTGTCTCGTTGTCGTAAAAGGAGACCTCTCCATTCTTGCCGTTGATGATACCCGCTGGATTATAGGTACGGTTGGTCTCCAACATTGTGGAAGGAATGCCGTACCAGGCCTGGTATGTTTTTTCTTTGCCAGAGAACAATATCGCTTTCAACATCGATTTTTTGGTGAAGTATCCTCCCGAAAGGTAAAAGGAGTGAAGATCACTGGAGGCCCTGTCGATAAAGCCATCCGAGTTAATTTTTGAAAGTCGTGCCTCTACGATAAATTTGCCGTCGATCAGACCGGAACCTACCGTGACAGTATTTTTCAGGGTTCCGAAGCTTCCGGCAGAGCTGCTCCAACCGGCATAGCTTTGACGGTTCAGGTCGTTGGTCTGCATGTTGATGGTGCCACCAAAAGCTCCTGCACCGTTGGTAGAACTCCCCACACCGCGCTGTATTTGAATATTACCGGTTGATGATGCGAAGTCGGGCAGATCGACAAAATAGACCCCGTGCGATTCTGCATCGTTGAAAGGAATCCCGTTGACTGTCACGTTGATACGGTTGGCATCGCTACCGCGGATTCTGAAATTGGTATAGCCAATTCCTGTTCCCGCATCTGAAGTGGCGACAAGAGAGGGAGTCAAATTTAAAAGATAGGGAAGATCCTGACCGGTCTGCTTTTCTGTCCGGTTGCTTACCTCCAGGTTGGTAAAGGCCACGGGTGTTCGGTTCCCGGCCCTGGTGGCTGAGACAATGACATCTTCGGTCAAAACATCTGCTGTCTGAAGTGTAACTGTAACACTCGTCTTGCCTTGATTTAGCACAATTTTGGATTTGTAGGAATGGTAACCGACGTAGGAGACGATCAAAGAACATTCATTTGCGGAAATGCCTTCGAAATGAAACACTCCCTGTGAATCGGTAGCGCTGATTTTGGAGGTGTTCTCCAGCTGGACAGTAGCTCCCGGAAGTGTTTCGCCTTCAACATTCACTACTTTTCCATACAAACTGTGCTGCGCAGAAAGCTGTCCGAAGGAAAATGCAAAAAGAAGGGACAGAATTAACTGAGGTAACCAGGAGCCTCTTTGTATTTTGAAAGATTGCCTGTTTGAAATAATCGTTTTCATTGCGTTCTAATTAAGTGAATAACAAAACCTTAGGAGGCAATGAAACATGTTCAGACGGAGATACTATGAAAAGAAATTTCAATTTCCCTTTCCGGCATTACCCGGACAGGTTCTATGGGTTTGATCTCAGCCTGTATGTTTAAGGCACCCCTAATTCTGGGTCAAAGGTAGAAAAAAATATGATGATCGTTAAATTTGTTTAAAAAGTTTGAAAAGTTTGAAGGGTCGCTGTTCCCTGAGCGTAGTCGAAGGAACCACAAATTCGTTTGAGAATCTGGTCCCTGAGCGAAGCCGAAGGGTGCTGAAAGGAGGTGAGAGGGTAAGAAAATGAGACAATGAGACTGATTTCGGAGAAAGGTCCAAGAGTGCTGGGGTAGATGAATAAAATTAAAACGATGGGATTGAGCGCAAAGGCTTTAAACTTGTAGAGTGATACAAGGATTATATCAGTTATTGTGCTAAGTGGTTGTAGTACAATTAGAAATGGAGTGTTATTTTACCTGCCTATTATTTTTCGATGATGTAGGCCTTATGTTTTTGAAATTTGTCAACCTGTGATTTGAAGGAGGGTAAAAAAGTAACAAGTTCTTCAATTTTACTTGTTTGGCAATTCAAAACAACAATGGTCAAAGGATAATGGTCGAAATTTTGTTGAAACAATAAGTTCTTATCAATGGTAAGCAGTATGTCAAAATTATTCTCAACACAGAAAGTCATTAGCTTTCCGTTTTTTATCCCACTCAAGTTCAATTCACTGACTGTCAGAACTTCAAATTCTTCCAAATGCTTTTTCAGGCGTTTGGTGACACATTCATCAAGCAAAATTTTCATTTAGGATGTTTGATGAAGTTTCGATCAATTTTTTAGACATTTCAAGAACTTTCACAACCTGATCTTTGCTCACGCCTTCAAAGTCTTCAAGAAAGAGCTCAATTGAATCGCCTGTTTCCAAATAGTCGAAAAGATTTTTAATAGGAACTCTTGTCCCATAGAACACAGGTGTTCCACCTAAAATTTCCGGATCGATATTAATTATTCTTCCTTCCATGGCTGAACGGATTATTGTCTCAAATTTAAACAATTTTGGCGAACCGGAAGGTAATTTCTTTGGGTAATGGTAAGCATTTATCTAGTGAACGTCGGCTCCCTTATTTTTTCAATTCATTAGCTCCAATATCGTTTTTCCAAATACTCAATTGCTGTCGTTGCATTTGAAATTTGTCTTGCTGGGGTTAAAAAATCTTTTGGGTCTATCACCCTGTATTTGTCTGATGATTTTAGAAGGTTTGTCCAAGTTTCATGAAGTGTAGCACCTTGTAGAATCCCTCTAGAAGGATTTTCAAGTATTAGTTCCTTATTGTCAGAAGGTATTAAATGCAAATGGACATAGTCAGTTGCTCCGAAATCTTTTGCTTTTGTCATTTCGTGAGCAAGGAGTGTTTGTCTTAATAATTGATAAAAAGGTTCGTAAAAAACTCCTTCAATGAACTTGTCGTCAAGTTTCAATATTTTAATCGGGCAATCTTCTTTTTTTAATAAATGCATATAGGTTTCCTTACGTCTTTCGCCTCCCTCTTCAATAAGTTTTGATTGTTTACCTCTGTATTCCTCAACATATTTCCACTCAATAAAAAACAGCTTTCTTGAGCAGTCTTGCATCTCCGCAAGCATTACTGCATCCACAGAAGTTGAATGAGCTCCTCGAGAATGCCTTCTCTCCTTTAAATAGTTTTCTTTGCCGATTACTTCAAGCGAAACATAACCGTGGTCAAAATTGTCGTTGTCTAATTGCAATGCTATTTTCACATTATTATCAACACCTTTAAGAATTGCTGTTGCAATGTCTTGTTGATGCCTAAAAAACAATAAGTGATTGATACAAGCTACTTGCGATGACAACATATGTCCAGATGGTTTGTTAATTCCTTTGGATCGAATTTCCCCAGTGTTCCAAAATGGGATATTGTTATCATTGAAATATTTTTCGGCCTCGGTTCTAACGGCTTCCATAAGGTTTAATTCTGGACGCATTAAAACAAACTCCCGCGGGATTTTGAAGAAGGCTCCTTGTCCGGGATCACCAATTAGTTTGTCCCGAAGACCAATGCATTTCTCTTTTTGTATTTCGTAAAAGTTCATCATTTTAATTTGCAAAGAAAGTTTAAACGAATCGTTAATTGTGACGCCAATTATTTGCTTTCGGCGAATAGCTTTGAGCAAAAAAATCTCATTTTGCTAACCGTTCAGTTATAAATTCGTCCACTTCTTCAACGCCCCAATATTCACTGGATTGACAATGTTCTTTGCTTCAGGGGTATACAGGAAATTTATTTCATTGGTGTAATGATCGGTAATTTTTCCACGAACCATTTTCATGGTACTGTTGAGCATGTGGTTCTGTTCCGTAAATGCTTCAGGAAGGACCATGATGCTGGCCGGTAACCATCTTTCCGGAAATTCGTTCTCGAATTTTCCACCCTTCTTGTATTGATCAATTTCGTGCTTGATCATTTCCAGCGCTTTCGCATATCCTGCCGCGCTTTTGAGCGCGATCCCATGTTTTTCCAGTTGTCGGTTTATTTCAGGGATATTGGGTACGAACATCCCAACGGTATATGGATTCTGGTTGTTGTAGAGCATGGCCTGTTCAATGATCGGCGATTGGTCGACAATTGCCTCTTCAATGCCCTCCGGACTGTATTTTTCGCCATCGTTGCCGATCAGCAGGCTCTTGAAACGTCCCATTACGTATAGGTAGCCATCTTTGCCTAGATAACCCATGTCGCCGGTGTGCAACCATCCATCGATGATCGTCTCGCTGGTAGATTTGGGATTCTTCCAGTATCCTTTCATGACATTGCCACCTTTCACGATGATTTCTCCTTTTTGACCGACCGGAAGTTCATTGCTATCGCTATCTACAATTTTGCATTCCAGGTACTTAACAACTTTTCCTGATGATCCAAACTTAGCGAATTCAGGACAATTGGCAGAGATGATCGGTGATGCTTCTGTCAATCCATAGCCCTGGAAAACAGGTACCCCGATTGCGCTAAAGAACCGTTGTAACTCAATGTCCAACAGTGCGCCGCCGCCGATGAAGAACTGAAGGTTTCCGCCAAAGTTTGCACGAATTTTTGAAAAGAGGATTTTATCGTACAGAAGAACCTGGGGCTTAAGTATTGCCCGCCAACCTTTTCCTTTGTTCCATCCATCTCCATTGTATGCATAGGCTACCTTCAGCGCATGGTTGAAAAGTTTTTCGGTGAATGCTCCTTTGCTCTGAATTCCTTTTTCAATATTCTTGCGGAAATTTTTGGAGAGGGCAGGGACACTCATCATGATGTAGGGTCTGACCTCCTGAATGTTAACTGGCACATTTCGCAGGGTCTCGAGCGGAGTTTTGCCTGTCTGGATAGAGGCTACAGAGGCTCCTTTCAACATGAAGGTATAGAGACATGCCGTGTGTGCAAAGGAGTGGTCCCAGGGCAAAGTAGCCAGTGTTATGAAGTCTGGGGTGATTTCCAGGACATTATTTGCCTGTATAACATTGAGCGTATAATTGTAGTGGGTCAGCATAATTCCTTTGGGATCTGCCGTTGTCCCGGAGGTGTAAGAAATGTTGGCTACATCATCCGGTTGTATATTTTTCCAAACCTGCTCAAAGGCCTTTTTGTTCTCTTCAATGGCAAGAAAGGCAATTCCTTTGGCAACAACCTCCTTGAAAGCAATCTCTTTAGAACCCGGATTGGCAACGCCGTCCATAATAATTACAGTTTCAAGGGATGGAAGTTGATGGATGATCTCGGCCAGCTTGGGAGCCTGTCCGGCAGAGATGATCAACATCTTTGCTCCCGAGTGCTCCATCCTGAATTTTAGTTCTGAAGCCTCCAGTTTGACCGACAATGGAACATTGATGGCCCCGCAATACAAGATGGAGAGTTCACTGATCAGCCAGTAGTTTCTTCCTTCAGAAAGCAATCCGGCACGTTCCCCTTTTTTAAGTCCCAGGGCCATCAGTCCGGCGCCAAACTCATAGACAGACTGCTGAACCTGTTTGTAAGTAGAGGGCACATATTTATCAGTAAGTTTCTCCCAAAGCTGAGGATGGTTAGGGAATTTCTGGACACTTGTTTCAAAAAGTTCGATCAGGGTTTTCATGAGTGGCTGGTTTCAAATGTGTAGGTTGTTTTTGATTTGTAGGTCTCCCCGGGATGCAAAAATGTTGTCGGGAATTCAGGATGGTTGGGCGAATCAGGATAATGCTGGGTTTCGAGGGCCAGTCCGCTGTAACGACCAAAGCGATTGCCCAAAGCAGGAATATAATATCCTGTGTATAACTGGATTCCGGGTTCGTTGGTGAAGACAGAAACTGATCGGCCAGTTTGCTCATCCGATAGTTTCCCCGCAAAGACCATTTTGTGATCAGGATTATCGAGCACATAATTAAGGTCATAACCATCTGGCAGTGTGCCGATTTCCGCGCCAACAGATTTAGTCGTAGAAAAATCAAAAGGAGTACTGGTCACCTCGGCAATTTCCCCGGTAGGGATTAGGGTAGAATCGTTCACAGTCCGCTTTTTACTGTTGATATGCAGCTTGTGATTGAAAATATTCTCCTTGCCACCATTGAGGTTAAAGTAGGTATGATTTGTCAGGTTTACAACGGTTGTCCGATCTGTAACTGCTTTGTATTCAATAGTCAATTCGTTTTTGTGGGACAGTTTGTAGAGGATGCTGATATCCAGGTTTCCCGGATAGTTCTCTTCGAGATGGACACTCCTGTATTTTAATTCCAATCCAACAAAATCAGGCATTTCAATCGTCTTGGGCGACCATACCATTTTGTCGAATCCCGTTTGACCCCCATGAAGGTGGTTGGGACCGTTGTTGATGAAAAGTTGGTAATTTACTCCTTCAACGTTGAGTTTCCCACCTGCAATGCGGTTGCAATATCTTCCGCAAACGGCGCCCAGATAGGGATAGTTGGCCAGATATTCCGCTGACAGGTACTCTTCCAATGTGCTGAATCCAAGCACAATATTCTCTTTTTTACCAAGTTTGTCTGCCATCTCGATGTCGGTAATGATTGCGCCGTAGTTGGTAATTTTAACCGAAATACCGTTTGGATTGACAAGCGTATAGAGAAATACCGTTTCTCCCTTTGGGCAACGACCAAAAATTTCTTTTTTGATGTTCATAAGTTGCTATTAATGTTTTAGTTATTCGCATGTTCTCACCCTCTGATCTTCCCTCAAAACCCTTCGGCCCTTCGGCTTCGCTCAGGATACCACTTCGCTCAGGGGCCGGATCCTCAGACAAATTTGTGGTTCCTTCGACTACGCTCAGGGACCACAGGCTAAGGGAGCAAAATTAAAAATCCATAAATCCTATAATCTGGCTAATCCTAATCCTCGAATGTAAACTTATACAAATAGAAGATTTTTTGAAAGTTATAACGAGTAAATTTCACTTTTTTCTCGCTATATTTTCTCCGTCAAAATAATTTTTGGTAAATTGGTCGATAAGTCTAATTTTACATAGGACATACGATCATCATCCCTAACTTTGGTAGTGATACATGAAATCATGGGCGGATACGATATTATTGGCGACATTCACGGTTATGCCTCTCTCCTGAGGCAGCTCCTAACCGAGTTGGGTTACAAGCGCATCGACGGTGTCTGGAGGCATCCCGATAGGAAGGTCATTTTTTTGGGTGATTTTATCAACAGGGGACCGGAAATCAGGGAGACCCTTGTACTGGTTCGTGCGATGGTGGAGTCGGGAAGTGCCCTTGCGATCCTGGGGAATCACGAATATGCCGCTATCCTTTACCATATCAAGGATGACAATGGTACTTTTATGTCGCGCCATATTGCCGGAAACAGAACACAGATCCAGAAAACGCTGACGGTATTCAAAAATTTCGGTGAGGAGTGGATTGAACATTTGAAATGGATGCGAACCCTCCCTTTTTACCTTGATCTGGGAGCTATCAGAATTGCACATGCGTATTGGAACGAGGAGGAGATTGCCAAATTGGATGAATATTTGCCCAAAACCCGGTTGAAGAGGAAATTTATACGGGAGATGCACGAAAAACGTCCTGATATGGCCATCATTGTCTACAAATTATTGAAAGGGCTTGAATTCAAATGCCCCAAAGATCTGATTATCAAGTGTAGCAAAGGATTGAGCAGGAAGGTTTTTACGCTTAACTGGTGGACAAATCCGGTGGATAAAACATTCAGGCAACTCTATTTTGGCGGCAAATTCATCCTGCCTGATTACCGTTTCCCGATTGAATTGGCTCCATCCTACAAGCCCTATCCACGTAATCAACCCATCGTTTTTTTTGGTCATTATTGTCTGCCTGAAGGCGCTGCAATTTTGCAACCAAATATCTGTTGTTTAGATAGCTGCGTGGATACAACTGGTAGGCTCTCTGCATATCGTTGGAGTGGAGAAAAATTGCTTAATCCCGAAAATTTGGTTGTCGTTGGTAACTTATTAAAATAATTACCACAAAGATTTCTCAAAGTACGCACAAAGGGCACAAAACTTCCTGAGAATTTGTGCCCTTTGTGTTTTCCTTGGTGTCCTGCGTGGTTAATATATTATTCCCATTCAATCGTTGCCGGCGGCTTGGAACTAATATCGTATACCACCCGGTTAATTCCCCTAACCTTATTGATAATATCGTTCGACACTTTGGCCAGAAACTCGTAGGGCAGGTGCACCCAGTCGGCTGTCATGCCATCCGTTGATGCCACGGCGCGCAGGGCAACCACATTTTCATAGGTTCTTTCATCGCCCATCACACCAACCGATTGTACTGGAAGCAGCATTACGCCTGCCTGCCACACTTTGTCGTAAAGTCCCCATTCCCTCAAACCCTGGGTGAAAATGGCATCAGCCTCCTGCAGGATTCTTACCTTTTCGGGGGTTACATCAGAAAGGATTCTAATCCCCAGACCGGGACCGGGAAATGGATGCCGGCCAAGCAATTCATCTTTAATTCCCAGAGCCCTGCCAACCCTTCTTACCTCGTCTTTGAAAAGCAGGTTGAGTGGTTCAACCACTTTTAGTTTCATCTTCAAGGGCAATCCGCCAACGTTGTGATGCGATTTGATGGTAGCAGACGGGCCATTCACGGAGACTGATTCTATCACATCAGGATAGATTGTCCCTTGAGCCAGCCACTTGACATCCTGGATCTTGTGGGCTTCGACGTCGAAAACTTCAATAAAATTTCTCCCGATTGTTTTTCTTTTCTTTTCAGGATCCTTAATACCCTGAAGATCGTTCCAGAACTTTTCACGGGCATCAACGCCTATCACATTGAGACCCATTCCCTTGTAAGATTCCAATACCTCCGAGAACTCATTTTTTCGCAGAAGACCGTTGTCGACAAAGATGCAGGTCAGGTTGCTTCCGATGGCTTTGTGCAGCAAAACGCCAGCCACACTCGAATCAACGCCGCCCGAGAGTCCTAAAACTACTTTGTCGTTTCCGAGCTTCTGCCGCAACTGGGCGACAGTGGCTTCAACGAATGAATCAGGTGTCCAGTTCTGGCTGCATCCGCAGATATCGACCAGGAAATTTCGCAGCAGTTGAGTTCCCTCTGTGGTATGGTACACTTCGGGGTGAAACTGAATGGCGTAGGTTGGTTCCTCCTCAATCTTGAAAGCTGCGTATTCAACATCCTCGGTAGAGGCTAATACGGTGTAATTAGCAGGCATGTGCACGATCGTGTCGCCGTGAGACATCCACACCTGTGAATTTTTGCTGATCTGTTTGAAGAGCAGGCTGTTTTGCTCTTTTACTTTTAAATGGGCCCGGCCATACTCTCTTGAATCAGAAGCGGCTACCTCACCACCAAAAAAGTGGGCGAGGTATTGGGCCCCATAGCAGACGCCAAGCAAAGGCATTTTCCCCCTGATTCCGGAGAGATCTATTCTGGGTCCCTTTTCATCTCTGACGGAGTAGGGACTTCCTGATAAGATCACACCTTTGACCGAATCATCGATGGGAGGGAAGTGGTTAAACGGATGTATTTCGCAGAATACATTCAACTCGCGAACCCTTCGTCCAATCAACTGGGTATACTGGGAACCGAAATCAAGAATGAGGATTTTTTCCATGTGAGGAAGTGAACTAAAGTGACTAAAGTGAACTAAAGTGACTAAAGTACTTAGAGTGACTAAAGTTCCTGGAGTTCAAACTCTAGTCACATTATTCACTCTAGTCACTTTAGTCACTTCTTCTTAAAGTTTTCTAACCCAGATATTGCGGTAGCTTACCGGGTTTCCGTGATCCTGCAATTCAAGCGCACCGGCGCCATGGGCAACATATTTTGGAATACCGATGTATTCGGTATGCCCAAACAGGGATATGTTATTTTGAACCAATACTCCGTTTTGAAGAACGGTAACACGGGCAGGAGAGAAAACTGTGCCGTCTTCCTTGAAGCGGGGAGCGGTATAAATTACATCGTAAACCTGCCATTCTCCGGGTTTTTTGCAGACATTGACCAGCGGGGCGTACTGTTTGTAAATAGATCCGGCCTGACCGTTGCGGTAAGTTCTGTTTTGGTAGTTGTCGAGAACCTGCAGCTCATACCTTCCCTGAAGAAAGATTCCGGAATTGCCACGTCCCTGACTTTCGCCTTTTACTTCCGCTGGTGTACGCCATTCGATGTGCAGCTGAAAATCCATCATCTCCATTTTACTTTTGATACCACCTGCTCCTTTGGCGACTGTCACACAGTTATCGGCAACAGTCCAGCCGGATGGTTCACCTTTCGCATTGGTCCAGTTGGCATTGAAACTTTCGGGTGTTCCGTCGAATAGGACGATAGCATCAGAAGGTGCATCGGAAGGAAGTTGGCCGGGTGTGACAACGGTAATTTCCGGATCCCAGAATTCCGTCATTTCCGGTTTCATTTTGGCAAGATCTTCTTTGGAAGGCTCAGCTTTCTGGGCTGCCGGCTTTGCTGGTTCAACTTTTTGGGCGATAGAAGCAAAGGATATAAACATTGCGGCGACCAATAATAGTGTTCTCATAGTTTTATATTAATTAAATTGCTAAATCATTCATTACCAGATCAATTTTATGGGTTGTGGCCAATTCAACCTCATCAAACTCATTTCTGGAATTGAGTTTGGCTTTCACTTCAATGTAAAATTTGATTTTGGGTTCAGTACCGGATGGTCGAACCGAAACCTTTGTGCCATCCACTGTAAAGAACTGCAAGACATTGGCAGTCCCTTTTTGTATAATCGGTTTTTCTTCCCCGGTAAGAAGGTTCCTGTTGATCAGGGAATCGTAATCTTTCATCCATTCCAGCTGAGAACCTGCCAGCATTTTCGGCGGATTCTTTCTGAAGTTGACCATCAGTTGTTCGATCTCTTCCGCGCCGGCCATCCCTTTGCGAACGATGTATTTCATCTTCTCTTTCGAGTATCCGTATTTGAGGTAAATATCCTGAAGCATCTCAAAAAGCGTCAGTTTGTGTTCTTTGGCCCATGCTGCAATCTCGGCCATCAAGGCACATGAACTTACTGCATCCTTATCCCGTACAAAATCTGCAGGAAGAAATCCAAAGCTCTCTTCTCCTCCTCCGATATAAATCTTCTTTCCTTCGTTTTCGCGGATGACATCTGCAATGTATTTGAACCCGGTATAACAGTCGTAGTATTCAACGCCGTTTTTGGTGGCAATTTCAGCCACCAGTTCAGAGGTAACAATCGTTTTCACCACATACTCTTTCCCGGTAAGCAGGCCGAGCTCTTTCCTTTTGGTGATGATGTAGTAAAGGAATAGCAACACAGTCTGGTTGCCATTTACCAGGATGAATTCTCCCTTGTCGTTCTTGACTGCAATGCCCAATCTGTCGGCATCGGGATCGGTTGCCATCACCAGATCAGCATCCACCTCTTTAGCTTTCTTTAATGCAAGTGCAAGAGCTGCGGGTTCTTCCGGATTTGGAGAGATCACGGTAGGGAAATCACCACTTACCACATCCTGCTCAGGGATATGAATGACATTGGTAAATCCCATTTTGGCCAGTGCCATCGGAACCAGCTTGACTCCGGTACCATGGATTGGTGTATAAACGATCTTTAAATCGTGTTGCTTTTTGATTGCCTCGGGAGAGAGTGAAATAGTCATCACCTTGTTCAGGTACAATTCATCCATTTCGGCGCCCATTGGAAATATCAATCCGGGATTGGCACCAAAGCGGATATCTTCCACTTTTACTTTTTCTACTTCGGCAATGATATTTATGTCGTGAGGTTCTACAATTTGTGAACCATCATCCCAATAGGCCTTGTAGCCATTGTATTCTTTTGGGTTATGTGAGGCAGTAAGGATGATTCCGCTTTGCAGTCCAAGCTGACGGATGGCAAATGACAGTTCAGGCGTTGGCCGGAGTGAATCAAACAGGAAAACTTTGATGCCATTGGCCGAGAAGATCGCAGCTGCAGTCTCTGAAAAAAGCCTGCTGTTGTTTCGGCAGTCATGTCCGATGGCCACTTTTATCTCAGGCAGATGGGCAAATGCTTCTTTGAGATAGTTACTTAAACCTTGTGTCGCGGCTCCAACAGTATAGATGTTC
>JAPLDT010000079.1 GCA_026391315.1 Bacteroidia bacterium
GGGACGATGCATATCTGCCTCTACTTTGGCATCATGGTCCTTACGAAACTGTTTTTCGAGGAGCATCTGGGCATCGACATCGATCTTCGCGTTGGGATCAGGGGTCATTTTGAATCCCTGTTTATTCAGAAACTCCACGATAGTAGAGATCCCCACGTTCAGATCGCGTGCTATTTTACTTAACCTTGTTGATACTTTGTTCCCTGTATCCATAGTTTGCCAAACAGTTTAATTTGCTTTATCTCTTCCGGTTGATTGAACGTCTGACAGTTATTGTTCAAATTCGGACTTCAGTATGCGCAGAACCTCGTCGATGGTCTCTTCTTCGAAGTCGGTACGCTTGATCAGCTCCTCCCGAGAGAGGTTCAGTACATTTCGGGCAGTATCGCAACCAATGGATTTGAGTCCGTCAAGAACCCAATCATCAATTTCATCTGCAAATTCTTCCAGTGAGACATCCTCTTCATCAGCAATTTCACGATCACGGTAGACATCAATGTCATAGCCTGTGAGCTGGCTGGCCAGTTTGATATTCAATCCACCTTTTCCGATGGCCAGTGAGACCTCCTCGGGCTTCAGGAAAACTTCGACCCTGTTCTCGTTGCCATAGATCTTGATGGAGGAGATTTTTGCAGGGTTGAGCGCTCTTTGTATGTACAACTGATTGTTGTTGGTGAAATTGATTACGTCGATGTTCTCATTGCGTAATTCTCTCACAATACCATGAATGCGTGAACCTTTCATTCCGACGCAGGCGCCTACAGGATCAATACGGTCATCATATGATTCTACCGCAACCTTGGCACGTTCGCCCGGAATTCTGACAATCTTTTTAATGGTAATCAAACCATCCGAAATCTCAGGAACCTCAAGTTCGAAGAGTCTTTCCAGGAAGACAGGAGAGATGCGGGACAAAATAATGTAGGGACTGTTATTTCTCATCTCTACTTTGATGACCACCGCGCGGACACTGTCGCCTTTTCTGAAGAAATCGGAAGGAATTTGCTCGCTTTTGGGGAGAATCAGTTCATTTCCCTCGTCATCGAGCAACAAAAGCTCTTTTTTCCAGATCTGGTACACTTCGCCGGTAACGATCTCTCCAATTCTGGATTTGTATTTTTGGTAGATGTTGTCTTTTTCAAGTTCCAGGATCCGTGAGGCAAGGTTCTGACGTAGATTCAGTATTGCCCTTCTTCCGAAATCGCTGAAACGAATCGTGTCGGTTAACTCTTCACCCAGTTCATAATCCCCGTTGTTGGCATTGGCTGCCGTAATGGTGATTTCAGTATTCAAATCGGTTAGCGCTCCATCTTCAACAACCGTACGGTTGCGGTAGATTTCGAAGTCGCCTTTATCGGGGTTTATAATGACGTCAAAATTCTCGTCCGAGCCAAACTGCTTTTGAATCACACTTCTGAACGCATCTTCCAATACGCTCATCATTGTGGCTCGATCGATGTTTTTCAGGTCTTTAAATTCCGAAAACGTGTCAATCAGATTGAGGTTGTCCATATCTTCAGGATTTTTATTTAAAAGTAATAACTGGTTTAACTGTTTTTATTTCTTGCAGTGAAAACTCAACAGTCTTTAGTTCCACTGTCTTTTTCCCATCCACTTTTATATTGCTTGATGTCTCTACTAAAAAACTTTCTTCACCAGCGGATTTCAGAATGCCAGTGATCTTGTCGCCTTTTGCTGTTACGATCTCCACCTCTTTTTCGAGATTTTTCAAATATTGACGCAGCACTTTGAAGGGCTGTGTCAAACCCGGAGAGGAGACTTCGAGTGAAAAATCTTCCACCTCACGGTCGAACTGATGCTCGATGTGGCGACTCATTTCGATACATTTGTCGATACTCAACCCCTCATCGCTATCAATAATTACCGAAATGGCGTTGCCAGGCCCGATCGTAACATCGACGATAAACATCGTGTCAGAGAGCTTTTCTTCCACCATCCTTTGAATAACTACTTTCGATATCATTTTATAAATTAATAAAATAGGGGACAATGCGTCCCCTAATCCTGCGATTAATCTCCGCTGCGAAATTACTATTAATGTTTGAATTAAACAAATTTTTATTTCTAATTTTGAATGATCTGTCAGGGTTTGCGGGGCTGTTGGGTGATAAGTGAACTGTGAAGAGTGAAAATGAAGCCGACCCTTGTCAGATTTTGTAATTAATTAGGTGTCAATTTGATAATAAATATTTCCTCTGTGAAGCAAAATAAACGTAAAATCGTCAACGATCCTGTATGGGGTTTCATTGATTTGCATTCGGGATTGTTGTTCGATTTGATAGAGCATCCCTATTTTCAACGGCTCCGTCGCATCAGGCAGCTTGGACTTACCTCCCTGGTCTATTCGGGTGCCAATCATACCCGATTTGAGCATTGCATTGGCAGTATGTATTTGGTTCAAACTGCTTTGAAGGTATTGCGGGAGAAGGGGGTTGAGATAACTGAAGAGGAGGCCGAAGGAGTTTCGGCGGCAATCCTTTTGCATGATCTCGGACACGGACCCTTTTCGCACGCCCTTGAGGAGAGCATTGTCAGGGGTATCTCCCACGAGGAGCTCTCACTGCTTTTCATGCAGGAGCTCAATGAGGAGTTTAGCGGGAGGCTGGAGCTGGCCATTCGCATATTTCTGGATAGGTATCCCAAACATTTCCTGCACCTCCTGGTAAGTAGTCAGCTCGACATGGATCGGCTGGATTTCCTGAAGCGCGACAGTTTTTACTGTGGCGTTTCGGAAGGAGTCGTTTCATCCGACCGAATCATAAAAATGTTGGATGTTCGAAATGATCAATTGGTGGTTGAGGCTAAAGGGATCTATTCGGTGGAAAAATTTTTAATTGCCAGAAGGATGATGTACTGGCAGGTTTATTTGCACAAAACGGTTGTATCAGCAGAACGCACCCTGGTCAATTTGCTCAAACGTGCCTCTTCCCTGGTAGAAAAGGGAACGGAAGTTGAATGTTCGGGTGCCTTTGCCTGTTTTCTGAGCGGCGAGGTGAGTGCCTCAGATTTCAGATCACCCTACGGGGAAACAAGAAAAAAGGCATTGAACCGTTTTGCCGGGCTTGATGACTCAGATATATTATCCACCGTCAAGGGTTGGATCTCCCATGCAGATCCGGTTCTTTCTGATCTTTCCGAACGGATAGTTAACAGAAAATTGATGAAGATTAAAATTTCGCAGCATCCATTTAGTGAAAGTCAGCTAAATGAGCTTAAAGAGAAGGTTCAGACAAAGGTTGGAATTCCGGAAGAAGATTTGGATTATTTTTTCTCGGTAGGTGAGATGACAAATAATGCCTACCAACCTGATGAACAGGCTATATTGATTCTTTATAAAAATGGCAAACTGAAAGATATCAGGGATGCATCGGACATAAATCTGGAGGGATTAACCAAGACGGTGCGCAAACATTTTGTCTGTTATCCGGCGAAAATCTCGTTAGGTAACTAATATTGATTATTTTTGCACCGAATTTTTAAAAGTAACTGAATGGAGTTTAAGGTCAATGACATTGCAATGATACTCAATGGAACTGTTGAAGGCGACGGTGAAATTAAGATACACAATATCTCCAAAATTGATCAGGGTGAACCGGGAACGCTCACCTTCCTGTCCAATCCTGTTTACACCAAATACATCTATTCGACACTTGCTTCTGCGGTCATTGTCTCCAGGGATTTTGCGCCTGAAGGGAAGTTGTCTTGCACCCTCATCCGGGTAAATGATCCTTATACTGCCCTGGCCGAATTGCTAAAAATGTACCAGCAAATGAAGCCTGACAAACACGGGATCGAGCAACCCTCCTTTGTTAGCAGCAGTGCCAGGATCGGAGCGGATATCTACATCGGTGCCTTTGCTTATATCTCTGATTCAGTAGTAATTGGAAATAATGTCAGCATTTTTCCGCACGTTTTTATCGGAGATAATGTGGTGATTGGTGACAATACTACCCTATATTCGGGTGTGAAAATATATGCAGATTGTCAGATAGGTTCTGATTGTGTGTTGCATTCAGGAGCCGTGATTGGCGCCGACGGTTTTGGATTTGCACCCAGTACTGAAGGTCCGTTTTCAAAGATTCTCCAGGTTGGCAATGTGATCCTGGAAGATATGGTCGAAATTGGTGCCAATACCTGCGTGGATCGTGCCACCATGGGATCGACCATTGTTCACAGGGGCGTGAAGCTGGACAATTTAATCCAGATAGCGCACAATGTCGAAATTGGTGAGAACACGGTGATGGCCGGACACTCAGGAGTTGCAGGTTCATCCAAAGTTGGAAAGAACTGTATGATAGGTGCCCAGGTTGGAATATCCGGCCATTTGAAGGTTGGTGACAATGTGAAAATCGGAGGTCAGGCTGGTGTGATGACCAACATCCCTGATAACTCCACCATGATTGGATCGCCGGTACAGGATCACAAAGATTTTATGAGATGCCAGGCCATCTTCAGAAGACTTCCGCAAATGTCGGGCGACATTTCTGATTTGAAGAAATGGATGAAGCAATCAGAGCAAAAATAGGGCGTTTTTTCTAAGCAGATATAAATTAACCAAGTATAATATTTAGCCATCAAGGGATGATAGTAAAACAAAATACCATTGCATATCCGGTTACCGTTACCGGGAAAGGACTTCATACAGGTGTTGAAGTATCGCTGACATTTAAGCCGGCTCCCGAAAATTCCGGTTTCAGATTTATGAGGGTCGATCTGGAAGGTACTCCCGTTATTGAAGCCAATGTATCCAAAGTAAGAGGAACTGCCAGAGGAACCGTTTTAAAGGATGGAGAGGTATCTATCAGCACCATTGAGCATTGTATGGCCGCTTTGATCGCATCAGAAATTGACAATGTCCTGATGGAGATCAATAGCTCTGAAGTTCCAATTATGGATGGAAGTGCGTCGGCATGGGTCGATGCAATTCAGGAGGCAGGTGTTGTTGAGCAGAATGCCGAGAGAGAGTATTTTGTGGTGAAGAAAAAAATCACTTACCGCAACCAATCGACCGGATCTGAAATTACCATCCTTCCGGACGAAAATTTTTCGATTGATGTCCTGGTCTCCTACAACTCAACCGTTTTGGGAAATCAATTTGCCTCTTTTGACAGCACCACAGAGTTTGCTGCCGAGATAGCCCCCTGCAGGACATTTGTCTTTGTCAGGGAACTGGAGGCACTGTTGAAAAATAACCTGGTGAAAGGTGGCGACCTGGATAACGCTATCGTTATCATGGATCAGGTGATGCAACAGGATGAACTGAACAGGATAGCTGATCTTTTTCACCATGAGCATGTTCAGGTGAATGAAGTCGGAATTCTCAACAACCTGAAATTGCGTTACGACAACGAATGTGCCAGACACAAGCTGCTCGATCTCCTCGGTGATATGGCATT
Organism: Bacteroidia bacterium; assembly: GCA_026391315.1. Lineage (GTDB taxonomy): Bacteria > Bacteroidota > Bacteroidia > Bacteroidales > Prolixibacteraceae > CAINVV01. Next base: position 5,418 of record JAPLDT010000079.1, read on the forward strand.
GTTGGGTAGGCGCATCAAGGGCAGGATCATTGCCAAAAGACCGGGGCATCTTGCCAATACCGAATTCACCAAGCTGTTGATGAAAGAGAACCTGAAGAGCCTGGCAGAGTCGGCTCCACCGGAATACAATCCGAACAAGGAACCTCTTTATGATATCAATGCCATCAAAAGGATGTTGCCACATCGCAACCCTTTCCTGTTGTTGGATAAGGTAATAGAGAAAGGAAGCGACTACATCATTGGTGTGAAAAATGTAACCCAGAATGAGCCTTTTTTTGTGGGACATTTTCCCGAAGAATCTGTGATGCCGGGTGTGATGATCATTGAATCCATGGCACAGTGCGGTGGAATTTTCGTTATCAGCTCTATGCCTGCCGATGGAGACTACTCCACCTATTTCATGACCATGGACAACATCAAATTCAGGAAAAAGGTGGTTCCGGGAGATACCCTGATCTATAAAATTAAACTAACGAGTCCGATCAGAAGAGGAATCGCCCACATGCGCGGACTCGCTTTTGTTGGTGATACAGTAGTTTGTGAGGGAGAATTCATGGCCCAAATAGTAAAAAACAAATAATAAGAATAGATGAAATAGCCACGAGCGAATGTACACACTAATCGAAAATAATTATGTGGGTATTCCATTTGGCCATTGAAAATCAAATTTAAAACAAATGAATCGACTACTTGCACATATCCACCCCAATGCAAAACTGGCTGAAGGGGTTGTCGTTGAGCCTTTTGCCACGATTGGTGACGATGTTATCATCGGCGAAGGAACAAATATTGGCCCACACGCAACCATCCTTCCCGGAACGCGTATCGGGAAAAATTGCAAAATTTTCCCCGGCGCCGTCATTGGCGGAGAACCACAGGACTTAAAATTCAAAGGGGAATATTCAATCGTTGAAATTGGCAACAACACAACCATCAGGGAGTGTGTGACCATTAATCGCGGGACTGCCGCAAAGGGGAAAACCATCGTTGGCAGCAACTGTCTGATTATGGCCTATGTGCATGTGGCGCATGATTGCGTTGTTGGTAATAATGTGGTTTTGGTCAATTCGACCTTACTGGCAGGAGAAGTTATTATTGATGATTATGCCATTATTGGTGGTAATACCGGCATTCACCAATTCTGTCACATCGGTAAACACGTGATGCTTTCGGGCGGGTCCCTGGTAAGGAAAGATGTTCCCCCATACATCAAAGCCGGACGAGAACCGCTTTCGTATGCCGGAGTCAATTCGATCGGATTACGCCGCAGGGAGTTTACCAACGAGATGATTACGCAGATTCAAGATATTTACAGGATCATCTATCAAAAAGGGTATAACAACTCCCAGGCTTTGGAAGTGGTTGAAACAGAGATGCCTGCATCGCGCGAGAGAGATGAAATTCTCCTTTTTATACGTGACTCCAAGAGGGGAATTATCAAGGGCTATTTCCCTGATTGAAAACAAGACATTTGTAAAAAAGGTGGCCAGCAGGTCACCTTTTTTTTGTAAACATCTTGATTATCAGGATTTGTATAACTTTTAAAACAAACCCGGGAAGAAATCTTCCTTTGAATAATCCGGGGAGCAGACTTGCGATCAGGTCGTTGGCCGAATCAAGCACATCGTTCACCTCTATTTTTTGTGAAGGGTCGTATGGAAGAAGGGCTTCTCCCAGCAGCATGCCAGGATTCTCCTTGAAATATTCGATTTTTAATCCAATCAGTTTTTCCTGGTAAGTGCAGTAGGTTTCCAGCTTGTTCTTTTCGAATCTCAGCTTCTCCAGGTTGTCAATTTTGGCAGTGGCTTTGTGACTCATTTCTCATCCTCCTCTTTTTCTGTCAACTGCTCAATTATTCTGTCGATGATTGTTTTTTCAATCCAGCTTTTCCTGAACAAAATGAAAGGCAACAACATCGCCAGGTAAATGCCGGTTACCACCAAAAATCCGGTACCATAACTGTCGAATACCGATCCCAAATAAAATCCCAGGGCGAGACTGAGAAAAAGCAACATCATGGAAGCCAGCATGGCTATCACCAGGGAGGAGAAGAGAGTCGCTGATAATTTAGCGCTCTTTTCATAAATGTCATATTTGAGAAGCTGAATCCTTGCCGAAAGATAGTCGGCCACCATCTGCTTTACCTCCTGAAAGAAGTGATCATGTTCCATGGCTATTCGGGATTTTCTGCAGTGAGATCAATGTCGATATTTCTGAAATTATCCACCATCTCCTTGGCTTTGGCAAAATTCTCCTCAATATCCTGCTTGAGTTTGGAGGCACCCTCTTTCAGATCGGCCATAATTTCCTCTTTTTTGTCGGAGTTGAGAAAATATCCGATGGCGGCACCTATGGCGGCTCCGGCTACAAAAGCCAACACTATTTTCGTTCCATTATTTTCACTCATGATGGGTCTATGTTTATCTGTTTTATAACGAATAAAGTCGGTAAATTGTTTTATCAGCAAATAATTGAATGAAGGGCCATTATTTTGAATGCACTGGAAGGTTACTCAAAAATAGGAAATAATTCTTTAGTTTTACTCGCAGTTTTTCCATGAACAGACAATTTTCAGGTATGAAGATTAATACGACAAAGGCTATTCATTCGGTTCATCCTGGTAAGATCATATTGCCCCTGTTGATCGGACTGGGTGTGGCCATTTTTATTTTTTTGAGGGAAGGGACACTTAAATCCATTTTAACGATCCAGTTTTCGACTACTGTCATTTTTTTCCTTTTCATGGCTGCCTTGATGATTGCTGCCAGGATTACCGGGTATGTGATCAGGCTTAGAATTTTGTCTGAAAAAAAAATTGGCATTGCTAGCTGTATCAGGATTATCCTTTTGTGGGAATTTTCTACGGCGATTGCCCCTTTTGCTATAGGCGGAACGACGGTGTCTCTGCTTTTCCTCTACAAGGCAGGATTGCCGATCGGGAAGGGCACGGCCATCATTTTGGCAGCGCTTTTTTTGGATGAACTCTTTTTTGTTGTGGTTTTTCCAATTGTTGCCTTGCTGGTGGGCTGGGATAGTCTTTTTCAATTGACAAACCATTCCTTTCAGGCAGTGGTGCTTAACAAATACGTCTATTTTGCCATGGCCGGATACTGTATCATGTTGCTGGTTGTATTGCTGATCGGTTACAGCCTTTTTTTCAATCAGCAGACTTTGAAGAAGTTAATCGTCTCTATTTTTTCCCTTCCTGGGCTTCGCCGGTGGAAAGAGGGTGCCATCCATCAGGCCGATGATATCGTAACCGCCTCGAAACATCTCTCCAATAAGCCATTTAAATTTTGGCTGAAAAGTTTTGGTGCTACCGTATTTTCGTGGACCTCCCACCATTTGATTGTCAATTTTCTGATTTTAGCACTCATCTTTGGCATCAAAGGGGGCAACGAACCCCATGTGGTTACCCTTGTTGAACATGTCAATATTTATGCCCGTCAACTGATAATCTGGATCATGACCAAGGTGATGCCAACACCCGGAGGCACAGGTTTGTCGGAGGTGATTTTTATGGAGTACATGAAGATGTTTATTCCTGCCGGTTTCAACAGCCTGATGACGGTCATCTGGAGACTTTTCAGCTACTATCCTTACCTGTTTATTGGGGCTGTCATACTTCCATCATGGATCAGGGCCAGTTTTATGGGTCACACACATGAGGAGATTTCGGACGAGGAGGAGGCTGAATGAGTACAAAGATCCTTTTTGTAGAAGGGATAGGAGAGGTTCAGCTTGTTCGGAAACCATCGTTGAAACGTCTTAGGATATCCGTAAAGGCAACAGGTGAGGTATTGGTTTCGATTCCCTGGCTGTTTTCATTTTCCAGAGGAGAGGTATTTCTGGAGGAAAAACGGAAGTGGGTGATCAAAACCCAGCAGAAACTCGAAAAGCATGGCCTTACCAGGAAACCGCTGGAGCCGGGTTTGCTCTTCTCAACAAGAAGTTTTAACTACCATCTCAATCCCGGGAAAAATGAGAAGGTTAAAGTGCAACTAAGGCATGAACAGCGGGTTGCAGAGATAAACTATCCTGAACAGGCATCGTTGGAGGATCCGGAAATACGCAGTAAAATCAAATCGGCCATCGAGGCTGTGTTGAGGTACGAGGCCAAAAGATACCTTCCGGGCAGGACCAGGGAGTTGGCAAATCAATTGGGATACAGCTTTAAGGCATTGACAATCAAAAATAACAAAACCAATTGGGGAAGCTGCTCCAGCCTGAAAAATATCAACCTGAACCTTCACCTGATGCGCCTTCCCGATAGGTTGATCGATTACATTGTGGTGCATGAGCTGGTCCATACCAAAATACCCAACCATGGCGCCTCCTTTAAAGAGCGGTTAAAGGGTCACTTTCCGGATTCCGCGGAACTCGATATAGCGATCAAAAAATTCAGACCGGAAATGATCTGATCACATCGAGAGTAAACCGGCCTGATCAGCCAGAGAGGTAAGCAGGTAGGAAAGCATGAAGGCAATCAGAGGAGCAATGAGCCAGATCATCCAGAACTGTTTCACAACTTTTTTGGAGAAAGTTTCTTTCCAGCCAACTTTAGAGACACTCAGGGCCAGAATGGCAAAAGTGTTCAATTGAACCAGCGAAGTAGGGATTCCTCTGGTAAGGGAAGCTGTCAGCAATAAGGATGCCGTAATAAAGGAGATCATTGAAGCTTCTACTTTCCCGATTGGAGTAATGGCCATTCCGGTTTTAGACATGAGTTTATGACCGAAAATGGAGCTTCCAATAGCAAATATGGGTGCGATGATCAAGGTGCAGAGAAGCATGATCAAAACAAAATTCTGACTGGTTGGATTTATGTGTAATTCATTGGTAATCATAGATGTTATTGGCCCTGCTGCATTGGCGACATTGTTGGATCCAATGGAGAAAGCAACGTAACAACTGGTGATGATGACAACCCAGTTGAAAAGTTTTTGCCGTTTTTCAGTATTAAAGTAACCAGGATGTTTCAGGTCAAACTTTTTGGAAATTACGTTGGTAATAAAATACATTAGCCCGAATGAGATGATTGGCATGACTACCCAGGTTGGGAGAATTTCGTAGAAGATCTTATGGGTGTTGAGTTGCCCAACATAATGCGCAGGAGCAATCAGCGCCACCACTGTTGTTTGTGCTGTCGATTGGGGAACCCCAACTAAATTTGCAAAAAGCAGTGACAGAGCAACCGAAAAGAGAATGATGGTTGTCAGGGTATAGTCTAAACTGACGGCAGGAAGAATCTCTTTTCCAAGTGTTATTGAGGTATTTTTACCCGCTAGTAGTGCCCCAAGTAAGACAAAGATCCCAAAGAGTCCGGGAATAAGAGACCTTCTGATAATACCGGAGCCGAAAGCCGTCGCAAAAGAAGGTGCAGTTCCGCTTCCGCCCATATTCAGACCTAAAAACATGGCAACCAGAAGGGGAAGTAATAAACCGCTAAACATAGAATGGGGAAATTTTTTAACTCGGCTAAGATATTTATTAATTTTTAACATTCCTTTTGATATGTTCGAAAAATGATCCAAATTTGAACTGTCACCACAACCTTCCAACATGACAAAATGGAGTCAATTAATCTCTCCGGTACGTTTAGGCCTTGAATTAAGAAAATACGACGAACCGGAAGAGATCCGAACTGCTTTTCAACGGGACTACGACCGCATCATTTTCTCTTCCCCATTCAGAAGGTTACAGAACAAGACCCAGGTATTTCCTTTGCCGGGAAGCATTTTTGTGCACAACCGGCTCACCCACTCGCTCGAGGTGGCCAGTGTGGGAAGGTCACTTGGAAACCTTGTGGCGCTTAGTCTGGCAAAAAGCGAAGAGGGCGCTGATACGAACATCCTTTCTGAAATCGGAACCATCGTTTCGACCGCATGCCTGGCCCACGACATGGGAAATCCGCCATTTGGCCATTCTGGAGAAAACGCCATCTCCAATTTTTTCAGGAAAGGGCAGGGAAAAATTTTGCTCGATCGGCTACCGGAAGAGCAGCAAACCGATTTTATCTGTTTTGACGGAAATGCCAACGCCTTCAGGTTACTTACGCATACTTTCAACGGCAGGCGCGAAGGTGGGTTTGGGCTTACCTACTCAACCCTGGCGGCAGTTGTAAAATATCCATATGAATCGATTCTGGCTGGCGACAAACAAAAATTCGGGTTCTTTCAGACAGAGAAAGAGCTGTTTCATAAAATTGCGCTTCAACTGGGGCTAATGCAGAAGTCGGATCATCCGATGCGCTTTTCGAGACATCCTTTGGTCTTTCTGGTTGAGGCTGCAGACGACATCTGTTACCAGATTATCGATCTGGAAGATGCCCATAAATTGAAAATTATCACCTCAGAAGATGCTGAACAGATGCTCCTGGCCTTTTTCGATCAGGTGGATGACAATGATGTATTGTCGATTATCTTCGACAATCTCAGGATTGTGCAGGACAAGAACGAACGGGTAGGATATCTTCGTGCGATGGTTATTGGAAAGTTGGTAAAGGAGTGTGCAGCCATCTTTCTGAGAAATATGGATCTGATACTTCGGGGTGAAACAACCCCATCGCTTCTGAAAATGCTGGAAGGCAGCTCCAAAGAGGCCATGGCTGAGATCAAGAAAATCTCCATATCAAAAATATACAAGGATCCGGCCGTTATTCAGATCGAAATTGCCGGTTACAAAATTCTGGGAACATTGTTGGAGGAGTTTACACCGGCCATTCTTGATCCGAATGATCAGCTCTCAGAAAAATTGCTGTCCATCATTCCTCAGCAATACCATCTTCGAAGTGAAGATTTGTACGAGCAATTGCAGACAATCGTTGATTTTGTATCCGGGATGACAGATCTTTATGCACTGGATCTTTACCGGAAGATTACTGGGATCAACCTGCCGGGAATGTAAAAAGGGAGCCTTGAGAGCTCCCCTTCATACTTGTTGACCCGCCAAGGCTCGAACTTGGACTCTTCTGAACCAAAATCAGACGTGTTGCCAATTACACCACGGGTCAATCAAAGTTGCCTTATCATTTAAGACCGCGCAAAAATACGAAGTTTTTTTTTTCTGCCAATATAAAATCCAAGGAATTAATCAGCCTTAGGGTTCGGTTTGGCTATCTATTTGTCTGACAAATAGCGCATTAAGGCGATGAGAATTTTATTTAAAGCCAGATCTTAAAAAACATTAAAAACCAGTTTCTTCCATGTTGAACCCTTTCTGCTGTGGACAAAGATTTTATATCTTCGCAAAGATTTTTGCATCGTAGTAACGTGCACATCCTGTGAGGTGGCCAACAGTTGGCATCTCTGTTTTTTTGCTACTTTAGTGATAGATTAAAATAATACTGATGAGAACATTCAAGTTTTACAACACGGTTGTTGGGTGGGGAATTTTTGTAATTGCCGCCTTTGTCTACCTGATGACAATTGAACCAACTGCCAGCTTTTGGGACTGCGGAGAGTTTATTACTACTGCATTCCGGCTTGAAGTTGGGCATCCCCCGGGTGCACCATTGTTCATGATTATGGGGCGAATCTTCACCATGTTTGCCTCTTCCACCGCTCAAATTCCGGTCATGGTGAATGTTATGTCGGCCCTGGCCAGCGCCTTTACCATCTTATTCCTCTTCTGGAGTATCACCCATCTGGCCAAAAAGATCCTGGTTACTGGCGAAAAAGAGACATTGTCTGAAATGATTGCCATTTTGGGTGCAGGGGCAGTAGGTGCACTGGCCTATACCTTTTCAGATACTTTCTGGTTCTCGGCAGTCGAAGGTGAAGTATATGGAACCTCTTCTCTCTTTACCGCGCTTGTATTCTGGGCCATTCTGAAGTGGGAAAATGAGGCTGATGATGCCTTCGCTAACCGCTGGATTATTCTGATCTGTTACCTGATTGGTCTTTCAATAGGCGTTCACCTGTTGAATTTGCTGGCTATTCCTGCCATTGTTTTTGTCTACTATTTCCGAAAATATGAACCTACCAGAAATGGAATTTTGATTGCATCCGGACTTTCACTTGTCATTCTGGCAGTCATGATCTGGATGGTTATTCCAGGTTTGGTTGTGGCTGCCTCCTGGTTTGAGCTCCTTTTCGTTAATGGCATTGGGTTACCCTACAACAGCGGTGTAATCATTTATGCCATCGCTCTGACCGGCGGTGTAAGCTACGGGATCATTTACACGCACAGGCACAAAAAAGTCGTTGCCAATACCATCCTATTGGGACTGTCGGTGATTGTCATCGGTTATTCATCCTATGCCATGACCGTTATCCGGTCGTCGGCCAATCCGCCGATGGACCAAAACAATCCGGACAATGTTTTCTCGCTGCTATCCTACCTGAACCGCGATCAGTATGGGAGCCGTCCATTGGGATACGGGCAGTATTACAACGCACCGCTCGACAGCAAAGATCCTTACATTCAGGGTAGTCCAACTTACATCAAGAAGAATGGCAAGTATGCTATTGCCGAATACAAGCAGAGTCCAAATTATGATTCCCGTTTTTGCACCATATTTCCAAGGATGTACAGCTCGACTGCGGAACACGTTCAGGAGTATAAAAGCTGGGCCGGAATCAAAGGAACACCAGTTCAGACCACCAACCGTCAGGGGGAGCCGGAAACACTGATGAAGCCTACTTTTGGCGAAAATCTTCAGTTCTTCTTTGGTTACCAGGTTGGGTTCATGTACCTGCGTTATTTCATGTGGAACTTCTCCGGACGGCAGAATGATGTGCAAGGTTCAGGTGGTATTCTCAACGGAAACTGGATCACAGGTATCAATTTCCTCGACTCCATCCGTCTGGGCGATCAAAATCACCTTCCGCCAACCATCGGCGAAAACAGGGCAAAGAATGCCTATTACATGCTGCCTTTCATCCTTGGTTTGCTGGGAATGTTCTTTCAGTACCAGGCCGGAAAAAAAGGCAAACAGGACTTCACGGTAGTGATGCTTCTCTTCATCATGACAGGACTGGCCATCGTGGTTTACCTGAACCAGGATCCGCTTCAGCCACGTGAACGGGATTATGCCTATGCCGGCTCCTTTTACGCCTTTACCATCTGGATTGGATTGGGCGTGTTGGCCATCTACGATTTGTTGAAGAGATTTTCTGCCGGAACCATCAGCGCCATTGTGGCAACAGTTGTTTCGCTTTTGGCTGTGCCGGTATTGATGGGCTCAGAAAACTGGGATGACCACGACCGCTCCGGACGTTTTACTGCCAGGGATTTCGGCGGTGACTACCTGCAGACTTGTGCCCCCAATGCCATTATTTTTACCAATGGTGACAACGATACTTTCCCATTGTGGTATGCCCAGGAGGTTGAGGGTATCCGTACCGATGTGCGGGTTTGTAACCTGAGTTACCTGCAGACCGATTGGTACATTGAACAGATGAGAAAAAAATATTACGATTCTGATCCGCTGCCGATAAAATTCACCGATGATCAGGTGGTGCAGGGTACCAGGGATATCGTTTATGTACTTGATCAACTGAAGCGGCCGGTTAACCTGAATGAAGCCCTCGAATTTGTCCGTTCCGAGGATCCGGCTACGAAATTGACACAGGCCGACAACGCTTCGTTCCTGCCATCCAAACAACTCTATTATCCGGTCGACAAGAAAGCTGTTCTGGAATCCGGAACCGTTGAGGCCAAAGATGACTCTCTGATCGTTGATAAACTGGACATCAACCTGACGGGCAACTATCTCTCAAAAGATGAAATGATCATTCTCGATATCATCAACAACAACAAATGGAAACGTCCGATCTACTTTGCCGTGACCGTTGGGAGGGAAAAATACCTGAATCTTCAGGAATATTTCCAGGCTGAGGGTTTTGCCTACCGGTTGGTTCCCATCAAGACAAAGGTAAACGTAAAGGAGGGACAGATTGGAAGAGTGAACTCCAACATCATGTACAACAACATCATCAACAAATTCAAGTGGGGTAACATGAACGATCCGAAGGTTTACCTCGACGAGAACAACATGCGGATGTCGATGAACATCCGGAATAATTTTGTCAGATTGGCAGACCAGTTGGTGTTGGAGGGCAAGACCGATTCGGCCGTGGCCGTTTTGGATCGTTGCAATGAGCTGATGCCCAATAAAAAAGTGCCATACAATTTCTTCAATCTTTTGATGGCTGAAGCGTATTACAAAGCAGCTCAGTACGATATGCACAAAATGGGCAAGGAACGTACCTCGATGGAGGTCAATATGCTGCCTGCTGCCATGAAAAAAGGGAACGATGTGGTTCGTCAGATGGTGGAAAATAACGAGCGCGAAATTCTTTACTATTTATCACTTGAACCAAAGTTCAGGGATTCGGTGACGGATGATCTGCAGCGTGCATTTTACCTTTTACAGACACTCGGTGAAATTACGGATCAGTTTGGAGAGAAGGAGCTGTCGAAGGAGATCAATACCAAGCTCAGCAAGATGTTCTCAGTAATCCAGCCGGATAAGGGAAAAGTTATTCCAAAATGATAATTTAGAAAGAATTTATACAATTCGAAGAATATAGTTACTTTTGCCCCTTTGTGTGTTAATTGCATTTCGTTGGATGACACTTGAAGTCTGTTGATAAATGGACTGAATTTGTTTAACACAAAGAATCAGGAAAAAGTATTTTGCGTACTTTGCGTGAAATATAAAATGACATAAGAGGATATGAAGTTTAAGTTACAGGTACATCTGCCGGGTTTTTTTACCAAGTGGTTTCCAGTCGCTGTTTGGCGTATGCCGGGTGAAGAAAAAACCGTCTACCTGACCTTCGATGATGGTCCGGTACCTTCTGTAACCCCATGGGTGCTGGATTTTCTTAATGAAAACCAGATAAAGGCTACTTTTTTTGCTGTAGGCGAAAACGTATTCCGTTATCCTGAAATATATGAGCAGATTCTGGAAGAAGGCCATGCTGTCGGCAACCATACCTACCACCACCTTCAAGGATTAAAGAGCAGTAACCTGAAGTATTTTAAAGACATAGAACAGGCAAACCGGCTCATTGGATCCAATCTTTTCCGGCCACCTCATGGCTGGCTGACCAGGGGGCAATACCTCTTCCTTTCTCAAAAATACAAGATTGTGATGTGGGATGTGATCTCCTGCGATTACAACCAAAATATCACCCGCGAAGAGGTTTTGGAGAATGTGCTGAAGTTTGTTCGTCCTGGAAGTATCATTACTTTTCACGATTCTTACAAGGCTGAGGAACATCTGAGATGGGCTCTTCCCAGAGCGATCACTGCACTGAAAGCGGAAGGTTATGATTTCAAAAAGATCGAGTTTCCAAAAGTCAGAAGGTTGTTTGTCACGACTTATCTTCAGCAGATCAAAAAAATGCGCTCTAATTTCAGGCAGCTCAGCAAATGGGCATAATACAATGTGAAAATTGGGAAATGTGAAAATGTGAAAATTGGCAGGTGGTGCATAAAATGTAAGTTAGAGGCGTTCTTCATTTCCACATTTTCACATTTCCCAATTTTCACATTATTTTGGCGCTGTTATAAATAATATCATTATAATTAAAGGGTTATGATTTTACAATTAGCCATTCAGAGTGTACCTGCTGCGGCAAATATTGATGGAATTGATCTTCTGCTTAAGGGAGGATGGATTCTTTTCCCAATAGGCGTCATCTCTTTGATTTCGTGTTACCTGATTATTGTGAAATACATTGAAATCAAACGCTTTACAAAACCTGAACCCAACGTTGTTATTGCCTTTCATACCCACCTTAAAAAAGGGGATCTTGGTCAGGCTGTTGCCACCTTGCAGGCTGGTAACAGTTCATATAGCCGAATATTTTACCATGCCACACAAAACATAGGCAAACCGATCAAGGAGGTGGAGAGCTCGATTGAGACCGCCGCTCAGATTGAGATGAACAAAATGAGCAAAGACCTCCACTACCTGGGGTTGTTCGCGGGTATAGCTCCCATGCTTGGATTTATTGGTACGATTGCCGGCGTTATCAAGATCTTTTATGATATCTCACTTTCAGACAATATCAGCATTGGAATTATCTCCGGAGGTCTTTACCAGAAGATGATCTCAAGCGGACTCGGACTTATAGTCGGTGTTATTGCCTATTCCGGTTACCACATGCTTAGCATCATGATCGACAAGTACATGAACAGGGTAGAGGAAGACGCTTTCGAGTTTATTAACATCATCGAACAAAACTGAAATGAAGCTGAGAAAAAGGTTGGAGTTTAAACCAGAGGTAGCAACAGGGTCGCTGAATGACATCATGTTCTTTCTGCTGCTTTTTTTCCTGCTGGTTGCTACTTTTGCCAACCCTAATGTGATCAAGCTTCTACTGCCAAAATCAGCATCCAACCAGACCCTCGATAAAAAACAGATTACCCTCTCCATCACCAAGGAGAAGAATTACTTTATCGACAAGGAACAGATTCAATTCAACAAGCTGGAGGGGTCGCTCAAGGCCATCAAACAAAGGATTAGTGATGTTACCATTGTTTTAAGAACCGATAATTCCTTGACAATTCAGGACCTTATTGATGTGCTCGCAATAGGGAACAAGCTCCAAATCAAGATGATACTCGCCACGGAGAAAAGAGCATCATGAATTGGACGGATAAAGGATAAAGGATAAAGGATAAAGGATAAAGTAAAAAGGATAAAGTAAAAAGGATAAAGTAAAAAGGATAAAGTACTGGACTCCCAAAACTGAAGGGACTAGTAAGGATAAAGGATAAAGTTAAAAGGATAAAGTACAGGACTCCCCAAATTGAAGGGATTAGTCAAATTTCCTGTGTATAGAGGTTTTGGTACGAATACTTCCAATAATACGCATCAATTCAAATGCCTCATTCTTCAATTTGTTCCATTCTTCACTGTTATCAGTTACTGCAATAATTAGCTTGATCCAGTAATTTGATTCCCTGATTTCCTTTAGAACAATAGCCACTTTATTTGAAAAATCCGCTCGTGATACAGCTCCTTGCGCTTCTTCATAATTCGCACCACTTGATGAAGACGATTTTAAAAATTGCCAACTAATTACGTCATACTCCTTCCCTTTTGGCAGGCATCTTACCAATAGAATGGCTTGTACTGCAAATTGGAATAACCTAAACTGCAGATCATTCTTAAATTCAGGATCATTAATAATTTCATCCATAGTTTTCCTAATAAGTTACGGAAAATAACTTAGAAAACCAATTTTGATGCTATAAAATGATTGGTTAATAGGCCTGAAATGTGTTAAAAATTAACACTAAACTCCGGAGTCCCACTTTATCCTTTATCCTTTTTACTTTATCCTTTTTACTTTATCCTTTATCCTTTTTACTTTATCCTTTATCCTTAAAACTTCATCCTTCTTCTTGCTCATCTATATCTATCACCGGTTCTTCCTGGAATGCCTTCGTAACCAAATATTTGTCCAGAACAAGCAGCAGTGACGGTAATACGATCATGTTGAAGAACATAGCGATAAACAATGTGGTTGAAACGAGCAGACCCAATGCCTGTGTGCCACCAAAACTCGAGACCATAAAGACACTGAATCCCAAAACCAAAACGATAGAGGTATAAATCATGCTGAATCCTGCTTCCCGCAGCGCATTCAGGGTGGATAAACCGATGTTGTTTCCGGTCATTTTTAACTCATGTCTGTATCTTGAGAGGTATTGAATGGTATTGTCAACCGATATTCCCAGCGCAATGCTGAAAACGATGATGGTTGACGGCTTGATAGGTACTCCTGTAAATCCCATGATGGCTCCGGTAATGATCAGTGGAATGATGTTGGGTATCATCGAAACAGCAATCATCCTGACGCTTGAAAACATGAGTGCCATGAGCAAAGAGATAAAGCCAATGGCAATTAAAACACTGATCAATAAATGCTTGATCAAGAATTCAGTTCCTCTGGCGTAGATAACACTGCTCCCAGTAATTTTCACGTTGTAGTCGGCTTTGGCAAAAATAGAATCAACCCTTGGTCGTATACTGTCGAGCAGTCTGTTCATATCTTTGGTTCCAATATCAGCCATCTGAAAGCTTATTCTGGTGATCTGTTGCGTGCTGTCAATGAATGAGTTGAGCAGCTGTTGCTTTCCTTCCGCCTTTTTTGGGAAGTAGGAGAGGACAAAGGTTTTTTCCATCGAATTGGGCAAAGAGTACATCTCGGGATTGCCATTGAAATAGGCCTGTTTGGCAAATTTCACAAACTCGGCGACAGATAGGGGTTTTGAAAATTCCTTGTTTTTAGATATGACTTCCTGCAGTTGTTCGATTCGCTGGATGGTAGAAAAGAGCATAACTCCTTTCTTCTTTTTTGTATCTACCGATATTTCGAACGGCATCACTCCGCCCAATTGAGTCTCAAAGAATTTCAGGTCTTTGTACAATGGATTACTCTGGTGAATATCATCCGTTACCTTCCCGGAAGTACGCATGTTTAGCATACCAATGATCCCTATGATCAACAGTAGTCCGGCCATCAGGAAGACCCATTTTCTCCTGAATTGGATGACATACAGGATCTTTTCCAGGATTGAGTTGAAGAAATTGTTGTCGAGGTGTTTGACATGCTTTTCGCTTGGCGGATCCATGTAGCTGAAGATAATCGGCAGTAATGTGATGCAAAGTGCATATTCCATCATGATACTGATGGAGGCAACGATGCCGAATTCGCGCAACAATTGATTGGAAACAAGAATGAATGCAGCGAAACCGGCTGCTGTGGCGGTATTCACCATTAATGAGGCAAAGCCGATCCGGCGAACTACTCTTGAAAGCGCCAATATTTTATTACCATGATTGCGATACTCCCAATGGTATTTGTTGAGGATATAGATGCAGTTTTCGATGGCTATAACGACAATCAGGGAGGGAATCACACCCAAAAGAATACTTATTTTAAATCCGAATAACCCGATTATTCCCAACGTAAAAATGATACTGATGGCCACAACAACCAGTGAGCTGATCACTACCTTAGCGGACCGGAAAAACAGATAGAGGATGACTGCTGCGATTAGGATGGAAAGCATGACAAAGAGGAAAAGCTCGTGCTGCACGGTTCTTGCCATAACCGTACGAATGTAGGGAAGGCCCGAATAGTGTAGCTTAAGACCACTTTGGGCAGCATATTGTTCCGCACGTTCCACGATGTTGTCGGTGATTTTCATCCGGATCTTGTCGTTGAGAACAGATTTTTTCAGCGTGATGGCCAGAATATAAACGTCTGTTTTTGAGTTAAAAAGCAGTCCGTCATAAAATTTAAGGGAGAGGATTTTGTTTTTTAAGCTATCTACAGTAGCCTGTGATGATGGCCTGGCAGGTACTATCGGAAGGAACTCAAACTGATGCAGGGAGTCATTTTTTTGGATGTTGGCCGATTTGGTAATCGACATCACACCCTCTACTCCTTCGACTTGGGTCATATCGGCTGTGAGGTCGTACCATTGGTTGAACTCTTTCAACTGAAACATATTGGGATTTTCAACCCCTATCACCAGCACGCTGCCATCTTCGCCAAACCGTTTTTTGAAGGCATTGTAATCTATGATGAAACTATCATCGGCCGGGAGGATACTGGCATTGTCGTATGAGAGTTTAACGCCCAAACCTTTCCATCCCATAAAGGCTGTAAGTAAAACTATAAATATCAGGATTACAGGTCTGTTACGAAGGAGTATCCGGGTCAAATATTTCCACATAATTGGTGAATGATCACTTTTAAAATGAATTAGCGAAGGTAAATGAATAAAACGAAAATATTATTTTTTCAGACAGAAGATTTAGCACTGAAACCGGGAACATATATTAATTCTAATTATCAAAAAGAAATTACCATAAAACAATTATTAAAATATAATAATTTGATAAAAAGAGTCATGGCAGGATTCGTCCGGATTATGTTGGGGTAATGTTTCTGGTCAATGAGCAAAAGGATGGGTTGATCCGATTGAAAATAAAGTTTTTTTGCTAACTTGCATACCAATAAAATCTTTAGCCAGTTCTCTCCGTTGTGGAACCTGGAAATTAACTACTAATTTTTAATTATCTAATTATCAGTATCATGAAAAACATATCGATTTTTTTTTATCTGCCCCCGGTTTTCAAAACGTTGGGTTTAATCGCTTTTGCCATTGTTCTGGTTCACTCAGGCTCATCTGCTGCCAGCTACAAAGGATCCAAATTTGGTGGGTTACAGGTAGGTACGATCACTTACAGTTACCGCAGTATGCCGGATCAGTCACTGAATGCTGTATTGAACTATGTTGTTCAGTCGGGTTTAAGCTCTGTCGAATTGATGGGAGATGTTGCCGAGCGCTTTGCCGGGATTCCGGCCACCAAAGATCCGGTTGCCATACGGCAATGGCGCACCACAGTATCGATGGATAAATTCAAAGAGATCAAAAAGTTATTCAAATCCAAAGGTGTTAAAATCAATATCTTGAAGTTGGGGGACAAAAGTTGGTCGGACGCGGAGATCGATTATGCCTTCAATGCCTGTAAAGCAGTAGGGGCAGTGGGTCTCACCATGGAAATTTCGGAAGAAGCAGCCAAACGGATGGAGCCCTTTGCAGAAAAGCACAAGCTATACGTTATTTTTCATAACCACGGTCAGCCGGGTGATCCCAACTTCAGTTTCGACAAAGTTTTGGCCCTTGGATCCATGCTGAGGCTGAACTTAGATGCCGGCCACTATTTTGGTGCTACAGGATTGAACCCGTGCAGACTGATCGAAAGGCTACACGACCGCATCATAAGCATTCATATCAAAGACAAAACCGGGCCCAAAGCAGCAGATCCCAACAGGAATCAATCGTTCGGGAAAGGGGAAACTCCTATCGTGGAGATGTTGCAATTGATCCAGAAGAACAAATGGCCGATCACCTGCGATATAGAACTAGAATATACTGTTCCCGCCGAATCTGATGCAGTAAAGGAGGTTGTCAAGTGTGTGGCCTATTGCAAAGCGGCATTGGTGACGAAATAGTTGATAATTCCACACTGGAGTGGATAAAATAAATTTGGTACAAGAAATTTCAAATTTTGGAATTTATTTGCTAAATGATTGACTACTAATCCGACAAATTATTGCCGGAAATGGTGATATTGCCTATTTTCCATAACAACGACTGTTACATCGCAACAATCTATTTTTTACATTTGATGGTGTTTTGATTTAAATTAACCTAAATCATTCTGTCATGAGTATTCTTCACGACCTCCAAGAGCTGGTAGGGGCGAATGTCATAAGTTCCGAAACAGCGCACCAAATTTCTGCCTATTACAAAAAAAAACAAGAAAATTCGCTGGGTGGTAAAAACAAACAGTTGCTTCTTTTCGGTATTCTTGGCGCATTTCTTGTTGGCATCGGCCTGCTGTTTATTGTTGCCAATCAGTGGGAAGAACTTCCCCGAAGCGTAAAAACTGCCTGCGCATTTTTGTTACTGATTGTTCCACAGATGCTTTGCGTTTATGCGATGTACAAAAAGCCGGACAAGGTGGTCTGGCGCGAGAGTACGGCCCTGATCCTTTTCTTTGCGGTCTGCGCCAACATCTCGCTGGTCAGTCAAATCTACCACATCAATGGTGATGCCAGCAGTTTTATCTTCACCTGGATGATGCTGACAGTTCCTTTGGTCTATATCATGAATTCTTCGGCGGTCTCCATTGGCTACCTCATCGGTATCCTCTCTTACAGTTTTGCCGTACGTTTTGACGGAAATGCTTTGTTGAGTGATCATCTTACTTGGCTTCTCTTCCTGGTGCCTATGCCCCATTATTTCAGGCTGATCAGGAGTTCTTCTGATAGTCCGCTAACAAAATTGCTCCACTGGGTGGTACCGGCTGTCCTGACATTAAACCTTGGAACCGTCATTTTCAATTATGGGGAGTTGATGCCTCCGGTCTATTTCACACTTTTTGGAATTTTCTATTTTCTCGGGAGCGGAAACTATTTTCGTAACCGAACTCCTGAACAAAACGGCTACCTGATCATTGGAACACTTGGATCTATCATTACACTGATTGTCATGTCCTTCAAATCGCACTGGGAAAAAATTTCATCCCTGCCACATCCTTTTGGAACCCTTTCAACTTCTCCTGAGTTTATAGCCTTTGTTTTGTTGTTTGCTCTTGCCTCCGGCATCTTGTACCGGGAGATCCGTGATCGTGGCCTTGCAGGGCTCAGGATCATGGAGGTGGCCTGGGTTTTGTTCCTTCTCATTTTTCTTCTCGGATTCTTCACAACTATATCGGTCTTTCTGATCAATATTGCCGTCTTCGCAACGGGTGTGATGATGATCAGGGAAGGTGCCGGAAAAAATAACCTTAGTGCATTGAACTCCGGGATGATCGTTATCACCATTCTGCTGATCTGTAGATCCTTTGATATTGATCTGACCTATGTCGTCAAAGGTCTGATGTTTGTCGGAGTAGGTATCGGATTTTTTATTACCAACTGGTGGATGCTCAAAAAACAGAGGAAAAATGAAACCCAATAAATTGTTGTTCGTTGCATTTGCCGTGGTAGCCATGGCGCAACTTTTTGTTCCCGGATGGATGATCAGTACAATGGCAGATATCGCTAAAACCGGAAATGAGTTTGTCTTCAAAGTCAGGCACAACCGTGCAGGCGCTTCCTTAAACGGGAATTATGTATGGCTCAGTTTCGAAGCAAATAAGTTTAAAGTAGCCGACAAAAAATTGTGGGACAACAACCAGGGCGTTTTTGTCACCTTTGAGAAAGACAATCAAGGTTTTGCCAGGGTACAGGCTGTAACAAAAGAAAAACCTGTTACCAGCAGGGATTGGGTGAAGGCAAGGGCTCTCCGGAACAACAGGGATTCAAGCTTTCTCAGGCTAAACTACCCTTTCAGTAACTATTATGTTCCGGATGTAAACACCAGGGAAGCAGAAAAAAAATTCAATGAAACGATCAATGACTCAACAAGAACCATTACCCTTAAAATAAATATCCGTGAAAACCAGTTTCTCGCCGGAGAGCTGATGGTGGACAGCATGAAGTACAGTGAATTTGTGAAAAAGCTGGAAAAGAAATAAGGGTAAACCCTGGTGTTGAATCCCCACAGATGATACTTTTATGGGCAGATTGCGTAGATTTGTCTGAAGCAAAATTTATTGTTGTACCACAACCTTTGTATCAATCGCAAATAAGTATAAAAATGAGAAAGTCAATTGTTTTGGTTACTCTTTTCGTTTACGTATTATCCGTTAATGCCCAATTTATGAAAGCAACAGCTCCTATAGCCGCCAAAAAAGAGCATTGGCGCACCCTTCATGGTGATAAAGTCTTAGATAACTATTACTGGATGTACGATTTTTTCGGGAAAGGACCGGACAGTACAAAGGTGGTGGATTATCTGAAAGCCGAGAACAGCTACCTGGATAACGTTATGCAAGGGACAAAACAGTTTCAGGCAGATCTCTATACGGAGATGAAAAACAGGATCAAGGAGAAAGACCAGAGTGTTCCGGTATTTAAAAACGGATATTTCTACTATTCCCGGACCGACGATGGCAAGCAGTATTACAAATATTGCCGGAAAAAAGGGAGCCTGACAGCGGCGGAAGAGATACTCCTGGATGTCGATAAAATGGCCGAAGGTCATGCCTATTATGCAGCTACCGGATTTGACATCAGCGAAGACAACCGTTACCTGGCTTTTGGGGTTGATCTGGTGAGTCGCAGGCAATACACCATCCACATCAAGGATCTTCAGACAGGACAGATTCTGAAAGATGCCATTGAAAATACAGAAGGAGATCCCTGCTGGGCAAACGACAACAAAACAATCTTTTATACCTCGAAAAATCCGGTCACACTTCTCTCTGAAAAAATAATGCGGCATACCTTGGGGAAGGATGCCAAAACGGATGCTTTGGTTTATGAGGAAAAGGACAAGAGCAACTACATCAGCGTAGGGAAGAGCAAAAACAACAGGTATATTTTCATTGTTTCAACAGCCACCCTGTCTGCAGAATATAGAATGGTGGATGCCGCTAAACCTGCCGGTATTTTTAAAATCTTTGCACCCAGGATGAAGGATGTTTTGTACGATGTCATTCCGCTGGCCGACCGCTTCCTGATCCTTACCAACAAGGATGATGCGAAGAATTTCAAATTGATGGAATGTCCGCTGGATAAGACATCAGCAACTTCCTGGAAAGAGGTAATTCCTGTCCGTCCGGATGTTTTGCTTCAAGGTGTTGAAGAGTTCAAGGACTTCATCGTAATCAACGAACGCAAAGATGGATTGGTAAAACTAAGGGTCAGAAATTTGAAGGACCAGTCGGAACATTACCTCGATTTCGGCGAGCCGGCCTATTCTGCCAATTTCGGTGCTAACCCCGAGTACAACAGCACTATCCTCAGGTATGGTTATACCTCACTGACAACGCCCTCTTCTACCTTCGATTACAACATGGTGACCAAGGAGAAAACCTTGAAGAAGCAGCAAGAGGTACTTGGTGGTTACGATTCAAAAGAGTATGCAACCGAACGGTTGTATGCAACGGCGAAAGACGGAACAAAAGTTCCTATTTCACTGGTGTACAAAAAAGGATTCAAGAAAGATGGCAATGCACCCCTGCTTTTGTACGGATACGGAAGCTACGGCGCCAGCATGGATGCCAGTTTCGGCAGTACCCGTCTGAGCCTGCTTAACAGAGGATTCGTCTATGCCATCGCGCACATCCGCGGCGGACAAGAAATGGGTCGTCTTTGGTATGAAAACGGAAAGCTGTTGAAGAAGATCAACACCTTCGCCGACTTTATTGATTGTGGCGAATTCCTGGTAAGGGAAAAATATACTAGCAAAGCACATCTTTATGCCCAGGGAGGAAGTGCCGGCGGACTACTGATGGGTGCAGTGGTCAATATGGCACCGGAACTGTGGCATGGAGTGATTGCGCAGGTTCCGTTTGTGGATGTTGTGAATACCATGCTTGATGAGAACATTCCCCTTACCACCAATGAGTTCGACGAATGGGGCAACCCCAAAGAGAAGGAGGCCTATTTCAACATGAAGAGCTATTCCCCTTACGAAAATGTGCAGAAGAAGAGCTATCCAAATATGCTGGTCACAACCGGTTTGCACGACAGTCAGGTGCAATATTTCGAGCCCTCCAAATGGGTAGCCAAACTCCGGGATATGAAGACCGATCAGAACATGCTGCTGCTTCACACCAACATGGAATTTGGTCATGGTGGAGCCAGCGGACGTTTCGATTACCTGAAGGACCTGGCGTTGAATTACGCGTTCCTGTTTACGCTGGAAGGAATAAAGAAATAGCGCATGGATACATTTGCCGAGCGGGTCATTGCATTCAACCAATCGCTTGATTTTACCGGATCGCTGCCTTCGGGAATCGGTATCATGAACCCATTCAGGGAGAATGAACTGGTTTTGCCTATCTCGTCCACCTTTTACAGAAAGTATTACAGCGACAACCGTCCCCGCCATCTTATCCTGGGGATCAATCCGGGACGGTTTGGCGCCGGAGTAACCGGAATACCCTTTACTGACACCAAGCGGCTGAAAGATCCCTGTGGCATTGATTATGCCGGGAAGACGACCCATGAGCCCTCCTCTGTCTTTGTTTACGAAGTCATTGAGGCGTATGGAGGTACTGCGGCATTCTACAGTGATTTTTACATCAATTCCGTGTTCCCGCTTGGATTTATCCTTCGTGACGGCTCGGGAAAGGAGAAAAACTACAACTATTATGACAGCAAAGAACTGACAGCGGCTGTATATGATTTCGGTGTGGAAAGCCTCCGGCAACAGCTTCGCATGGGAATCAACACAGATAGGTGCTATTGTTTTGGAACCGGCAAAAATGAAAAATTCATCCGTGCTTTGAACGAAAAGTACCAGTTTTTCAAAGAGATCATCGCGCTGGAGCATCCGCGGTTTGTGATGCAGTACAAATCAAAATTCAAGCAGGAATACATCGACAAATACATTCAGGCATTTAGAAAAATAAAAGGATGAGGATAGCTCTTCTGCTACTATGCGTCCTCCTGTGGATGGGAGCCTGCAAGAATAGGGAAACTGGCCGGAATATTGCAACAGGCCTGGCTGCGCGGCCGCTGGTGGATACGGTCGGATTTGCGCATCTGGATTGGCAGGTTGATTCGGTTGTGAGCCGGATCAGCCGGACATCTTCAGGAGAGCAGGTGGTTGCCGCGATCGATCCAAATATCGCCTGGAGGGTTGCCATCTGTCCGCACGACGACTATACCTACGCAGGACGTCATTATCTTGCCTTGCTTAAGAACCTGAAAGCCAAAACAGTGATTATTTTCGGGGTAGCGCACAAGGCCCGGCAACTAAATATTTCAGACAAGATTGTATTTGATACATATTCCCGCTGGCACGGACCGTATCAAAAAATCAAAGTATCCTCCTGCCGGGAGGATTTGATCGCAGCCTTGCCCAAAGAGCTTTATCTGATTAGCGACACCCTTCAAAAGGTTGAACATTCGGTAGAAAGTATGCTTCCTTTTTTGCAGTACTTCAACAGGGATGTGGAAATCGTTTCCATTCTGGTCCCGGCCATGAAGACGGAGAAAATGGAGGAAATTGCCCAACCGCTTGCAACGGCTCTTGCGGGCTGGATGAAGAGGCACCGGCTCGAATGGGGGAAAGATGTGGCCTTGCTCATCACCACCGATGCAGTCCATTACGGCGACGAGGATTGGGGAGGAAAGAACATGGCTCCCTTTGGCGCCGACAGTGCAGGATATGTTAGGGCCATCGCGAAGGAACATTTCATCCTGGACAGCTGTCTTGCGGGAAGGGCCAACAAGGACAAAATTCTCAAATTTGCCGGAATTACCGTGAAACCGGAGGATTACAGAGAATATCAATGGACTTGGTGCGGGAGATACAGTGTCCCTTTCGGACTGATGACAGCCCTTGATCTTCAGCAGCTGACAGACGGAAAACCTTTGGAAGGGAAACGGATCGGCTACTCCACGAGCATCGACCACAAACCCTTGAGGGTGGACGATCTACGAATGGGGATAACGGCCAAAGCCGGCATCAGGCATTGGGTGGGGTATGCCTCGGTGGGATACGAGTAAATTGCAACTAATTGGTAACCTGATTCCTGATCTCAACGATCTCCTGCTGTATCTGTTCCAATTTTCTAAAAATCTGCTGGTTGCCGGCTGGTTCGGGAATTTCATCGGTAATGTACAGCACAAACTTCCATATCTCCCTGATCTCGTTGACCGACAGGTCGTAGGGATCGTATTCCGGATTGAGGGAGATCATCTTCAGACTTCCCTTCCCAGCCAATTCATTCTTTATCAGCTTGAAGACGATTCCTTCATTCAGGGTTAGGACAATATAGGGATAATCGTCTTTGATAGAGTGCAGGTCCTGCACATACTCCCCAACTACCCAACTTTTGTCCCGGACCGGCAGCATCGAATCCCCCGAAATCTGAAAGGCCCTGTATTTTCTCTCCCGCGTTAAGATCGGAAGTTGAAAATTGGGAAGTGAGGAGATGAACTCCGGGTCAAAATAGCCTGTTGTATAACCGGCCTTCGCCTTGATGGATACAATTTCGATGTTCTCCTTGTTCAGCGAATCCACGGTAGTTGCCAGTACCCGCACCTCATTCCCCTTCACAAACACATCCGATCCATGTTCGATGACATACATCTGGCTCTCGCGCAATCCCGGCAGGTTGATGCGCACCAGCGTATCGATGGAGAGATGAAACAGGTCGGAGAGGCCGATCAGCATGTTCACAGGCGGGAAGGTCGTCCCATTCTCATAATTGTTGATGCTCGACCTTTTGGTCTTCAGCGTCTCTGCCATATCCTGTTGCGTCAGCCTCCTTCTTTTTCGCAAAAATTTTAAATTTTCTGAGAGGAACATGTACCAAATGTTTTAAAATTGATTATATTGTAGTCGTACGATTGACATTTATATAGTCAAAAGTAAATAATTATTTCGAATGAACCAAATAAATATTACACAGGGCTAAAAATTGTTTGAAATGTTTGAAAGACACTGAGCTTGTCGAAGGGTCGACCTCCTCCACCATAATAAGAATTGGGAACCGGTCCCTGAGCTTGTCGAAGGGTTTAAATTATATAGTTTGAAATGTTCAAAGAACGAAACCCTTCAAACTTTTCAAACTTTTCAAACAATTTGCAATTGTCCTCTGGGTAATATTTTAAAACGAGCAACATAAGGGAGATGCAGCTTCAGGACAGAACAATATTGCACATGGATCTGGATACTTTTTTCGTATCGGTGGAGCGGTTGCTTAATTCGGACCTCATTGGCAAGCCCGTGGTCATTGGCGGAATCTCCGACCGGGGAGTGGTGGCCAGCTGCAGCTACGAGGCACGGAGGTTTGGGGTTCATTCGGCCATGCCGATGAAGATGGCGCTGAACCTCTGCCGCGATGCGGTCGTGATCCGCGGCGACATGGACTCCTACAGCAGATATTCCAAACTGGTGACGGAGGTGATTGCCGCGAAGGCCCCGATGTACGAAAAGGCTTCCATTGACGAGCACTACCTCGATATCACAGGGATCGACCGTTACTGGGGCGCCCTCAAATGGTCGCACGAGCTGCGCCAGTCCATCATCAGCGAAACGGGCTTGCCCATCTCCTTCGGCCTCTCGGTGAACAAGACCGTGAGCAAGATTGCCACGGGCGAAGCCAAACCCAATGGGGAAAAGCATGTTGACAAAGATTTTGTTCAGCCTTTTCTCAATCCGTTGTCGATCCGAAAAATTCCCATGGTTGGAGACAAGACCTATCAGCTGTTGAGGTCGATGGGAGTATCCACCATCCAAACCCTGAGCTCCGTTCCTGTCGAAATGGTGCAAAGTGTGTTGGGCAAAAACGGCATCGAGATCTGGAGGCGTGCCCACGGCATCGATTTTACCCCGGTAGTGCCCTACAGCGAGGAGAAGTCGATCAGCAAGGAGCGCACCTTCGAAACCGATACCATTGATGTGGCGATGCTCGACCAGCTAATGATCTCGATGACGGAGAAGCTCTGCTTCAAACTACGGAAAAGTGAGAAGCTCACCTCTGTGGTAACGGTGAAGATCAGGTATGCCAATTATGACACGCATACGCTGCAAAAAAAGATAGAATACACCTCCTTCGACCATGTGCTGATTGCCACCGTCAGGGAGCTGTTCAGGCGGCTGTACGAACGAAGGATGCTGATCCGCCTGATCGGGGTGAAGCTTGGCGGACTGATCCACGGCGTGCAGCAGCTGAGCCTGTTCGACGACAACGAAGAGCAGATCAAACTTTATCTCTCCATGGACAGGATCCGGCTTCGCTTTGGCGCAGGGGCGATCCGGCGCGCCTCGGGGATGGAGGTAAAAAAGACCTTCGAGGTTTTTAAAACCTCGAAGGTCTAAAACGACAAGCAAGATGTATATCAACACACACTCCTACTACAGTCTCCGCTACGGCACCATGGGCATCGATCAGCTGCTGGATCAGGCTGTGGTGAAAGGGATATCCGCGCTTGCACTGACGGATATCAACACCTCCATGGGGATCCCCGAATTCATCAAAAAGGCGAAGGAGCGGAACATCAGGCCCATTGCAGGAGTGGAGTTCCGGAATGAGGACGAACTGCTCTTTGTCGGGATCGCCAAAAACAGGGAGGGGTTCAAGGAGCTGAACGAGTACCTCACCCAACACAACCTGAGCGGAAAAAAATTTGAGGAGGAGGCCCCGGATTTCAGCCAGGTATTCGTGATCTATCCCTTAGGGAAGATGCCGGGTTCGGCGCTGGCCGACAATGAATTCACTGGCATCCGTCCCCACCAGGTCAACAAATTGGTCACCTCCGAATACCTCGACTATCCCGAGAAACTGGTTGTGTGGCAACCCGTCACGTTCCTAGACGACAAATCGCTGCTGATCCACAAATGCCTGCGTGCCATCGACCACAACACCCTGCTGAGCAAACTGCAGTCGCACCAGTTTGCCGATCCCGATCAGGTGATGGTGGCTCCCTGGAAACTGCAGGAGCTGTTTCAGTGGTATCCCGAAATTGTGGAGAATACAGAGTGGCTGATGGATCAGTGTTCCATCGACATCGAATTCAAAGTGAGCAAGAACAAGCTGACCTACAGCAAAACCAGGGAGGACGACCGGCTGCTCCTGCAGAAGCTGGCCAACGATGGGATGCTGTACCGTTATGGCAGAAACAACCCGCTGGCCAAAGAGCGGATCAAACACGAACTGGAGATCATCGACAACCTCGGCTTCTCCTCCTATTTTTTGATTGCCTGGGATGTCGTCCACTACAGCATGTCGAGGGGTTTTTACCATGTGGGGCGGGGGAGCGGCGCCAACAGCATTGTGGCCTACTGCCTGCGCATCACCGATGTGGATCCCATCAAGCTGGACCTCTATTTCGAACGGTTTCTCAACCCCAAACGGACCAGTCCGCCCGATTTTGATATCGATTTTTCCTGGAAAGACCGCGACCAGGTGCAGGACTATATTTTCAAGAGATATGGCAAGGACCACACCGCTTTGCTGGGGGCCACCTCCACCTTCAAGGATAAATCTATTTACAGGGAGTTAGGCAAGGTATTTGGATTGCCAAAGGAGGAGATCGACCTGCTGGTGAACGATCCGGAAAACAGTTACAACAACTACGAGACGGCCAATCTGATCAAGACACTGGGGCAGGAGGTACTTGATTTCCCCAACATGCGGACGATTCACGCCGGTGGCATGCTCGTGACGGAAGAGCCGATCTCCTATTATACCGCTTTGGATATGCCGCCCAAAGGGTTTCTGACCACCCAGTGGGACATGTACATCGCCGAAGAGATGGGTTTTCATAAATTGGATATTCTCAGTCAGCGTGGGATTGGCCACATCAAAGAGGCGGTAGAAATTATCCTGGAAAACTGCGGGAAAGAGATAGACATCCACCAGGTAGATCAATTCTTTGTAAATGAAAAAGTCAGGCAGCAGCTGAAAGATGGCGAAACCATCGGCTGCTTCTACATCGAGAGCCCGGCCATGCGCGGACTGCTGAAAAAACTTAGGTGCGACAATTATCTCAGCCTGGTGGCGGCCAGCTCCATCATCCGGTGCCAAATCGGGCATGATGCGCGAGTACATCAAACGGTTTCACCACCCCAACGATTTCAGCTACCTCCACCCCATCCTGAAGGAGCAACTGAGTGAAACCTATGGCGTCATGGTCTACCAGGAGGATGTCATCAAGGTGGCCCACTATTTTGCCGGACTCGATCTGGCCGAAGCCGATGTGCTCAGGCGCGCCATGTCGGGAAAATTCCGGTCGCTCAGGGAATTCAGGATGATAGAAGAAAAATATTTTTCCAACTGCAGGGAACTGGGTCACTCCGAGGAGGTGGCACAGGAGGTATGGCGGCAGATCGAATCTTTCGCCGGCTACTCCTTTTCGAAGGCCCACTCCGCCTCCTATGCCGTCGAGAGTTTCCAGAGCCTCTACCTGAAGGCACATTACCCGCTCGAATTTATGGTGGCCGTGATCAACAATTTCGGCGGGTTTTACCACACCTGGGTCTATTTCAACGAAGCGCAAAGGCAGGGCGCCACCATCGAGCTACCCTGCATCAACCGGAGCCTCCTCCATACCCGGATCGTTGGTAAAACCATTTTCATGGGATTTGTCCACGTTCAGAACCTGGAGAGCGTCACCATCGATCTGATTCTGAGTGAGCGGAAATGCCACGGAGAGTATCGCTCCATCCACGAATTTATCGACAGGGTCCCAATCGGCAAGGAGCAGCTGGTGATATTGGTCCGGCTGGGGGCCTTCCGTAGACTGGAGGAGAACAAATGCTCCCTGCTATGGGAGTCGCAGCTCTATTTGAAGCGGCTACCCGTCCGAACCGATTCGGTCAGTATGTTTCCGGTTCAGCACAAGAGCTTTGAAATGCCGGTACTGGAATATTCCCCGATCGAGGACGCGTACGATGAGATTGAGCTGTTGGGCTTTCCGGTCAGCATGAGCCTGTTCGACCTGCTCCAGACCAGTTTCAGGGGTGAGGTGATGGCCAGGGAGCTGCTGCAGCATCTGGGCAAAAAGATCAGGATGGTGGGGCGGATGGTCACCATCAAATACGTCAGGACGAACAAAAGGGAGATCATGCATTTCGGTACCTTCATCGACTGTACCGGCAATTTCTTCGACACGGTACACTTTCCCGATTCACTGAAGAACTACCCGTTCAAGGGACCGGGGGTGTACCTGATCCTGGGCCGGGTGGTGGAGGAGTTCGGCTTTCCCTCCCTGGAGGTCGAAAAGATGGCGAAGCTGCCGTACAAGCCGAGACCCACGGGATGAAAGGGAAGGCTATTTGCTTTTAGCCGTTAGTTGTTAGCAGAAAAGACTCGCTGGTGCGGATTTGCAATTAGGGTGTGTTAAGAATAGGCCAATCATCAAATGTTTTGCCCGTAGGGCATCAATGTCAATAGAAAAATTCGGGTGCGAAAAATGCCGTTTCCCCGTCAGGGGATTAACGACCCATATATGTATATTATTGTTTTTTAATGTATTACAAATCAAAATAGTTAATCCCCTGACGGGGAAACCAGAACTCTGAAACCTCTCTTTCTATTGACATTGATGCCCTAGCGGGCAAAGATGAATAGAAATTCAGTGCATTGACAGGGGTTTGTAAAGGTTTGACAACGGTTATTCCGCACCAGCAAGAGTTCACCTCCGGCGCACTGCTCACCCCAAACTGTTTCACGAACAGTTCGATGTCAATAACCTATACAAATCGTCCGCACATAAGGCAAAAATAATAAAAGTGGGGGAATGAGGGTGTTTTTTCAATCGGATGTGTTTTTCCTCTCGTATTTTAGGGTAAATCTCCTTTTTTTTCGGTATATTTATATTAAATAAAAGTGTTTATTACATATAAATAGACTTACTTCTTAATAGTTTATCATGTTTGATTCCGATGAAAAAATAAATTTCAAGAAACTTCCGCTTTATAAAAAGGGAAAGGAGATCTTTGAAGTAGTTAACCAGATTTGTCAGCTTATCCCGGATGACAATGAGCCATTGGGTCATATTAAAGGTATCATGCTTGAGGATGCGATGATGTTAACAGTAAAAATAGCAGGAGCAACAGCAGGGCAGTTGTACGATATCAAAATGGAGGCAGCAACTATTATCAGAAAATCTGCCAATAGTTTGATGATACAAAATCACTCGCTCGAGATGTTTGGGTTTGAGCATGTGGCCTATTTTCAGATAGTCAGGGATTTGCTGGAGGAATACCGGTTGTTGTTTATCGACTGGGTCTCTAAATTCGACAAATGGGATTATGTCATCGATCGCTGGGGGCTATTCAATCCGCCCGGGGTTGGGCCGTTCGATCATGATCCTGATGATGATATTCCGTTTAATGGGGATGATGAGCTTTTCCAGTGAGCCGGAAAGAACCCCTTCCTGCAAAATAGTGTGAACCACAAACAGGCATCTGAGGTTTTGTTATGGTTCTTACTTTGATAGTTTGTAGCCGATTATGAATGAAAATCTGGAATAGTCTGTTTTCCAATAGCTGTAACTCTTTAATAAATTCCTTTTTGTATAGAATCTGGCCTCCAAACTTATCTTTTTATAATTAAATCCTCCACCAACAGCATAGCTGGCTCCAGTCGTGATCTCTGATATCGGGTAAGTTGAATTATGTATCGATGAATTAAAATTCACAGACAGCCTCGAGATATAAAAGCCATTCAAAAATATCTTAGAATGTTCATTTAGAACGAATAGATGTCTTAATCCTATTGGGAAATCGATTGAGTTGAATTGGATCGTTGTTGGGAAGGTTTCAGACTCTTGTTCAGATTTAAGATATTGAAAGGTAGGCTCAAAAACTATAGCCCATTTATTCTTCAAATAAGATAATAGAAACTCGGATTCCAAACCTAATCTAAAATTAGCATCACCCGCAATATTTAATATATTAACTCCGGTTATAGGATTTGCTAATTTTAAAGATGAAATATTAATTCCAGGCGTTATTTTGAAGTTAATGAGATTTTTATTGGAATTGTCGCCGTATTTTTTTGTTGCGTTTCCATTGGATTGATTGTATTTTTCAAAATATTTCATTAGGTCTTTTTGATCATAATTTATACTTTCCATCGAACTCATACTGCTGTTTGAACATCTTACATCCATCCAAAGCTGTTGTCGAAATTGATAGTTATAACCTATTTTATCTTTGTCAATCAAATATTTTTTAAAAACCAATTGTTGTATTGGTGAATCTAATACAGAATAAAAATACCTTATGATTTCGCCATCCTCATAGACAAAAAGAGTTGCTTTCGCCTCAGAAATTACCTTTAAGAAAATTTTTTCCTCTACCCATTCAGGATTCCTGTCCGTTGTCAATTCCGAAATTCGATAGCCGGATCGGTCAATTTTTACTTTTGCCCTAATGAATTTGCAATTGCCGTAAATTTCAAAAGCGCTGATGGAATCAATTTCACCTTTGATTATCGGACCATTTTCGTCAGTTTTGTATTGAAATTCAATTGGATTTATTTTGCCTTCCATACTCCTTATTAAACATTCTGTCTTTTTGCTTTCAGTGTTAATGAAATACCCCTTTAAAAATTTTGTCTGACCAAAAGTGCAAACTGAAGTTAAGAGAAAGGAGAAAAATAAAATTATGGATTTCATTTTAGGATAGCCTTAGGTAAAAAAATAGTTTTGAATTTGAGTGATCTATCTTTACTGAAATGAGGATTCAATACCTGGATTTATTAAGCATATGAATCTTTCAGAAAGTGTAAATATATTGCAATTGCGGAATTATTATGCAACAAAAAAAATATTATTGTATTAAATATTAAATTTTATTTTGCCCTTCAGGTGTGGATTTGTCATACTCTCTGGCAGAGGGGAGGGATTTTTTGTACGAGATTTACCGTTCGATCGGAGTAGTGAGCTTTTATAGAATGTGAATTTAGCGACCTCTGGGGAAATTGAAATGCAAAAAATTTCATAGCTTTGGACGTATTAGACTTGGGCGTATAACCTTTACGACGAAACCCGAGCATTTGTCCGCCTTTCTACTAACTGGATTATACCTATCTTATATGGCTAAATTTATTGATAAATCAATTCTCACAGTTCCCAATCTGTTATCCTTTTATAGGATATTTTCGTTTCCGGTTGTTCTCTATTTTGCATTGGCAAAAAGTGAGTCAGTCTACTTTATCTTGCTGCTAATTAATCTTGTAACGGATGTTTTGGATGGGTTTATCGCACGCAAATTCAATCTGCAATCAGAATTTGGCGCACGACTCGATTCATTTGCCGACATAGGGATGTATATTCTTGCTTTCGTTGGTGTTATATGTTTTAAAACCAAAGAAATAGAACCGTATATGATAAGTTCTTTTATATTTCTTTTGTTTTTTGTTCTGCCCGAAATTATTTCATTCTTCAAATTTAGAAGTTTCCCAAGTCTGCATCTTTATTCCTCCAAAATTGGGGGGTTTATAATGGGGGGCTTTTTCTTCGCCCTTTTTATCGTTGGTTTTTATCCATTGTTCTATTACATCATGTTTGTTGTAGGAATAGTCTCCTTTCTGGAAGAGATCATTTGTGTGTTAGTTCTATCTGAACTAAAATCTAATGCAAAAGGTTTGTATTGGGTCTTGAAAGATAAAAGAAAGTTGCTTTTGAATTAACTCGCTGATCCTAAAAACACTGCTAATTGTAAATCAGCACCAACGAGATTTATCGTGTGAAAACGGGCAATCCAGGCTTTGACAAGTTACTATTGAAGTAATAGCCTTCACTGTCAAATCCCCGTAAATTTTCTTCACAATTGATACGGTACTCAAGAATATATCGGGCCATCATTCCTCTGGCTTTTTTGGCATAAACGGTAATCATCTTAAAAGCGCCGTTCTTGCTGTTCAGGAATTGTGGCGTGATTATTTCAGCTTTAAGCTTTTTACTGTCAATAGCAGAAAAATACTCCTGTGAAGCGAGATTGATCAGCAGGTTAGAACCGCTCTCTTTCAAATCAATACCAATTTGCCTGGTGATCTTTTGTCGCCAGAAATGGTACAGATCAGCGTATTTGCCAAACTGGAAGGATGTTCCCATCTCCAGGCGATAGGGTTGGATCAGGTCCAGCGGACGAAGTACGCCATACAAACCTGAGAGAATGCGTAAATGCTGCTGGGAATTTTCCACATTGCCAATTTGCATGGACTGTACATCCAATCCGTGATATACTTCGCCCTTGAAAGAGAATATGGCCTGATTGGAATTGGCAGTCGCGAATTCAGGCTCCCAAAGGGCAAATCGTTCCTGATTCAACCATGCCAGTTTTGTGCTGATCCGCATCAAATCCTCCAGCTCACTAACTGATAACTTTTTCAAATGCCTGATCAATTCGGCTGCCTCCTTTGCAAAAACAGGTTGTGATGTTATTGAAGCAGGACTGGCTGGCTCAAAATCCATGGTTTTTGAAGGAGATAGTATGACTAACATATGCTTTTTTGTTGATGATTGACACAAAAAAAGCGCCGCAAATTTAACTGCAACGCTTTCAGTGGAGAATATCGGAATCGAACCGATGACCTTTTGACTGCCAGTCAAACGCTCTAGCCAACTGAGCTAATCCCCCATTAAGTTTAATTCTTCACTGGATGAACAACCGTTTGACTGGCAGTCAAACGATCTGGTCCCGACCCGTCAGGAAGCTAATCCCCCATTGAGTCGGCAAATATAAAAAATTATTTCATTGTCTGAATCAGAATTTTCAGAATTACAGAATGAACAGAATTATGGGAGAAGGGGATTAGAAAAATCAGAGGATTGAAGAGGCTTTGGATTTGGGGAAAGTTGGTATTTAGGATTGAAGATGAGCTTGTACCGGCGGCTGATGGAGCTGAAATTGAAAATCCTCACCAGCGAGCTAGGGTTTCAGGGGTGAGTTTTCCCACATCTGCATGGTTCACTCCAAGGGTAGCAGGAGCACTCTTACCAATAGTTGATTTAGCTGTTTCGTATCCGGAGTGTAGGGAATCTTCCACACTAGGTTGGCATTCTCATTGCCATTTGACAGGATGAGCTGTCCATTTTTTGCCACCAAAACACAGTTATTCAGACTGTTAAATTCGTGATGCGTGACCGGAAGTGAGACGACCTGCTGTTTTTTGGCAGTTTTTTCAACCTCTCCGGTCAATCCGGCCATGTTGGAAAACATAGTCGCCAGAGCGTACGCTATGGCAGGAATCAGATTAACGTAAAGTTTCATTGGGAGGCCTGTTTTTGATATTTATTTCAATAACGGATACATTCATGATCGTAAGTTTTTAAAACATGATCAAAAATATTACCAACCAATCTTTCCTGAAACAAAGAATCGGTGAACGGCGATTTTTTGGGGGATGAATGGATCAGAATTTACGGAATTTACAGAATTGAGCAGAATTGACCAGAATTGAGCAGAATTTACAGAATTACAGAATTGAACAGAATTTAGGTCGCCAGAGGATTTTTTGAAGAGGTTAGAGTTTGGTATTTGGGGTTGAAGATGAGTCTATACTGGAGACTGATGGCGCCGAAATTGAGTCTGAAACAGAATTGACCAGAATTAAAGAATTGAACAGAATTTAGGTCGCCAGAGGTTTTTTTGATGAGGGTAGGGTTTGGTATTTGGAGTTGAAGATGAGTCTATACTGGAGACTGATGGCACCGAAATTGATCAGCAGGCCTCTGACAAAATCATAGGCCACCACATAATTTTTGGCTTGCACCAGATGCACATCTTCGAGGTTGATTAGTGCCTTCAATTCGACGATCAGATGATTTTCAACCACAAAATCTGCCCTGCGCGTTCCAACATTTGTTCCATGATAGAAAATGTTTTGCTCTTTCTCCCTTTCATAATTCAAGCCTTCATTGAAAAATTCGATGGCCAGACACATCAAGAAAAACGAAGAATCCTACACTTTTTTAAAAGATATTTCTCCCTGCCGTAAGATAGAATTGGCCATCTGGCTTCAAATTTGCACTTACCAACCGCCACGTGCCCCTCATTCCTTGAGCCCCCTAATTCTGCTAATTCTGTAATTCTGTAAATTCTGCTTCTGACAATTTTCTTCTGACAACATGCTTCATACATTTTACTACCTTAGTGCTACACAAATCCCTGCCATGGCCGACGTACACGAACCCGAAGTAAGGAGCTACAACATGAGCAGAATCAGGAGCAAAGACACCAAGCCCGAACTGCTTGTGCGAAAGTTTCTGTTTAAAAACGGTTTCCGGTATAGGTTGCATGTGAAAGGCTTACCAGGAAGGCCGGATATTGTATTGCCGAAATATAAAACCGTCATTTTTGTAAACGGCTGCTTCTGGCACTACCACAAGGGTTGCCGCTATTTTGTGTTACCCAAAATACTTCCTTGAAGCTTATCTTTATTTTTTTCATACTTTTGATCTATGAATTTGATTGAAAGCAACATTGAGACTATTCGCAATTTGTGCAAGATGTACAAGGTCAAACGACTGTTCGTTTTTGGCTCTGTCTTATCCGACAGATTTAAAAAAGACAGTGATATTGACTTGATAGTAGATTTTCAGGGAGTTGATTTGTATGATTATGCTGATAATTATTTTGATTTTAAACAATCCTTGCAAACTCTTCTGAAACGGGAGATAGATCTTTTGGAAGACAAGGCAATCAAGAACCCCTACCTCAGACAATCCATTGATTCTAGTAAACTGCAGCTTTATGGACAATGAAATTAAAACCTGATTATTTGATATCTTGCAATCGATCACTGAAATTGAAAGCTATTTTGAAGGCAGACCTAAGAAATTTGAGGAATACATCAAAGATATCAGAACCAAAAGAGCCGTTGAAAGAGATATAGAAATTATTGGTGAAGCAGCTAACAGGATCCTAAGAAAGGACAGAAATGTCAAAATAGAGAATGTTCAAAAAATCATTGGCGCACGAAATCGGATTGCCCATGGCTATGATAAAATCTCTGATGATCTGATTTGGAGTATTGTTATCAATCATTTGCCCAAATTGAAAGAGGAGATTTCAATATTGATTGAACAGTAAGCCCGTTCCTATAAATTAGCAAATCGTACCCCATTAATCCGCAAATTTACAGTTCGACTTCCCTGCCTATTCTTTAATTCTGAAAATTCTGGTCAATTCTGCTTCAGACAATATGCTCCAAACATTTTACTACCTTAGTGCTACACAAATCCCCCGCCATGGCCGACGTACACGAACCCGAGGTAAGGAGCTACAACATGAGCAGGATCAAAAGTAAGAACACCAAGCCCGAACTGCTTGTGCGAAAGTTTCTGTTTAAAAATGGATTCCGGTACAGGTTGCATGTAAAAGACTTACCAGGAAAGCCGGATATTGTACTTCTCTGTTTCAAATAAAATTGTGATATTTAGTGAACTCTAAAAGCGCATCATGGAACGAAGACTTTGGACAAGAGAAGAACTAATTCTTGCATTAAATCTTTATTTGAAACTCCCATTTGGTAAGCTTCATCACGGAACTCCGGAAATAATTCACTTGGCTCAAATCATTGACCGAACTCCAAATTCCGTTGCGATGCGGTTAAGCAATTTCGCAAGTGTCGATCCCTTCCATAAAGAGCGTGGAATTAAAGGATTGATAGGTGGTATAAAGCAAGTTGAACCAATTTGGATTGAATTCATCAACAACAAAGAAGAACTCCTCTTCGAAAGCGAGAAAATCCTGGCTAATCTGGAAAATCAAACTATTGAAACAAAGTTTGCAGAAGTCTTAACAGGAATGGAGAATTTAAAAGGTGAGACCAAAATCAGAGAAGTTAAAACTCGCGTAAATCAAAACGTATTTAGGCAGATTGTTCTTGCCAATTACAATAGAAAATGCGCCATTACCGGCATTGATTTACCTGATTTATTGGTAGCCAGCCACATTATTCCATGGTCACAGAATGAAACTGAACGACTCAATCCAGAAAATGGGATTTGCCTTTCGGCATTATACGATCGAGCTTACGACAAGGGCCTAATTGGAATAACTGAAAAGTACCAAATCAAACTTTCCTCAGAACTAAAGACCAGGGAAAAGAAAGTATTCTATCAATCAACTTTCGGAAATTTAAATGGACTGATATTACAACTTCCCCAGAAATATCTGCCCAAAAAAGAGTTTTTACAATTCCATATGGATTCCATATTCCGAGGTTAAAAAAAAACGAAAATGTGGCTTATAGTCCGTTGTCAGGCATCCCTAATCTTACTTCCTTTGGTTTAAAAAATCATGTGCGAGGTAATTCGTTTTAATTATTTCTACCGCGACTCAGGAAACTATAAAAAGTTTGGAAGCAAAAGTTTCGGAAATCCAGAACAACTCCCCATTGAAGAAATAGAGCAAAAGATTCGTGAAAATCTGATAGACCAGGAGTTTTTTTATCCTGATCAAGTTGGTATTAAAAAATTCAGGTTTCATCGCAATTTGGATGAACATTCTTGGTACGAATTTGAATCAATTGAAATACTTTACATTATAAATCCTCCCAGGAATGAATTCGAATCAATAAGTAATCTCATAATGAATCTTTTTGAAATGAAATATCATAAATAACCTAATTGCAAATCCGCACCAGATAGGTTAAATATGTCCTGCGTAAAGATCTTCAACCGGGAAAATAAGGTCATAGTCATTCCAGTTAAGGTTACCGTCTACAATTTTAAATTCCTTGAATCTTTTCTCCTCAAGGTATTTTTTAATTGAAGGGTGTAACGACAATTCCAGAAAGGGTTTAAAGTCAACCAGGCGATTAAATCCATCACTGAAAAATATCCTAATGGCAAAATCACCAATGTAATTCGCGGACTTTATTTCAATCAACTCAGCATTGGTATCCGTATATTCTTCAACGATTCTCATTTGATACGAGTATTAATTTTTTCAAATTCAATATCCTTGTGATAGACAAAATAGTCAATCCATTTTTGGACAATATTTTCAGAATACTTTTCAAGAAAGGCTTCAAAATCCTTTAGTTTTATACCAGTTAAAGGTCGCAGCCCTTTAATTGATTTCACTTTAATCTCAACTATTTTTCCTTCAACAATATAGAACTCAGCTTTGCTTTCAAACCCGTCATGTTTACCATGAACGTGAATAGGTTCATGCTCATTTGAATAGAAAAAGATAAGAATTCCTAAATATTCAAAAATCTTCGGCATGGTATCCGTTTTTTCAAAATTAGTATATTTCAGCAAAACAACCTAAACTTAAGTCGCAAATTCAATTGCAAATCCGCACCAGCGATGAATGAAAATATTTTCCAGTAAATACCAGAAAAAGAGGCTTGTCGGAAAATATTTTCCACTAAAATGAATAATTACTCAAATATTTTCCAATAACTCAATCTGGTGGCGCTATTGCAAATCCGCACCATCGAGTTCGTTTCATGAATTCAACTTTTTCATCAAGTCTTCAACGTTTTCGCATTCAATGACTTTCCCTTTTTTGACATCACGGATGGCCCGATTGGTTTCTGCGTTTGGCTTTTTCTGGAAATTGATGAATTCTTCTCCTTCGAATTTTCTAAGTATTTCCAACAGCATTTTTCCCTTGCTTGACTTTTCGTTGATCGTAACTGTTGTCATATTGTTGAATTTTTACAAAAATACAACATCTGACCTAATGCTGTATTCTGCAAGTATCTCAATTAACATGTTGATTAGTACAAATCCGCGCCAGCGGCGGGGGCCGTCTACTCATTTACCGGCATTTTTATTGATCTTATTTCATTGATTACCAATATATAATCACGACAAATTAGTATTTAAAAACCAATGTTTGTTTTAGATTTGGGTCTAAACTCAAAGCAACCGGACACGTTTTTGCAGCATGTTCAATGAATTGCTTCTGCTTATCCGTATAATTGTTTTTTGGAAAATCAAACTCCACCATGATCTCACTAATTTTACGTGGATTACTAGACATAATCTTTGTAATTTTTAGTTGAGTACCAACTACATCAAAATTATGAGCATCAGAACTTTGTGCAATTATTGTCATCATACAACTCCCCAGTGCAGTTGCCACCAAATCAGTTGGCGAAAACTTTTCACCTTTACCTTTATTATCAATGGGTGCGTCAGTTATTAATTCAGTACCTGAGCGTACATGAATAGCTTTTGTCCTCAATTCGCCTAAATAAACTGTTTCAACTGTATGCATAATATTTTAGTTTATCAAATGATACAAACTGCAAATTTAATATTCTGTGATCGCTTATGAAATTTGGAAACTGTTATAAATTAAGTCAAATGATATAAATTGTTCAACCCTTTCGGGGTTCAATTATTCTGCTTCTTAAGGTAAACTGTCTCCGCGCCAGCTGGGTATCGGCCCTATTTTTGGGGAGTATTATATTCCTTAATGAATTAAGTGCCACAATAGGTTGCATATTCATTTTCAAAAACCGGAGGTGGCTGAATAGTAAAATGGCTCAAATTTTCCTGGTAATGATATGGTTTACTCAACACAATCAGCAATTGTTTTATTAAGTTAAGATTTCCATTTACTGCTGAGTCCAGTGCTTCTTCCACCAAATGATTCCGTGGAATAAATGCCGGATTATTTTCTTTCATCCTATTTTTTGCTTGTTCATATCCATAGGAATTGTTGATGGTGTTTTCCATTTATCCAGCCAGGGTTTAAATTCAGGACCAGCCATGATGCCTTCTCCGGTAACTTTATCATGGGTTAGCGCTAGAAAAGTATTGGTATAATCCAGTTTCAGATTAAGCATCAATGCCAGCAGTTCATCCACCAACAAATATAGCTCCGGCGCTTTTTTTTCAATGCCTAATTTTAAAAGCATCATTTCATAATATTTTTCAACCCAAATGTTATCAAATTGATCTATGCAGGCTTGTGCTAATTGCAATGCAGTTGAAGGTTCAGGATGTATAACAGGCAACAAGGCTTCGGCCAATCTGGCAATATTCCATTTGATCACGTTGGGTTGGTTTCCAAAGGCATATCGCCCGGTTGTGTCTATTGAGCTATAAACAGTATCAGGGTGATAGGCGTTCATGAAAGCACATGGGCCATAATCAAATGTTTCGCCGCTGATGGATACATTATCCGTATTCATTACACCGTGAATAAAACCAACACGCATCCAATTCACTACCAAATCAATTTGATCGGTCATCACTTTTTTAAGTAAACTTAGTGCCGGACTCTCCTCGTGTTTAATTTCAGGATACAAGCGATTGATGGTATAATCGTTGAGGGCCCGTAAATCTTCGGTTGTTCCTGAATGCCTTGCATATTCAAAAGTTCCTATTCTGATATGACTCTTCATGATTCTTGCTAAAACAGCTCCATCATGTTCCTTTTCGCGTTGAACCAATTCTCCTGTTTTTGCCACCAGCAAAC
Organism: Bacteroidia bacterium; assembly: GCA_026391315.1. Classification (GTDB taxonomy): domain Bacteria; phylum Bacteroidota; class Bacteroidia; order Bacteroidales; family Prolixibacteraceae; genus CAINVV01. The sequence continues at coordinate 44,934 of JAPLDT010000079.1, forward strand.
TCCTGGAAGTAGGTATATTCAGGTGTTGCATTGCCTCACTTATCAGATACTCTCTTAGCATTGCTTTTAAAGTAGCCTTTCCATCTCCACCCCTTGAATAGAAAGTTCTTCCGCTTCCCTTGAGTTGAATGTCAAATCGTTGGTTTAAAGATGTGATATATTCACCCATCACAATGGCTCTTCCATCTCCCAAATTTGTAAAATTTCCGAATTGGTGACCTGCATAAGCCTGGGCAAAAGAAGAAGTTTTGCCATCGGGTTCATTTCCCAATAAAAAAGAAATAAGATCCTGTTGATTTGTAAATGGAATATTAAGTTCTTCCAACAATGCCTCATTAAGCAGCACTGTTTCAGGTTTGCTGAATGAAGAAGGTTTTACAAGTTGATAAAACTTGCCCGGAAGGGATAAATAAGAATATTCCAGGTTAAGCATTGGTCTTTTCTGCGTGAATGATAAGGTCATTTATATTAACGTATTTCAATGCGCTTTCATCGGTTGCCTCTAATACCACTTTTGGGGCAAAACCTGCTTCAAAAGCTTCTTTCCATCTTAATGCACACAAGCACCATTTATCACCGGGTTGTAATCCCGGAAAACTATATTCAGGCTGGGGTGTTGTTAAGTCGTTTCCTTTACTTTTTGAATATTGAAGAAATTCTGATGTAACAATGACACAGACGACATGTTTTCCATCATCTTCTTCATTTGTTCTGCAAAATCCGTCCCTGTAAAATCCGGTTATTGGTTTTGTGCAGCACGATTTTAATGGTTCTCCAAATATATTTTTCATTTTTTAATCTGTTATTGTGTAATTTGAAGTTCCATCTGTGTTATCAATGGGTGCGTCAGTGATTAACTCAGTACCTGAGCGTGCATGAATGGCTTTTGTTCTCAATTCGCCTAAATAGACTGCTTCAACTGTATACATCAACTTTTAATTTATTGAATGATACAAACTGGAAATTTAATATTCAGTAATTGCCTGTGAAATGAAAGATGGGGAAAAGCAACGAACTGATATTAAATAGCAAAATATTGGCAGCTTGCTTAAATGTTAAACGAATTTTTATTGCTCAGGATTCGTTTTTGGAAAAAAATGGAGTTTCTCTTGCTGGTGCGGATTGCAAACCCCGCACCAGTTAGCTTACCTTACTCCAAGACAACTTCATCAAAATTTTCCGGTTCTTTCAAGCATACCCGTAAACTCCTCCGGCGCTCTTCTTGGCTTTCCGGTTGCCGCGTCCATAAATCCAAGCGTGACCTCCCCTTCGTTGATCAATTCCATCTTCTCGTTGTAAATTTCAGAAATTATCCTGAATTTTACTTTGGGTATCTCTTTGATGATGGTCCTAATTGTTAGAAGTTCGTCGTAGTTGGCCGGCTTGTGGTAAACAGCGGTTAGCAACCTTACAGGAAGGATAATACCACTTTCTTCAACCTCTTTGTATGATTTCCAGATCGTTCTGATCATATCCGTTCTTCCAATCTCATACAACCGGGGATAATTCCCGTAATACATAATCCCCATGCGATCCGTATCTGCATAACATACACGGTAAGGGGTTTCGTAACTGATCATATTCTTGCGTTAATATTCAACATACAATAATAAGCAGTTTATATTTATTCCCCTATTATAATTTCGCTGAAAATTGGTCATTCATAAATAGCCGGAAAGACCGGGATTTCGTTTTATCGTTTTTTTGTGGTAACTTATGGTTGACAAACCAATTTATTTGTCTATTCCGGAAATTTTGTATTAATTTGCAATTAACTTATAAGTGAAGTACAAAATCGAAATTGAACTCTTTGAGGAACATCATTCTGTAACCTTTTATACACTTAGGTTTCAGGATGAAGCGACAGAAGTCGACAAATTTCTTGATCAATTTCCTGAAGGATGTGAATACGATGAAGATATTGATATCATTATCAAGTGGATTGAACAGATTGGCGAACGAGGAGCGCTTGAACGTTATTTTCGAACAGAAGGAAAAATAGTTGATCGTGTCTGTGCAATACCTATTGAGACTGCTTCCTTACGGTTGTATGTCATCCGATTAACAGAAAATATTGTCATTTTGGGGAATGGAGGTATAAAAAATTCTGTCACATACAACGAAGACCCGGTTCTTAGTGCTTGCGTAATGTTATTGCAGGAAGTCGACTATCACATCAGAACAAGAATAAATAAAGGACAAATAAGTATCTATCAAAAGAAATTATTTGGAAACCTGACATTTCAACTGAAAATAGATCTATGATAAAGAATAAAAGGCTGGAAGAGCGAAGAAAGAGCATATCAAAGGATATTGACATTTCAGTCAGGCAATCTTTCGATATTGTGGATCGGATCCACGAAATCCTGGCAAAACAAGGCAAAGAGCAAAAGGACTTGGCGCGTCTGTTGGGGAAGAACGAGAGTGAGATCAGCAAATGGATGTCCGGTACGCATAACTTTACCATTAACACGTTGGCTAAAATTCAAGCGGTGCTTGGGGAATCTATTATTCAAGTAACCAAAGAGAAGCAATTGGACAAACCTATAACCTGTAGAAGTTTGCCAATCCCCTCCACAATTTATCCGGCCAGCCAAAACCTTTAAATACAAATCCGCACCAGCACAGGTCGACAACCATTTAAATTGAGTTGTTTGGCCGGAGATACCCTTCAAATACTGATGGGCAACATAATTCATGTTTTGCTATTGCATTTTTATTTATTTTTAGGTTCTCTGATCTTAACCGGACAGGGCATCTTGTTTGAATGTATTCATATTTAATTATTTACCTCAAAGAATATAAAATGGAAAAGAATTGCATGCGCATCCTGACGATCATCTTTTTTGTTTCTCTTCTCCCGGCATTATCCTTCGGGATCGATCCAAAAGACACAAGAATGCTTTCCCAACCGGCTATCAGCCAAAATCATATCGCCTTCATTTATGCCGAGGACCTTTGGATCGCCAATTTGGATGGCTCCGATCCCAAAAGGCTGACAGTGGATGAAGGGATCGAATCGGACCCCTGCTTTTCCCCCGACGGGAAATTAATCGCATTCAGCGCCCAGTACGATGGCAATACCGATGTATATGTTATTCCTGCCGAAGGCGGAATACCCAAAAGGCTTACCTGGCACCCCGGAAATGATCTGGTAAGGGGATTCACCCCTGATGGGAAAAGTGTTCTGTTTGCTTCGCAGCGGTCCACTTTTTCGGGCAGATACTTTCAGTTTTTCACCGTCAGTCTGACGGGTGGATTTCCTGAAAAACTGGATATTCCGAATGGCTGGTTTGCATCTTACTCGCCCAACGGGAAACAGCTGGCCTATACGCCGCTGGTACCGGTATATCAGCAATGGAAACATTACCGGGGAGGAACGATCTCAAGAATCTGGCTTTACACTTTTGCCGACCATTCCGTGACTGCCATTCCACAGCCGCAGGGAGGCTGCAACGATGCCGATCCAATGTGGGTTTCCGGAAAGGTCTATTTTACCAGCGACAGGAACGGGGAGTTTAATCTGTTTTCCTTCGACCAGTCCACCAAGGAGGTAAAGCAATTAACCACCTTCCGTGATTTTCCAATATTAAAAGCCTCTGCTGGAAACGGGAAGATCGTTTTCGAGCAGGAAGGATACCTGCACACTTTTGACACGGCATCCAATTCAGAGCAAAAATTGACCGTGGGTATTGCAGCTGATTTGCTTGAACTCCGCCCGAGGTATGCCCAGGGAAACAATTATATACGTTGGATGGACATCTCTCCATCCGGATCCAGGGTAGTTATGGATTACAGGGGCGACATCATTACCCTACCGGCTGAAAAGGGTGATCCAAGAAATCTTACCAACTCAACCGGCGCACATGAAAAATATCCCTCCTGGTCGCCGGATGGGAAATCAATTGCCTGGTTTTCGGATGCCTCCGGAGAGTACAAAATGCAAATTCAATCCCAGGATGGAAAGGGTGAAGTGAAATCATACAAGCTTCCGGGTACGGGATTCTATGCCTATGCCAAATGGTCGCCCGACAGTAAAAAAATCTCTTTCACCGACAATGGCAGGAACCTTTATATTCTGGATGTCGAATCAGGCGTTGTGAAAAAGGTCGATTCAGACGAACTTTACGCCCCAGGGCAATTCAGGCAAATGTTCGGTGACTGGTCGTCGGATTCGAGATGGATTCTTTACACAAAAATGGCCAAAACCTATTTCAGGGTCGTCTATCTCTACTCGCTCGACCAGCAAAAGTCATTCCCGGTTACGGACGGCATGTGTGATGCATCGGATCCGGTGTTTGATCCCAACGGGGAGAATATCTATTTCTTCGCTTCAACAGACGCGGGTCCTGTGGTGAACTGGTTCGACCTTTCGAACCAGGATATGAAGATGACCAATTCGATCTGGCTGGCAACGCTCAGAAAAGATATCGTTTCACCTTTCACCAAAGAAAGTGATGAAGAGACAGTGAAGAAAGAGGCTAAAGACTCTGTCAAACAGGCTGATAAAAACGTGAAGGATGTCAAATCCACGAAAACCGTAGCAGAAAAACCAAAGCTGCTGAAGATTGACACGGAGGGTATAACGGATCGCACCATCAACCTGCCGGTGAGGGCTGGTGACTATTATGAACTTAACGTAGGGGCAACCGGCGAGATCTTTTACATTGCCAGGACTTCTGGCACTTCGGCTTCACCCATGCTTCACAAGTTTGACCTGAAGGAGCGTAAAGACAGCGAAGTGATGGAGGTCAACGGTTACGGGATCTCTGCAGACCGTAAAAAGATGTTCTATGTAAAAGGTCCGGTTTATGGCATTACAGGAACGGGTAAGAAACCTGAAGCGGGCAAAGGGATTTTGAATACTTCAGCGCTTTCGGTTAAAATAGATCCGCTGGCAGAATGGCCTGAGATCTTTGATGAGGCATGGAGAGTGAACCGCGACTATTTTTATGATCCCGGCATGCATGGGGTAGACTGGCCTGCCATGAAAGCAAAATATGAGAAGTTTCTCCCGGATCTTGCCTGCAGAAGCGACCTTAACAGGATTATCCAGTGGATGTGCAGTGAACTGGGAGTTGGCCATCACCGCTTACAAGGGGGAGGGGACCGTCTGTACAATCCCAAAAGTGTCGGAGTCGGATTACTCGGGGCGGATTATAAGATATCAGGAAACAGATATCAGATTACTAAAATTTACGGCGGGCTAAACTGGAACCCCGATCTTAGATCTCCTTTAACCGAGCCGGGCCTGAACATTAACCCGGGAGCCTACATCCTTGCCGTCAACGGGCAAGATGTTACCGCCGATAAAAACTTATTCAGTTTCTTCGAAAATACCAATGACAAAATTGTGGAATTGACCATCAGTGATCAGCCTGATTACAAAGGTTCGCGTACCGTAAAAGTGGTGCCGATTGGCAATGAATTTTCATTAAGGAACCGTGACTGGGTGGAAGGGAACCTTAAAAAGGTAACCGAGGCGACAAATGGTCAGGTTGCCTATGTTTATGTGCCCAATACATCCGGAGCTGGACACGAATATTTTAAAAGGTATTTTTTCCCGCAGGCAAACAGAAAAGCAGTAATCGTGGATGAACGGTTCAATGGCGGCGGCTCCCTGGCGGATTATTATATCGATATTCTTCGACGCCCGCTACAGGCCAACTGGAACATGAGATATGGATCGGACCTCAAATCACCGAGCGCATCCATCCAGGGGCCCAAAGTGATGATCATTGATGAAACTGCGGGTTCGGGTGGAGATTTCCTACCGTGGATGTTCAGAAAATTCAACGTTGGCACCCTCGTTGGGAAACGAACCTGGGGAGGCCTGGTAGGCATACTGGGATTCCCTGAATTCCTCGACGGAGGATCGGTTACCGCTCCAAATCTTGCCATCTGGACCAAAGATGGATTTGTGGTAGAGAATGTCGGTGTAGCGCCTGATATTGAGGTGGAACAATGGCCGGCAGATGTGATAGCAGGAAAGGACCTGCAACTGGAGAAGGCGATAGAAGTTGCCCTGCAAGAGTTAGCCAAACATCCCGTCGAGGAGCCCGTAAGGCCGGCGTACCCGACTAAAATGAAAAAATGATGTCTGAATCAGAATTTACAGAATTAGCAGAATTTAGAAGATTGAAGGGGTTTGGGATGAGGGTGGAGTTTGGTATTTTGGATTGGAGTGAGTTTTAATGCAGGTTGATTGTACTGAAATTGATCAGCAGGGAAATTGAATATCTGCACCAGCCGGGTTATTATCGCTACCTATTTTCTCTGATAAATTTTTCCCCTAAGCCGTTATTCCGGATGAAAATTGTATCTGCCTCAGGCGATATTAACAAATGATATTTATTTGGTCTTCTGTACGCATTTCCAAAAATTGTTTTTTTCCTATGAGCACGAATTTTTTTCATATCGAACGGGACGATGAAAATTCCCTCTTTTTCATTTGCTACAAAAACTTTGTCGCCATTAGAATCAAAAGCACATGATTGACCATTCTGAAAAGGTTTCGGATAGTTAGCCATTGCAACTCCAACTGCATTTTCAAATGCGCGTGTTTGAAATTGGTTAATCCGTTTTTCATCTAATTGGCATGCATTAGGTGTAAGAATCAATTCGGCTCCTTTTAGCATTAATATCCTGGCGCTCTCGGGGAGTTCTCTGTCATAACAAATCATAATTCCTATTTTAACTCTCTCTCCTCTTATTGGCAGCTCACAAACATAAAAATCATCACCAGGAGTACAATTTGATTCCATTAATGCAAAATCGCATGTATGCACTTTTGCATAGGTCATTAAGATATTGCCCTTTGAATCAATAACAGAAGATACATTTCGGGGAAGTCCATTCCATTTTTCAAGATAAGTAATTACTATTGCCATATTCAGTTCGATTGCAAGATGTTGAAAATGAATAATAAATTCACTTCTGGAATCAACAGCTTTAGCTTTCCAGTCTTCGAAACTCAAAAGGCAATTTTTTGACGAATGACTATTTCCAGGCATATAAAATTCTGAATATCCTATACTCCACATCTCAGGGAAGAGTACAATATCTGCACCTAAAGATTTTGCTTTTCTGCAATAGTCATCACCCTTTTTTAGATTTGCCTCAACATTTGCTCCATAAGGATTGATCTGGAGAAGAGCCACTTTAATGATACTGTCTGAAGAACCAGAATTCCCTTCATTCTTTAAGTCCGTTGGAACATTTGAACACCCAATTAAGGTATGTATAAGTGCAATTAAGAAAAAAGGCAAAGAATTTCTTACACTAAAGAATTTTTTGTTTCGCTTAAGGTTCATTGTGATCATATTTTTGGTTCGATACATGGATCGCGAGGGTATGAAGATAACAAGGAGATATTTTGATTGAATTATAGTCTCTTCTCATTTTCTTTTGAATCATGCGAACTGATCCAGAAGCTCAATCCTTTTCTGGATTGGTGGGTGGGTCGAGAAGAGGTTGCTGAAGGAGAATTTCTTCTCTTCCGGTTGAGGGTTTTCGATGAAGAGTTGGGCGACATCGCGGTTTTCTACCGCTTCGATCAGCGGATCACTGCTGATCTTCCGCAACGCGCTGGCCAGTGCGTAGGGTTTTCTTGTCATTTCGGCGGCTCCGGCATCGGCCATGTACTCGCGTGACCTGGATACGCCGAAACGGAGCAGCAGGGCGATCAGGTAGCAAATTGCGGAGATTACAATAACAACCAAAATCGCTATACCCGAATCTTTTTTGCCTCTCGACAAGGCCCCGAACCGGATGCTCCTGAAAGCCATCTCGGCTACGAAAGCAAAGATGCCGACAAAGATGATCGAGACGATCATCAGCCTGACATCCCGGTTACGGATATGGGAAAGTTCGTGAGCGATCACTCCTTCGAGTTCATCATCTTCCAGCTTGTCGATTATCCCGCGCGAAAGGGTGACGGAAAAGGTACGCGCGTTGATGCCGCTGGCAAAGGCATTGAGCGAATCGTCTTCGATAACGTAGATTTGCGGGATCTTCATTCCTTTCGAGATGCAAAGATTTTCGACCAGGTTGTAAACCCGCTTGTTTTCAATCCGCTCCAGCGGTTTCGATCCGGTGGCCATCCTGATAAGGGAGTTGTGTATCAACCATGCTACCAAAAACCAGATGGTAGTGCCCAGAATCACAAACGGTACCACACGTACAAATGTGTCATTCACGATCTGAACTTCCTGCTGGCGCTGGCTGAAATATAAGATAGCATAGACCATCCCGAGCAGCACGATAGGGAAAGCCAGAATCAGGAGAACACTGTTGAAATTGTTTCTCCTGATTTGCGTTTGTATACCGACGTAAGTCATTAATTAAAGCTAATCTTCGGTGGTTCCTCAAAGGATACCCGTTCCTGTCCGAGGTCGAAAAGAGTCTCGCGAAGGAAGCCGAAACTATTGGCGATCAGGTTGGACGGGAAGGTTTCGATACCTGTATTGTATTCGGTGGTGGCCGCGTTGAAATACCTGCGGGCGGCTGCCAGTTTATTCTCGATGTCGCTCAGCTCTTCCTGAAGTTGGAGGAAGTTTTGGTTGGCTTTCAGATCGGGATAGGCTTCGACCGATATTTTCAGACCTTGCAGCGCAGCCGAAAGTTGTGTTTCTGTCTTGATTTTTTCATCAATGGTGGTGGCTCCCATCGCTGCAGTCCTGGCCTGGGTGATCCGGGTCAACAGCTCCCTCTCGTGGGTAGCGTAACCTTTTACGGTCTCTACGAGTTGGGGGATCAGATCGTGCCGCTGTTTCAGCTGGACATCAATATCCGCGAAAGCGTTCTGCCTCGTATTGCGAAGCCTTACCAGACTGTTGTAAATACCAATCAGCCAGAAGATAATCACGATAATAACTACAGGAATAATCCAAATCATGGCAAAGGTTTTTTTAAGGTTTTATACTTCAAATGTACTAAGAAACTGTTTAAATTTTATTGTTCCCATTTTATCATCAGAAATCAATTGATCAGGACTGTGCCGTAGGCATATAATATCGGTAGAAAGAGAATTTACCTCAAAATATCCCGTCCCGTACGGGACGGAATTTAGATCTTAATCCATATTCTACCGACATTATATCCCTAACGGGACAAAAAAACAAATTTTAAACAGTCTCTTTAGGATTATGCTTTTCATCAAAGCTCAATTACAAACATAAGGACTAAATATTTGTCTTGGCAGGGCTCAATTCATTACATGTTCCACAATATTGCCTATTCTTTTTTTAATCCGCACCAGCACAGGTACTCAAAATCGTCTCATTAAAGAATCTCCCCTCTCAACCCGATCACATCTGCCGCCTTTTGCATGGCGATAATGGTCTCTTCCACGAGTTCCTCAACCGGTTTGCCTAACATTTCAGCTCCTTTGGCGATTACCTCGCGGTTTGCGCCGGCGGCGAAGGCCCGCGTATTCCATTTCTTCATGACCGATTTGGTGGTGAGATCGAGAATACTTTTGGAGGGGCGCACATAGACGCAAGCTGTAATCAATCCGGTAAGCTCATCGGTTGCGAAAAGAACCTTCTCCAGCACTTCGATGGGTTCGACATCCGAGCAGAGTCCCCACCCATGACTAATGATGGCCCGGATATAGCTTTCCGGCCAGCCTTTCTCCTCGAGGATCTTCCGGGTCATGGTGCAGTGCTGATCGGGATATTTCTCGTAGTCAAGATCGTGGCACAATCCGATGACGCCCCATTTTTCGATATCCTCACCGGCATTTTCGGCGAAATAGCGCATCACCGCCTCAACGGCCAACCCATGACGGATCAGGCTATCCTGTTTGTTGTATTCGCACAAGAGGGCAAATGCCTCTGCTCTGGAAGGTTGTTTTTCCATAAATCGTCTCCATTTTATAAATTCCTCCGGTATTTACCGCCTACTTCAAATAACGCATGGGTTATTTGTCCCAATGAACAGTATTTCACTGCCTCAACCATCTCCTCAAAGACATTCCGGTTTTCGAGGGCTGCTTTTTTAAGCCGTTCAATATAGATAGGAGACAGCTCTTTGTTGGCTTCATGAAAATTGTTCAGGGAAGCCAGTTGGTTGTGCTTCTCCTCTTCGGTACTGCGGATCACTTCGCGTGGCAGAATGGTCGGTGATCCTTCGGACGATAAAAAGGTGTTTACACCCATTATTGGCAGTTTCCCGTTGTTTTTCAGGGTTTCGTAATACAACGATTCATCCTGAATTTTACTGCGCTGGTAGTTGGCTTCCATGGCGCCCAGCACGCCTCCCCTTTCGGTGATCCGGTCGAACTCCTGCAACACTGTGGCCTCCACCAGTTCAGTTAACTCTTCAATTACAAAGGATCCCTGCAGCGGATTCTGGTTCCGGGTCAATCCCAGTTCATGGTTAATAATCATTTGTATTACCATGGCGCGACGCACCGATTCTTCGGTAGGAGTGGTAATGGCTTCGTCGTAAGCATTGGTGTGAAGAGAGTTGCAGTTGTCGTAAATGGCGTACAAGGCCTGCAAGGTAGTGCGAATATCGTTGAATTCAATCTCCTGCGCATGCAGCGACCGACCCGAAGTTTGAATGTGGTACTTCAGTTTTTGAGCACCTTCACCGGCTTTGTATTTGTATTTCATGGCTTTCGCCCAGATGAGCCTTGCTACCCGGCCAATTACGGCAAATTCAGGGTCAATTCCGTTAGAGAAAAAGAAAGAGAGGTTGGATGCGAAATCATCAATCTTCATCCCCCTTGAAAGATAATATTCGACGTAGGTAAAACCATTGGCCAGTGTAAAAGCAAGCTGAGTGATGGGATTAGCTCCCGCTTCGGCAATATGGTAACCTGATATCGAGACGGAATAAAAGTTTTGAATGTCATTTTGAATGAAATAGGCCTGTACGTCGCCCATCAGTTTCAGGGCAAAATCGATGCTGTAGATACAGGTGTTTTGCGCCTGATCTTCCTTTAAAATATCGGCTTGAACGGTTCCCCTGACTTCCTTAAGTGTTTGTCGCTTAATTTGTTCGTAAATTTCAGATGGCAACAGCTCATCTCCGTGAATCCCCAGCAAAGCCAACCCTAATTCGTTGGATGTATCTGGTAAATTACCTTGGTAAACCGGTGGTTTCAACCCTTTCGACCGGAATTTTTGTTGTATAAGCTCCGTGATGTTTTTGGTCAGCCCGTTTTCCCTGAGGTATTTCTCGCACGCCTGGTCGATGGCGGTATTGAGGAACATCGCCATAAGCACGGATGCAGGTCCGTTGATGGTCATACTTACTGATGTCAATGGGTGACAAAGGTCAATTCCTGAATAGAGTTTTTTGGAATCGTCTAACGTCGCGACCGAGACTCCGGCGTTTCCAACCTTGCCATAAATATCGGGACGGGGATCCGGGTTTTCACCGTAAAGTGTAACTGAATCATAGGCAGTCGATAACCGTTTGGCTTTCTGTCCGCGCGACAGGTAATGAAACCTCAGATTGGTACGCTCCGGACTCCCTTCGCCGGCAAACATTCTGGTGGGATCTTCGTATTCGCGTTTAAATGGAAATACACCGGCGGCAAAAGGGAAATATCCTGGTAAGTTTTCTTTTAACAACCAGTTTAAAATATCACCCTGATTCCGGAAATGAGGCATAGCAATTTTGGGGATGTGGGTATGCGAAAGCGATTCGGTGTAAGTCCGGACACGAACTTCTTTCCCCCGCACCTGAAATGAACATTCGTCTTGCCGGTATGCCTGTTTCTTTTCTTTCCAGAATTCCAACAACAACCGGTTCTCAGGGATTAATTTTTCATTCCACTCTTTGAGGACAATTTCAAGTTCCTGAGTCGAAGCATTACGGGACTTTAACAGCTCCAATGAATCCTTGATGGCTTGAATTTTACCCGCTATTTCAGATTGTTCTTCGGCTTTTTTATTGTATTTCCTGACAGTTTCACTAATTTCCGAAAGATATCGTACCCGTTCAGGTGGAATGATCTGGTTTTTTTCCGAAGCAAAAAACTGCCTGTCCGTTTCACTGAGAACATTAGGAAACCGCCCGATGACCAGAGTTTTCAGGGCTTTGTAAAAATCATTCACCCCTGGATCGAAAAACTGGGAGGCATGGGTTAAAAATACGGGCATCTGACCGGGCTCTATATGCCAGAGGTTTTTTTTGTTGCGCTGGTATTGCTTACGCACATCGCGCAGGGCATCCAGGGCTCCTTTTTTATCAGACTTATTCAGCGCTACCAGATCAGCAAAATCGAGCATGTCAATTTTTTCCAGTTGAGAAGGAGCTCCAAATTCGGGAGTCATTACATACACTGTAAGGTCGCTGTGATCAACAATCTGCGTGTCAGACTGACCAATTCCGGATGTTTCCAGCAGGATGAGATCATAACCGGCGGCTTTCAATACATTAACTGAATCATCGATGTGTCTGGAAACTGATAAATTGGCTTCGCGGGTGGCCATACTTCGCATGTAAACCCTGCTATTGTGAATAGAATTCATGCGGATACGGTCGCCGAGAAGCGCACCACCCGATTTCCGTTTGCTGGGATCAATGCTGATCACTCCGATCCGAAGTTCGGGATAATCCAATAAAAAGCGGCGAATCAGCTCATCAACCAACGACGATTTACCTGCACCCCCGGTTCCGGTAATTCCCAAAACCGGAATGGTCTTAGTTTGCTGATGATTGGCAAGCAGCCGTTTTATCTCTTCAATGCCGGGTAAATTGTTTTCCAGTATCGTAATGAAACGGGCAATTTTTTCGGATTCATCGGTTTTTGGTAAATTGTTCAGATACGCTTCTTTTTGAATTAACGGGTGATCTGTCTTTTCAAGCAAATCATTGATCATTCCCTGAAGTCCCATGGAGCGGCCATCGTCGGGCGAATAGATACGGGTAATTCCATAGTCCTGAAGTTCCTCAATTTCGGCGGGAAGAATAACACCTCCACCACCGCCAAAAATGTGGATGTGGCCACATCCTTTTTGTTTCAGTAAATCGAACATGTATTTGAAGAATTCCAGGTGACCGCCCTGGTACGAAGTAACTGCCACAGCATGCGCATCTTCCTGTATGGCGCAGTCGACAATTTCCATTACAGAACGGTTGTGCCCCAAGTGAATGATTTCAGCACCCGATGATTGCAGAATTCGTCGCATGATATTGATTGAAGCATCATGTCCATCGAAAAGAGAGGTCGCAGTAACAATCCGGATCTTGTTTTTTACTATATAGGGCAGTGTAATTTGATCCATAGATGATCATTTTATGAAAAGTTAACGGTCATTAAGACAATGCGATATTTTAGATGCCAAGATTTTCGAGAATCAACTCAGCTATGTCCAAATTTTTGATCTCCGTTTGACGGTCCCTGAATTTTATTCCATCAGTGAGCATGGTCATGCAAAATGGGCACGCTGTAGCCACAATTTCTGCTTTCGATTCAATGACATCATCGGTACGTTCGGCATAAATTTCTTTGTTTCCCTTTTCGGCTTCTTTAAACATTTGGGCTCCACCGGCGCCACAACACAGTGCAAAACTTTTCGAACGTTTCAGCTCAGTGAAGTCTCCTCCCAGTTTGCCGATAACATTTCGGGGAGCATCATAGATGTTATTTCCTCTGCCCAGGTAGCACGGGTCGTGATAGGTTATCCTCCGATCGCTGAAAACCGATTTGTCTAATTTGAGCTTTCCCTTGTCAATCAACTCTTCGAGGAAACCAGTGTAATGGACTACCTCGTAATTTCCACCCAAATCAGGATATTCATTTTTCAAGGTATTGAAGCAGTGGGGGCAGGTACAGATGATTTTTTTTACTCCATACCCATTCAAAATTTCAATGTTCGCCAATGCCTGCATCTGGAAAAGCATTTCGTTGCCAGCCCGTTTGGCAGGATCGCCGGTGCACGATTCTTCAGTTCCCAGAACGGCATAATCGACCCCGGCATGATTCAATATTTTGGCAAACGAACGGGCCACTTTCTGATATCGCTCATCGAAA
>JAPLDT010000001.1 GCA_026391315.1 Bacteroidia bacterium
AGGGCAATGTCATTAAGTTAAGGAACAATGGTACAAAAACAGAGGACAAAAGATTTTAATTTTGAAGTTGCAACAATAAAATTAAATCTGAAGTCCTCATGTTATCTGCAAATTTAAAAATTATTGAAGAGTTAAAGGAATTTATTTCGATTGTATCGGAAACCCCTGAAATTCTTGAGCTGTTTTCGACCCAAAAAGGTTCGTTTACCAGAGAGAGAAAATTGCCTTTTCGTCATTTAGTTCTATTAATAGCCAAGCTCTGTAAAAAGACTCTGGGTCTTGAAATAGATAAGTTCTTTGAAGAATTGAACATAGAGATGCGCTGTAGTGTGAGTGCCTTTTCGCAACAAAGGATGAAGCTTGATTCATTTTTTTATGAAGTTTGGAATAAGTTGTTGTTTGAAAGCTGCTACCATTATTATGGGTCAGATATCAAGCGATGGAAAGGTTATCGAATAATTGCGGCAGATGGCTCAAACATCAGCCTGATAAACAGACCTGTTCTCGAGAAATACTTTGGAGGACAAAGTAATCAATCGGACACTTTTGTCCAAGCCAAAGCCTACTATTGCTACGATGTATTGAATGAGCTGATATTACTTGCAGATATTAAACCATACCGTTTTGGAGAGTTGAACATGGCTTACTCTACCATTGACGGACTTGAAGAAGATATGCTGATGATTTATGATCGAAATTTTTGTAATTTCAAAATGGTTGCTTTGCATACTTGGCAAGAGAAGGAAATTAAATTTGTGATAAGGGCAAAAGAAACACAAAACATCATCAGAACTTTTATCGATGGAGGATCTCATAGTGAAATTGTCTATCTCAAAACTACTCCGGCAGCTATCAAAGGTCTATGTAAGTGTGGGTTTATTATCAACAAACATACAACACTGAAAATTAGGCTGGTAAGAGTAGAATTACCAAATTCTGTCGAGGTGTTAATGACTAATTTATGGGAAGAAGAAGGTCATCCAAGTTCTGAGTTTAAAGAGTTATATTTTAAACGGTGGTGTGTCGAGACTAATATTTCTGTTCAAAAAAACATATTACAACTTGAATCGTTTAGTGGTCTTACGCCCCTTTCAATAAAACAAGATTTTCATGCAACTGTTCTAATCTCAAACTTACACTCAATACTAATAAAGGAAGCTCAGCAAACGATTGAAAATAATCAGATAAAAAGAAAATATCCAATGAAAGTGAATCGAAATAAATCATATGGGAAGTTGAAGATGAATCTGGTAAGTTTATTTGTTGAGAATGAACCTACTGTTATACTTCAGGCATTAAATGACTATTTTATTAGAGACCCAATTCCGGTTAGAATAAATAGATCTTTCCCGCGAATTATTAAAAACAGACAATCAAAAACCAAGCACAGAACATATGCCAATTACAAACCAGCATACTAAAATCCTTAACTTAATGACATTGCCCGGAGGGACAGAATATTTGTAGAAATAACAATCAAAGAATTCAGAGTCCCAGAGGGACGAAATATTGTTTTATCAGTACATTAACAACTATTTATTACTAAATTTCCACCTATGTTAATAACTGTGGTTAATAACTCTGTTGGTAATTTTTCAACCCATTGATACAGGCTAGAATAATAACAAAAACTCAAAATTCAATTTAAATGACGGTTTTTGCTATCTCCTCACTACCTTTGAAAAAGATGATCAAAAACTAACAACTCCTGATTATTAACACATTATGGCCGAACCGCAGAATAATTACCGAAACAAGAAACAGCCCGCCACCACCATTGAACAATTGAACGCCTATTACGGCAAAGTTCCGCCTCAGGCAATTGAGGTCGAAGAAGCCGTGTTGGGAGCCTTGATGCTGGAGAAAGATGCTTACCATACCGTTCAGGCCATTCTAAGACCCGAAAGCTTTTACAAAGAGGAGCACAAGAAGATTTTCAATGCCATCAAGGAGTTAGCCGCCAAAGAGAAACCCATCGACTTGCTGGTTGTCACACAAGCGTTGAAGAACCGCGGTGAGTTGGATGAGGTGGGTGGACCGCTTTACATCACCCAATTAACCAGCAGGGTAGCTTCTGCCGCACACATTGAATTTCATGCACGCATCATTGCCCAAAAATTCATCCAGCGTGAGTTGATTCTGATCTCCTCGGAGATTCAAAGCAAGTCGTATGAAGATGCCATGGAGCTGAACGACCTGATCGATTTTGCCGAATCTTCACTTTTCAGGGTTACCGAGGGGAATATCACAAAAGAGTCTCAGCCCATTAAACCATTGCTTCAAAGGGCTGTTGAACAGATCGAAATCAACTCCAAGAAACCCGACGGATTGAGTGGTATCGCCTCAGGATTTACCAGGCTCGACAACATCACTTCAGGGTGGCAAAAGACGGATCTTATCATCATTGCTGCGCGTCCAGCCATGGGAAAAACAGCCTTTGTATTGACCATGGCCCGCAACATGGCCGCTATTTATAAGACTCCTGTCGCCGTCTTCTCCCTCGAGATGTCCTCTCTTCAACTTGTCAACCGTTTGATTTCAGCAGAAACGGAGCTTGTCTCGGATA
>JAPLDT010000041.1 GCA_026391315.1 Bacteroidia bacterium
TACCTCAACCGGGACATCTTTCGCAATCAATTCGCGCAGCATTTCCGATAGATCGTGGTCATATCCCTCAGGTGGTTTGCAGGCATCCCTGGCCAGGTCGACGGCATCGTTCATCAGGAAAATACCGACTTCAATTCCCTTTTTTCTTAACGCTTCGGCGAGACGGAGCCCGTTCCAGGTAACATCGGTCTGGTCGTAAGGCTCGCGGTTAAAGATCATTACTACTTTTTGCATGTTTTGAGTTTTAAATTAAATCTTGTTTTTACTAACTATCTTATAATGATTTCATTAAATCCTTTAATGTATTGAAAAGAGTGGTCGCTTCATGGTAAAGCTCCTGGTTAGAAGTCACGGCCTTAAGCATGATCTCCATGTTCATCGTTGAAATTACAGTGCTGCCATTTTCTTCATAAATTGCCAGCTTGCAGGGCATAAAAATGGCAAAGTGCGGAAAATCAGTGAGCATTGTTGCTGCAGTTTTTGCCTGGCAAATTTCATAGATATAAACTTTCCGCTTTATTGGAAACCCCTTGCTCTCGACTATTTCATGATAAACGTAAGTGTGAAGCAATGCGAATTTGCTTTGCTCACATGCTGTGGGTACCTTTTCCGCTATCTGTTCTATTGATTGATTGCTAACAATTTTGTATGTAAACATTTCAATCATTTTTTTGGATGGAATTATTGCCTGCATGATTTTTTGAAGCATATTCTTATCTGTTAAAAAGTTAATACAATTTTGTTTTTACGTACCAGTTCATACAGATCGGCAAGGGAAGAGAACTTGCATACCTGTGGTTCATAATTTTTGCGACTTTTCAGGCAGGTTCCGCAACCCAGAATAATACCGCCGTTCTCAAAAAACTTATCGGCTTGCTCTTTCAGATCGTTATTTGTTTTTACTATACTATCCAGTTCAACACCTTTCCCAAGCAAAAATATGCTCACTGTATCGCCCTGATTTTTCGAATAGTTTGCCAACCGCAAGGCATTCCAAACCGTTTCGGTATCATTGGAATAAATGACTATTCCGATGGATGTTTGGGAACCTGAATTCGGGGTAAAGGATTTGGCATAAGTTCCGTATGTAAAAACAGAAGCCATGAACACCAGTAGAATTAAATGTTTCTTCATAGATTGTTGATTTAATTTATAATGTGAGTTTTTTTATAGCATTGACCAGCACTTCGACGGCAAAATCTATCTCTTTCTCCATCGTCCTTTTCCCTGTTGAAACTCTTACGGTTGCAGTGGCAGTCCTGAAATCGAGATTCATCGCCTGAAGAACAGAAGAAATAGTGGTTTCGCCTGAATGACAGGCCGAACCGGTAGAAATTAAAACATCGCTGCCGATGAAAGAAGCCAAGGCGTGAGCACTAACGTTTTCGAAAGCTACACTCAGGGTATTGGGCAAGCAATTTTCCAACTTGCCGATTACATGAACTTTATTGCCGAGACGGGACACCAAGCCATCGAGCAACCTGTCGCGGGAAGCCATCATGTTGTGCTGATTCTGTTTATAATCGCGCAGCGCTACTTCGCAGGCCTTCCCAAGTCCGACCGTGTGAATGACATTTTCGGTGCCGGGCCGCATGCCTCTTTCCTGTCCTGCGCCGTGCATCAGATTTTCGATCCGCGTTCCCTTCTGGATATACAATGCACCAATACCTTTGGGCGCATACAATTTATGCCCGGCAATGGTCAGCAGGTCTACCCCCAGTTTATTGACATCAGTTTCAATTTTCCCTGCCGACTGAGAGGCGTCGGTATGAAAAGCAATATTTTTTTGCCGGGCAATTGCACCGATTTCACGAATGGGCTGTATTGTTCCAACTTCGTTGTTGGCGTGCATGATAGTAATCAGCACCGTATCAGGGCGGATAACCTCTTTTACCTGTTCAGGATCAACCCTTCCATATTGATCGACCGGAAGATAGGTGATCTCGAACCCTTGAGAACTCAGGTATTTGCAAACCTCGGTTACTGCGGGATGTTCGATGGCCGAAGTAATAATGTGCCGCCCTTTATCTTTGTTTGCCCAGGCTATTCCTTTAATGGCCAGGTTGTTTGATTCGGTTGCGCAACTGGTAAAGACTATTTCTTCCTGATTGCAATTGATGAATTCTGCAACCTGACTCCGAGCTTTTTCTACAGCTTCTTTATTACTTCTTCCGATTGAGTAAGAGCTGGAAGGATTTCCATATAAAGAGTCAATAAATGGAATCATTTCTTTTATAACCTCCGGATCAATGGGGGTTGTTGCATTGTAATCGAGGTAAACAGGATGTTTCATGTAGAATAGGAAACTTTAAATGGACATGGTTTGTTTGATTTTCCACTCCGGATAACCTTCGTCCAGTCTGCGGACCTGGTATCCCAGTTCTTTGAGGAGTTTTACGGCTTCATCGGCCAGCACACAGAAAGGACCACGGCAATAAGCAATCACCTCTTTGTCTGAAGCAATCTCTTTTAGATTGGTCAATAGCTCGTTCATGGGAATTGATATGGCTCCTGTGATGTGTCCAAATTCGTATTCAACCGTTGGACGAACATCCAGCAGCAACACATTTCCACCTTCAACCATCTGTTCCAGTTCACCCAGACTTACCGCATTCTGCGAATTATTGTCTTGCCTTTGGCGATTTATAATTTTTTCCAACTCAGCAACTTCCTGCGATGCGTATCGGATAACATGCTGATAAACTGACAAAAAATCATTGTTGATTAAAGAGTAAAACACGTATTGCTTTTCTTTTCTATACTTTACAATGTTATTATTCTTCAATACCTGAAGGTGCTGAGAGGCATTGGCAAAAGTCAGGTTGGTCGTTTGTACGATGCCTTCAACGCTTTTTTCTCCCTGAGAAAGCATTTCTATGATTTCCAATCGAGATGGATTCGAGACGGCTTTGAGCATTTTGGCTAGCCCATCATACATGGCATCTTTAAATTCACGACCTTTCATCTTTGAATTGCTTTAAAATGATCAGGCGAATATAGAAAAGATATTCAAGTATTCAACAAATTTCTTGAATATTTCATTAAAAACGTGTAAACGGATTTGCTATTGCAAAATTATTATGACTCGCAATGGCCGCAAACACACTCTTTGCCCTTGGCCTTCTCAAAAGCCTCTTTTCCTTCTGATATCGAAAAATAGACCAAACCAGCCGTACCAATCACATCAGCATAGGCAAATCCTGTAAACTCATAAATAAGGCTTGCCGCAAGCAACACAAGCGACATGTAGACACATATTTTTGTACAGTTGGCATCAGCAACAATGGGTTCAGAATTAAGTTGTTTGCCTATTTTCTTCTTGGCTTTCATCAGCCAGACCATGACTACAATTGATATTAAGGATATTACTACACCCCAAATTGTTGCTTCAGGTTTGTGGTTGTTGATAATGCTTACAATCATTCCAAAAAGCAGTCCTGCAGAGAGGAGATAGAAGGCACTCCCGGTAATTTGGAGAGCCCGTATTTCGAAACCGCCCTTTGAGCTGGCAGGGTTTCGACGGATACGCAATATCATTACTGCCAGACCTATTCCCGACATAACCTCTATAAAGCTGTCTACACCAAAGCCAAATAGGGTAAGCGTTTCATCCTGGTACCCCAGCATCATCGAAACTACCCCTTCCACGACATTGTAAAAAATGGTGAATAGACTTAATCGATAGGCAATTTGATAAAATTTTAGCTCAGACTGCTCCATGAGTTCTGCTAATTACGCAATAGTGAATAATCCAAAACAAAAAAATGTTCCTTTTAATTTTTATACGTCAATGAAATGGGTATGTTCAAATTGAAGTCGATTAAATTAGAGCATCAACTTATTGGCGCCCCATATGATCAGATCAAAAAGGAACACTATATTTGTTTCAACTATATTAATTAACAGCTGACGCGATAACAATCTACCAAATGACAAATTTTGACAGCATAATATTGGGAATTGTTGAAGGATTGACAGAATTCCTCCCAATCTCCTCTACCGGGCACATGATCATGGCCCAAAACGTAATGAAAATATCTGGCGAATTTGTGAAAACCTTTGAAATTGCCATTCAACTTGGGGCCATCATGGCCATCGTCATGATGTATGCCCAACGATTTTTACAAAGCTTTACCATCTATCTGAAACTGGGCGTTGCTTTTGTCCCTACCGGGATTGTTGGCTATCTGGCTTATAAAACCATCAAGATGTACCTCTTTAATCCCTATGTGGTGGGTGTGGCACTGGTGATTGGTGGTATCATCCTGGTGTTGATCGATAAAAAAGTGGTAGCACGTGAAAGCAAGACACTGGATCTGGAGTCTATCTCCTACCGGAGGTCCTTCCTGATTGGACTGATCCAATGTATCTCTATGATCCCCGGTGTATCCAGGGCGGCAGCTACGATTATCGGCGGGGTTTTCAACGGACTCAACAAAAAACAGGCCATGGAATTTTCGTTTCTGCTGGCTGTACCCACCATGTTCGCGGCCACCGGATATGAACTGATCAAAACACCCATCACCTTCACTTCCCACGAATACACCCTGCTGGCTATCGGATTGATTGTTGCTTTCATCTCTGCATGGGCCGCGGTAAAGGTCTTTATCAAACTGGTCGAAAACTACGGATTCAAATATTTTGGTTACTACCGGATAGTTATTGGGTTGCTATTTTTGTTGTTTATAAGGTTTTAAATCAACAGATTGCTTCGTTCCCGATGAAAAATCGGGACAGGCTGTGCCTCCTCGCAATGACGGAGCACTTAATCGACCGTTGAAATGAATGGAAAAGCACCGTCATTGCGAGCGGAGCGAAGCAACCTGTCTAAGTCCCTTGAATGCCTATTATAACTACCACCCATGAAATCACTATTAACCAATTTACTTCTTTCCCTATTTTTCACCTCCTCCCTCCTTTTACAAGCGCAGGAGATGCCTTCCTGGAACGCAAAAATATCGGTCGCTCCCGAACTTCAAAAAACATTCGCAAAGGGAGGCCGTCTATTGCTTCACTTTTCAAAGCAAAATCAGAAAGAACCACGTCTGGGTTCAGACTTCACGGTAGGTTTTACTCCCAGGGACTGGGATGGCAAAGAGGCTTTCGCCCTGGATTCTCACGATACAGGAATACTTAGTAGCGGTGCCTTCCCTTCATCCGGCAAAATGTTTTGCCAGGTGGTTTACAAGCACAACCTCGATGATGCCCAGGAAAATGCCCCCGGCAATTGGTACAGCAACATTGATTCGCTTACACAAACTTCAAAGGAAATTTTCAGGCTAAACCTCAACAAAGTGATCGTTCCAGCGATAATACCAGAGCATAAATTTGTCAGAACAATAGAGATCCAAAGCAAATTTCTTTCGGATTTTTCAGGGCATCCAAGGTATTTGGAGGCATCGGTTTTGCTGCCTGCGACCTATTTTGATCATCCCGGACAAAGTTATCCGATCTGTTACCGTGCCCCCGGACTGAATGGCCGGTTTACCGCCATAAACAACAAATTGCAGGACAAAGATTTCATGAAGTGGTGGTTTTCGGGCAAAGCGCCTCAGATTATCTATGTCTTTCTCGATTCACACGGTCCTTACGGTGATACCTACCAGGTCGATTCGGAAAACAATGGTCCATGCGGCAAAGCACTCACCGAGGAGTTAATTCCAGCTATTGAAAAGATGGTCAACTACAATCCTGCTTCCAAAAAGCGATACCTAACCGGAATGTCCACAGGCGGATGGATCGCTGTAGGATTGCAGGTTTTTTATCCCGATCTCTTTGACGGAACCTGGTCGTATAGTCCGGATCCACTCGATTTTGAACATTACGGACTGATCAATATTTACAAGGATGAGACCATCTTCTACAACCGGTTCGGATTTCTGCAACCTGGTGTACGCACCATTTACGGAGAGCCTACCCGATCCATGAAGGACTGGATCCAGGGTGAAAATCTGATAAGCCGCTCGGGAAATTACCTCGTTTCAGGCGGTCAGTTCGGTGCCTACAACGCAGTCTTTGGTCCAAAAGGCAAGGATGGACTGCCCTCCCTGATGTTCGACCCGTTTACCGGGAAGATCGACCACGAAATTGCCAAACAATGGGGAAAATATGATATCAAGAAGGTTCTGGAGAAAAATTGGTCAACCCTTGGTCCCAAACTACAGGGCAAAATCTGGATATGGACAGGCGACATGGATGGCCTTTATTCCAATGTGGCCACACGGTTTTTAAAGATGTTCCTCGACAAAACCGAAAACCCGAAGTCAGATGCATCCATCAATTTCACCCCGATGGCCGGCCATTGCGAGGAGTGGAGCGATGAAGATGTGCTGGTGATGGTGGGGGAAAAAGCGGAGGGGAAGTCTACTGCCAAATAAGATGATTCAGAAAACAGGCTTTAGCCCAATCATCTGAAAACTAAAAATTACCCGGACATCCAATTCTGAAGCAATTTTATTTATTGTGGCTAAGGTCAGATTAAACTTACCATTCTCAATCCTTGAAATTTGACCCTTTTCCATTCCCAATTTTTCGGCAAGTTGGCTCTGGGTAAGCTTCTTTTGTTTTCTAAGTTCCTTAAATTTATATGCCAATATTTCAGCTTTTAGCTCACTCTCGAAATTCTCTCTATCAGTAGTTCCTTGCTTGCCAACAATTTCGTCTAAAAGTTCGTCATGGTTTTTCGTTTTCATAATTGAAAATATTTTCTCCTTAGTTGTTCTGCTTTCTCTATGTCCTTGATTGGTGTTTTTTGTGTCTTCTTTATGATTCAGTGGGTGCAAATAACATATACATTGTCTGTTTTAACCCAAAAAGCAAAAAGCCGATATTACCTACCTTCTACAATTGCCCTGAAATCCCAAATTTCAGTTCCTTTTATTTTTTTGAATACCGTATTATCTTTTACCTGTTGGGCTTTACTTATATTAAAAAGCAGTTTCTTAGCTGCCTGCCGATCTATGCTTCGGATAAATTCCGTAGCTTGATCTAAATATTTTACTTCAAAATTATTCGACATGCAATATTAATAAATGTTGTAATATAATACAACTAATTACTAGAAATAATTTCAGTTCAGACAATCATCATACCTCTATTTCCAGAAGACATCACATACAAAAACATTCCGAAACACGTTTCGCACTTCTTGACCCACCTATTGCTTTCCACTTATCCTACCAACAATTTTAGAATATTGATTACATTTTCTCCAATTTACCCAATTTTCAGGACAAAAACGTGTGAAAACCAGAATCTTCTTAAAGTTTTAACTCTTCAATGCCGAAGGCATGACCAGTATTGTAACTCATGTTTTTGACCCGGTGTGAGTATTGGCCGAAAAGAATAAGTAGGCAATGAACAATGTACAATAATGAATATTGCTTAATTTGCGAATATTTTAGGATTGCACTCACAATACCAACTCTTTCGAAATTAAAATTTCTAACAGTATGAGAAAATCTATTCTAATTTCTGCTATTGTTACATTCTCATTCCTTGCCCTACCGGGGAGATCGCAAACCCAGGATCTCCTGTTCAGGAATCCGGCACTATCCACTGAAAAACGGATCGACGATTTGTTGGGCAGGCTTACCCTGGAAGAAAAAGTGATGCAGATGATGGACAAAACACCAGCCATTGACCGACTTGGCATTCCCGTTTACAACTGGTGGAATGAAGCCCTACACGGCGTGGCAAGAACCGGGTTGGCTACCGTATTCCCCCAAGCCATCGCGTTGGCGGCGACTTTTGACGAAACGGCCATGTTCGAAACGTTTAGCGTCATCAGTGATGAGGCCCGGGCAAAATACCACAATTATCAGAAGGGGAAGCAATTCGACAGATACAAAGGCCTGACTTTCTGGACCCCCAATATCAATATCTTTCGCGATCCGCGCTGGGGACGAGGAATGGAGACCTACGGCGAGGATCCCTATCTGACGGAAAAGATGGGCGTGGCCGCCGTGAAAGGGTTGCAGGGTGATGATCCAAAATATTTCAAGAGCTTCGCCTGTGCCAAGCATTTTGCAGTACACAGCGGACCGGAATCGAACCGCCACAGCTTTAATGTCAGTGTCAGCAACCGCGACTTGTGGCAAACCTATCTTCCTGCATTTGAAGCCCTGGTGAAAGAGGGCAATGTGCAGCAGGTGATGTGCGCCTACAACCGTTTTGAGGATAAACCCTGCTGCGGAAGCGATAAACTGCTAGTTGACATTCTCAGAAATAATTGGGGTTATAAGGGAATTGTAGTTTCCGATTGCGGAGCCATTGATGATTTTTATCAAAAAGATCCCAGGACCAAACGTCACGAAACCCATCCTGATGCACAGACTGCTTCGGCAGATGCCGTCCTGAACGGAACCGATGTAGAATGCGGCAGCAGTTACAAAAGCCTGATTGACGCGGTACAGAAAGGTTTGATCAAAGAGAGTCAGATCGATGTTTCGCTGCGCAGATTGTTCAAGGGCAGGTTCGATCTGGGGATGTTCGATCCGGATGAAATGGTGAAATGGTCCAAAATCCCATACAGCGTGGTCGATTGTCAGGCACACCAGGACAAAGCACTGAAGATGGCCAGAGAGAGCATGGTTTTGCTGAAAAACAAAAACAACACGCTGCCGTTAAGCAAAAAAATTAAAACAATTGCCGTGGTGGGTCCGAATGCCAACGACTCCATCATGTTATGGGCCAATTACAATGGATTTCCGTCAAAGACTACAACCATCCTTCAAGGTATTAAAAACAAATTGCCCAATTCAACCATCATTTACGAAAAGGGATGCCGGCATACTGGTGAAGTCAACGCTGACAGTTTGAACCTGGCAGTATCAAAAGTAAAAAATGCGGATGTCATCCTTTTTGTAGGAGGAATTTCACCCAGACTGGAAGGCGAGGAGATGCGGGTTACCGTCGAGGGATTCAAAGGCGGGGACAGGACGAACATCGAGATTCCGACCGTTCAGAAAGAGCTGGTAAAAGTGCTGAAGGCGACCGGGAAACCTGTTGTTTATGTGCTTTGTACCGGAAGTGCGCTGGCATTGAACTGGGAAGAAGAAAATGTGGATGCGATACTTAATGCATGGTACGGTGGAGAGGCAGCCGGAACCGCCGTTGCGGATATTCTGTTCGGCGATTACAATCCGGCAGGCAGACTTCCGGTTACGTTTTACAAAAGTATAGACCAGCTTCCTGCCTTTGAAGACTATTCCATGAAAGGGCGCACCTATCGTTACATGACGGAAAAACCGCTCTATCCTTTCGGATTTGGTCTCAGCTACACCAAATTCGCCTATAAATCAGCAGGATTATCAAAATCTGTGATCTGCAAAACAGATAGTGTAAAGCTTTCCATTGAGCTGCAAAACAACGGGAAACGCGACGGTGATGAGGTTGTGCAGGTATATCTCCGCAATTCGAACGATCCCAATGGTCCGCTGAAAGCCTTGAAAAGTTTTAAAAGAGTATCTCTGAAAGCCGGAGAGTCGAAGAAAGTCAGTTTTGGACTTGCACCTGTTGCTTTCAATTCGTTCAACGACCAATCCCAAAAATTTGAGATTCTGCCAGGGAAATATGAATTGCTCTACGGAGGCAGTTCTGATGATCAATCACTCAAAAAAATAGGATTTGAAATACAATAATTAATTGAAAATGAAATAATGTCAAATAGGACTGTTCTTCGATTCTCAACAGATTGCTTCACACTTCGTTCCTTCCCGATGAAAAATCGGGACAGGCAGTGTTACCAATGACAGATTTTGTAATATACTGAATATCAAATAGGTGCAAAAATGTATTTAACAGCTTCATTATGCACAAATATTTTCTGTCATCTTCACATTGTGCCCAAAAGAAGGAACGACGAAGCAATCTGTTTATATTCAGTAAATTATAAAATATTTAATTTTTCTATTATTTCTAAAATCTAAACATATGAAGTGTCTCTTTGCAATTTTCGCACTGCTCCTTCTCTCTTATACAAGTAACTGTCAACCTGATATCAAACCAAACAGCGTTGTTCCATCGCCAAAACAGCTCAATTATCAGGCGCTGGAAATGGTTGGATTTGTTCATTTCAACATGAATACCTTCACCGATAAAGAGTGGGGTTACGGAGACGAGTCACCAACTATTTTTGATCCGAAAAAACTCGATTGCGAACAATGGGTCAGGGCCGCCAAAGATGCCGGAATCAAAGAGTTGATACTAACCGCAAAACACCACGACGGGTTTTGCCTGTGGCCCAGTGCTTATACCGAACATTCAATTAAAAACAGCCCTTATAAAAACGGGAAAGGTGATATTGTGAAGGAATTTACCGAAGCATGCGCCAAATATGGAATGAAGGCGGGATTGTACCTCTCTCCGTGGGACAGGAATCATGCCGGTTACGCTACTCCGGCCTATATCACTTACTACAAAAATCAACTGCACGAATTACTGTCCAATTATGGCAAGATTTCGGAGGTGTGGTTCGATGGCGCCAACGGAGGTGATGGTTTCTATGGCGGAGCCAAAGAGACCAGAAAAATAGACAAATCTTACTACCCATGGAAAGAGATTCGAGAGATCGTATACAAACTTCAACCGGAAGCTCTGATTTTTTCTGACGCCGGCCCCGACATTCACTGGATCGGAAACGAGCGTGGTATAGCCGGTGAAACATTTTGGAGTATGCTGGATAGAAACAAGGTTGCAGTTGGCGATGCAGACACCGACTACTTGAATACCGGAGATTTCTACGGAACATCCTGGGTAATCGGACAGTGCGATGTTTCAATCCGGCCGGGGTGGTTCTACCATGCCAAAGAGGATGATAATTTCAGGACACCTGCACAACTGGTTGACCTGTACTATAAATCCGTTGGCCGGAATGCCGTATTCCTGCTCAACATCCCACCAAACCGGGATGGACTTTTTGCCGATAAAGATGTGGCGGCCATGAAGAAATTCAGGGAAATCCTGGATAATACATTTAGGGACAATTTAGCATTGAATGCAAAAGTTACGGCTTCCTCTGTTCACTCCGGTTCTGCAAAATTCGCTCCCGGGAACATCACTGACGGAGATTTAAACAGTTATTGGGCAGCAGCAGATAACAAGTGTCAAGCCTCGCTGGAAATCGCGATTGACAGCACCAAAAAATTCGATCGTATCCTCCTGCAGGAACCTGTCCGTTTCGGTCAGAGAATTGCCTCATTTGACGTTCAGGTTATGCGCCCGGGAGGGTGGCAAACGATAGCAAGCGGCACAAGTATTGGTTACAAAAGGCTCTTGAAGATTACGCCAGTTGCCGGTAAAAAGGTCAGGATAAATATTTGGGATGCCAACAATTCACCGGCTATCTCAAATTTTGGCTTGTACAAGGCTGCCGGTGGAGACGTTAATCAATAATTACTGCAAAATGAGAACATTCATCTTTATTGCAATTGCTTTCTACTCAGTCCATACCGTTGCTCAAACCAACGACATGGTGCTTTGGTACAAGAAACCGGCTCAAACCTGGACCGATGCCCTGCCAGTGGGAAATGGACGACTGGGTGCGATGATCTATGGTGATTACAAACACGAAAACATCCAGCTTAACGAGGAGAGTGTTTGGGCAGGAACAAAAATGAACAACAACAATCCGGGGTCAAAGGCCCATCTGGGTGAAATCCAGCAGGCCATCTTCCGGCAGGAGTACAAAAAAGCCCTGGATCTGGCCAACAAATACATGGTGGGAACCCCTCCGCAGGTCCGCTCCTACCAGACGCTCGGCAATCTGTTCATTAACTACAGTTGGAATAGCGAACCAACCACCTACAAACGGTCATTGGACCTTCATACCGGTATAGCAAAAACTGAATATACCATTGATGGGAACAGGGTTACGCAAGAAGTTTTCGCTTCTGCGCCCCAGGACATCATTGTGGTAAGTCTTCATGCCGAAAAGGCCTTTAACACGGAAGTTCTTCTCTCTCGCGAATTCGATGTCACAAATGAAAACAAGGACAAAAGAAAGAAATCAACTCCCTCAATACCTTTTTGTACAAATAGTTACAAAAACGAAAAGGGAGTTGCCTATTACACCGGACAAATAATCGATGCAGAGATACCGGTGAAGGGTCCTGCCGGAAAGCACATGCGATATGCCGCTGCGATGAAAATTCTCTTTGCCGATGGCACGACCAATCCCTTTGCGACGGATCATTCTACCGGGTTTCAACTTCAGTCGGTAAAAAACATTGTCGTGGTCATAACCGGAGCTACAGACTACAACCTTGATCTTCTCAATACGGATCCCTCCATCGATCCGATGGCCATTTGCAATGACCTCTTTTCAAAAGCAACCAAATACAACCAAAAGAAGCTGAAGGATATTCATACCAGGAATCACAGTGCAATTTTTAACAGGGTAAAATTTTCATTGGGCGCTGATGAGTTAAAGAACCTGCCGACAGACGAACGTTTGAACAGGATGAAAGAAGGGAAAGCTGACAATGGCCTTCTTACGCTCTATTATCAGTATGGACGTTACCTGCTGATGAACTCCTCCAGAAAGCCCGGACGATTGCCGGCCAATCTGCAGGGAATCTGGAACGACCTGTATGAAGCTCCCTGGAATTCCGACTTTCATACCAACATCAATCTTCAGATGAATTACTGGCCGGCTGAAACCGGAAACCTTTCGGAGACCATCGGGCCGTTGGCCGGTTTTATGAACAAACTGACTGTCCCCGGAGCCGTTACCGCTAAAGAGATGTACAATGCCGGTGGGTGGACGATGCATCACCTGACCGACCCTTTCGGTGTAACCGGCGTCATGGACGGTGTTTGGGGAATCACACCGCTCGATGGTCCCTGGATGACCTTCCCGCTTTACGACCACTATGAATTTACAGAAGACCTGAATTTCCTGAAAAATGTGGCCTATCCGATGATGAAGGGATCCGTACAATTTGTGCTGGATTATCTGGTAAAATCGCCGGAAGGCTATCTTGTAACAAACCCTTCCCACTCCCCTGAAAACTCATTTTTCGTTCCAAACTCCACAACCAAAGCGCAATCACAATTGTGCTACATGCCAACTGTGGATATACACATTGTCAATGCGTTGTTTAACAATTTCATTCATGCCTCGCAAAAATTGAACCTGGATCCTGATCTGGTAAGAAAGGTAAAGGATGCCCAAAAATTGTTGCCACCAATGCAGATTGCAGCCAATGGGACCCTCCAGGAGTGGATCAAAGATTATGCGGAGGTGGAACCCGGGCACCGGCACATGTCTCACCTGCTGGGCTTGTACCCGCTGAACCTGATTACGCCCAAAGATACCCTCCTCTTCAATGCCGCAAAAAAGACACTCGAACGCCGTCTGGCCAACGGCGGAGGCCATACCGGATGGAGCAAAGCCTGGATTGTAAGCCTGTACGCAAGACTGCTTGAACCTGAAAAGGCCTATGAAAATCTGATTGAACTGATCAGAAAAAGCACCTTGACCAACCTGTTCGATACCCATCCACCCTTTCAAATCGATGGTAACTTTGGCGGCGCTGCCGCCATGGCTGAAATGCTTTTGCAATCTCAAAACGGAGAACTACAGCTATTGCCGGCACTTCCATCAGAATGGCCAGAAGGATCCATTCACGGTTTGAGGGCCAGAGGTGCTTGCACGGTCAACCTGGATTGGAAAAATGGAAAACTCACCAGGGTAACCGTCAGATCTGATCACGGAGGATCCTATGCGATCCGATACCTCAATAAAACAAAACAAATAGAGCTCAAACCAGGAAAACCGGTTGAACTGGATGGCACACTGAATTAGACACAAATGAGATAATAGGACTTTAATATCGCAAATGATTTTTAAGTCCTATTATTATGTAAATTCGTTCCTTAAAAATCCTACATACCAACCGAAAATGCTAAAAATTACTACTTGTATCCTGCTTACCCTGTTATTTTTCACTGCATCCTCCCAGGTAACTCCTGCAAAAATTGACACCTTAAGAAAGGATGCCCTCAATGTATTTATGGAGGCCAGCGATTACGTCCGGAAAGAAATCCCCTATGTCAACTATGTGAGAGACATAAAAGATGCCGGCGTATATATCATTTCAACTTACCAAAATACCGGCTCGGGAGGAAGCAAACGAACCTATTTTCTCGTTGGGCAACTGGAGAATACCGGAATGAAGGATACCATTTCTTTCGTTACTTCCCCGGATGAAAAGGAGGATGAGATAAGGGTTAAGGAGGTTAGAACATTAAAAATGGGACTGATGCGTTATGTGGCTAAAACTCCTCTTTCGAAATACATGAAGATCAGTTTTAGTGAGCCGTTGTCCGAAACTGTCTCATCAGATAAATGGAACAGCTGGGTGTATCGTGCCTCTTTTAACGGATGGTTCGATGGTCAGCAGACTTACAAATCCACAAATCTGAATGGAAATATCTCGGCATCCCGGGTCACTGCAGATTGGAAGATCAACTTGTCAGGTCGATACAATTACGGTATAGAAAAATTTATTGTTAGCGATGAGACCATCAACAGCAACAACAATTCCAAATCTTTAAATTCACTTGTGGTAAGAAGCATTTCGGACCATTGGTCGTATGGGGGATCGATCTACCTGGGATCTTCCAGTTACAGCAACACAATTTTCTCCGGATCATTCTTACCTGGAATAGAATATGATTTGTACCCATACTCCCAGTCAACGCGAAAACAACTTAGATTGCTCTATTCGCTGGGATACAAATACACAAATTACTTGGATACAACCATCTACAATATGACCAAAGAGGGACATTTGATGCATTCATTCAACGCTGCCTATGCGGTGGTTCAAAAGTGGGGTTCTATCAATCTGAGCATGAATTACAGCAATTACATGCACGACTGGTCTAAGAATAACCTTTCGCTCAACGGATGGCTTGATCTTAGAATTTCAAAAGGGCTTTCTGTCAATTTTGGAGGAGGGGCATCCCTTATTCACGATCAGCTTGGCCTGGTCAAAGGTGGAGCGACCACCGAGGAGGTCCTTCTGCGCAGAAAAGAGCTTGCTACCCAATTTCAATATTTTACCAGCTTTGGCTTTACCTATACTTTTGGTTCAATTTACAACAACGTAGTGAACCCGAGGTTTGGTAATAGCGGAGGCGGCGGCATGACCATCATGATGAGCTATTGACGATAAAAACAATTGGCAACAGCGACAAAAACAGGTACATCCTTTCTGCCGATTTCAATGGAAAAAAATCGATGAATTATCGCTCAAACATCGCGATCTGGTGAAGGGTGGCATCCTGACTTTGAAGATGGGGGAGAAGTCAAGTAAGTGACAGTCTAAATTTGTTGAAAAACTAAATTGTAGGCTGAAAAGAATCAAAAATCAAAATGATCACTAAATTTGGTGGTTCATTCCCAAATTCGAATGCAATTAATTTTAACCAATAACCGCCCTTGCGGGCATAACATTCAAAACATGAAGAAAAACATTTTGTTATCTGTTACCCTGCTTACAGCAATGATCTTTTCAACTTCCGCCTTTTCACAAGAGGTCAATAAAATAACCAAAAAAGAGAAAAAGGAAGGTTGGACACTCCTGTTCAACGGCAAAAATTTTGATGGCTGGAGAAAATGCAACGGTACAGCTATGCCGACCAACTGGGTCGTTGAAGACAATGCAATGAAAGTATTTACCGCTCCTGACAAAAAACCCGGACAAGGTTCAGATGGTGATGTAGTTTATGGAACCAAAAAATTTAAAAATTTCGAACTTTCTATCGACTGGAAAGCTGGCAAAGCTACCAATTCAGGAGTTTTCTACAATGTCAGGGAAGTACCCGGAAAACCAATCTATTATGCTGCACCCGAAGTACAGGTTCTGGACAACAAGGATGCCGGCGACAACAAAATTGACAACCACCTTGCTGGCTCGCTTTACGACATGCTGCCTTGTGATCCAAAAACCGTGCATCCTGCCGGCGAATGGAATACCATGGTAATCAAGGTAAAAGACGGTGCGGTTACCCATGTGATGAACGGCGTAGTAGTAGTAAAATATACCCTCTGGACCCCGGAGTGGGACGCCATGGTGGCCAAAAGCAAATTCAAATCCTTCCCCGGTTTCACTGAAGGAATCGCCAAAGAAGGTTTCATTGGCCTCCAGGATCATGGTTACGCATGCTGGTTCCGCAACGTAAAAATCCGCGAATTATAGTCTAAAGAATATTTTGTTTCAAAGAAAACTCAAAGGCCTGAACCATGCTCAATCGCGCATGGTTCAGGCCTTTTTGATATCGGTGTCTCACTGCTTTAAAAGAATAATTTTAAAAATTCGCCTGCTGTCAGGACTGGAATTTTTGAAGATTTAAAATTCCTTAAATTCCTGGTGATGATGATATTTATACGGCAAATGCAAGTTTTGTGGGAAGCTTAATTTCTGGTAATCCCGTAATGCGCTGTCAGAATATATTTGAATGACTTAAGATCAGGCAGAACCTTGAGCGATTCAATTTGCTGTGCCGTGTTCATGTTGAACTTATCCAAAAAGGGTCCTACCTTCCCATCGGTCACAATTAGATTGTCGCCCGTAACCAGGTAATCCCTGCCAATCACAAAACAGACCGACCCGGGTGTATGCCCCGGCGTGTGAATGATTTTGATTTTTAATCCATCCACCATCAGCGTATCATTGCTGTTGAGCAATATGTACGGGCCGTATTGCCAATGCGTCTTGAACGGCCCCATCTTGGCAGTCTGCCCGTTTATCATCTGCTCTTCATCCCTGTGCATGTATATCTTTGGATTACTGAAAAGCCCGATGGCCCCGGTATGATCACTGTCGGTATGGGTAAGAAGAATGGTAGTAATCTGATCGGGTGATATACCCAGTTTCTTCATTTCAGCACGAACAGTATTCTTGCTGAAACCGGCATCCACCATCAGGTAGCTACTCTTTCCCTTAAAAATATAGGCGTTAACAAAACTGTCTTTAATGCTGTAGACCGAATCATTTACAGCCATGGTCTCGGCAGGCGCCATGCTTTTGGTGGCCACTTTGTAGCTGATATAGAATCCGGCTCCTGCCAGAACCAGTAACCCAACCAAAATCCCAAAACTCCAAAGGATTATTTTTACCGCTTTTTTCATAACTAGAGAGAATAAGTGTTTTAATGTTTTTTAATTGAGTAAATAAAAATTCATCGCTTAATATTGTTCCGTTAATAAAAATTTCTGCAATGCTCAACAGATTGCTTCACTCCGTTCCTTCCCGATCACCATCGGGATAGGCTGTGGTCGCAGGACGGTGCGGCGTTTTTGAGTCCGAGAATGCAGTAGATTGCTTCTCCGCCAGCCGGCGGATCGCAATGACGGTTGCCAGTTGTTCAGTTGGATGAGGCGAGGGGTGGGTGACAATTAACAACAAATCGTATCTTCTGACCCACCCCTCGCCTCATCCAACGCCCCCTATGCGGTATTCGTCATTGCGAGTCACCACCCAAATTTTTTGGGCACAATGTGAAGATGACAGAAAATATTTGTGCATAATGAAGCTGTTAAATACATTTTTGCACCTATTTG
>JAPLDT010000053.1 GCA_026391315.1 Bacteroidia bacterium
CTGAAATCGCGCGTTCCTGAAAGCGATCCAGGGAAAATGTATGTCGATATAGTTGAAATGTTCAGAACCCGTAAAGAGCCACGCAGTCACCAGAGTATCCTAACCGAAGTGGCTGTACTTGAAGCATTGGAAAAATCGGCAATGAACGAAAAATGGGAAGAAGTAATTCAGGTGTAAGCAAGGCGCACCAACCAGAAGGAACAGTTCAAACGATTGCCTCAAACAGTGCACTGATAAAAATAAAAAATAATTGTGGAGAAATCTTTTAATGACAACAACGGCCCAAAACCTATTAACTGGTCAACGGTCATCTCAATAGCAATCATTGGCCTATTGTTCTTTGTTTTTGGGTTTACTACCTGGATAAATGCTATTTTAATCCCTTATTTTAAAATTTCATGTGAATTAAATCATGCTCAATCTTTATTGGTCGCATTTGCCTTTTACATAGCCTATTTTGTGATGGCAATACCTGCAGCACACTTGTTAGGGAAGGTTGGATTTAAAAAGGGGATCATGATCGGTTTCTGGATTATGGCCCTTGGCGCACTTATTTTTGTGCCTGCAGCATTGACCAGAACATACGGATTATTCCTTTTGGGGCTATTCTCAATCGGGACAGGCCTGGCGATCCTGCAGCCTGCTGCCAATATCTATATTACCATGATCGGTTCGAAAGAAAGGGCAGCACAGCGAATGAGCATTATGGGTGTTTGTAATAAAACTGCCGGGATAATTGCTCCCTTATTATTAGCTGCTGCAATACTCAGGCCAACAGACACTGAGTTGTTTAAGCAGTTACCGCTGATGGACGAAGTAACTAGAAATGCTGCACTGGATGAGTTGATACGACGAGTGATTGTCCCTTACACCAGCATGGCTGTTGTCCTTTTCGGCCTTGGGTTGATAATCAGGTATTCCATATTGCCGGAAATAGATACCAACAATGAGAATCCGGCATTGGCTGATGCAAATTCAGGTAAAACCAGCATCATTCAATTCCCTCACCTAATTTTTGGTGCGGTTGCCTTATTCCTGCATGTGGGATCACAGGTTACCGGTATCAACACAATCATCGGATATGCCCAATCGCTGGGCCTTCCGTTATTGGAAGCGAAGATATTCCCGTCCTATATCCTGGGCATAACGATGTCCGG
Organism: Bacteroidia bacterium; assembly: GCA_026391315.1. Classification (GTDB taxonomy): domain Bacteria; phylum Bacteroidota; class Bacteroidia; order Bacteroidales; family Prolixibacteraceae; genus CAINVV01. Next base: position 1,158 of record JAPLDT010000053.1, read on the forward strand.
CTTTTTGTTGGGTATTGTCCTTATTCCAAAATTTATTAACCATCTCAATGTTTTGCGTGTATGTACTACATCAGCAATTGTGCTGACCCTGTTGTTTTTCATGGTGCAAGGTCAGGTAACTTTCCTTGGTCATACTGCTAACCTTTCAATCTGGTTGCTCGTGGCCCTAGGACTTTCGAATTCATTGATGTGGTCAGCCATATGGCCGCTCGCACTGAATGGACTGGGACGATTTACAAAAATGGGCGGATCAATTCTTATTATGGGTCTTTGCGGAAGCGCAATCGTACCTCTTATATACGGATATTTCGCCGATCATTACAATCCACACAACGCATACTGGGTGCTGTTACCCTGTTATATTTATCTGGTTTATTATGCCTATTACGGATATCGTGTTAAAAACTGGTCATTAAAAAAGTTAGAGACTGTTTAAATTTTATTCATTGACAATCTAAGGAGAGAAATCAACCCTGCTTTTCTCTGTTTTTGGTTCTTTTTAGGAGCTTGGGCAATATCAAGATGGGTGAAATTTGGGCTTTAGCATATTTAAAAGAAATTTAAACAGTCTCTTAATCAATACTAAAATGAAAAGTAAAATGAAAAATCGAACAACAACATTTTTATTGAGTCTGATGATCGTTTTAATGATCTCATGGACACCATCTGAAAAGAGAGATCCGCTCATACTTTACGATCAAATTGATCGTTCATCAAACCCGAATACGCTCACTTCGGTGGAGAAGAAGAAGGGATGGAACCTTCTGTTTGACGGTAAAACGACGAGTGGTTGGCATGGTTTTAATTTAAAAGGTTTCCCCGATTATGGAAAATTTGATGTGGGACATATATCTCTTCAAAACCATGGGACACAAGTATGGTACTACAATATTAAACCGAAAAAATTTAATTAATTATAAATCAAACAATTAAATGGATAATTTGAATAATTCACGAAGAAATTTTTTAAGGCAAAGTGCTATTGCTACTGCTGGAATTTCGATTGTACCAAGTTTTTCAGTCAGTGGTTTAGGTCACAAAGCTCCCAGTGACAAACTGAATATTGCCGGAGTTGGAGTTGGCGGAGTGGGCAGGCGCAACCTTGCTAATATGAAAACCGATAACATTGTTGCACTTTGTGATGTTGACTGGCATTATGCTGATAAAACATTCAAAGACTATCCGACAGCTAAGAAGTTCAAAGACTGGCGGGTCATGTTTGATGAATTGGGTAAATCCATTGATGCCATTATGGTTGCAACGCCGGACCACTCACATGCAGGTGTTACTGCACATGCCATTACGTTAGGCAAACATTGCTATACCCAAAAACCACTTACCCATTCAGTTTACGAATCCCGGTTACTGACAAAGTTGTCACAAAAATACAAAGTAGCAACACAGATGGGTAATCAGGGGAATTCTTTTGATTGGTGCAGACAAGTATCTGAATGGATACAGTCAGGAATAATCGGAGAAGTAACTGAAGTTCATTGCTGGACCGATCGGCCAATTTGGCCTCAGGGATTATCCCAACCCAAAGGTACTCCACCAATTCCTAAAACATTAGACTGGAACTTATGGATCGGGTCGGCTAAAAGCAGACCTTACGATCAAGCCTATACACCTTGGAACTGGCGGGGATTCTGGGATTTCGGCACTGGCGCTTTAGGCGATATGGCTTGCCATATCATGGATCCCCTATACTGGGCCTTGGATCTTAAATATCCCACCAGTGTAATTGGTAGTTCTACCCTGAGTAACCTTTACTCTCCTCCAACTGCACAGATTGTTACCTATATTTTTCCTGCTCGTAAACCAAAGGGCGAAGTAAAAATGCCGGAGGTTAAAGTTCATTGGTACGACGGTGGACTATTACCCGAAAGACCTTCAGAGCTGAAAGACGGAGAAATGATGGGCGATGAAAATGGAGGGATCCTGTTTGTTGGCAGCAAAGGCAAGATCATGACTGGCTGCTACGGAAGTGCTGCCACGCTGTTACCAAGATCGGCCATAGAACATTTCAAACAGCCAGAACCTTCAATTCCCCGCATCAAAGGTGGAAACGGTGATATTTGGAAAACAAACGCTCACGAACAAGACTGGATTCGCGCTTGCAAAGAATCACCGGAGAGCAGACTTGAAGCTTCTTCCAATTTCGGTTTTTCGGGTCCGTTTAATGAAATGGTTGTGATGGGTGTTCTCGCAACCAGATTGGCTGGATTACAAGGATTACACCGCGAGTTAATGTGGAATGGCGAAAATATGCGTTTTACTAACATTTCGCCGACAGATAAAATTAAAATCGTTACGGTGGATGAATATGCCGTAATTGATGGAAACCCGCATTTTGACAGACGGTTTGCTGATTTCAATGCCCTTGACATGGCCACTGAATGGATTAAACACACCTATCAAAACGGATTTTCACTTCCCGATATGCCCAGATAATTACTAACTGAATAAGCTTCTGTGCAAGAAAACGGAGGCTTCTTCTCAACTATATATGATATGATTAAAAATAGTACAAAAGTGTTATTGATCATTGCATGCTTCCTCATTTCGCAGGCGACACAATCCCAAACAAAAGCCGAAAAACATGGATGGCGGTTAGGAATGCAGTCCTATTCGTTCCACCTGTTTACGCTGACTGAAGCTTTAGATAAAACCCACGAACTTGGCTTAAAAAATATTGAAGTTTTTCCCGGTCATAAACTTGGCGGGAAATGGGGTGATCAGGGTTTCGGGCCACAACTTGATAATCAGACTCGAAAAGAATTAAAAAGCCTGGCAACTTCAAAAGGGATCAAAATTGTCTCCATGGGTGTTGTTGTCACCAAAAGTCCGGATGAATGGGAACCGTTGTTCAGTTTCGCCAAGGACATGGGAATGGCGTATATTTCATGTGAACCGGCCATAACAGACTGGGATTTGGTTGAAAAGCTGGTCAATAAATATGGCATTAAAATATCAGTTCATAACCATCCTCAACCTTCAACTTACTGGAAGCCAGAAAATCTATTGAAAGAGATTAGCAATCGCAGTAAAATGATCGGGTCTTCGGCTGATGTAGGACACTGGAGAAGAGATGGATTAAATCAAATCGACTGTCTCAAGAAACTAGCTGGAAGAATTATCTCTTTGCATTTTAAGGATATTGCTCCTAAGCAAGAGGGAATTAAAGAACAACATGATGTAATTTGGGGACAAGGGATACTTAATGTAAAAGGTATGCTTCAGGAGCTTAAAAGACAAAACTTCAAAGGAGTCTTCAGCATCGAATATGAATACAATTGGGATAATTCTGTCCCGGATATCAAAGAATGCATCAAATACTTCAACCAAGCTGTTAATGAACTGTTCTTAATGTAAGTATAAAATAAAAGGGAATAAGACTTTAGAAATAATTATGAATTCAAAAAATAAACGATTAAAAATATACAATGGCAGAGTAATCACCCCTTACCGGTTGATAGAAAATGGAACCGTACTGATTGATGACGGAAAAATAGTCAAAGTTTGTGCCGGAGATATTGATTTTCCCGGAGCTCAAACTATCGATGCCCAAAATAACTATGTTTCGCCAGGGTTTATTGATATTCATACGCACGGAGGCGGAGGGCATGATTTTATGGACGGAACCGTTGAAGCTTTTCTCGAAGCTGCCAAAATACATGCCCTGCATGGAACAACGGCAATGGTGCCAACAACTCTTTGCAGCAAAACCGAGGAGTTGTTTCAACTGTTTCAGGTATATCGTCAGGCAAAAAAAGAAAATGCGGAAGGCTCACAGTTTATGGGATTGCACCTCGAAGGACCTTATTTTTCTATGAACCAGAGGGGAGCACAGGATCCCCGGTATATCCGATCACCCAAAAGGGAAGAATATGAAAATATATTAAACCATTCAGAAGACATCATCCGGTGGAGCGCTGCCCCGGAACTTGAGGGAGCTATGGAATTTGGTCGTGAAATGACCCGAAGAGGTATCCTACCTGCAATCGCACATACCGATGCCACATCAGACGAAGTTACCGAAGCACTCGAAAACGGGTTTACCCATTTAACGCATCTTTACTCCGGAATGTCGGGTGTGATGCGACGCAATGCCTTTCGCTATGCCGGAGTTATTGAAAGCGCTTTCCTGTTCGATCAACTGACTGTTGAAATCATTGCCGACGGAATTCATCTTCCACCGAGTTTATTACAACTGATTTATAAACAAAAAGGACCTTCACGTATTGCCCTGATTACAGATTCCATGCGTGCTGCCGGAATAAGTCAAGGAGAAAGCATCCTGGGAAGTCTGAAAGACGGGATGAAAGTTATTGTGGAAGACGGGGTTGCCAAGCTACTTGACCGAACGGCTTTTGCCGGCAGTGTGGCCACAACAGACCTGCTTATACGTAACATGATTCAGATGGCAGGAGTATCTCTTTTACATGCCATTCAGATGATCACCACCACGCCGGCACAAATCTGTAAGATTGAAGGCCGAAAAGGTTCGCTCACGACAGGCAAAGATGCCGATGTTGTCATTTTCGACGACAGTATTCAAATAAAAACAACAATTATTAACGGACGTATTATTGCAAACCAGCTTTAATACAAAAAAAAATGAAATAAACGGGTAAGCCGAAAACTGAGTAGAGTAGGCACATATTAAATCACAATAAAAATGAAAAAGTTTTTTTTCATTTCATTGACAGCATTGCTGTTGATTGGACAATCGTGTGGTAACTCAGGTTCTTCAAACAAAAACTCTGAGTCGTCTTCATCCACTAAGATAGCAGATAAGGAACCTGAAGTCCCTGTTGCTATAAAAAATCTAATGAAGTTTCTTGGCAAGTGGGAAGCCGATGCAACATTTATTATGGAAGGAAAAACTTATAAAGTACTCTATTTGATGAGCTGCATAGAGGCAGCAGATGGTAACGGATTATATATTGAAGAAGGGTTCACACATCCTGATTTAGGAGTAGTGAAGGGTGCTAATTTAGTGGGATTTGACTCGGTTGATTCAGAAATTAAATGGTTCTCAGTTGATAACCTGGGCTCTGCACATGAACATATTGGCGTTTGGAAAACTCCCGGGCATCTTGGCATTGAATATAATGGCATTCATGATGGGAAAAAATATGTAGAAAAAGTTGATTTCATTTTTATAGGTAAGGATGAATTGGATTTTAAACTATCCGGAACACTTGATGGAGTAGAAATAGAAATGGGAGACGGTGTTCTTCATAAGAAGTAAAACCATGAAAAAAATGATCCAATCTTTTAACAAAAACAACCTGACTGTTAAAATATATTCGTCCAGGGAAGAATTAGGCCGTGCAGCTGCCTTGGAAGCTGGTACTAAAATAACAGAGCTTCAACATACCCAACAATTTGTAAACATCATTTTTGCCGCAGCCCCTTCACAAAATGAATTTCTGGAAAACCTGATCAACCATGAAGGTATTGAATGGGAGCGTATCAATGCATTCCACATGGATGAATACATTGGCCTACCACCGACAGCTCCCCAGGGATTCGGCAATTTCCTGAAAGAACGGATTTTCGACCGGAAACCATTTCGTTCGGTTAACTATCTGAACGGACAATGCGAGTCAAGAGAAGCAGAATGCATTCGGTATGGTCAATTGCTGTCAACAAATCCGGTCGATATCGTTTGCATGGGAATCGGGGAAAACGGGCACCTTGCCTTTAACGATCCGCATGTAGCCGACTTCAAGGACAAAGCCCAGGTAAAAGTAGTTGAGTTGGATGCCCTGTGCCGTCAGCAACAGGTAAATGACGGATGTTTTACTTCAATCGGGCAAGTACCAACTTATGCATTAACGCTAACTATTCCGGCATTACTAAATGGCAGGTATATCTTCTGCATGGTTCCTGGTAGCACTAAGGCTCTGGCTGTGGCAAATACAATTGAACAGGAAATAACAGAACGACACCCATCAACAATTTTGAGAAACCACCGGTCGGCCATACTCTATATTGACACACAAAGTTCCGGACTATTAAAATTGTAACGACATGCAATATTAAAAGATGAGAAAAAGGCAGATTAAAAGGTGTTTCTTGAGATTTATTTAGTCGTCGGGAAGTCTATAAATTTATTAAAGGATGATAAACAATACACAATTTAAAATATCAGGAACAGGCTGTGCACTTATTGACTACCTCTATAACCCGGTAAATTTTAATGATGCGGATTTTAAACGGTATCTTTCAAAAAATCCGGGTGACGGAGGATGGTCTCCCGGAAAACTTGTCTTCAAAGAAGAATTCGAGAAGTTTTCCGGAGAAGCATATATGCAGGTTCGTGAGAAAATAACCAAAGGAAAGCAGCCGGTAGCGCTAAACATAGGCGGCCCTTCGATTGTATCACTGATTCATGCAGCACAGATGCTACATGAACAAAACGCAGAGGTAAATTTTTATGGTTGCAAGGGATACGACAACGGTGGCGCTTTTATTGAAAACAGGCTGGCACTTACTCCTCTTAAAATAGGAAGTTACAAAACCGGGAAACAATATACTCCCTTTACGGATGTATTATCCGATCCTGATTTTGACTGTGGCAACGGCGAGCGGGTATTTATTAATAATATCGGTGCAGCCTGGGATTTTGTTCCCTCTGATCTGAATGATTCATTTTTTGAAAGTGATATAGTTGTTTTTGGAGGTACAGCCTTGGTTCCTCATATTCATTCATCACTGGGTGAGTTGCTTAAAAAGGCCAAGGAATATAAAGCAATAACTGTGGTAAATACAGTTTATGATTTTTTGAATGAAAAGCAGGATCCTTCAAAACCATGGCCTTTGGGGAATTCTGTTGAAAGCTACAAGTATATTGATCTCCTGGTAACTGATATGGAAGAATCACTCAGATTAAGTGGTACCAATTCTGTTGATGCTGCGGTTAATTTCTTTAAATCTACCGGTGTAGGTGCAGTAATAATAACACATGGTTCGAATTTGTTGCATTTTTTTGCTGACAATCCATTATTTGGGAAAATATCACATACAGTGCTGCCTGTTTTAGAAAAGGTAATGTTGGAGATCAGGCAAAATCCTGAGAAAACAGGAGATACCACCGGATGTGGCGATAATTTTGCTGGAGGTGTCATTGCTTCCATTGCAAAGCAACGAATAAAGAATTCCGAAAATCAGGTCAGTTTAATAAATGCTGTTGCGTTTGGTGTTGCCTCGGGAGGCTTTTCCTGTTTCTACAATGGAGGGACCTTTTACGAGGATTTCTCCGGACAGAAAGCACAACAAATTGAACAATACTACAGGGAATATTTAATACAAATCGGAAGATAAAAGACCGTATTGAAAATGGTTCAAAAGAAATTGGTTCTTTTTGGAGCTGGTAAAATAGGCCGCTCCTTTATCGGTCCACTGTTTAGCCGGTCGGGGTATCAAGTCATATTTATCGATGTGGATCAAAGGATCATTAATGAACTCAATCATCGAAAAAAATATAAGGTCGTAATTAAATCAGAACATGAAGAACAGTTTGAAGTTAGAAATGTATGTGGAATTTATGCCAATGACAGGGAGTCTGTTATCAATGCGATTGCTCAGTGCAGCCTGATGGCCACATGCGTCGGGAAAAATGCACTTCCAAAGGTTCTTCCGCTTATTTCCCAGGGTATCGAAAAGCGTTTTGCTGAACGACCCAACTTTCCACTCGACATTATTTTGGCCGAAAATATACGGGATGCCTGTACGCTCATGAAAGAGGGGTTGAAGATCCTGCTCGACGAGGAATTCCTAATTGATAGTTATGTCGGGCTCATTGAAACCAGCATTGGGAAAATGGTGCCAATCATGCCCAAAGAAATAGAAGAAAAAGATCCATTGTTAGTTTTTGCGGAACCTTATAACACTTTGATCCTGGATAAGAACGGGTTTAAAAACCCAATTCCAAATGTCGTTGGATTATCACCAAAAGAAAATATTAAAGCCTGGGTAGACAGGAAGTTATTTATTCACAATCTGGGACATGCTACCACTGCTTATTTGGGCAATATCGAGCATCCGTCCGCAATATTTTTATATGAAGTACTATCAGATAATAAGTTAAAAGCAAAGGTGCGGAATACCATGTTACAGGCCGCCGATATTCTTCTGAAAAAGTATCCCGGTGAATTTACCCAAGAAATGCTAATTGAGCATATCGATGATCTTATAGGACGATTCCAAAACAGAGCTCTTGGAGATACAATTTTCAGAGTTGGTTGTGACTTGCAACGAAAACTTGGGGCAGAGGATCGGCTGGCGGGTGCTATTCACCTTGCACGCGAGTTTAAACTTCCTTGTGATTTAATTCTAAAAGCATTGATATATGGTTGTTACTTCAAAGCTACCGATCAGAATGGGATGATGTTTCCTCCGGATATTGCATTTATAAAATTGCTTTCATCGGGAATCGATAATGTACTGAGAGACATTTGTGGCTTTAATGAAATCTCTGATTATATGTTATTCAAAAAAGCTGCTAAGGTTGAGAAAGTTTTGAAACGGGCAAAAAATATCTCCAAAAAACTCGGCACCTTCGAATTTGAGTAATAACGATAGTAAGCGGGTGCTATTTTCACGGTGGTCAGAAACCGATTGGCAGTTGCTGCGGAAATTCCTGCCCCTCTGGCCAGACTGGAAGAATTTCCCGATTCCGAAGGATACAACAAATGTTAATCCTGCGCGAAACCCAAAATCCAGGTTATATTAATTGTTTGAATTTTTTTATATTTGAGGTTGCTTCGAAAAGTCCGGAATTAGGAATTCCGGACTTTTCGAAGTTCACTTAATAGTAGTGTTATGAAACGAGCCATGAGAATTGCTTCACACACTGGAGAATGATTATTGGCGAGTTCCATCTGACAATTAAAAAACAAAATTATAAACAGATGAAAAAGGCAATGGCATCAATCTTAATTTCCGGAATTATCTTGTTCTCCGTGATTTCTCAGAGTCCGGGTCACGGTGTTTCGAAGACCAAAGACCAAATTTCGCAACCAAATGGAATCTCTTTGCAAAAAGCGGATACCAGTCACTGGCGGCAGTTATTCAATGGGAAAGATCTAACCGGGTGGAAACATGTTGGTCCTGGCTCGCAGTATGTTGAAGGTGGTTTGATAAAGTCACACGGTGGAATGGGTTTGCTTTACCGGACGGGCGAAAAATTTGGAAATTGTACGATTAGGGTCGTTTTTAGAATGCGCGACACCAACAGTAACTCCGGAATATTTATTCGCATACCGATTGAACCTTATGAAGAATGGATGCCGGTTTTTTATGGTTACGAGGTTCAGATTGATAATAAGCCTGAACTCTCAAATGAAGATGATTATCATTATACCGGCATGTTGTATTCATTAACTAAACCGTTGGCCAAAACAGGTAAGCCAGGTCCGGAATGGAATACCATGGAAATCACTTTGGACGGACTCCGAACCATTGTTTTTTTGAATGGGGTAAAAGTGACTGATTTCAAAGAAGGCGATCCGGTACCAGCACGTAAATTTGACTTTGAACCTTACCATGGTCCCCGTCTGGAGTATGGATTTATTGGATTGCAAAATCATGGAGAAAAGGATGTTGTTTTCTTTAAGGAAGTTGCAGTTAAACCGCTTCGCAAATAAAAAACGCTAACGAATCATAACATGGCCCAAATATGCGGATAACTAACTTTGAAGCAGCCAACCAATTTGTTAAAAGAGAATACCGGAAAGGCAGGGGAGAACTAAAATCGGTTAATAATTATTGAGCCGCCCTTTGAACTTGTGCCTTGTTTTGTGAGTTTGGTGCATGCTTTTGTTGCCAAGTTCGCTGCTGACAATACTGATGTTCCCGTCTACTTCGAGAATGGCCAGCTTTACTTCCCCGATCTTTTCGACTCCATGTTCACGGGCAGCTGCTTCAATCTCTTCCAATGTAATTTCTGCCGATTTAAGATTTTCAGAAAGAAGATGTCCTTCATAGACCAGAAGGATTGCCTTTCCCTGAATAAAATCACTGACTTTTCTGCTTTTGAAAAGTACCATTTTGAAAATATAGTTTGTGGCAAAAAGAGCGAGTGCCGCCACCAAACCACCCAAAAGCGAGGAGTCACTGCCAACCATGGCATTTTGAACCGCGTTGCTGATCAGTAGAATAAAAACCAGATCAATCACCGATAGCTGGGCCAGTTCTTTTTTTCCAAATATGCGGATAGCAACAAGAATAAAAAGGTAGACTGCGACTGATCGCAGAACAATGTCGAGCAGAGGAGGAATGGCCATTCAGAATATTGTTAGGAAATAAATGGAAATAAATGGAAATAAATGGAAATGATGTAAGATATTTAAATACAACATTTTATCACAGCAATTTTCGATTTTCAATTTGTCAGAAGGTGTAGTAGTTTATTTTATTTACTGCAGTGTTCATATCAACCCCTGTCAAATCGACTGTGTATTTTTCAGGATTTTGAAGTGAAACTGTTGTCATCAATGTTCTGCCACCTCTCGAATCTTCAGTGGTCATCTCCATCACAAAGCCTTCCACCGATAGGGTATTGTGCAAAGCCTGCATTTTACAGGCACGGAAAACGCCGAGGTCGTTCTTCATTTTAACCTGATCGGTTAGCCAAACCTCACCAAAAATCTTTTTGTAAACGTAGGTATATTTTTTGCAGTTGAAACCGGCAATTTGTTTGGTCTCCGAGGTTGGGACAATTTCCAGTCTTTTCAGGTCAGCCACAGCGGGATATTTGAATCCGCCGGCATTGTAAAATGGTTTCGCCCCTCCGCCGGAGCCAATGATCTGAATGGCGATCTCATTCTTTAAATCCAAAACGGTTTCCATGCCGTTGCCCATCTTTTCTGTAATGGTTTTCACAACGAAATTATCTCCGCCCGACTGGTAATAGGTCTTGAAGTTAAAGGTTCGCATCAGTTCATTGTTCCTGGCATAAGCCTCCATTTTAAATACATTGCATTTGTCAAAACTGTAAACGGACTCCCATTTTACTCCGGGGGCTTTCAGGCTAAGTTGTCCAAAGGAAGAAACTGCCACAAACATCACCACCACAAATACAACAAATTTTCTCATGACACATAGGTTTTAAAGGTTCAATTTATTCACTTCAAGGGAGGAAACAGGTAACCAATATACGAATTTTATTTAAGCTGATTTGTCTATATTTGGAAACGGAAACAACCCCGGCACCGCTCACATGACTCAAATTCTGGATCGATTGATTGATTTACTGCAAAAACCGTTTCACAGTTCGGTTTTGATCTTTGCAGTGATCCTGTTTATCATTCTTCTGGCCCCGATTCTGCTGAGAAGTTTGAAGATCCCGGGTATCATCGGACTGATTTTATCCGGGTTGGTCATTGGCCCCCACGGACTTGGCTGGATCGAAAAGAATGCCGCCGTCGACCTCTTTTCAACCATCGGATTGCTATACATCATGTTTTTGGCCGGGCTCGAACTGGATCTGAAAGAGTTTAGGACCAACAAGCACAAGAGTCTGGTTTTCGGATTGTACACTTTTTTGATTCCGATGGCCATCGGGTTTCCTGTTTGCCGCTTCCTGATTGGCCTTGATTTTAACGCCAGCCTGTTGGTGGCTAGTATGTTTTCTACCCATACACTTGTCACTTATCCGATTGTGAGCAGAATGGGGATCTCCAGGCACGAAGCAGTGGCAATCACTGTGGGCGGTACCATGCTGACTGATACCGCAGTTCTTGTACTTTTTGCCGTGATTGTGGGCTCCGTAAAAGGTGAAATAAATGTTCATTTTTGGATAAATTTTGCCATTTCCGTCATACTATTTCTGCTGGTCGTCTTTTTGCTGATACCGGTAGTTACCTCCTGGTTTTTTAAGAAGCTGGAGGGGGAAAAACGGTCCCATTTTGTTTTTGTCCTCTCCATGGTCTTCTTTGCCGCATTTTTATCTGAAGTGGCCGGTTTGGAGCCCATCATCGGCGCCTTTGCCGCAGGAATTGCATTGAACAGATATGTGCCAAAAACATCCTCCCTGATGAACCGGCTGGAGTTCGTTGGGAATGCCATTTTTATTCCCTTTTTCCTGATCAGCGTAGGGATGCTGATCAATCTGAAGGTGATAGGCAATGGATCAGCAGCCTGGGTTATTGCAGGTACACTGACCGTAGTTGCAATTATCGGAAAATATTTGGCTGCAGCATTGACCTCCTTTACATTCAAATTTCCACCTACATGGCGCCGATTGATATTCGGTTTGAGTAGCTCGCATGCCGCAGCTACCCTGGCTGTCATCATGGTGGGTTTCAAAATGGGCATTGTAGATGAAAATGTTTTGAATGGAACCATTGTGCTGATTCTTGTCACCTGTCTGGTGGCCTCTTTCGTAACCGAGAATGCCGCCAAGAAGATTCTGATCGAAGGGGATGATTACCTTGAACAACCTTTGACGCCCATGACTGAACAGAAAATATTGGTTCCAATTTCCAATCCGGGGACTATGGAGCGACTGATTGATCTGGCCATTGCCATTAAACTGCCCAAAAACCGTTTCCCAATTGTGAGTTTATCGGTGGTGGATGACGACCACACGGCGAAATCGAAACTGATCGAAGCCAAAAGAATGCTCGAGAAGGCCATCATTCATGCTGCCGCCATTGACCAAAAAGTTGAAATAGTTACTACCATCGATCAGAAAGTTACTGCGGGCATCAAGAGAGTGGCCAAAGAGATATTTGCCTCGGAGATCATCCTGGGTTTTGCCATGAGGAATCAATTTTCCGAAATGCTTTTTGGCAACAATGTCAAATACATCGTCGAGAATACAGAGCAGGCCATCTGGGTTGCCAGCATACATTCGAACCTTAACCTGTACAAAAAAATTGTGGTCATTTGTCCCAAGTTTGCCGACCGTGAATTTGGTTTTCATAACTGGCTAAGCCGGATTTTGCGAATGGGAAAATCACTGGATCTTTCCTGTCAGTTTTTTGCTTCTCCACCGACTTTTGATCAGGTGGAGGAGTTTCACAAGCAACAACGCACCTCCGTTAAAATAAGTCATACTGAATTTACCGACTGGGAGGAATTTCATAATCTCGGACAACAGCTTTCTCCTTCAGATCTGATCATTATTCCATTGCCACGCAGTGGAGGTGTATCCTACAAATTATCACAGGAGAGTATCCCAAGACTAATGGCCAAACACTTTGAGCACTTCAGCTTTATTTTGGTCTACACATCTTCAGCCAACGATACATCCGAGCTAATGTTTTCGCACGATTTTGACAATACCCTCATCGAAAAGGGAATGACTCTTGTTAAAGGCCGGGCCAAATGGTTTTCCAGATTATTTAAATAAGTATTGGTGACTGCAATAATTTCTTACACAGAGATTAATTCCCTAACAATCAAAATTTCAGTTTGCTGCAAGATTTCTGCTACGTTAAAAATTTTAGAGGAATCACGGAGTTACACAGAGAAAAAATCGCTTGCGATTTTTAAACTCCGTGAACTCTGTGGTTCCTCCAACTATATTTTGAAAAAGCAACAATATCAAGGTTTGAACTAATCTCAATGAAGAGCAATATATCCTCTGTGTAAATTTTTTTAGTCAACCTTCCAATCCACATCTGCTTTGAAAGCAATCTTTCCTGTCTGACTATTCACGGCCTGAATGTGAAAGGAGGTACCATCCTATCCGGATAAGAGTTGTACTTCGTCCCCCCAATGCATTTCGCCCAAAAACTCAAGGGTGAAACTCTTTAAATGATGCGTCCGGTAGAAATCGCTGTCGAAGCAATCCATCGCCCAATCAAGATATCGTGTATTGTTGACGTGGTTGTTCACATCGATTTCGTTGTACAGGATTTTTTTACTGAAGACTGCTGTTTCGGCCGTCCCGTATAACCTATCGGGGAAAGTATCAAGCGCAATTTTGCCTTCGTTGAAGGGCAGGTCGAAGGTCAGTCTGTCTGCCCGCTGGGGACGCATGGTCTCAGCATTCAGTAACAACCAGCCTGAGACACCTTTGCAAATGGGTTCATCCTGACTATTGTAAAATATAAAATCACGTCTGAAGAAGGGGCCAACCAGACTGCAGGGCCATGTCTCAATGTGGATTTCGTCCCCCCATTTTGGCAATTGCAGAACTTCAACCCGAATCCGCGACAGGGCCCAAAAAAGCTTCTGTTCAATCAAAGCAGCATATCCTGCGCCCAAATGTTGGGCATGGTTTCCTGCAGCCTCCTGAAACAGTTGCATCAGGTTGGTTGGCTTGATGTTTTCCTGAAAATCAACTTGATACGAAGTAATCTTAAAATTCTCTTTCCAGACAGGTATCATGTGAATAGTTTGAAATGTTTAAAAAAGTGCCGGTCCCTGAGCGTAGCCGAAGGGGAATGTTTGAAATGTTACCGGTCCCTGAGCGTAGCCGAAGGGCAAAGGTAATGAATCGATAGTTTGAACCAAAAAAATTGTCTATCTTCGATCGTTTCCGATAATCAGGGATAGTATGTACCTTTGAGGCAACCTATAAAAGGAGCAATGGCAGAGACAAATTTTGTGGATTATGTGAAAATCATGTGTCGTTCGGGCCATGGCGGGGCGGGATCTAAACACTTTCGCAGAGAGAAATTTGCGGCGAAAGGCGGACCCGATGGTGGCGACGGCGGCAGGGGAGGACACATTATCCTTCGTGGTAACAGTCAGATGTGGACGCTTTTGCACCTGAAATATCGCAAGCATATTTACGCCGAATGGGGAGAATGCGGAGGCGCTTCGCGCAGTCATGGCAAGGATGGGGAAGATATCATCCTGGATGTTCCGCTGGGTACAGTGGCCAAAGATGCTGAAACGGGTGAGGTTCTTTTTGAGATCACTGAACATGATCAAACAAATATTCTGGTGAAAGGCGGCAGGGGAGGACTCGGTAATGTCAATTTTAAGAGTGCGACCCACCAGACTCCCAGATATGCCCAACCCGGCGAAGACGAAGAAGAGGGATGGAAGATCCTGGAACTGAAGATCCTTGCTGATGTGGGACTGGTTGGATTTCCGAATGCGGGCAAATCTACCTTGCTTTCGGTGGTTTCTGCAGCCAAACCTGAAATTGCCGATTATCCGTTTACAACACTGGTCCCCAATCTGGGTATCGTGTCCTACCGGGATAATCAATCATTTGTGATGGCAGATATTCCGGGAATTATTGAGGGAGCGCACGAGGGACGCGGTCTGGGATTGCGTTTTCTGCGTCACATCGAACGCAACTCTATTTTGCTTTTTTTGATTCCGGCAGATAGTAAAAATCACAGGAATGAGCTGGATATCTTACTGAATGAATTGGATATGTTTAATCCGGAACTTCTTGATAAACAAAGATATGTGGCAATTTCAAAATCTGATATGCTCGATCAAGAGCTGATGAAGGAGATTAGCAAGGAATTCAAAGATATTCCCCATACCTTTATCTCTTCGGTTACAGGTGATGGAATTGTAAAATTGAAAGATGAAATCTGGAAACTTTTAAATTCATAAACGAGATATGAGTGTAATACAGACAATCTCCGATTGGGACAAATCTGCATTTTTTTTCCTGAATGGGTTTCACAATAATCTGATGGATAATGTGATGGCTCTTTTTACACTCACCTCTACCTGGATCATTTTCTACGGTGTTACCCTCTACCTGATCATCAGAAAATATGGAAGGAAATCCATTCCTGTCATTATTTCACTGGTGTTGATTATTCTGCTATCCGATCAGATCGCCAACCTTTTGAAACATGGTGTGATGCGGCTGCGGCCATCTCAGGATCCTGCAGTGAAACCATTGGCCCACATCTTCTTTACAACTGGCGGATTGTATGGTTTTGTCTCGGCACACGCCGCCAATGCCTTCTCTTTCGCTACCTTTTCGGCTTTGCTCTTCAGAAGCAGGGGATATACCATTTTCATCTATCCATGGGCCTGCCTGATTGCCTACACCAGAATATATCTGGGAGTTCATTATCCCGGAGACATACTTGGCGGAATCCTTTTGGGAACACTGGTTGGCTGGGGGGTATTCAGACTGCTTCTATTGTTAGAAGACAGGGTCTTTCCTGTTCATCCTTATCAACGAAATAAACTCACGCATAACGAACTGGAAATTATAGTCATTACTGCCACCATGGTCGTCTTTTTTACAGTTTCTACGGTAGTTCTGCTGTTGCAAAACGATTTGTTGTAAATTGTAGAGCCGGTCCCTGAGACCTTCTGGCGGGGCGATGTTTCAGAAATCGTACGGTTGTTTAACTGTGGGTAAGTGGTCTGCCGGGAATGGGAAATTAACTTTTAATATGGAATCTTATAAAATGCCCGGATACCCTGAAACATGCGTCCCGGATATGATGATTCCCGGGCAGTATAGTTTTTATGATGTATTGAAATCAGATTCACTGGTTTTTGAAAAGGGATCAAATGCAAGCAGGATCAGGTATCATTTGGTAAAATTGCAACTTAATTAAGATGGAAATACTATGAATTACGAAGCTAAAATCGAAGAATTGCATCTGCAGCTACCTCCCGTTTCTGCTCCCAAAGGACTATACAGGCCTCTGGTAATTACCGGTAACCTGGCCTATCTCTCCGGACATGTTTCAGCCAGAAGCGACGGAACACTTATTCATGGAAAAGTTGGGGATGAGTTCGATAAGGAAGCCGGTAAGCTGGCAGCCCGTGCTGCCGGACTGGCCATTCTGGCAACACTGCGTCACGAACTTGGATCGCTGAATAAGATTAAAAGGGTTGTCAAACTGTTTGGCATGGTGAATGCAACTCCGGATTTTGACAAACATCCTTACGTAATCAATGGTTGCAGCGAGCTGATGGAAGAGGTTTTTGGTTCTGAGAATGGAGTTGGCGCCAGAAGTGCATTCGGCGTAGCCGGCCTGCCGGGAAACTGCGCAGTGGAGATTGAAGCGATCTTCGAACTGGAAGCCTAACAAATAGTTTGAAATGTTTTTTTAGTTTGAAATGTTTGAAAAGTTACCGATCCCTTAGCGAAACCAAAGGATCGGAGGGGTAATTTATAACCCTATAAACTTTTTAAACCCTTCAAACCCTTCAAACTTGTTTCAAAAGTTTCCGCTCAGCACAAATTCATCCGTATTGCAAAACTCCTGACTGTAGAGGTAAAATCCCATTCTGTTGGTCTCAATTTTCCTGTTAAGTTGCACCACCGGATGACCGGCCGGTACCCAGAAATACTTTTGCAGCCTTTCGTCGGCGGTGATGGCGAGGATGCGTTGTTCTCCACCCTTGACCTCCAGCCGGTAATTCTTTCTTAATATATCAAACAGCGATTTGTTTTCCATATTTCTCCCGATAAACCGCGGAAGGTTGATGTTGGGTATCATGGTAATGTCAAAAAATACCGGTTTGTTGTTGACGAGCCTGAGCCGCTCCATGTAGATGCAGCCCGATTCCTGTTCAATCCTGGAAAGCGAGAAGGAAAAAGCTTCGCTCCAATTTCTGATTTCAGGAGCTACAATGATTCTGGTCAACAGGTTTTCTTTTCCAACGGCAGAGGTAGTTCCCTTCATGGCTAAAATTCCTACTCCTTTGGGCGCCCCCTTTACAATGCTTCCTTTTCCCTGGTGCCTGACAATAAAGCCCTCATTCGCAAGACGATCCAGAGCCTTCCGAATTGTTGGCCTTGTCACCTTATGAAGGGCGCACAGCTCGTTTTCGGAAGGTAAAAGGTCTCCCTCCAGGTACACACCCTCGGTAATGTGCTGCCTCAGTATTTCGTAAACTCTACTGTGTTGCGGTAGACCTGTTGCGAATTCCATCAATTTATTATTGGGCGCTAATGTGATTCCTTCTATTTCAGTGGACAAAGCAGATATTTATTTTTCTGCCACAAAGGCACTAAGTCACGAAGGTTTCACAAAGATCTAAACCTTTCTTAGTGTGCCCTTAGTGTCCTTGGTGTCTTTGTGGCAGAAAAATATCAGCACTTTTCAACGAGCTATTTTATCTTCAATTTACAAAGTTAAAATATTTTTGTTTGCAAAAATTGTAAACACAAGAATTAATTTCATTTGTTTTCATAAATTGCATATATTCAATGAATTAAAAATTAAAAATTAAAAAACAAGAATTATTTCACATATGTACTTGTGTTTACAAGTTGAATTATTTAGTTTTGTAAAAAATATGTGACATGGCGACCATTGTGATCATGCCCAAGCAGGGGCAATCTGTAGAAAGTTGTATTCTAACTGAGATACCAAAAAAGATTGGCGATAAAGTCTTAAAAGGGGAACTTCTCTTTGCCTATGAAACCGATAAGGCATCATTTGAGGAGTTCGCGCCTGTGGATGGAACGATCATTGCATTTCATTACGAATCAGGAGATGAAGTTCCAGTATTGAGAGAGGTTTGCATTATTGGTGATGAAGGAGAAACTATCGCATCTGCATCCGCTCCTGTTGCAGTTGCTGCACCGGCAAAAGCTGTCTCTGAAACTGTCATTATTAAGGAAGAAAAATCTGTGGCTGCAACTGCAGCTCCTGAATCCGTTCCGGCAGAGAGTAATTTTATCTCTCCGCGCGCCAGGTCTCTGGCTGCAAGAGAAGGAATCGATACAACAGGAATAAAAGGTTCTGGTCCACATGGAAGAATTCTGGAACAGGACCTGATTGCGTATCTGGCTTCGAAACCTAAAATTACTCCGCTGGCTAAAAAGCGGGCCGAAGAGGAGCAACTTTGCACCAATTGCACCGGCAGCGGTTTGGGTGGGGTCATCACAGCCAAAGACCTGAAACAACCTGATGCAACTGCATCCGATGAATTTGAAATCAAAAAATTATCCAATATCCGCAAACTGATAGCCAAAGCGATGCTTAGCTCCCTGCAAAATTCGGCCCAGCTGACCCACCATCTTTCGGCAGATGCAAGACAAATCACCCAACTTCGGAAGATGGTTAAAAAAGCGGTCGATGAAGGATATCCAACGAATATTACACTGAACGACCTGATCTGCTTTGCGATGATCAAAGCCTTGAAAAAATATCCGCAGGTAAACACCCATTTCATGGATGACTCGATGAAATACTTCAAAAAGATTCATTTGGGTATTGCGGTGGATACCGACCGCGGATTGATGGTTCCGGTCATTCGCAATGCGGATGATCTTTCTATCCAGGGATTATCCAATCAGTTGAAGGAAGTAGCCGCTGCCTGTAAGAATGGGAGCATCAATCCCGACTTGCTTGCTTCGGAGGCTGCCACCTTTACTGTATCCAATCTGGGAAATTACGGAGTAGAAATGTTTACTCCGGTTATCAATCTTCCTCAGACCGCCATTCTTGGTGTAAATGCCATTGTACCAAGACCTAAAGAGCTTGGCGATGGTGTTTACGGCTTCGTTCCGCACCTCGGATTGAGCCTTACCTACAACCACCAGGCACTCGATGGTGGAGAAGCTACCCGATTTTTGAAACAAATTGCGACAGAAATCGAAAACTTAACCATTGAACTTTAACATTAAGCAAATTCAAAATGAGCAAAAATTACGATCTGGCAATTATCGGTGGTGGACCTGCAGGATATGTTGCAGCTGAACGCGCCGGACACAAAGGACTCAAAGTAGTTCTGATCGAGAAAAGCGAATTGGGCGGCGTTTGCCTGAACGAAGGTTGTATCCCTACGAAAACCCTGCTGTACAGTGCAAAATTGTATGACAATGCCATCGGAGCTTCCAAATATGGCGTTGAGGCCAAGGAGGTGACTTTCGATTTTGGCAAGATGATGTCGAGAAAAGAGAAAGTGGTCAAGAAGCTGGTGGGTGGTGTCGGACTGAAAATGAAAGAGCACCATGTGGATGTAATTAAAGCAGAAGCTTATATCAAGGGTCGCTCTGCTTCAGGTATCTCCATCACGGCAGGTGACGAGGAGATTGAAGCGGTTAATTTGCTGATTTGCACAGGATCAGAGGCTTTTATTCCACCGATTCCGGGACTTGGAACCCCCAACGAAATTATTCTCACTAACCGTGAAATTCTTAAACTGAAAGAGCTGCCTGCGTCGCTGGTGGTGATCGGTGGCGGTGTAATCGGTATGGAGTTTGCCAGTTTTTTCAACTCCCTGGGCACTACCGTGACAATTGTGGAGATGCTGGACGAAATTCTGACCGGCATGGACAGCGAGATGTGTGTCATGATGCGCCAGATATATGCAAAAAAAGGAATCACTTTCCATCTTTCATCCAAGGTAATTGAGGTTAAAGGAAACGAAGTGATCTTCGAGAAAGCCGGTAAAACGGAATCAGTCTCCGGGGATAAAATCCTGGTAAGCGTGGGTCGCAAACCTGTTACCAAAGGTTTTGGCCTTGAAAACCTGGGTGTCGAACTCGACAGGGGTGGCATCAAAGTGGACGAAAAGATGAATACCAACGTTCCTAATGTTTATGCAGCCGGCGACGTAACCGGATTTTCCCTGCTTGCGCACACTGCCAGTCGCGAAGGTGAAGTGGTGGTCAACAACCTTACAGGCAGAAACGACCGGATGCGCTACAACGCCATTCCTGGCGTCGTTTACACCAATCCCGAATTCTCGGGAGTCGGTCTGACGGAAGAGAAAGCCAAAGAACAAAATATTGCCTACAGAAGCGTGAAGCTTCCCATGGCTTATGCCGGTCGTTTTATGGTTGAGAATGAAGGAGGAAGCGGTCTGTGCAAAGTACTGGTAGGGGAGAAGTACGGCGAAGTACTCGGCGTTCACATGCTTGGAAACCCCTCCAGCGAGATGATTTACGGAGCCTGTATGGCCATCGAGATGGAGATGACCCTCAAAGAGATGGAGGAGGTCGTTTTCCCGCATCCAACTGTTTCTGAGATATTTAAAGAAACTATTTTTGGTTTCTGAAAATCGATTTATTTCAACTTTGTGCCCTTCGTGCTGCCCTTCGAGTCCTTCGTGGTTAAACTTAAAAAATCTCACCACAAATGGACACAAAGGATTTCACGAAGGAAACACAAAGTGTAAATTAGAAATATAAATTATTACATCTATTTTAACTCAATTGTCAACTGTCAATTGTCCATTGCTAATTAAAAGTTATGCCTAAAGTTCAGTTTATTGACCCCAGTGTTGTAAGAAAAGCCGGTGAGATCACATTTAAACCGATCCTTGTTAATCAGTACAACAAGACCATCAAAGAGGAAACTAAAAATTTCTCCAACGATGAGCTGATCCGAATCTACCACGACATGGTAGTGATCCGCGAGTTTGAAACCATGCTGAACCTCATCAAAACAACAGGTGAGTACAGCGGGGTATCTTACGACCATCCTGGTCCGGCACATCTCTCCATTGGTCAGGAAGCTTCAGCAGTCGGGATGGCATACACACTCACAGTCGATGATTTTATCTTCGGTTCACACCGCAGCCATGGCGAAATTCTGGCAAAGGGGCTTAGCTCAATTCAAAAACTGGACGATGCACAGTTGATGCACATCATGTCGACTTTCTTCGATGGCACTATTCTGAAAATTGTACAAAAGGATTTCAAAGGGACTGTAAAAGAACTTGGCCGTAAATTCCTGATATACGGAACGCTGGCCGAGATATTTGCCCGTGAGACAGGTTTCAACAAGGGTTTGGGAGGAAGTATGCACGCCTTCTTTACCCCGTTTGGCGTTTATCCAAACAATGCCATTGTCGGCGGAAGCGGTGATATTGCCGTTGGCGCCGCACTTTACAAAAAGGTAAACCGCAAAAAAGGAGTGGTTGTGGCCAATATTGGCGATGCCTCCATGGCCTGCGGTCCGGTGTGGGAAGGGATCTCCTTCGCAGCCATGGACCAGTTTACCCAACTTTGGGATGATGGTATGAAAGGCGGGTTGCCGGTGATCTTCAACATCATGAATAACCAATATGGCATGGGCGGACAAACGGCCGGTGAGACGATGGGTTATGGCATGGCTGCCCGTATAGGCGCAGGCGTCAATCCAGATCAAATGCATGCGGAAAGGGTAGATGGATACAATCCGCTTGCTGTCATTGACGCCTACAAAAGGAAATTAAAAATTATAGAGGAGAAGAGGGGTCCAGTTTTGCTGGAGGTACTTACTTACCGTTTCAGCGGCCACTCACCTTCGGATGCCTCCTCCTACCGTTCAAAAGAGGAGGTAGAGGCCTGGCAAAACCAGGATTGCATCCATACTTATGCTAAAAATCTGGTCGAAGCCGGTGTGACGGATCAGAAAAAGCTGAATGGAATCTGGGATGAGATCAAATCGCTGATGGTCGAACTGCTGAAAGTTTCGATCGACGTAAGTGTCTCTCCCCGTATGGATATTCGCCAGCGACCGGAGCAAATTGGAGAGATGATCTTCTCCAATACGCCAACTGTTTCGATGGAAGATCGTCCGGTTGAGGTCAATCATGCCATGGCTGACAATGCCAGGGTGGCGCAATTGGCTAAAAAAGAGCGATTCGCATTTGATGCTGAGGGCAAGCCCTTCTCCAAAATGAAGCAATATCAACTGCGAGACGGAATTTTTGAGGCCATCATCGACCGTTTCTACAAAGATCCAACACTGATTGCGTATGGTGAGGAAAACCGCGACTGGGGTGGCGCATTTGCCGTCTATCGCGGGCTCACCGAGGCGCTACCATACCACCGCTTGTTCAATTCACCAATTTCGGAAGCCTCCATCGTTGGAACTTCTATCGGTTATGCAATGTGCGGTGGCCGGGTGATTCCGGAAATCATGTACTGCGACTTCCTGGGCCGTTGCGGCGACGAGGTGTTCAACCAATTGCCCAAATGGCAGGCGATGAGCGGCAATGTGCTAAAGATGCCTGTCGTTTTGCGGGTATCTGTGGGCTCCAAATATGGTGCCCAGCACTCGCAGGACTGGACCTCACTTGTAGCGCACATCCCCGGATTGAAAGTAGTTTTTCCCGTAACTCCTTATGACGCAAAAGGATTGATGAACAGTGCCCTCCAGGGTACCGACCCGGTTGTTTTCTTTGAAAGTCAGCGGGTTTACGATATCGGCGAACAGTTTCATACCGGTGGCGTCCCGGAAGGATATTACGAGATACCAATGGGGGAACCGGATGTGAAAAGAGCAGGTAAGGATGTCACCATCCTGACGATCGGGGCTACATTGTACCGTGCGCTTGATGCAGCTAAAATATTGGAAGAGAAATATGGCCTATCGGCGGAAGTTATTGACGCTCGTTCGCTCGTTCCATTCAACTACGGACCGGTTATCGAATCCGTCAAAAAGACAGGCCGCATCCTGATTTCGGGTGATGCCACCAGTCGCGGATCGTTCCTGAACGACCTGGCCCGCAACATCACCGAACTTGCCTTCGATTACCTCGATGCACCTCCGGTAGTGGTCGGATCGCGCAACTGGATCACACCGGCGTACGAATTGGAGGAGGCTTTCTTCCCGCAACCTGGTTGGTTCCTGGATGCCATCCATGAAAAGATTGTTCCGCTGGCGGGTTATACCCCTGGCGAGAATTTTACGGATATGGAGCAGATCAGAAGGGCGAAGATGGGGGTGTAAATGTGAAAATTGGGAAATTGGAAAATGTGAAAATGAGAGGGTGAGAACCGGTCCCTGAGTGAAGCCGAAGGGGGAAATGAGAAAATGTGGCAGTCGTGCGAAAACTTGATTCAAAAGGCTTTTTAAAGCACGGTACGTGCGAAATTTTGGTAGAAACAATGGGTTAATACCCAAAACCGTCCGCGAACAAATTTTGAAAAGAGCGTATCTCTTGCTATCGGACGGAATTGATAAAATATAAAAAGAAGGAAACAACAATATGGATTTCTGGAGTCAATTTCCCGCTAAGGATGAATTGCTTGTCTGGTACAAAAAAAATGCTGGCGACGCGGTATTGTCCGTGAATGCCCACCTGCACACACCCTATTCATTCAGCGCCTTCAGGGACATCCCGCAGGCGCTTGATATGGCCGTAAAAGAGGGTGTAAAGGTGATGGGAATCAACGATTTTTATTCCACCGACGGATATGCCGAATGGGCATCCGAGGCTGCTGTCAGAGGAATTTTTCCCCTTTTCAACATCGAATACATCAGCCTGAACAAGGCCGACCAGTTAGCAGGATTGAAAGTCAACGATCCCGGCAATCCCGGCAGGACTTACCTTAGCGGCAAGGGACTATCCTTCCCTCCAAAGATGGACGAGCCTTTTGCCGCTGCTCTGGCCTCTGTTCGCAACGAATCCAACCATCATGTGGCAAGAATGTGCAGCAAACTAAACGATCTGCTTACCGATGTAAATGCCGGATTTCTCCTTGATTTTGAGCAAATCCGCTTATCATTGACCAAAGGCATGGTGCGCGAACGCCATCTGGCCAAAGCCTTACGGGAAGCTGTTGAAAAACAATTTGCATCCGGTGATGCGAAGAGTGCATTTTACCAAAAACTTTTCGGTGGAAAATGCCTTGTTTCCAGTCTGGATGCACCGGCCGCCATCGAAAATGAACTACGTAACAACCTGCTCAAGGCCGGCGGACCTGCCTTTATTCCCGAATCTGCGGCGGCATTTCTGGAATCAGAGATGGTTTGCAAAATGATTTTGAACCAGGGAGGCATCCCAACCTATCCTTTCCTGGCAGACGATAACAACGGGAATTTTACTCCGTTTGAAGGATCCAAAGAGCAGGCGGCCAAAACTCTGAAAGAGCGGAACATCAGGTCGGTTGAATTTATCACCACACGAAATAGCCTTGAGGTTTTGGAAGAATATGTGCAATTCTTTCACCACGAAGGATTTGTTGTTACCTTGGGCAGTGAGCACAATACACCTGCCATGGAGCCCATCGAACTTTTTGCCCGCAAAAAAACGGAGCTTTCACCAGTTTTGAAAGAAATCAATTATCGGGGAGTCTGTCTGGTGGCAGCCCACCAATACCTCAATGCGACTGAAGGAGTGGGTTATCTCGATCAAAGCGGAAAACCATTTTTGGACAGACGCGATCAGTTGGTCACCCTCGGAATGGCCCTCATTACCTACCTAAATCATACCAACCATGCATGACGAAATTGTAAAACACGTTCTGCCTGCCCTTCGGATGCAGGCATCCAGGGAAAATATTCTAAACATTCGTTTGGATAACAGCGAGGCAATTTTAAAAACTGAGGATGAACAGGAGCTGAGAGATCTCCCTTTTATTCTGGATGATTCGACCATTTTGGTGGTTGATGAAACTACCAATCCCGCTGAAATTATCTCCGATTTGGAGGTTAAGCTATCGATGTGGAGAGAAGAGCGATCCTATTATCCCGATTATGTATGGATTAGAGGAATCGGGCTGGTGGCGCTGGCGCCTAACGCTGCCCAGCTGGATGAAATGCTGGGTAAAGCGGAAGTTGACTATTCAATTGTACAGGGAAGATTATCAGACAAAATTACCATTGTAACCGGTGCCGCCATGGGTTTTGGTGCAGGTATAGCGGAGATGCTGTTCCAGGAGGGCGCCAATGTGGTCATTGCCGACTGGAATGAGGAGGCCGGCAACCAGATGACTGATGCTCTAAATGAAGCGCTGACCAGCAACCGTGCCTTGTTTGTCAAGGTGGATGTCTCCGATGCGGCATCTGTTGAAAATTTAGTCGCTGCAACGGTCAAACACTTTGGTGGATTGGATCTGATTGTGAGCAATGCTGGGGTTTTAAGGGCCGGTGACCTCGATGAAATGACCCCTGAGAATTTTGATTTCATGACCAATGTCAATTACAAAGGTTATTTCCTTTGCGCGAAATACGCCTCGGCGGTGATGAAGATCCAGGCGAAATACAGGAAGGATTATTTTACGGATATCATCCAGATCAATTCGAAATCAGGATTGAAAGGGAGCAACAAGAATTTTGCCTATGCAGGCGGAAAGTTCGGCGGGATTGGCCTGACGCAATCTTTCGCCATGGAGTTAATGCCTTACAAGATCAAGGTGAATTCTGTATGTCCCGGGAATTTCTTCGAAGGTCCGCTTTGGAGCGATCCTGATAAGGGTTTGTTTGTTCAATATTTGAAAGCGGGGAAAGTAGCCGGAGCAAAAACAATTGAGGATGTCAAAGCCTTTTACGAGGCGCAGGTTCCTGCGGGACGGGGATGCCGCGTCAAGGATGTATTCCGCGCGATCCTTTACATCATCGAACAGGAGTATGAGACTGGACAAGCCGTTCCTGTTACCGGCGGACAAAATATGTTGAACTGATAAATAAAAATGTTACACAGAGTTACACAGAGAAGCACAGAGTTACACAGAGGAATATATAAAATGAGGAATGAAAAGACTATAGGACTAGGGGACTAAGGGACTTGGAGAGAGAAATTTAAAAAAATCAGATCACCGTTTTTTTTTACAGTAATCTCTGTGTAACTCTGTGCTTCTCTGTGAAACTCTGTGTAAGTTCTTAAAAAATCAAATTATGAAAACAAAAGCGATCCGATTATACGGGAAGAAAGACCTTCGTTTGGAAGAGTTCGAACTTCCGGCCATCAAAGAGAACGAGATTTTGGCCAAAGTAATATGCGACTCCATCTGCATGTCCTCCTACAAGGCGGCCTCTCAGGGTACTGATCACAAGCGCATCCCAAACGATGTAGCACAAAACCCGATCATCATTGGTCATGAATTTGCCGGCGAACTGATCGAAATCGGTTCAAAATGGCAAAGCCAATTCAAACCCGGTGATAAATTCTCCATTCAGCCAGCGCTGAACTTTGCCGGTGGTCCAGTTGGTGTGCTGAGCGCCCCGGGTTATTCCTATCAGTTTATTGGCGGAGATGCCACCTATGTGATCATCCCGAATGAGGTGATGGAGCTGGGAGCATTGTTGCCCTTTTCGGGAGCAGGCTTTTACCCGGCATCACTGGCTGAACCGCTCTCCTGCGTGATCGGCGCCATGCATGCCAATTACCACATCACGCCCGGTTCCTACATCCACAACATGGAAATTGTTGCAGGAGGTAAAATGGCGATTTTGGCAGGTGTCGGCCCGATGGGGCTGGCTGCCATCAATTACGTACTGAATCGCGGGGACCGCAGACCCTCCCTTTTGGTGGTCACAGACATTGAACAATCGAGGCTCGACAGGGCTGCATCGCTTTATACTGTTGAATTTGCTGCTTCACGAGGAATTGATCTCCAATACATCAATACCTCAGGTTTTGCAGATCCTGTTAAGTCCCTAAAATTACTTACTGGTGATACCGGATACGACGATGTGTTCGTTTTTGCACCGGTAACTCCCGTGGTCGAGCAGGCAGATGCATTACTGGGTTTTGACGGATGTCTCAACTTCTTTGCAGGTCCTTCAAATCCTGAATTCAGTGCGAAAGTCAATTTTTACAATGTGCATTACGCTTATACCCATCTTGTTGGGACCAGTGGTGGCAATACCGACGATATGAAAGAGGCAATTCAACTGATGTCGGATGGATTGGATCCTGCCGGACTGGTCACCCATATTGGGGGACTGAATGCCGTAATCGATGCGACCCTTCATCTTCCCGAAATCCCGGGAGGCAAAAAATTGATCTACAACCACATCGAAATGCCACTGACTCCCATCACCGATTTTGCAGAAAAAGGAAAATCAGATCCGCTCTTTGCCGAACTTGACCGGCTCTGCCAAAAGCACAATGGACTCTGGAACCTGGAAGCAGAGCGTTATCTTCTCAAAACGATTTCATAATCAGACTTAACTGTAATTTTCCACATTAAAATTTACCACAATAGGCACATAGGTCACAATAGAATCCTATGTGACCTATGTGCCTATTGTGGTTTTTTTATCAGGGTTGACGCATTGACCCGTTCACTTCGCTGAGTGCCCGAATTTCAAAAGTGAAAATAGTTAAGGTTGCCTTCATTTCCATTTTCCATAAAATTGTTAACTTTCAGCATCAATTGACGTGCTATGGAAAAAGAGAAGCTTGACCAAATTTCGATCTCTTCGCTGTTTAAACGACGAAAAACCGACCGCGACATCTTCCAGGAACTGATGCCCAACAAAGTCAAGGAGGTACTGCTATTTGCCACATTATACGATGCGTACTCCATTGAACGCGAGGGGCAGTTTTCAGACAAGATATTTGGCGAATACCTGCAGCTAAACCTCTATGCCGCGCCTCGTTTTACCAGTGTCAATACACCTGAGGATGTAGTCCAGACACTCAACTCCCGCCATTTCGATCTTATTATCATCATGGCAGGTGTTGACAAGGTGATGCCCATCAAAGTAGCTGAACTGATCCATGCGCACAAATCCAGAATACCCATCCTGCTGTTGGTCAACAACAACAATGATGTTGGCTATTTTAAGCGGTCAGCTGCCCAAGTCCCAGCCATCGACCGTGTCTTCGTCTGGAATGGCAATTCCAATATCTTCCTGGCCATGATCAAATACATCGAAGACAAGCGTAATGTCGATAGGGATACGGTACTTGGGGGAGTTCGGATTGTTCTGTTGGTCGAGGATTCAGTTAAATATTACTCCAGGTATCTGCCTCTGTTATTTTCCAGTGTTTTGACCCAGACACAGGCGCTTGTATCGGATGATTCGACCGATGAACTGCACAAAATATTCAAGTACAGGGCGCGACCAAAGATATTGTTGGTCAGTACCTACGAAGATGCGATTCAGATTATCAACAATTACAAGGATTTTCTCCTTTGCGTGATTTCGGACGTTAAGTTTGCCAAGGAGGGAGTCAACGATGAGGAAGCCGGAATTGAACTTTTAAAATATACCAAGAAGAGTTTAAAGTACCCGATTCCACTGCTTTTACAATCCCATGATATCGAAAATGCCAAAAGGGCCGAGGCAATCGGGGCGGGCTTTATTACCAAAAATTCGGATACCCTGTCACACGATATCCATGAGTTTATCAACTGCAAACTTGGGTTTGGGGATTTTATTTTCAAAGATAAAAAGGGAAACAAGATTGCCTGTGCCAGAAACCTTCATGAGTTTGAAGCGCTGGTCGCAAAGGTGCCGATGGAGTCGCTGTTGTTTCATGCCCGGGAAAATGGTTTCTCTACCTGGCTCATGGCCCGGGGCGAAATCAATATGGCAGAGCGGCTCATCCCGTACAAAGTCGAAGATTTCGAAGATACTGCGAGGCTGCGCGATTTTATTATTAGCGTATTTAGCGATGTCAGTGAAAAGAAGAACCGTGGACGGATAGTGAATTTCGATGCGAGTCTGATTGCCGGAAACCGATATATTGTCCGCATGGGACTCGGATCACTCGGTGGAAAGGGAAGGGGTCTGGCCTTTATGAGCAATTTGCTGGAGAACATCGATATGAAGGCGATTCTTCCTGGAATAAACATCCGGATGCCTGCCACATCCATCATCGGAGCCATCGAATTCGATAAGTTTTTGGAGTCGAACAATCTGTTTGAACTGGCCTTTCATACTGCCGATCAGGAGCGTATTAAAGATGCATTCTTAGCAGGTGATTTGGGTATCTCTCTGAAGGATAAGTTAATGCAATACATCCATCAGATCGGTCAACCGCTGGCGGTTCGCTCGTCCGGATTGTTTGAAGACTCACTGTTGCAACCCTTTTCAGGTGTTTACGATACCTACCTCATTCCGAACAACCATCCCGATCCGGAGATTCGGTTCGAACAGCTGCAAAATGCAATAAAACTGATCTATGCCTCCGTCTTCAGCAACGATGCGCGCTCCTATTTTCAAGCCATCAACTACAAAATTGAAGAGGAGAAAATGGCTATCATCATTCAACCGGTGGTCGGACATGAACACAACGGAAAATTTTATGTCGATATCAGCGGAATAGCGCAATCCTACAACTATTATCCCTATTCCTACATGCAGCCCGAAGACGGTTTTGCCGTGGCTGCCATGGGACTGGGGCAGGCAGTCTCGGGAGGTGAGAAGGCATTCCGGTTTTGTCCGAAATATCCGGCCATGAATGTTGGTTCCATCTCGGATCAGGTTCGGGATACCCAAAGGGAATTCTATGCCATCGATTTGACGCACAATGAGTTTGATATGTTTCAGGAAGGCGAATTGGCAGCTATCCGTAAGTTTCCTGTCTCTGCTGCCGAAAAAGATGGGGTCATCGATCAATGCGTCTCTACCTATGACATGGAAAACGAAGTGATCCTGCCTGGCATAGGATCCAGGGGGCCCCGGGTCGTGGACTTTGCCAATCTGCTGAAATACAACCAGGCGCCGATGGCCGATTCCCTGCTTGCTTTGATGAAACTGTTTCAGCAGGCGATGGGTTCACCGGTTGAAATGGAATTCGCCATCGATCTGAAAAAGGGAGACAATGGCTGGCCCACCTTTTATCTGCTCCAATTGAAACCGCTTATCCGCCGTGAGGATGACATAGAAATTGATCTTGACGAACTTGACAGGAGTGATCTCGTCCTACTCTCCCAAAAGGGAATGGGCAATGGAAAGATCAAAGGAATCCATGATGTTTTGTATGTCGACATCACTCGTTTCGATAGAACCAGAACCAAAGAAATTGCCGCTGAAATCCTGGAATTCAATAAGCTTCTGTGCAATGAAGATCGGAAGTATGTATTGATCGGTCCCGGCAGGTGGGGCACACGGGATGAGTATACGGGTATCCCAGTCAGATGGGCACACATCAACAATGCCAAAGTAATCGTTGAAATTGGATTGCCGGATTTTCCTCTGGATGCATCACTTGGGTCCCATTTTTTCCACAATGTAACCTCCATGAATGTTGGCTATTTCTCAGTTCCGGTGGTCGATGGAAATGAATTTGTCAACATGAAATTGCTGGATGAGCAAAAATTGATTCAGGAAGGGAAATTTGTGAGATGGGTTCGCTTCGAAAATGATTTGGAAGTGTTGATGGATGGGCGGAAAAGAACAGCGGTGGTGAGAATGAAGTAAGGTGCAATTTTTTTTTCATTGCCGTCTGCTTTAGCTGACGGAGCAGAAATGTTAATAAAAAGGGGGCTTTAGCCAAACAAACATGTTTTGGCTAAAGCCCTCTGGAATTTTGGATTGTAAACCGTCAGCTAAAGCAGACGGCAATGAAAAGAGAAAATGTTTTACTGGCACCAATGAACTATAAATAAAAAAAGTGTTTCAGGAACAGTGCAGCCTCCTCTCCACGCAGGTTATAGAACTCTTCCAAAAAAGAATTGAAAGGTTTTTGACCCTGTTCTGCGATACTTTTTGCACTTGAAGTTAGGTCTGCAAATTCTATGGTTACCGTTCGTTTTGGCAGGAAGAAAATCAAATTTGCCAGGACTAAAAAAAGGCCTTTCAACAATTGCATGAAAAAATCGGGTGATTTACCTGTCCTGGCTTTCGACCACATGCTACCCCACAATCCCGTGATGCGAACGCCAATAACCTGAACATCTTCAGGTAACTTATTCACGATGTGATAGGCCGATTTTTTATTATAAATTTTCTCAAACCCCTGTCCGGCAATTTGCCCACTGGGGTATAGAATGATGTTTTGTCCGCGCTTAAACCCTTTGATGGCTGATCGGGTTATTACTTTTAAAACCTGTGTATCCCGGCTGCCGTTTTCAAGATCGCTGACCCTTACGGCACCCAACCGTCTGAAAAATGTCTTCGCAACCGGAATGTCAAAATACTTTTCCGACATGACCGGAGTCACCGTTGAGAAGCGGTAAATATGGCTTACCAGGATAACTGGATCAATCAATGCCTGATGGTTGGGTAAAATAAAGGCAGGCGAATTTTTGGTGAAAACGTCGGATCCCTGGACCAAAATTTTGTAACGTGAACGTAGTATCAACCTGACAGTGAAAGCTATAGTTTTGGAAAATAGGTGAAAGAAGAAGCTGGGTTTTTTCATCCGTTAGATTTTGTCTCAATATTTCAGTATCGAACGTTTTAATTAAATTTTCATCCGCACTTCTGTTGCTGAATATATATTCATCCTTCAAAAATAGCAACTATGTGTATATAAGACAACTTCATGGCGAGATATGTGATTGGTAGAATCATATCCAATAATTAATATATTTGTATAGGACTCTAAAACTAACTAAAATGACGAGACCCATTTTACCTGTAAATTCCCCTAAGGTTATAAATGCCTGGTGTTCATACGACATCGCGAATTCAGCCTACATTTTAAGTGTCAATACGGTGTTGTACCCGATATTCTACCAGGAGGCGACAAAATCTTCTTTTGGTTCAGAAATGGTGCGGTTTATGGGTATGACCATCAAGAATACCGTCTTGTATGAATATGCCATCGCGCTTGGTTACTTGTTGGTTATATTTCTGACTTTGTCCCTTTCGGGGATTGCCGATATGGGAGGCTACCGGAAGCGGTTTATGCAGTTTTTTACCTTGCTGGGTTCACTGGCTTGTATGGGATTGTACGGTTTTACCGGTGCCAATTTAGGATTGGGGCTTCTCCTTCCAATGCTGGCCGTACTCGGGTTCGCAGGTTCCCTGGTCTACTACAATTCATTTCTGCCAATGATTGCCACACCCGATCAGCACGACCGCATCAGCGCCAGGGGCTTTTCTTTCGGTTATGCAGGCAGTATGTTGTTGCTGATTTTCAATATTTTCTCGTTGCAGAATTACCAGATGTTCGGATTTGCAGATAAAATGGAAGCCATCAGGTTTTCATTCATTGAGGTTGGAATCTGGTGGTTGGCCGTCTCGCAAATAGCTTTCTACTATTTACGGGAGGAGCGCAAAAAGGTTCAATTGGACAGAACGATTTTCGCCAAAGGATTTCATGAAATTTTTAAAGTGTTGGGTTATATCAAAAGACACAAATCGATGTACCGGTTTCTGCTCTCCTTTTTCTTTTTCAGTATGGGTGTGCAAACTGTCATTATCATAGCGTCCCTTTTTGGCAAAGCAGAACTTGGGATCACGGATACCAAACTGATCATGACGATCCTGATTATCCAATTGGTAGCAATTATAGGGGCTTTTATATTTGGAAGGGTTTCTTCCCGTTTTGGGAACAAAACTTCACTTTTGTGGATGCTTTCAATTTGGATATTTATCTGTTTTTTAGCCTATTTGGTTCACAATGAATACCAGTTTTATGTTTTGGCCGCTTTGGTTGGCCTTGTCCTGGGAGGAATTCAATCTCAGGCACGTTCAACATGGTCAAAATTGATTCCATCCGGTACCACAGATACTGCCTCCTATTTTAGTTTTTATGACAGCACGGAAAAACTGGCCATCGTTATTGGAATGTTCGGGTTTGGGCTCATTGAACAACTTACAGGCAGCATGCGGAACAGCACATTGTTACTTTCCCTGTTTTTTATCGTAAGCTTTGTTATTATCGCGGTTACAAAACTGAAAATCCGTAGCAGCCTTGATCCTGGTCTACTTTGTCGGGCCTACCATGCCAAAACCGGTTCTGAACCAAAATCTGCCAACCATCCAGGGGAGCGTTACAAATTATGTAGCCTCCATGGAAAGTAAACCTGGCTTGAGAATCAAGGCAGGTTGCGAAGCGAAAATCGTTTGGGCCAACGATTCCACCAAGCAATCTACCGAATATGCTCTCCTCTACCTGCACGGATTTTCGGCGAGCTGGAGAGAAGGCTATCCTGTCAATGAAGAATTTGCGAAAAGATATGGCTGCAATGCCTTTTTTGCCCGTTTGGCAGCTCATGGAGAAATTTCTGAAAATCCATTGCTGGATATGACTCCCGAAAGACTTTATGAATCAGCCAAAGAGGCGCTTATTATAGCCCATCAGTTGGGGCAAAAGGTGGTGATCATGGGTTGCTCAACAGGTTGCACCCTCGGATTGAAATTAGCAGCCGATTTCCCGGATCTGGTTGCCGGAATGATTCTTTACTCTCCGAATGTCCAGATCAAGCAGAAGATGGCAGTTCTCCTCTCCGGCCACTGGGGATTGCAAATTGCGGAGATGAACTATGGAGGTAAATTTAGGGTAACAGGTAATGATCCTAACGGGGATGTCTGTAAATACTGGAATTGCATCTATAGGGCAGAGGCCACGGTCTATTTGCAGCAGCTGCTGGATGCCACAATGAGTAAGGAGCAGTTTGCCAAAGTAAAATGTCCGGTCTTTGTGGGTTATTATTACAAAGATGAGCAAATCCAGGATGAGATAGTTGAGGTTAAGGCCTCCTTAAAAATGTTCAAAGAGTTGGGCACACCTGAAGCCCAAAAACGTGCTGTCGATTTTCCCAACGCCGGAAATCATGTGCTGTGCAGTACGCTACTTTCCGGGGCGGTTCCTGAGGTCAGAAATGCGACCTTTCAGTTTGCCGAGGAGATTCTGGGAATGAGATCAAATAAATAATATTAGTGCCAAAAAATTATTACACAGAGTCACACAGAGGAATCACAGAGTTACACAGAGGAATATTGAAATGAGGAATGATGATACAATAAGACTAGGAGACTTGGGGACTAAGGGACTAGGGGACTCGTTTTTACAGTAATCTCTGTGCAACTCTGTGATTCCTCTGTGTGACTCTGTGTAATTTTTAGAGCTGTTACAAATTACAATGAAGCCAATTCCGCCTGAAGCTCCCTGATAGCCGCCTCGCATTGAATTTCGAAATTCCTGATGTGCATGGGATAGCTTTCCACATCCACCCCTTCAATGGTTTTAAGCTGAAATTGTTTCATCTCCTTCTCCAAATCTGTCATTCCCATAATTTGCAGGGAAGATTTCGCTTTATGCGCCTCCTTCCCCAATGCCGGATATTGTCCCGACTGGAAGAGCGAATTTAAATTTTTTATAAAGTCTGGCACCTGTAAGATAAACATTTCAATCATTTCGCGGACAATTTCATTGTTGCCTTCGGTAATCGTCTTGAGGTAATTTAAATCTGTATAGGCCATTTTTAAAGGTTTTTTTTAGTCTCTTTTTAAAGGTTGATCAGGGCACAATATCTGTATTACAATCTCTATTTGATATGAGTTTTGTTAGGTACTCCTCTCTATTTTTTTCTTATTTTTGGCACTGCCAGAGAAATTCAAAACTACCTCTCCGTGACCATGACCAAATAGGTTTTCGGAATGCTGAAAATCAGATTTTTGGAAAAAGTGCATATAAAAATAGTAAGTATTATGGATTAAATAGGCATATAGAAGCTTATTAAAGGAACAAGTATAAAATTCAAATTTTGACTGATGCTTAAAACCAATTTTCACCAGATCCATCTGGGCTACCATGCGAAGATGGCTGAGTTTGCAGGCTTTGATATGCCAATTGAATACAGCGGCATAAAAGATGAACACCTCACTGTTCGTCATGGTGTTGGTGTTTTCGACGTATCCCACATGGGCGAAATATGGGTGAAGGGTCCAAAGGCTCTGGATTTTCTTCAAAGGGTAACCTCCAACGATGTTTCGGTACTTCAGCCCGGACAAGCGCAATACTCCTGTTTTCCGAATGCGAAAGGAGGAATTGTAGATGATTTGCTTGTCTACTTTTTCTCACCGGAGAAATATTTACTGGTTGTGAATGCTGCAAATGTTGAGAAAGACTGGGAATGGCTTGTCAGTCAGAACAACATGAACGTTTTGCTCGAAAATACCTCTGATGCTATCTCCCAATTGGCAGTTCAGGGTCCAAAAGCAATCGAAGTACTTCAGAAGCTCACAGCTCTAAACCTTGCAGATATCAAATATTATACATTCACGGTAGGAGAAATGGCAGGAGTAAAGGATGTAATCATCTCAGCAACAGGATATACAGGTGCCGGAGGTTTTGAGTTGTACTTCCATAACAAGTATGCAGAAACCATGTGGAACGCCATCTTTGAAGCTGGTAAGGATTTGGGAATCAAACCCATTGGATTGGCCGCCCGTGACACATTGCGTCTCGAAATGGGATTTTGTCTTTATGGTAACGATATCGACGATACGACCTCACCCATTGAAGCCGGTCTGGGCTGGATCACTAAATTCAATGATCACAAAGCATTCATCGACAAAGAACTGCTTTTTAAACAAAAAAAGCAGGGAACTGCCAACCGGTTGTGCGGATTTGAGATGATTGACAGGGGAATTCCACGTCATCACTATTCAATCACAGATGTATCGGGCAAAGTTATCGGTAGGGTAACCTCAGGAACACAATCCCCGATTCTCGAAAAGGGTATTGGTATGGGTTATGTGCCAACAGAGTTGTCAAGACCTGGAAGTGAGATTTATATGGAAGTGCGTGGCAAGTTGCTAAAGGCCAAAGTGGTAAAGATGCCGTTTATTTAGACTCTTTCCATATCCCGCATATCGTGCATACTTAACCTAAAATTAACTGATTTTTGTCATATTTTAAGGATAAAAGTACTAATTTCACGCACTCAAGTCAAAGGTTAAGTTCATAAAATTTAAGTAGTTAAATATCTAATTGAATCAATATTTTAATCCTTCCGGCAAAGTCCGGTAAGTAAGTCAAACCATTAAAACCGATCCCCATGAAGAAGCATAATTTTTACGCGGGACCCTCTATTCTTCCCGAGTTCACGATTCAGAAAACAGCTGAAGCCATTGTCAATTTTGCCGGAACCACATTGTCCGTAATGGAAGTATCGCACCGGAGCAAAGAGTTTGTAGCTGTTATGGATCAGGCAATCGCGCTGGTTAAAGAACTTCTGGAAATTCCTGAAGGTTATGAAGTCCTTTTCCTGCAAGGTGGAGCTAGTACACAGTTTTACATGGCTCCTTACAACCTGATGAAAACCAAAGCCGGATATATGAATACGGGTGTTTGGGCAACAGCCGCCATCAAGGAGGGGAAATTTTTTGGTGAGGTTGTAGAAGTGGCTTCCTCAAAGGACAAAAATTTCAATTACATCCCCAAAGGCTTTGATATCCCTGCTGATCTGGATTACCTGCACATCACAACCAACAATACCATTTTCGGTACTGAGATGCTCTATGATCTGGATTCTCCGGTTCCGTTGGTCGCTGATATGTCGTCCGATATTTTCAGTCGTCCGCTCGATATCTCCAAATATGCTGTGATTTATGCCGGTGCGCAGAAAAATCTCGCTCCAGCTGGTGTCACTCTGGTCATTGTTCGAAAGGATGTCCTCGGCAAAACCGGACGTGCAATCCCAACCATGATCAACTACCAGACACACATCGATAAAGAGTCGATGTTCAATACTCCGCCATGTCTGCCAGTATTCGCCGCACTCCAGACCCTTTTGTGGCTGAAAGCGAATGGTGGCATCAAAGCCATGGAAGCGAAGAATATCGCGAAGGCAAAATTGCTTTACGACGAGATCGACCGTAACTCATTGTTCCAGTCTACAGTACCGGATCCTGCCGATCGTTCCCGCATGAATGTCACTTTCGTGATGACGCCTGGTAACGAGCACCTGGAGAAGGATTTTCAGGCATTTGCCAAAGAGAACAACATGGTTGGTATCGAAGGTCACCGCAGTGTCGGTGGATTCAGGGCATCTATTTACAATGCCATGCCAATCGAGAGTGTTGCTGCACTTGTACAAACCATGAAAGATTTCGAAGCAAAACAATAGTATGGCCATCTTAAAACCTTTCAAGGGACTCCGTCCGCCGGTAGATCTGGCGGCCCGGGTCGCATCCCGACCATACGATGTACTCAATTCGGAAGAAGCGCGCCGCGAGGCAGAGGGGAATCCTTACTCACTGCTCCACATCATCAAGCCCGAAATCGACCTTCCTGTTGAAATGGATGAACACAGTCCTGAAGTTTACCAAAAAGCTGCTGCCAACCTGGGTCTTTTCAAGTCCAAAGGCTGGTTGCGCAAAGAGGATCAGGAGCATCTATATATTTATGCCCAAACCATGGATGGCCGCACCCAATATGGCCTGGTGGGTTGTGCCTCTGTGGATGATTACCTGAACGGCATCATCAAAAAACACGAACTCACCCGCGCCGACAAGGAAGAGGATAGGATGAAGCATGTGCGCATCACCGATGCCAACATGGAACCTGTATTCTTTGCCTATCCTGCTGTTGCTGAAATAGATCGCATTGTTTCCAGTATCGTTGAATCCCGCAAGCCCGAATATGACTTCGTGGCCAGCGATGGTTTTGGTCACCATTTTTGGTTGGTCGATGACAGGAAAACGATCGATAAGCTTGTCGGATTGTTTGCCGCGATCCCTGCAACCTATGTGGCTGATGGCCATCACCGCACGGCTGCTGCAGCTTTAGTAGGTAAGGAAAAGAGAGCTGCAAATCCCGGTTACAACGGAAGAGAAGAGTTCAACTACTTCCTGGCTGTCCATTTCCCGGATAATCAATTGCGCATCATTGACTACAACCGAGTGATCAAGGATTTGAACGGACTCTCTTCTGTAGAATTGCTTGAAAAGCTCAGCGAAGATTTTGAGGTAGCCAAAATTGGCTCTGAGATCTACAAACCGGAAGCATTGCACATCTTCTCAATGTATCTGGATGGTGTATGGTACAAACTGACAGCCAAACCCGGCAGATACAACGACAATGATCCAATCGGGGTTTTGGATGTAACCATTCTCTCCGCATTGGTGTTGGATAAACTCCTTGGAATCAAAGACCTTAGAACCGATAAGCGGATTGATTTTGTTGGCGGTATCAGGGGATTGGGCGAGTTGACCCGCAGGGTGGACTCAGGCGAAATGAAGGTGGCTTTTGCCCTCTTCGCGGTTTCCATGCAGCAACTGATCAACATTGCCGATTCAGGTAACATCATGCCCCCAAAAACAACCTGGTTCGAACCAAAACTACGCTCCGGGCTGGTCGTTCACGAACTGCATTAAAAAAGTTTGAAGGGTTTATAATGTTTAAAAGGTTTGAAATGTTCGTGTTACCGAACATTTCAAACCTTTTTCGATTTTGGGAATTCTGGTCTTTTCTTCTCCTGTTCCCATCCTTCGCACCTTTCAAAATTGTTACTGTTCCGTCCGAAATCAACTTACCATCTTTTTTTGGCATGCTACCGCGGACGGTGGTCGTATGGCATACCTAACCCGGGGTGTCGCTCCTTCGTCGCTTTACCACGGGCTATTGACATGTAACCCCTCCGGGGTAAGATACGAGAGGGATCAACGGCGTAGCTACTCCAATCCTAGTCGAGGCATCCCTTCTCTCAAGGACCGTCTCTTCTTGCATTTTTTAACTTCGTCCCTCAGTCCCCCAGTCTTTCCGTCATCCCAGTCGCCCCAGTCATTTCTTCACCGGGTTCAATCTGAACAAATAAGCCAGCGTCACCTGTAAACCATTGGTTTGAGAGGGATCATATCCATAATTCTTGTAATCGTACAGGTTGGTTAGCGAGTAAAAGACACGGGCATCGAGGGACAATGCACCGGCATGCTTGAAATGGAACTCTGAACCAATTCCGCCGGTGAAAAGAAAGTCCACCCTCGAATCGATTGGTTTGCCCCAGTAGGGTATAGGAACAACAGAGGGGATGCCGGGAGAGGATGGATTCATTCCCTGACTGTCGGATATCAAAAATGCGACAGTCGGACCCAGATTGAGCGTAAAACGGTAAGCCTTGGTTCCGAGGTTGGCATGGGTCATAATCGGGATGTCAATGTAATTGAGTTTGTGCACATAAGTTTGGGTTAGTCCGGCTATCGGCTTCTCTTCCCACCCTTTTTGAAGATAGTTGACCTCAACCTGGATACCCACATGTGGCTCTGAAATCATTCTGAAAAGGAGTCCGGCAGAGTTTCCGGTAAACATATTCTGCTCGACATTGGGTTTAAATTTTACCCTGCTGAAAACCATGCCACCCTTGACGCCGAAATAAAACTCCTTTTTAAACGGTTCATTTTGCGCAAACGCAGACAACGAAAACTGTAAAAATAACAATAGTCCAAAACAGATTTTTAAAACATTGAATTTAAGGCTATTGGCCAGATGGTATTTTTTTTTGTTCTTCATTTGCTAAATTATACTCACTTCGTTTAAACTTTGGCAGCCGATTTAAGTCAGACCTATACCAATCCTTCTGTAAAAGTAGAAAAATGAATCTCTTTTGCTAAATTTGGTTTCAATTTATTTTCAATGACGACCACTGAAAACCTTAAATTTATTCATAGTCAGCTTCCTGCTAAGGTAAAACTCGTTGCCGTTTCAAAAACCAAAAGCGTAGATCAGATAATGGAAGCCTACCAGACGGGGCAACGGCTTTTTGGCGAGAACAAAGTACAGGAACTGATCGGAAAATGGCAGCAGTTGCCCAAAGACATCGAATGGCATTACATCGGTCATCTCCAAAGCAACAAAGTGAAGCAGATCGTCCCTTTTGTCTCCTTCATTCATGGCGTTGATAGTTATAAACTGCTTGCCACGATCAACAAAGAGGCTGAAAAGTGTAACCATGTGATTCCGGTGTTGCTGGAGTTTCATATTGCTGAAGAGGAGAGCAAATTTGGTTTGTCGTTGGAAGAGGCTGAACAAATCCTCTCGATGCCGGAAATCGAATCTCTGAAAAATATCACAATATCCGGTGTGATGGGTATGGCAACCTTTACAGATGACCAAAATATGATTAAATCTGAATTCGAACTACTTCAACATATATTTCAGTCACTCAAAAACAGATTCTTCTCAAATTGCGAACAGTTTCGGGAAATTTCTATGGGGATGTCTGACGATTATCCGATTGCCGTCGCGGCCGGAAGCACCATCGTTCGTATAGGAAGCAAAATTTTTGGTTCACGGTAAATGATTGCATCATCAGTATGAATTGACAATTTGAAATTCAGGAATATCATATTTTTATTTATGTTGTTCTTTGCCCAATTTGCCCGGGCTCAGGACATCTCAATAGATCCCAAGCAACCATTGGGAATATTCTATTGCAACCAATCCTTTTATATTTCACCCAATTTTTACATGGTTGCCTCTTCTTCCGTTACAGGGATGAGAATATCGTTCACAACGGGTTACATTTATGGCGAAGATGAACTTCACATGGTTGGATACAGCGGATCTGTCCATGAGACCTGGTATGCGGCACAGGGATATTTAGAATTGTTGGGAGGATCAAGTGTAGATGATTATATCAATGCCATCCGCAAGGTTCAGTACATGAACAAAGCCCCCAGCCCCACCAAGGGAGACCGAACCATCACTTTCTCTCTCAATGATGCTGATTATTTACCTGATACGCAGCATTTTTATAAATTTATCTCCTGGCCGGGCATCACCTGGACTTCAGCCAAAGCAGAAGCAGAGTCTGCAGCTATGAAATATCATGGTTTACAGGGATATTTGGCCACGATCACTTCAGCTGCTGAAAATGCATTTATTCAGTTAAAAACAAAGGGTGTTGGTTGGATTGGCGCGTCAGATGCGGCAGTAGAAGGCGATTGGAAATGGGTAACAGGTCCGGAAGCAGGAACATTATTTTGGCGTGGACTTTCCACCGGATCCGCTGTCAATGGGATGTATAACAATTGGAACACTGGTGAACCGAATGACTGTTGCGATGCAAATATACCTCATCAAGAAGATTATGCACACATCACTTTTTTTCCGAACAATCCAGCTCAAAACCTCCGGTGGAATGATCTTCCCAATGGAGGTACCAGTGGTAATTATTACCCTGCTGGTTATCTGGTCGAATACGGAGGAATGCCAGGTGATCCTCCCGTCAACCTGATCGCCAGCGTAGCTTTGCAGGTAATAGTTCATAGTTTCAGTGCAGAGAGGATTTTTTCAAGGTGCCAGGGTATTCCGGTCCAGATCAATCAGCAGGACAATTCTGCAACCTATTCATGGACCCCGGTTGCCGGTCTTTCAAATCCCAAAATCTCGAATCCGATCGCAAAACCTGATGTATCCACAGTCTATACGGTAACTGCCATCAACGGATTCTGTAGGGATTCTGCGAGATTTACAGTTAACATCGATCCTCTTCCTGTCTCAATACTCAAAAAGGTAGTGGATATCTGTGCCGGAAATAAAGCTACGCTTGATCCTGGCCCTAGCACTTCTTACCTCTGGAATACAGGTTCTACGGCAAGATCGCTGGTTACCGATATGCCTGGAAAATATACCGTGAAACTCACAAGCGACAAGGGATGCACTGCCTCCGATTCTGCCATGGTATATGTCCATCCCTAT
Organism: Bacteroidia bacterium; assembly: GCA_026391315.1. Classification (GTDB taxonomy): domain Bacteria; phylum Bacteroidota; class Bacteroidia; order Bacteroidales; family Prolixibacteraceae; genus CAINVV01. Next base: position 43,284 of record JAPLDT010000053.1, read on the forward strand.
CCCAAGATGGATCTTTCCGGAATAAATAAATTGGTGTGTGGATCAAAAGCAACCAACCTTAATATTTCCAAAGATAGAGGTGAATGGTTAATAACTAATTTAAGTTCGAAAGAACAATTTTCCACAACTTCCATTCAGGTTGCCTCTTTTGGCATCTATCCGTTCGACCTGAAACTCTCAGATAGTTACGGTTGCGTTGTTGATTCCTTAGTGTCCATTGGGTTTCATGAGACAACAGCAGTCAACCTTGGAAACGACACCACAATTTGCAATCCCCGTTCAATTATCCTTGATGCAGGTCCTGGTTTGGCGCTTTATCAGTGGTCGGGTGGAGAAACAACCCGAAAAATTGAAGTCAAACAATCCGGCAAGTACAATGTACTCGTTAAAAACAGCTTTGGGTGTTACACCAAAGACAGCATAAAAGTGGGTTTTACCGACAATCCTAGATTAAATTTGAGCCATCTGGATACATTGATTTGCGGCAGTAAGGCTACAACAGTCAACATCACGGTCGACAAGGGAATCTACCAGTTAACGAGTATAAACCCCGCTGTACAGATAAACAGCTTATCGGCAAATGTACCGGCTTACGGAAAATATCCGTTTTCATTCAACGCTACGGATCAATATGGATGCAGGTCGGATACCTCATTTTCCATGGGCTTTCATAAAATTCCCGATGTGAAATTCACCATCGACGAGTCGCAATGTTACGGTTACAATCTTCAGGCTACTTATATCGGAAATGCAAACCTGCTTAATTCCCGTTTTACCTGGATTTTCGGAGGAGATACCATCAGCAACAAATTGGGCCGGAACATCGAGACGATTCCTTTGGGTGTTGGTCAGACAAAAAGGGACCTCAAACTCATTGTCAGTGACGAAGGATGCGCCAACAGCGATGCCATCAGGGATATCCATGTCATTCCGACATTGAGCGCGTCTGTCAAAAATGCTGTGCAATGCCAGCCTTTAGCCTTCGAATTCAATGGCTTCAATACAGAAACAGGAGTAACCTACCTATGGGACCTGGGCGATGGGTCTTTCGCTGCCACTAAGGATGTTATGCATTCATATACCAAGGATGGCTATTATGATGTTTCATTGACAGTTACAACTGATAAGGGCTGCACCAATACGGCGGCCATAAAAAGAATGGTCTATGTGGCACCTGTACCAACCGCTGGTTTTTCGATAACCCCTGATCTCTGTTTGAAACCCGGCAAAGACACCCTTCGCTATGTGGGCACAGCCGGGTCCAAAGACACTTTTTTCTGGGATTTAAAGGGTTTTGATCCTGTTGAGATCGTGCAATCGCCGGATACTACCGCGGGTCCGTTCGTGTTCGATTTGATCAACAAACCCAAAACCCAATTGTCGCTCTATGTTGTCTCAAGTTATGGCTGTCGGAGCGCTACGGCCTCGCTGGAGGTGAAAAGATGGCCCATCTTTTCGTTTAAGTCATCGGTGAAAGATGGCTGCGCACCATTGCTGGTTAACTTTCAGGCCCACCCTGAAGATCCGGTCGACAAACTGGATTTTCAATGGGATTTTGGAGATGGAAACAAGGGATCCGGCGCTGATGTCAATAACAGTTATATGGTTCCTGACTTGACACATGACATGAGACTGAGTGCAAAATCTACGATTACCGGATGTTCCGACAGCGTTTTTAATGCCGGGTACATTGTTGTTCATCCCAATCCACGGGCGGGTTTTGTCATGGATCATGATATTGTCTACAACGACCTGCCAAAGGTCTCTTTTACGGATCAAAGTACAGATGCGATTAACTTTAAATGGGATTTTGGTGATGGAACCCATTCGCGGGAGAAAGATCCTGTACACAATTATGAGGTCGTTGGGAAGAGAAAAATCATACAAACCGTGTACAATCAATTTGATTGCCCGGATACAACCTCAAAAGTTGTTCTGGTCGCTTTCAACAAGATTTTCCCTCCAAACGCATTCTCCCCCGGTGCAGCCAATAGCATTGACAGGGTCTTCCTGCTTTCTTCCGAAGGGATCAAAAAGGAAGGATACCATTTGACTATTTTCAGCAGATGGAATGACATCGTTTTCGAATGCCGGGATGAGATAAAAGGATGGGACGGTAAAATGGCCAACGGGGTTTATGCGCCTGGCGGTAGTTACATCTGGATCCTTGAGTGCTTCGATTTTCTGGGCCGTCCGCACAAGCAAAGCGGATCGCTGACACTGGTTTTTTAATTCGTTTTTTTTATCTTTTGACGTTGATTATATGACATTTTCTTCATGATCAAAATCCGCCTGACACTCTTTCTTCTCTTGGTTCTAACTGGGGTACTTAGCGCGCAAAGTACTTCCAATACCTGTATGAAATCGACGGAAGGAAAAGAATTCTGGATGGGATTTATGGAGAGCAGGCACCATCAGCCAGGCCATTACCTGGAAATAACCTGTACCTCCATATTTACTTGTAACTTCAAGGTTTACCTGGGTAATTCCATAGTCCCATCTTACACAGTCCAGATACAGCCAAATACCCCTTACCGGTTTAAGCCAGTCTGGCAACAGGTAGAACCCATTGGTTCCGAAGTTGTTGAAGAAAAGGCGATCCACATTGTATCCGATCAGCCGATGAATGTGTTTGCGATGAACTGGAGCCCGAGTTCGGCCGATGCTGCAGTTATTTTCCCGATCGACGCCATCGGGAACGAATATTATGCCATGTGTTACGATCCGCATATCAATGAGAGTTCGTCAGGTGCGCCGGGAAATGGGAAAAACAGCGAGTTCCTTGTGGTCGCTACCGAGGATAATACAAAGATCTCAATTACACCCACTAAGATTACAGATCAGCTTCGTGCCGCCAACGTGTCTTTTACCATCACATTAAACAAGGGTCAACTCTACCAGGTTCAATCAATGAACCATGCAAATTTGGTCGGGCAAGGGGATTTGACCGGGAGCTACATCAAAAGTGATAAGCCTGTGGCTTTTTATTCCGGATCCTGGTCAACAACCATTCCGGCAGATTCAAATGTTGATGCATGGGATCACCTCTATGAACAGATCCCTCCGGTACGGTCGTGGGGTCGGAAATTTGTTACGGTACCCCTGAAAGGAAGAAGCGAAGACCGGTTCAGGATCATAGCTTCAGAGGACAAAACAAGTATCCGGATAGGAAGCAACAATCCAATTGTGTTGAACAAAGGGCAGTTTTACGAATTCAAACTCACAAAAGATCAACCCTCTTATATTGAGAGCGACCATCCAATCCTGCTGGCCCAGTTCATGGTCTCCAACAGTGTTGATCGACCTGCGGGTGTGAGTTCAAGCAACTGGGATGGAGATCCTCTTATGTTGATAATCAGTCCGGTGGATGAAACCAGGGAGGCCGTTACTTTCGTCGCTTATGATTCCCCCAACATCAAAAGTAAATATTTTGTCAATGTAGTTACTAAAATTGAATACAGCAGTTTTATAACATTGGATGGTCAGCCGATTGTTTTTCAAATACTACCCAGTTCTGGATTTGCTTACGCACAGGTCGCTATCACAAAAGGAAATCACAATCTGAACAGCTCGCAGCCGGGTAAAGGATTTATCGCTTATGTTTATGGTTACGGAGGTGTTGAATCGTATGGTTATGGTGTTGGCTTTAACCTCAGCATCAAACTGGACCTGGGCGGGGATCTCCATTTTGTGAAGGATACCATTTTACTTTGCAAAGGGCAGGCGAAAATTCTGGATGCTGGGTCGCATTTCTCGAAATTTTTATGGAGCACCGGAGATACAACCCAGACCATCTTTGTAACCAAGGCCGGATATTCAAGTGTAAGAGCATCTACATCAGATGGTTGTACTTTAAAGGACAGCATCTATACCTACGTAAGCAACCCGGTTATCAACCTCGGGAATGACACCACAGTATGCTTTCCAAAGAGCATAAAGCTTGATGCAGGACCAGGGTTCCTATCCTACAACTGGAATACAAAGGATACTGTCAGTTACATTATTGCCAAAACTCAGGGGATGTATAGTGTTCTGGCGAAAAACAAGTACGATTGTCCCTGCAGTGATTCACTCTACGTGTTTTTTGTTGCCAAACCTAAAATTAGCCTGAGTGGTCTCGATACCTTGATGTGTGGCAGCAAGGTTTCGACCTTTAACCTTACTGCGGACAAGGGAAAGTACCAACTGAAAGCGGATAATCCGCTGATAACTTTCAATGGCCTGACGGCCACCGTACCTCAGTTTGGCACCTATCCATTTACATTCATTGCAACTGATCCGTATGGATGTATTGCAGATACAGTTTTTAAGGCCGGATTTCATGAAATTCCAAAGTTGAACCTCGGAAACGATACCACGATATGTAATCCCAAATTGTTATTGCTGGATGCAGGAGCTGGATTGTCTTCTTATCTGTGGACAACAAAAGATACGCTCAGGACTTATGAGGTGAAATCTCCCGGAAGTTATGGTGTTCAGGTACGGAACAAATATGGATGTGCCAACCAGGACAATATCTCTGTTAATTTCGTAAATAATCCCAAATTGGACCTCAGCAAGTTGGATACACTGATCTGCGGGGTCAAATCTACCAACCTGAATATTTCAGTTGACAAGGGTCAATACCTTCTTGGAAGCACAGACCCTTCAGTGACCATCAATGGTCTTTCAGCCAACGTTTCCAAGTATGGAACTTTCCCGTTTAGTTATAGATCCATCGACCAGTTTACCTGCAGGTCGGACACAAACTTTACAATTGGGTTCCATAAAATACCAACCGTAGAAATTTCTGTAGACGACACTACATGTTACGGGTATAGCCTTGATGCGAAATATCTTGGGGATGCAGAGCCGAATTTAACCCGTTTTACCTGGGTTTTTGCAAAAGATACGGTGGCAAATGAGATTGGTAGAACACAAATGCATGTTAAATTGGGTCTGGACCGTACCAAACGTGACCTTTACCTCCATGTTATGGAGTTGGGGTGCCATAACAGTCAGGTCATCAAAGAGATAAGTGTAATCCCAGACCTTGATTTCTCTGTGCATGATTCGATCCTGTGCCAACCTTTCCAGTTTAATTTTGCCGCTACAAATACGGAGAATGTTGTAGATTACCTGTGGGATTGGGGTGACGGAAACTTGGAACACCAGGGAAAAGGAGCTTCGCATTCCTATGCTAAGGATGGCTATTATACTGTGCAACTGACTGCAACAACCGATAAGAAATGTATCAACACGGTCAAAAAATTGAATTTCCTTTATGTAGCGCCGGTTCCCAATGTGGATTTTTCTATCAGCGATAACAAATGCCTTGAAACAGGGCCGCAATCTTTGCTTTATACAGGCTCTGCAGATGACAAGGACCACTACAATTGGGATTTGTCGGCCTTTATGCCCAACGAGTTGATTAAAAAACCGGGAGACACAAAGGGACCTTTGGTCTTTGAGTTTGTATCAGCGAAACCAAGGCCCTGGAATTGCAACGTATTCCCAAATTTGCCTTGCAGGTCAAAGATAGTTCGGGATGCATCCCCTTCTTGGTTGACTTCAATGCGTTAACAGCAGATAAAGTCGACCAGGTTGATTACAAATGGAATCTGGGAGATGGTAAATGGGGGTATGGTTCTACAGTAGCTCATACTTATCCTTTTCCGGATTTGGTTTATGACATAACGCTTTTTGCGGATTCAAAAACAACAGGTTGTAAGGATACCCTGTACAAACCGTCGTTTGTGAAGGTGTTTCCACAACCAAAGGCCTCATTTACAATCAAACAGAAGATTCTGAGCAATGAAAATCCTGTTGCCACATTTACAAATGAATCCGCAGGCGCTGACCATTTCCTATGGACTTTCGGCGATGGACTTTTCTCACACATCAAGGATCCGACCCACAAATACACGGCGGTTGGTCCCCGACAGGTTTTGCTTGAATCCATCAATGAATTTGGATGTTCTGATACCATTTCGGATGAGGTAATCATCTCATTGCTAAAGATATTTGTTCCGAATTCTTTTTCACCCGCTGCGCCGAATCCTGTCGACAGGGAGTTTTTTCCCTATTGCAACGGAGTCCTTCAAAAAGGATACCATCTAAAAATAGTGAGCAGATGGAACGATGTAATTTTTGAGACCAAAAATGAGTTGAAAGGATGGGACGGCAGGTTATCGGACGGCTCTTTCGCCCCTGCCGGGAATTACATTTGGTTACTTTATTATGAAGATTTTCTTGGAAAATTCCATTACCAGAATGGAACGGTTACTTTGATTTTTTAATCCATCTTTCTTCATTTTGCCCTTTAAAATCCGATCTTTGTGCGATGATCAAATATGGACTTATTCTGATATTTGTATTTTCGAACCTTTCAAAGCTTTCGGCTTTGGGCCCATCGGATATTTGTGTCAAAACCACAGAAGGCAAGGAATTTTGGTTTGGCTTTATGGAAAACCGGCCGGGCTTCGGTTGTCCTACACCGGTACCGGTAAATTATCTGGAAGTAACAGTAACCTCCAGGTTTAATTGTCAGTTTACCATTGCGGTTGGAAGACCGGGTACCACCATCATCTCAGACATTTTGCAACCAAATATTCCCAAAAAATTCAGAATTGACAGGTCATTGGGTGAACCATCAGGGTCCGAAAATATTGAAGCGAAGGCCCTTCACCTGGTCTCCGATCAACCCCTGAACCTTTACGCCATGAACTGGGGTTATAACTCGGCAGATGCGGCAGTGATTTTTCCGGTCGAGGCGCTTGGCAACGAGTATTATGCCATGTGCTATGAACCACATAACGAGGTTCAGTCTGTGTTCAATATTTTCTGCGGGTTTATCACGCTCACCAATGGCAAAAACAGTGAATTTGTGGTGGTTGCATCGGAAGATCAGACCGCCGTGACCATAACGCCCAATAAAATTACAGATCGGCTACAACCTGCCAATGTTCCCTTTACCATTACCCTGAACAAAGGTGAACTCTACCAGGTTCAATCGATGAACGCCCCGGGTCTCATTGGTCAGGGGGATTTGACAGGCAGCAACATCAAAAGCGATAAGCCCGTCGCTTTGTATTCCGGATCCTGGGCTACCACAGTGCCGGTAACATCCAGCTATGCATGGGACCATCTTTACGAACAGATTCCGCCGCTCCGTTCCTGGGGCAGAAAATTTGTAGCTGTTCCTTTAAAATCGAGAGGAAAAGATATCTATCGGATCCTTTCTTCTGTGGATCAAACCACTATCAAAGTTGGTAATAAAATTCCGGTTGTTAGGAATCGCGGTGAATTTTATGAATTCATATTGAATGCAAATGAGCCCTCCTTAATCGAAAGTGACCATCCAGTTCTTCTTGCTCAGTACAGCGCTTCTAACGAATTTGACCGTCCGCCTTCAATTCCGCAGGGCGGTGCATGGGATGGAGATCCATCGATGTTGGTTATCAGTCCGGTAGATGAAACCAGGGAACAGGTAACTTTTGTAGCCTACGACACTCCCGAAATAACCAACAAATTTTTTGTCAACGTGGTAACCAGGGATGATGCAGTAAATCAAATACAACTGGACAATAGTCCCATTTCCTTCACCTCCCTTCCCAACACTGGATATGCTTTTGCACAGGTTCAGATTGCTGTTGGAAACCATAACCTTGCCAGCACCGAAGCTGGCAAGGGTTTCATTGCCTATGTGTATGGGTTTGGAGGCGTTGAGTCGTACGGATATGGGGTAGGTTTTAACCTTAGCACGCGTCTTGATCTCGGAGGGGATATCCATTTTGCAAAAGATACCATTTTGTTGTGCCATGGTGAAACCAAAATACTGGATGCAGGTCCTTATTTCTCTACTTTTCAGTGGAGCACTGGAGAGACCACCCAGAAAATCAGCGTGAATCAGAAGGGATATTATTCAGTTACAGCGACCACCCCCGACGGATGCACCCTGAATAAGCAGGTCTATGTATTTGAAAGCAATCCTGTTGTAAACCTGGGCGCCGATACAACCATCTGTCGTGAGCCGTCCATTCTTCTTGATGCCGGAGCCGGTTTTACCTCCTATCTATGGTCGACCAATGCATCCACACAAAAGATTTCGGCCAATTTAACAGGTAGTTACAGCGTTCAGGCAACAAATAAATATGGATGCAGCGCCAGGGATACGATCCATGTTAATATTGGCTACACCCCAAAACTAAATCTTAGCAAGTTGGACACTGAAATCTGCGGAGTAAAATCCACCATCGTGAACATAACCGCAGACAGAGGGCAGTATTCATTGTACAGCGCTAATCCTGCCGTATCAGTTACAGGACTTACAGCAGTAGTTCCTCAATTTGGCGCTTTCCCTTTTACTTTCAGGGCAACCGGTGATTATGCCTGTGCTGTTGATACAAATTTCACCATCCGGTTCAACGAAAAACCCACCATCAGTTTTGATATAAGCGATAACCAATGTCTGAAAGTGGGTACACAAACCCTTCATTATACCGGAACAGGAGATGATTATGCCCGTTATAACTGGGATTTGTCTGGTTTTATACCTGGCGAGATCATCAAAAATCCAGGTATTACAAAAGGACCGCTGATATTTGATTTGAAAACCCAACCAAAAGTAACAATAGGACTGCAGGTTGTATCAAAAGAAGGTTGTACCAGCGATAGAAAGCAGCTCCGGTTGCAGCGGAACCCTGACTTTTCAGTAATTGCATCAGATAGTCTGGGATGTGCCCCATTGTCTCTCACCTTTAGCGCTATCACGCATGGATCATTTGATCAGGTAGACTATAAGTGGGATCTTGGCAACAATGACATCAATTATGGTGCACAGTTTTCTTATACATATCCGAATCCAAAACAATCGTATGATATCAGCATATTTGCCGAATCCAAAATAACAGGGTGCAAAGACACGCTGTTTAAGCCTCAATGGATCAGTGTGTTTCCAAAACCTAAAGCTGAATTCTCAGTCCAAAATCCCATTCAATGCGTAAACGACCTGTTCGCGTTTCAGGCTTTAGACAATGGGGTGGGAGTACAATACAACTGGGATTGGGGAGATGGCAGCAAAGCTGAAGGAATGAACGCTCAGCACGGATACAATGCCGAGGGTCGTTACAATGTCTCCCTTGCCGTCCTGAGCAGCCATGGCTGCAGTGATCAGTCTCTTGTCAGGGAAATGGTCTATGCAGCGCCGATCCCCACTGTCGGATTCTCATTGGATCCGGAGTCTTGTCTTGAACCGGGTCATAATACTTTAAGCTACATCGGATCAGCCACAGATAAGGATAAATTCAATTGGGATTTGGCAAGACTGGATGCCGAAGAAATAGTTCAGGCTCCGGGGACCACACAGGGTCCTCTGGTTTTTGACCTTATCAATCATCCAACCTCCACTGTATCACTGCAGGTCGTTTCGCAATATGGCTGCAAAAGTGAAACGAAGGTCATAAATCTCAAGAGAAAGCCGGTATTTTCTTTCACTTCGGATGTCAGATCGGGTTGTGCACCGCTTCATGTACGATTTAAGGCAAAACCAAACGACGCTTTCGATCAGCTGGATTATCAGTGGAGTTTCGGTGATGGCACAACTCAATCGGGAGATGAAATGCTCCATTCTTTCCTAATCCCAGATCATTCATTTGATATTCAGGTAAACGCGCTCTCGAAAATTACAGGCTGCAGGGCAATGGTAGAAGAAAAGAAGTATATTTCTGTTTGCCCGAATCCTAAAGCCGGATTTTCGATGAATCCCTATATGGTTTACAATGATCAACCGCTAGTCTCTTTTGCCGATCGAAGTATAGGCGCTATCCATTTTGACTGGGATTTTGGCGACGGGACACGGTCAGTTTTGCAAAATCCTTCTCACAATTTTGGGAGTGTGGGGATTAAAAAAATTATACAAACAGTTTACAATGAATTCGATTGCAGTGACACGACAGGCAAAGAGCTGGTCGTAGCAATTCATAAAATTTTCACGCCGAATGCCTTCTCTCCAAGGGCGAAAAATCCGGCAGACCGTCAATTTCTCCTTTATATCAATGGAGTTCAAACGGATGGTTACCATCTGAAAATATTAAGCCGTTGGAACGATGTGGTTTTCGAATGTAAAAATGAAATTAAGGGATGGGATGGCAGGTTATCTGACGGTTCGATGGCACAGGTTGGTAATTACATCTGGATACTGGAGTTCATCGATTTTCTTGGGAAAGCCCACCGGCAAACAGGAACCGTGATGTTGTTGGATTAAGGTTGAAGGGAATCAGAGGGTCGGTATTCGCATTGTATCGTAAAATGGCCTTTTCCGGAGGTTTCTTTCCAGGTAAAAAATAAGGGAGATTTCATGTGAACCCATACTGTAGGTAGAGAGATCAGAAAGCACATAATCGAAGCTGTATCCCAATTGAAAGAAGGTTGTAGAATAACCGACCATCCCGATAATGGCATCAGGACGGGCTGAGAGGTTGTTTCTGTACCAGGCCCCAAAGGTGAGGGAGTTGGTAATAACCATATACATTCCCAGGTTCAATTGTTTAAAAACTCCCTGTTGTTGGTAAATGGCATTTGGTGAAAGAGAGAAACCCTTCGAAAACAGTTCCCTTACGAAATCATGCGTTTTTGCTCCGATGTGCAATGTAAATTTCATCGGCAATCTTCCCATTCTGTCTCCCTCCATGATGGACTGGTTGGGATTAGTCAGGTGACTGAGTGCAAAACCAAAATAGGTATCATTTCGTTGCCCTACCATCCCAAAAGTAAAATCAGGAAATATTTTTTGTCCGCTTTCTACCGGTAAAGCATAATTATCTGTAATCGAACCATTCTCCTGGTTAATCATACCGGGAAAGATCAGGTTTTTAGTATTGAATTGCTTCAGGATGAAGCCGGCCTGTAGCGCTGTGGTAAGGAAAAACCGGTCGTTGATTTTGATGTGGTGGCAATAAATGAAAGAGCTCTGAACCGTGTTAATATTACCATCAACCTCCCTGTCATAAAGCGCCTGAAAGCCGATGGCGCCATTCATTCCCAATATATATTTGTCGTAGGAAAGATTATAGGTAACAAATGTATTTCCTGAGGCAGGCCATTGGTTCCGGTAGTTGGATACTATACGGGGATATGTACTGGTTCCGGCAAATCCGGGGTTAAGATAGAGCGGATTCGAGTAAAATTGTGAAAACTGAGGATCCTGAGCATTTGATGTAATCGGCGAAAAAAGGCCAATGCCAAGGACAATGACAAGCAGAAAACACTTTACTTGAGATCTGGTAGCATGGGAAAATAGGCAGCAGCAAACTCTTTTTTGTCGTATCATGGTTAAATAATGCCGATTAAAAATCAACCGGATCCTGATCTAGTGGAATATTTGGTATAATTTCCAACAATCCTTTTAACAGATACAGTTTTCTCTCTTCCGCAAGAGACAGGCTTTTTTCAATTTTGTTCAAAAGCATGGATTCTGTATCTCCCTCTATTTTGCCATACATATTTTCGATGACCGTAAAAGCTTCGAAAGCAATCTGGAACTCCTGATCGATGATGAGCTGAACGAAGAAGGGAAGGTGCTTGCTGTAATTCAGACCGTTTTGCCAGCATGAGGCTACCAACCGTTCCAAAATGTCCAGATCCTTTTCATTTTTAAGCTCTTGGATTAGTTGATCTACCGAATTTTCATGCTTTAAATCAATAAACAACTGGTAGATAATCTCTTTAACCTCTTTGCTTGTTGTTTGGTGAAGAAATGTAATCAGCGGGGCAACATAAGATTCGTCACCTTTGGTTTTTATCTCCTCCAGTGCATGATCAATTAATTCCTGGTTACTCGTCTTTATGGCAGATTTTAAACGGTTTAGTTTGTCCGGATTATCCATCAGTTTCTGTTTTCCTTTTTGTATACGACAAAGATAAAATTATTTAAATAAGCCTGCCTGCTGAGTATGATTAACGTGTTAAATAAGGTGGTGTCTACTAAGAAATGAGCCGGTAAAGGAAGAACTGCATCTTGCTAAACCTTCAGGCGTTCCTTCATAAAGCTTGTACCCTCCCTGATCTCCCCCCTCTGGTCCAAGATCAATTACCCAGTCGGCTACCTTGATAACCTCAGGATTGTGTTCGATGACTAGTACGGTATGACCTCTGGAAATCAAAGCATTCATGGAGTCAAGTAATTTGTGGATGTCATGAAAATGCAATCCCGTTGTGGGTTCATCGAAGATAAAAAGTGTCGCTCCTTCTTTTTCCTTGGCAAGGAATGAGGCTAGTTTTACCCGCTGACTTTCACCTCCTGAAAGTGTGCTCGAGGATTGACCCAGATGAACATACCCTAACCCAACATCTTGCAGTGGCTGTAATTTTTTGGCAATCTTTTTTCCTGTTGGTTTTTCATTGAAAAACTCGATTGCTTCATCAACAGTAAGCTCAAGTAATTCAAAAATATTTTTCGAGCGATAGCTTACATCCAAAACATCAGATTTGAATCTTTTGCCTCCGCAACTTTCACAGGTTAAAAGAATATCGGCCATAAATTGCATTTCCACCTTAATCTCTCCCTCTCCCTGGCAGGTTTCACACCTTCCACCGTCAATGTTGAAAGAGAAATGGGATGGCGTAAATCCATTGACTTTTGCTGCCGGTTGTTCGGCATACAACTTTCTGATCTCATCATAGATTTTTAGGTAGGTGACTGGATTGGACCTGGATGATTTCCCTATTGGGTTCTGATCTACAAATTCAATGGCCGTGATTCTGTCCAGATCTCCCCCAAGACCTGTATGATCGCCAGTCTTCTCACCATATCCGCCATAATATTTTGAGAGAGCGGGATAGAGTATGCGTTTAATCAATGATGATTTGCCCGATCCGCTGACTCCTGTGATGACAGTCAGTGTATTGAGCGGAAATTTTACATCAAATCCTTTCAGGTTGTTCTCCCTTGCACCGGTTATTTCGAGATAATTGTTCCATTTGCGACGATGATCAGGTACCGGAATTTTCTCGGCCCCGGTCAGGTATTTGGCGGTACTGCCAACAGGATTAAGCAGCAACTCTTCCAGTGTTCCTTCAAACACAACCTCTCCGCCATGCTGACCGGCCAATGGGCCAATGTCAATCAGGTAATCCGCTGCCCGGATGATCTCCTCGTCATGCTCGACTACAATGACACTATTTCCAAGCTGTTGGAGCTTTCGCAGGACTTTTATCAATCGTCCGGTGTCACGGGCATGAAGACCGATCGATGGCTCATCCAGAATGTACATTGAGCCTACCAAGCTGCTTCCAAGTGAGGTAGCCAGGTTAATCCTCTGGGATTCTCCTCCTGATAAGGTGGATGAGAGCCTGTTTAGGGTCAGATAACCCAACCCAACATCGCAAAGGAACTCAATTCTGTTGTTGATTTCGATCAAAAGTCTTTCTGCTACTACCTGATCTGTTTCGGAAAGCGAGAGTTGCTTGAAAAATTGTTGCAGCTCTGTTATTGGAAGATTTACAAGTTCTGTTACCGATTTACCTGAAACCTTTACAAATGCAGCTTCCTTTTTTAGCCTTGTACCTTCACATTCAGGACAGGTTGTCTTTCCACGGTACCGGGAAAGCATGACCCTGTATTGGATCTTGTATGTTTGCTCCTCCAACTGCTTAAAAAAGGCATTTAGTCCCTCAAAATAGCTGTTGCCAGTCCAAAGTAATCTTTTCTGCGCTGTTGAAAGCTCATAGTATGGTTTGTGAATCGGAAAATCAAATTTGGCTGCATGCTTGATGAGCTGATCCTTCCATTCTCCCATTTTTTCACCTTTCCAGCAAACCAGGGCATCACTGAAAACGGATAGTGATTTGTTAGGAACCACAAGGTCTTCATCGATACCGATGGTCTTACCGTAACCTTCACAAACAGGACAGGCGCCAATTGGGTTGTTAAAGCTAAAAAGGTGAAGGGAAGGCTCTTCAAAGATAATTTCGTCCAATTCGAAGCGGTTGGAAAATTTCCTGGTTTCTGTAGAATTCTCCTGCTCTATCCTGGTAAGGCACTCACCTTTACCCTCAAAAAAGGCAGTTTGTACAGAATCCGCGATTCTGGATGGGAAATCCTCATCCTCCGAAACCGGCATTCTGTCAATAAGAACATTTATTTCGACAGGTTTATTTTTGTAACGGTCCAGATCACTTATTTTAATTACTGCTCCATCCAGTTCAAGTCTGGTAAATCCTTGTTGCAGAAGTAATTCTGCCTCTTTTGCCAGGTTTCTTCCCTTGTTAAGCTGCATGGGAGAGACGATGGTAATTCTGGTGCCGATTGGGAAGGAGGTTAAATAGTTCACTACATCCACCACTTCATGCCTAACTACCTGTTTTCCGGAAATTGGCGAAAAAGTCCTTCCAATTCTGGCATAAAGCAATTTGATGTAATCGTAAATCTCGGTGGAGGTACCTACCGTGGATCTGGGATTGCGGGTATTAACCTTCTGTTCGATTGCTATAGCAGGCGGTATGCCTTTGATGTAATCCACTTCCGGTTTGTCCATTCTTCCAAGAAACTGACGGGCATAGGAGGAGAGCGATTCAACATACCGGCGCTGTCCTTCGGCATACAAAGTATCAAAAGCAAGGGATGATTTTCCGGAACCTGAAAGTCCGGTGATGACAACCAATTTATTTCTGGGAATCTTTATATCGATGTTTTTAAGGTTGTGGACTTTTGCACCTTTAATTTCAATATATTGATTTTTAAGATCTTGAGACATAGTGAACCGTTTGAATGTTCAATTTTACGAACCGGTAAAAATACAAATACTTTCTTGTTTTGTGTGAATATTAAAAGATTGTCAAATCTTGCAGGATAGTGGGTATGATTGCGGAATATTCGGATTTTGTACTGTTATTTTGTGTAAATAGTACAAATAGATTTTTTTAAAGAATATGATCAAGAGTGCCTTACAAATAGAAAGGGCAAAGTATGCGCCAAAGGTGCCAAAAGCTTTGCAGGGAAATGTTAAAATAGTAGCCGGGAAGAGTACTGAATCAGTTGCCGACCAGGATGAAATAAAGAAGCTCTTTCCAAATACCTACGGGATGCCGATTCTCACTTTGGAAAAAAGTGAGGAAGCTGTTACTACAAAGATTGTGAATGTTGGAGTTATTCTGTCAGGAGGACAAGCTCCCGGGGGTCACAATGTGATATCCGGTATTTTCGACGCTTTGAAAAAATTGAATCCAGCCAACCGTTTGTATGGTTTTATGGGCGGTCCCAGCGGGTTGGTGCTTCACGATTACATAGAACTTACCAGCGATATCGTTGAGGAATTTAGAAATACCGGCGGATTTGACATCATTGGATCAGGTCGCACAAAACTGGAGGAAAATGAGCAATACGATAAAGGGCTTGATATTTGCAAGAAGCTCTCCATTTCGGCCATCGTCATTATTGGTGGTGATGATTCCAATACCAATGCCTGTGTTTTGGCGGAATATTATCTGCGAAAGAAGAGTGGTGTTCAGGTAATTGGATGTCCCAAAACGATTGATGGCGATTTGAAAAACGAAATGATTGAGACCTCTTTTGGTTTCGACACGGCCTGTAAAGTCTATTCCGAGTTGATTGGAAACATCATGCGTGATGCTACCTCCGCCAAAAAATATTGGCATTTCATCAAATTAATGGGACGTTCAGCCTCTCATATCGGATTGGAATGCGCCCTTCAGACTCAGCCAAATATTTGCCTGATTTCTGAAGAAGTAGCATTCAAAGAGCAAACATTGCAACAAATAGTGGATGATCTGGTTAGAACCATTACCAAACGGGCAGTAAATAACGAAAATTTTGGTGTTGCGCTGATTCCTGAAGGTTTGATAGAGTTCATTCCTGAAATGAAAATATTGATTGATGAGTTGAATGAACTTCTTGCCGAAGGTTCAGCCTCCGCGAAAGCATTTATAGCCATTGCAACTGATGATGACAAGCGTGATTTTGTGATCAAACAACTTTCTGAAGCATCAGGTAAAGTTTTTAAGGTATTGCCAAAAGGTATTGCCAAACAGCTTACCCTTGACCGTGATCCTCATGGAAATGTGCAGGTATCAAGAATTGAGACAGAAAAACTATTGATCGAGATGGTTGAAAAGCAGCTCTCTATCCTGAAAAAGCAGGGAATTGCTAAAGTGAAATTTTCGGCTCAAAATCACTTTTTTGGTTACGAAGGGCGCTGTGCAGTACCTTCCAATTTTGACGCGGATTACTGCTATTCTTTGGGTCAAACGGCCGCGATACTCATTGCTGGCGGTAAATCCGGTTACATGGCATCTGTCAGAAACACGACAAAATCCTCCAATGAATGGGTCGCAGGCGGAGTTCCTATTACCATGATGATGAACATGGAGCGGAGAAATGGAGTCATGAAACCGGTCATTCAAAAAGCCCTGGTTCGAATGGATGGTGCGCCGTTTAAGGCATTTGCTGCCCAACGTGACGAGTGGGCTATTCATACCTCCTTCGTATATCCGGGGCCAATTCAATATTGGGGACCTGCCACTGTTTGCGATGCTACTACCAAAACCCTTCAGTTGGAGCAAAATAAATAATTGTTTGTTTTCCTATCGGATGATAGTTTATATACAAAAACCGTCGGAAAGACATTTTCCGGCGGTTTTTATTTTTCGTTGATCAAACAAACTGTATGGCATGCGACGATTCCAGCAGTCTCCGTTCTAAGTCTGGAGTTCCCAAGAGAGACGGGGATAAAACCCTTTTCTAAGGCCAGTTTTATTTCCGAGGGATCAAAATCTCCTTCAGGACCAATAAGTATAAGAATATTTTTACCGGGCAGAACAGAATTTTTGAGTAGTCTCTTTTCACCGGATTCGCAATGGGCAATCAGTTTAATGCCGTCAAAAGTTGAATTGACAAACTCTTTGAATGAGATCAATGAAGCAAGTTCGGGAAGAAAGGTTTGCCCTGACTGTTTCATTGCAGAGATCAATATTTTCTCTAATCTTTCCGATTTAATATCTTTACGTTCAGAATGTTGACAAATTATTGGAACAATTCTGTCGATGCCAATTTCAGTCGTTTTTTCAATAAACCATTCAAATCTTTCGTTATTTTTGGTAGGTGCAATGGCAATGGTTAATCGAAAATTCCGGGTGCTTTGAAATTTTTCTTCTTCCACTATCTCCAGGAGGCATTTTTTTGAATCAGGATCTTGAATGACAGCTTTATACAAAGAGCCGTTCCCGTTCATAAGTTGAACCATGTCTCCCTTTTTTAGTCTCAAAACTTTGATGCAATGTTTCGATTCATTCGCATTAAGTTGAATTGAGCTGCCTGAAATGTTGGATATATAAAATGAATTCATCTTTTTTCTTCAATTTTATGTTTAAAGTATAAACTGTAATTCTGAACAATTATTAACTTAAATTGTTTATTTATAAATTGGAATGGCTTTTTGGGAATATTTTGTTTTTTTCCTAACAAGAATCATGCTTACAAAACTTTATGGTGGTGATTCCGCATGAATATAAATAAGAAAAGAGATTCATTTATTCATCAGATATAAAACAATTTAGCGTAATTTCACAAAAGATTAAATTTAATTGCATGATTTGTTAAAATATTGTAAAATAAATAAAAAAAAAGTTGTATTTCTTTTCAAACTTTTGTTAATTTGCATAATCTAAATACAACAAATATTAAATAAGTATATTGTCAATCAATCTTAAATCGTCTATTATGAAAAAACTTAGCTTAGTAGCTGTATTTCTCTTCTTGAGCTATTCCCTTATTTTTGCTCAGGAGAAGGGTGAGAAATTGCCCTATAACAGGTGGGAAATTGGTGTGAATGCTGGAGTATCTAATTTTACTGGATCTTATGTGGTTTCGAAGAGTGACTTTCTGAAGTATTTTAACAATTTTAATTCAAATTACACCCTCGGATACGGTGTTCTTGTCAAAAAGAATTTTACCCATGTTTTTGCGTTGGAAGCGGCATACAATGGCACCACTTTGACTGGTTCTCCCGTAACGATATACAGTGCTTTTAAAACTGGGATCAATGAATTTGCTTTGAATACAGTTTGGAACATGAGCAACCTTTTCTCAAAAAATAAAATAGACAGAAAGATTTATTGGTATACTAAACTTGGAACAGGCCTGACACATGTTAACAACAAGAATTTTACGGATCCCACTGTTCAGGGGCCCTGGAGATATTGGACTGTTCCTGTTGGCGTAGGCCTCGTTTACCGTTTATCAGACAACTTAAGACTGGATCTCGGTACACAATGGAGTTGGGTTAATACCAACCGTTTGGACGGAGTTAATCAGGGGGGATTGGGAAAAACATTCCTGATTGGTGCAGTTCGTGAGAATTATTTGTATAGCCATGCAGGATTATCCTTTATGCTTGGTAAAAAACCAGTGAAACCAGCTCCGGTTGTTGAAGCGCCAAAACCGCAACCCAAACCAGAGCCCAAACCAGAGCCCAAACCAGTTCCTGCTCCACCGGCACCTCCAAAACACGTAACTCCTTCTTGTGTAGGTGAAATTTTCAAGGTGTACTTTGCATTTGACAAATGGAATTTGAATCCTACTTCTAAGTCTGAATTGGATCGTTTGGCCAAGGATATGCAAGAGAATCCTTCTGTAAATCTGGAGATGAAATCACATGCTGACAGTAGAGGCCCTGCAAGCTACAACATGAAGCTTACTGAAAAAAGAGGCAAATCGGTACTCGATTACCTTACAGCCAAAGGTATTAGCGCTTCCAGGGTGAATGCTCAGGCTTTCGGTGAAACACAACCTGTCAACAAATGTAAAGATGGCGTGAAATGCACTGAAGCCGAATACGCCGTCAACCGCAGAACTGAAACCTTGGTTATCGAATAATCAAAAAACACAATATAAATCGAAGCCGTCTCTGAGCACAGGGACGGCTTCTTTATTGTTTTCCAAAGCCTATTTGAAATGTCGTTATAAATTAGTTAACTTACAAAGACAAATCCTGAGATGAGAGTGAAATTTATTTTAAACTTTCCGGGTATTTGAATTTAACGTTAAAATTGTCTGCATGTTGTTTCATCTTGCACCAATTATCATGATATTTGCTTCAATTAATCAGGTCACCTAAAAAAAGTTCAAAATGCTAAAAATTCAAACGCTGAATAAGATTGACCACGAAGGTCTTCAGGTTTTTCCATTGTCAAAGTATGAGATAGTCAGTGAGACTCCCAATCCGGATGCTATTTTGTTACGTAGTTTTTCGATGCATGAAATGGAACTTCCGGCATCTCTCAAAGCTGTAGCAAGGGCAGGTGCTGGAGTGAACAATATTCCAATTGATCGTTGTACTGAGAAAGGTATTGTGGTCTTTAATACACCGGGAGCCAATGCCAATGCCGTAAAGGAATTGGTGATAGCTGGAATGTTGCTGGCTTCCAGGGATATCACCGGAGGAATCGCCTGGGCCCAAACACTTCTAACTGACGGTGACAAGGTTCCAGCTCTTGTAGAAAAGGGGAAAGCAGCCTTTGGAGGGATAGAGCTAAAAGGGAAAACCCTTGCCATCATTGGTCTGGGCGACATAGGTGTTTTGGTCGCCAATGTGGCAAAGTCCCTTGGAATGAAGGTAATAGGTTTCGATCCATTCATTACGGTTGATAATGCCTGGAAGCTTGACCAAAGCATTGTCAGATCAGAGAGTATTGAGGGATGCCTTTCACAAGCCGATTTCATTACATTGCATGTTCCATTGATGGATGCAACACGTGGATTGATTAACTCAGAAAAAATCGCCGTTATGAAAGACGGAGTGAAGATATTGAATTTTGCCAGGGGTGAGTTGGTTTCAAACCCGGATATCATTGCAGCCATTGAACGCAAAAAAGTTACCCGTTATGTAACGGATTTTCCGGATGCCACCATGCTAAATGTCCCCGGAGTTATTCCAATTCCGCACTTAGGAGCATCCACCAATGAATCTGAAGTAAATTGCGCCATTATGGGCGCCAATCAACTGATGGATTTTCTGGAGAACGGAAACATTAGAAACTCTGTGAATTTCCCAAAAGCAACCATGGATCGAACATGTTGTGCAAGAATTATAATCGCCAACCGCAACGTTCCAACCATGGTAAGTCAAATTACATCCATTCTGGCTCAGGAAGGAATCAATATCTCCAATATGCTCAACCGCAATAGAAACGAGGTTGCCTATAACATCATTGATACAGACCAAAATTTTATTGCCGAGGAGGTAAAACAAAAAATTGAAGGCATTGATGGAGTTTTGATGGTTCGAATCATTCTTCCCAAATAATCACACCATTCTATATTTTCAAAATGAATAATACAATTGTCAACAAAGCTGCAGACAACATTCGGATTCTTTCTGCCGCGATGGTTGAAAAATCGAATTCCGGTCATCCGGGGGGAGCTATGGGAGGAGCGGACTTCATCAATGTCCTCTATTCAGAATTTTTAAAATATGATCCGGCTGACATGACCTGGCCTTTCAGGGATAGATTTTTCCTGGATCCGGGACACATGTCACCAATGCTCTATTCCGCGCTTTCACTGGGAGGTTATTTTTCTATGGAAGACCTCAAGAATTTTCGCCAATGGGGTTCTGTAACTCCGGGTCACCCGGAAGTTGATCCGGAAAGGGGTGTTGAGAATACTTCTGGGCCTTTGGGCCAAGGCCATACCATGGCAGTAGGCGCTGCCATTACCGAACGCTTCTTGGTTTCCCGTTTTGGAGAATGGATGGCCCATAAAACCTATACTTTTATTTCGGATGGGGGAGTGCAGGAGGAGATATCTCAGGGAGCAGGCCGGTTGGCCGGGTATCTTGGATTGAGCAACCTCATCATGTTCTATGATTCAAACGATATTCAGTTATCAACAGAAACCTGTTCAGTAACTTCTGAGGATACTGCCGCCAAATACAAAGCCTGGAACTGGAATGTTACAACCATCAATGGCAACGATGCCGGAGAGATCCGTGAAGCGCTGAAATCGGCCTTAAAGGAGAAGAAACGTCCATCTTTGATCATCGGAAAGACGATCATGGGAAAAGGCGCTGTGAAGGAGGATGGTTCCAATTTTGAGCGTCAATGCTCAACTCATGGCCAACCACTCTCCCATGCAGGCGCTTCTTTTAAAAAGACCATCGCAAATCTTGGGGGTGATCCTGAAAATCCTTTTGTGATCTTCCCTGAAGTCGAAGAACTCTACAGGAAAAGGAGAGAAGTTTTGCTCAAATGGGCAGATGAAAAGAATCTGGAAGAGGATAAATGGGCGGTTGCAAATCCCGATTTGGAAAAGAAACTGGAGATTTTCCTTTCGGGGGAAACGCCTGAATTTGATTTCTCCAAAATTGCGCAAAAACCGGGTGCAGCAACACGAAATGCCTCCGCAACGGTGTTGGCGGCTTTCGCAAAGGGTGTGGAAAATATGATTGTTGCCTCTGCCGACCTTTCCAATTCAGATAAAACTGACGGTTTTCTCAACAATAGTCATGCTTTTACGAATGGAGACTTCTCAGGAGCTTTCCTTCAGGCAGGAGTAAGCGAGCTCACTATGGCATGTGTAATGAACGGGATGGCCTTGCATGGCGGTGTAATTCCCGCTTGCGGGACCTTCTTCGTATTTTCAGATTACATGAAACCTGCCTTGCGTATGTCTGCCCTTATGCAGCTTCCTGTTAAGTTTATCTGGACGCATGATGCCTTCAGAGTTGGAGAAGACGGTCCAACCCATCAGCCTGTTGAACATGAAGCTCAGCTGCGCTTGATGGAACAACTAAAGAACCACCACGGCGACAATTCCGTTTTGGTATTGCGACCTGCTGATGCCAGTGAAACTACGGTCGCATGGCAAATCGCCCTGGAGAATACATCCACCCCTACAGCGCTTATACTATCGCGCCAAAATATTAAGGATCTTCCGTCTGTTACAAGCAGAACTGAGGAGGCCAAACAATTGGCCAAAGGCGCTTATGTCGTAGAAGTTTGTGATCAACCGGATGTAATTCTTGTTGCTTCGGGTTCTGAAGTTGCTACCCTTGTTGAAGGGGCTCAGCTGCTCAGATCTAGGGACGGGAAAAAAGTTCGCGTTGTTTCTGCTCCTTCCGAAGGACTATTCAGGGATCAGGAGAAAACTTACCAGCTTCAGGTTCTTACACCCGGCATTCCTAAGTTTGGATTAACAGCCGGTCTGCCAGTTACATTGAAAGGATTGGTAGGAGACGACGGAGCTGTGTGGGGTTTGAACTCTTTCGGTTTTTCTGCTCCATATCAGGTACTTGACGAACAGCTCGGATTTACTGCCGAGAATGTATACAATCAGGTAAATATCTTGCTTAAATAGGCCGATTGCAGGTAAAAATAAAAAAGGGCGACCATTTGGCCGCCCTTTTTCGTATGATGTAGAATAGTTAATCTAAAGTAATTTCAGTTGTTTTTGTAATCGGAGGGTGTTGAACCGGTAACTTTCTTAAAAAAACGGTTGAATGAAGATTTTGAATTGAAACCGCAATCAAAAGCGATGGCTAAAAGGGTAAACTGAAACATACATGCCAAGAAAAATCAGCCATGTACCTATTAAAAAATCATGAGGGGCCTTTCCTTTTTTTTGATTAGTGAAGCTGCCAGAAAAAATGCTTGAAAAGCCCCTAATAACAGGATTCTATCAATTATAAGTTGGTTCATTTTTCAAAAATTTCTCAAAATTACAGAAATATAGCACTTGAATGATTAAAAAAGAAGACTACAGAAGCAAGTTGCCATGCAAGGCAAATAATAAAAATTCTTACGAAATATATTTGTAAGTGATTGAATATGAGCTATTGTACGGTAGGGCATGATCCTAATCCTCCAGATTATCGCCTAAAATTACACCTCCTTTTTCGGCTCAATTCCAAAGGTAAATCCGGCTTTAACACGGTCGATCAATTCCGGTAAAATATCTTGATATTCACCAATGATACCAAAATCGGCATTATGGAAAATGTTTGCTTTAGGGTTGTGGTCGATGGCAATAATTTTTTCGGCTTCTTTCATACCGGCAATGTGTTGAATGGCACCTGAAATGCCAACGGCAATATATAACTTAGGACGAATGGTTTTACCTGTTTGTCCAACTTGACGGGCATACTCGGCCACACCTTCGTCAACTACCGGACGGCTACATGACCATTCAGCATTTACACCCTGACTTCTTAAAGCTTCGGCAAGTGCTTTGATCAAGCCTAAATTATCAGTGGTTGTGCCTCTACCTCCTGAAACGATGATGTCGGCTTCGAAAAGATTTTGCAATCCGCCTTCGCCTCTCACCGTTTTCAGAATCTCAACAACAAAATCCTGATCGTTTAAAACAGGCTTGACACTTGAAACAATACCTTGTCTTCCCTCAACACGTTTAGGGACTTCAAATGTACCGGCACGTGCTGTTGAAATTTGAGGACAAACAAAGCCAAGAATAGTGGCCAGTTTACTTTCTCCATAAGTAGGCCGACGTGATTCAAGAATGGGTGTATAAATCACTTTTTCTTTTTTATCAACGTATTCTCCGATTTCAAGTCCGGTACAATCTGCGGTTACTCCGCTATCGGTTTTCATGCCTATCCGGGGAGCTAATTCACGTCCTGAGGTAGTTGCAGCAAAAAGAGCAATTTCCGGCTTCCGGACTTTGATCACTTGTTCAAAAATGGATGAAAACGGAAGTACCAGATATTCTTCAAACTTGTCGTCTTCGACAATGATTACCTCATCCGAGCCATGTTCAATCAGTGTTTGAGCCAAATGCTGTACATTTTTCCCGATCATTAAAGTCATTACTTTGGTGCCGACACCTAATTGGGTGGCCAGGTTCCGGGCAGGAGTCAGCAATTCGAGCGAAGGTCTGGACACATTCCCGTTGGTTATTTCGGCCCAGGTAAGAATTCCGCTTGATCCATCTCTGAAGTCTTTTTCAGGGAAATCCGGACGCTCTGTATCTTTTTTTGCCTCAGCCTCCTTCTTCACCAAAACATTTCCGCCTTTTTTTAAGTTTGCGATTAAACTGTCAACCAAAGAAGCTTCATTGTGACCTTCAGACAAGGTAATAGGTGGACGTTCGCTTACGATATTAATCACTTTGGCAACAATAGTAGGGGACCCGCTAATGCCAATCTTTTCGGTTCCTAATCCAATATCGTCAATTCCAAAAGTTGTAATTTTCAGGTTGCGGGCTTTGATGGCTCCGCTTAATGTCGGTTTACGGGGAGGAATTCCGGTTGGAGTTAATGAAATCACACAAGGCATGGGTAATTTCATCATTTGATATCCACCTTCAATGATCCTTTTTGCAATTACATTGCCTGTACCGTCAGATTTTACACTCTCGACAAAAGTGGCTTGGGGAATTCCTATGTTTTCGGCTACCTGTGATGGAACGTGAGCCGTATCGCCATCGCTGGTTTGGCGGCCGGCTAAAATAATATATGGGTCTTTCGAATCTTTGGTAAAACCCAGGTGTTTCAGCATAGTCGCAATCGCCAACCCTGTCGCATACGTATCACTTCCGCCAAGTTTCCGGTCCGATAAAAGATATGCTTCGTCATAGCCCATCGAAATGGCCGTACGTAGAGCAACATCAAATGAACCCGGACCCATTGAGCAAACAATTAACCTTGATTCAGGATTCTGTTTTTTTAGTTGTAAACCTGCTTCCAGTCCGAATGTGCAATCGATATTGATAATTGATTTTGCTTTTGTCCGGTCCATTAGCCCGTCTTCACCCATTCTCATTTCGCTGGGTACCGGGACTTGTTTTATTAAACTTATTATCGTTAAAGCCATTGTTACCTTTTCTTTTAATTGTTACATATTTTGAAAATCCGGACCATTGCCGCCATTGGGAACCACCCAGGTAATTCCGTCGCCGGGAGATTTAATGTCGCAAGTTTTGCAGTGCATACAATTTTCAGCATGAATCCGAAGCTCTTTCTTTCCGTCCTTGTTAATATGAAGCTCGTAAACTTCTGAAGAGCAGAAAAACTGTTCCGGAGCCCCGTATTGTTCTATATTGATGGCATTAAATTTCTCCTGATCTTTAATATGAAGGTGTACAACTTGCTGCTCGTCATGATAAACTCCTGAATGGTAAATATCGGTTGCTTTATCAAATGTCAATACTTTATCGAACTCCAATTTACCCTTAAACCGTTCTTTAAAAGGTTTCGCTTTAAGTTCGCTCAGCTTTTGTGTAGTCTGATAGTCGGCATGAGATCGCAGCCTGCCAAAGAAACCTGCTCCACCGCTAATTAATTGCGTTCCAAAATGAAATCCTCCAACAATTGTTCCTTTTGCAAATCCTTGCCTGAAATTACGGACAGGATACATATCATCGTGAATCATACTGTTATTTACCAAGGTCTCGTATTGTTGAAGGCTTTTTTCCGAAGTGTCGTTGTTTGATAATGCATTGGCTGCTGTTTTCGCGGCTAACATTCCGGATTTGATCGCCAGATGGATGCCTTTTAATGCAGGCATAGTAACAAAACCTGCGCTATCACCAATGATCAAAGCATTGTCAACATACAATTTAGGAATAGCATAATGACCTCCTTCGGGAAGTGTCTTGGCGCCATATTCAAGTAATCTGCCACCTTTTAAAATCTTAGAAACAAAAGAAGTGGTTTTCCATACCTGCATGGCATCGTGAACATCGAAAGACGGATCTTTATAATCGAGTCCAACAACCAAACCAACGGCGACCTTATTATCGTTTAATCCGTAAATAAAACCTCCGCCAAATTCATCGTTATTGAGCGGATAACCCATCGTGTGGTAGATCTGACCGGCCTCAATATTACCTTGCGGAACTGACCACAATTCCTTGCAGCCTAATGAGTAAACCTGCTCATTTTTGTCCTTGTCCAGATTGAATTTTTTAATCAGCATTTTGGTCAGACTGCCCCGTGTTCCTTCGGCAAAAATGGTGATTTTAGCTTCGATGCGGGTACCGGGCTGAAAATTTTCCAGTTGATTTCCGTGATGATCCAAACCCGTATCTTTGGTTTTGGCACCGATTACTTTCCCGTCTTTGTACAAAATCTCATCTACGGCAAAACCCGTATATATTTCCACACCTTTTTCGGCTGCTTTTATGGCTAGATACTTACATATCTGGCCCAGGGAAGCGGTATAGTTGCCAATATTGTTCATATATGGAATATGAAATGGCAAAGTGATGTTTCCATTTTTGCTCAGCAATACCGTGCTGTCCTTTATTACCTTAGCATTGAAAGGAATTTCTGAGAGTTCAACTCCAGGTAATAATTCTTTAAAAACCTCAGGCTTAATTACTGCACCTGACAATATATGGCTTCCGATAGAACCTCCTTTTTCGATTAACAATATTCTTTGAATCAGACCTTTGTGTTTTAAGCTATCCGCTAAATGAATTGCCGAGGCTAAGCCAGATGGTCCACCTCCGATTATTAACACGTCTGTTGTTACCGTATCAACATTACTCATCTTATGTCCTCCTTTATAAACTTTGATGATTTTGAAAAATTAATTTTTGTGAAATCAAAAATACTTTAACTATAGCAAGTTTTAATTTCTTCAATAATCTAAAAGAAGGCTGACTAAATTGGTTTAGCCAGCCTTTTTTTAATGTATTTTAGATTGTCTATTTAGCTTGCAAATAGAGCAAAATAGGTATGATTTGTTACTAAACTGATGGAAAAATAGAAGTCAAAATTCACTTCTTCAAAAATATATTATTTTTGAAGAAGTTCTTCTGTTTTTAATTTGGAAGGTTTAAAAATCCCTATAACTCCATTCAATCCAACTGTCATCACAATATTGTAGAAGAATGTAAGGAAACCTAAAAGCAAAAAAGTTCCACAAACAGCCGCTAAAATCATATAGAGGTTAAATTCTCCGTTTACATACAAAGAACGTCTTAACATACCCTGAAGTCCGGCCATGCCCATAAAAGCACCCATTCCGACTCCGCCAAGCAGCTGAGCCCAAAAGTGGAAGTTGGCTAGTTTCTGGCTATATATTTTGGCTCCGTTTGTCAGGATTGGAAGAAGAAAATAGATGGCTGAATAGAGTGTCATTGCCAGGCCAACCAGAACGGCAACGTGAACATGCGGCCCAATGACCCATTGGGTATTGTGTAATATCCGGTTAAGACCGATATCTGCCTGCATGATTCCGGCCGGAACTGCCAGGGCAAATCCGAGTAACCCACCAAGTAAGAATTTCAAAGGATTGGTCATTTTTAATGGACGGGCACTCCAAAGAGTAGTTAGCGTGATAAAGAATGCAAGACCCTGTGTAATCAACTCAAAAGCTGTAACTAATTCACCGGAAACTACTTTAAGGTACCCTGGTTGTGCCTGATCGGAAAGCAGATGGTGGGACCATACGGTCCATGAAACTACCAGTTCAACCAGCAAAGCTATACGTGCAACTTTTTCCATGTAAAGCTTTTTGCCAGTGATGAGGGTAGCCAGCAAATACCAGGTACCGGCAACAAAAATCAATACCAGACCGTCAGCAACCAAATCAAGTCCCCACCAAAACCAGTTTTTATACAACAAAGCGTCAACAGCCGTCGATTTTAGGTCAACGCCAAAGAGCGCAGAAACCATATAAACCAAAATCAAAACACCGGTAAATAGAATTATGGCTGCATTGAAGGCCACATCTACAGTCCCCTGCGCAATAGCTGCTACCGGTAATGAAACCAGTTGTTCTTTCTTCTTACTGCGGAATAGGTTGGCTACGGCAGTAATCCCTAATGCAGATTTAAGCAAGGAGGCTTTGGGCTGTTTTTCCCATCCATCAGGCGTAAAAGTAATGGTCTTAAAAATGTTAATCACAAAAAAGACAGTACCGAGCATAACCAGTGCGATACCGGTGATAAAAAAGGTTCCTCCAATGACACTAAATTGAGTGAAATCAGCTGGAAGAGGCCAATATAAAGTGTACAGAGGCGCATAGTGGGTAATAAATCCGGATAACCAAAAAATCATGGTTCCACCTGCAATCAGCCAACAGGTCCAGTTCCCTAGTTTTATACTCCATAGTGGTTTGCCCATCAGAAAGGGTACCAGAAACAGAAAAGCACCAAAAACAATGGAATAGGTAGAACCAAAGATACCAACCAGCGGATGCGCCGTCATAATGGCGAAAAATTGTTTGGTTTCCAGACCAGGGATCGGCTGGATCTCATAGATCCGCATAATCATCCCTTCTATAACTGCAAAGGCATAATAAAAAAGTCCGATTACAACGAAGCGCAAAGTCATTTTCTGCATTCTGGTTAGCGTATCTGGCTTAAATACACCCTCTTCCCCCTTCATAAGTGTCTCAATAAATTTCATATTTATCTTATTTTAATTCTGTTTTTTATCTATTCTCCACATTTTACCACAACAGCATCTTTGATCACCATGTTGTAACCTTCGGGACCTGAATATTCGGTTGACCTGATAGTATACACTCCGGGTTTATCAAATTGCCACAGGATATCATTTTTATGTCCGGGTACTACCTGCATCTGAAAGAGCATGGAATTGTCCTGCCTGAAAAGTCCGAATCCATAGGTGAGGTCTTTGGAAGTCACATTGAAAAGTACTTTGTCATTGCATTTGACGACAAGTTTTTCTGAAGGTAAGTGAAATTGATGCTTTTCAACCGAGATTTCAAAGACTTTGTCTGCTTTGATATTGGCCCGGTTAAGGTCCATCTCCGCCCAGGGAATGGTGTTGTAGGTGACAATGTGCAACGAAACGCCCAATATCACAAGCATGGTTACGAATGCATAAAACAATCCATCTTTTGCTTTATGTTCTTTGCCTTGACGCGTAATTTTATACCCGAACCAGCCCATCAGCGACAGGATTGCAAGGGAATAAAGGGTGTAGGCCAGTGTCTGGCCATGGAGAACAACTGAAGAGTCGACCATAGTAATAATTTTAAAAGTCAAACATTTGGTTAATGAAGTTATATTATGAAATCTGAAGTCTATTTTTTTTCTCTTTCAGATCATACAAGGTCGTATTCGAAAGGGTATCCAGCATCTTGGTTTTGGCTTCTACCCAGGTTTCGTGCATGACACAAGGTTGTTCCTCCTTGCATTTCTGATGACCAAGAATACAGCTTCCCATTACGTCTGCTCCCTCTACAGTTTTGATTATGGAAGCAAGACTAATCTCTTCAAGGGGTTTTGCAAATACAAATCCTCCTTTTCTCCCTTTGGAACTGCGGATAAAGCCCATTCTTGACAAATCTGTCATAAGCCTGCGCAAATACCGGCGTGGTATTTCCAATTCATCGTGAAGGAATTCGGCTGAAGATATTTCATTCTCACTGATTGCCATATAACTCAAAACTGTTAATGCGTATTCTGTTGTTTTATTTAAAATCATATATATACTACAAAATGGTGGTAATTTATTTTGAAACAAAGTTAAATAATTATTTCTTTACATCAAGTTTTGTTTTCAAAATTTTTTAACGGAAAAGTATGAAGTCAAATGTTGCAAAATGGATCAGAAAAATGAAGAAATACCACAAATGGCCTGGTATTGTCGTATCACTGTTTGCGCTTTTGTTCGCCTTTTCAGGAATCATTCTCAATCACCGCGACCTTATCTCCTCAGTCGATATTTCACGCAAATGGATGCCACCCGGTTACCAATATGATAACTGGAACTTGTCGGCTGTGAGATCTTCTCTGCCAATTGGGAAGGACTCCTTGCTGGTATACGGCAATATTGGCATCTGGATGGGGACGAAAGGATTATCTGAGTTTCGGGATTGCAACCACGGTTTTCCGAATGGGATTGATATGCGTAAAATTTATTCGATCGTAAAATTCAGGGACAAGTTGGTAGCAGGAACTCATTTTGGAGTTTTCACCAACAGTCTTGTTCCTTCAAATTGGATGCAGTTTCAAATGCCCAAAGGGGAGGAAAGGATCAGTGATTTAACTGTCAAAGGAGATTCACTGCTCATCCTTACCCGCAATTATCTCTATTGTACAACTGATTTAATTCATCTGCAAAAACTAACTATTCCGCCAAAGCCAGGATATAATAGGCAGGCCACACTGTTTCTTACCTTATGGAAACTGCATAGTGGAGAGCTTTTCGGATTTGCTGGAATGCTTTTTGTCGATCTGCTTGGATTTGTTTTGATTTTTCTCTCTATCACAGGATTGCTGCATTTCCTCTTTCCCAAGCTGATCAGCCGGTTAAAAAGATCCAACCGCTCCTTTTCAGGAACGCTTACTGCAAAAAAATGGAATTTGAAGTGGCACAATCTGATAGGGTACGTTTTTGCTATTTTCCTATTGCTCAATACAACCGCAGGCATGTTTTTAAGACCACCATTGCTGATTCCAATCTCCTCAGCTCAGGTAGGCATAATACCATATTCAGATTTGGATACCGGGAATCCCTGGCAGGATAAATTGCGAAGGATTTTGTGGAATAGAGAGACCGGAAGATTTTTGATTTACACCTCTGATGGATTCTTTTTTGCCGATCAGAATCTCTCCAGAGAACTGTATCAATCTTACAATCAGCCAAATATAAGTATTATGGGGTGCAATGTATTGGAGTCTATGGGTGGCAATAGTTACCTTGTAGGGTCATTTAGCGGATTATTTGTTTGGAATACAGTTGCCGGAACTGTTTTAGATTATTATACAGGAATGGCAGCAGAAACGCCTCATGATTTAAGTCGCCCGGTTGGACAGAATATGGTGGCTGGTTTTGTGCAGGATTGTGAAGGAAAGAAATACTGGATTGATTACAACAGGGGCGCAATTTCAACAAATGGAGCTTCAGCCTTCCCTCCCATGCCAAAGAAAGTTCTGCTGAACTCCCAAATCTCTCTTTGGAATGCAGCGCTTGAAATTCATACTGGCAGGATATTTGAACATCTGGTTGGCCCGTTATACCTACTTTATGTTCCTTTGATGGGATTCACAGTGCTCATTGTGCTGATCAGCGGATTCATGGTGTGGTGGCTCGCCTACCGCAAACACTGATATTTTTAACTAAGTTATTTTCGAATGAAAAAGGAAGCCCACTTTTGGAACATTCTCAATTAGAATGTTGGAATCATCCTGCAGGTATTTCCTCAATTTGGAAATATAAACATCCAGACTTCTACCCGAAAAATAGTCGCTGGTACCCCAGATCTTGTTCAAAATCACCTCCCTTTTTACAATCTGGCCTGCATTCTGGATAAGAATGTACAACACAGCATTTTCCCTTGCCGTCAGCCTTCGTGATTCCTGGTTGATGTTTAGTGACTGATTTTGAAATTCATAGGTATATTCGCCCAATTGAATTTTTTTATTGTCGGCAGCCGGCCTTGCCTCTATCCTGTTGAGGATCGCCTGAATACGACAGAAAAGCTCATCTTCATCAAATGGTTTAGTAATATAATCATCAATTCCAAGATTAAAACCTTTGATTTTATCCTCCTTCATTGATCGGGCTGTTACAAGAATGATTGGGACGTCTGATTGCTTCTCCCTGATTTTTTTAGCAAGGGAAAATCCATCCAATCCAGGTAACATCACGTCCAGAACTGCAAATTGAAAAGAATGAGCATTAAAAGTCTTCCATCCTAATAAGCCATCTTTGCACAATGTGACATCAAAACCTTTGGAGGCTAAGAATTCAGTCATCAGGAAACCAAGACTTTGGTCATCTTCGACAAGTAATAATTTAGTTTTTTGTTCCATTTTCTTCCTGTTCTTTCGGGAAAAAGATAGAAAAATTGCTTCCTTTTCCTGGTTCACTTTCGATTTCGATTGAGGCATGGTGTGCCTTCAAAACCTCTTTCACATAATACAATCCAATACCGAATCCTTTTGTGTTGTGTTGATTACCTGATGGTATTCTGTAATATTTGTCAAAGATTTTCTTTTTCTCGCCATGGGCCATACCTATTCCTTTGTCCAAAATACTTACCTGAATACCTTTGCTTGAATTTTTTAGGACAATTGTGATTTCAATCAAATCAGGTGAATACTTGCAGGCATTTGCCAATAGATTCAATATCACATGGACCAATTCATTGTGATCGCCACGGATCAGGAATGAACCTTTTTCGTATTGTCTAATGATCTTACCTTCACATTGTTCAACATGAATTTCGATAGATCGGATCGCCTCTTCAAGAATGATTGTTAGATCCAATGTTTCGAACCTGAAGGCCAGATTGTTTTGTTCGATGGCTGCCAGTTGAAGGATATGGTCGGATTGTCGTTGAAGACGTTTGTTCTCCTCTATGATTGTATCCGTATATTTTTGGATCTTGGAATTGCCGGAAGCCTCAGGGGTCTGGTTTATCATTTTGGCAGCAAGCGAGATACTGGAGATAGGCGTTCTGAATTCGTGAGCAAGATTATTCACCATCTCCTTGATATTATTGGAAAGGCTAACTTCCTTCAGATAGTAACGAATCACCAGGAAGAATGAAATGCCGATGAGCAAAATTAAGAGAACCGAGCCGGTAAACATCAATCCCATGTGGTGCATGAAAAATTTGTATCGGTTTGGGAAAACAACTCCTATTTCCGTATCCGAAATTTTAAGGGCGCTATTTAAACTAAGCCGATAACAGGAGGCACCAACCAATTGATCCAGATTGTTGATTTTCAGCGTGTCTTTGCCCTTGAAAATAGCAAGGTCATAAGCCAGGTCGATATCATACAAAGCAAGCTCATCCCTGATTTGACGATCGAGATTTTGCCAGACGTGGGGTGGATGGTTCCTGCTGGCCCTGAAAGAACTATCGCAGGAGATGCTTTTTTGCATGGATTGACACATGTCCTCATCTTTGCTCAAAGCAGCAATTGATTGATTGAGCGCTACCCGTACGCTTTTACTGAAAAGTGCCTCCTCGATCCGGTAGGAGTAAAGCAACCAATGAACCTGCAATCCCAATAGCAGCAGGATTGACAGGAGTGCGGTAAAAACCAGAATTCTCCTTTTTAGTTGGCTCATGCCAACAAAATTAAGAACAAATTCAAATGATTATAATTTTTAACATCGTATTAACAACAACCAGTGTCGAACGCATCATTTTTTTATTTTATTTTGAATTTAAATAAACAGTAAAATTGACGTTATGAAAAAATTAGCTCTTGTATTATCTTTCGTTTTCTGTGCAGCCATGATAGCTCCTGCTTTCGCAGCAGATCCAGTAAAACCAGCCGCCAAAACAGAATGTGCCAAAGCATGTGCCAAAGATGGTAAAACTTGTACCAAAGAAGGTGCAGCTTGCTGCAAAGCTGGTGCTGCTGCCAGCAAAGATGGTAAAGCTACGGTTACTCCACCAGCTAAAAAGTAATTTAGTTTATAATTTGAAAAAAAAAGAGGCTCTTGTCTCTTTTTTTTTGCTTAACAAAGGTGATTACTTACCATCAAATATTGCAGAATTGTTTTTGTAGCTGATCAGATTCTTGGCCATACCATTGAAAATGAAGAGATGAAAGGGCAATTCAGCATACCAGTAAAGTCGGCCGGCAACACCCACAGGTCTGAAAGTCGCTGTTTGTTGCAGAAAAGGTTTACCCGCTTTTTGAATAATTTTAAACTCTAGCCAGGCCTCTCCAGGTAATTTCATTTCCGCATAGAGTAACAATCTTTTGTTTTGTTTGTCGGCTGCCAATACACGCCAAAAGTCGAGAGTGTCACCGGTATGGATCGAATTTGTATTGGTTCTGCCTCTGCGCAAACCAACTCCTCCTGACAATTTATCCACATATCCCCGGATATTCCAAAGCCAGTTGCCATAGTACCATCCACGGTCTCCTCCAATCGACCACATGTTGCAAAGCACCTGGTCGATGCTTGTCGTAATTTCCATTTTCCTCCTGTCTCTGTAGCATCCTTTTGTAGGGATTTTCACATGCTCAAGCAATGAATTGTCTTCGTAACTTGAGATTAGCGAATCTTTCCAGCTAGAAACCACGTTGTTTTGTTCTATCCGCAGAAAAGCTAGTTTTACCGCCTCCTTATAAGATATCAATTGAATGTTAAGCAGTTGATTAAGATCATTGGCTCTTGGAATCACATCCTTCTTCATGCTGTCGATCAACTGTTTGGCGAGTCTAACCGAAGTGGAAGTAATCAAATTCACCCAATAGGAAGAAAACCTGGAGGCATTCAAAGGAAGTGTAAAGATGTATCGTTTCATTCCTCTGACTTCCGCGAATTGATGCAACATCTCCTTAAAGGATAAAATATCAGGCCCTCCAATTTCATAACACTTGCCATAAGTTTCAGGTCTTGACACAACACCGCTCAAGTATTCAAGCACATTCCTGATTGCAATGGGTTGACTTTTGGTATTGATCCACCTGGGAGCCACCATCACAGGGAGCAGTTCAACCAGATCGCGAATGATTTCAAAATTGGCGCTGCCCGATCCCACAATGATTTCTGCTTTAAAAGAGGTCACCGGTATGCCGCTGTTTTCCAAAATTTTTTCTATACTATTTTTTGAGCAGGATAGATCGGTAGATAGATGACTTGTTAAGCTTCCAAGATATATAATCTGCTTAGCAGTTGTTTGTTGGATAAGGTTGACGAAATTCATTGCCGGAGAATCGTTGTGATACCCGGGATCATCCCTCTTGTTGCTCATTGAATCTATCAGATAGTAGGCAACATCAATAGGCTGAATGAGTTCAGTAGGATTTATCTCTTTTAGAAAATCAATTTCGAAAAGAGAGACGTTGATGTGTCTGTAAATTCCTCCGTTAGGAAATCTGTTTTTATCCCTGACACAGCAAATCACCTCATGACCTTGCTCCAAGAGAACAGGAAGCAGTCTTTTCCCAATGTATCCGGTTGCACCTGTCAGTAATATCTTCATCTGTCATTTTTGTATCGGAATACCTTGATATGCAGCGTTATTTCTTATGAAAAAGAGGTCTGTTTTCGATGCAGCAAGATAAGCAATTTGCATCCAAAACACAGCTATTATCAAGAATAAAACAAAAAGAATCGGGTTATGGTTTATTAAATCTGATTCTTGTTTTCAAAATTCAATTTCAAAATTTCAGACTGTTCCAAGCTTTGTTCGTTGAATTTTTAATTGGAATCATTACAAATACAGTGTTTTACCTAATTTATATTGAAAATAAATTGGATTAGAGTCTGTTTGACACCATTTTGTTATGGTATTTTAAGTCACTTATATTCAGTTAGATATCAAATTGATGAAATTGGCTTTAAGGAAAAATTATTCGCTTTTTTTAATTTTAGAATGATTTCATAAAGTTCGATGAAAATCCTGTCTGATGAAATCATATCCTAAATTTCATCCATTCTATTAGATTTGCGACAGGTTTTGGTTAAGGCAGCTTACATTCTTCAATCGGATATAAGTTTGTTGTTACCAAATAATTTTATTATCTTCACTGCTTAAGACGCAAATAATAAGATAATTAGCCATACATTTAGTATTATCATGAAATTGAAAGACTCCACAATTCATCAAATTGTAATATCTTCCCTGGTTGTGATTGTAGTGACCACTGTCTCTGTTCTGTTATACATAGGATACAATTACTATTCAATACCATTGGAGGAGCGGCCTTTCCATGCATTGAACCAAACTTTTAAAGCAAGCGGACTTGTTGGCCATGGTCTGGGCATTGTAGGTTCTTTGTTGATTCTGTTTGGAGTTTTCTCATACATGTTAAGGAAACGGTTGCGGATTTTCTCCAGGATTGGAATTCTTAAGCATTGGCTGGAGTTCCATATTTTCCTCTGTACCCTGGGTCCTTTTCTTATTCTCTTTCACACAACATTCAAATTCGGAGGAATTG
Organism: Bacteroidia bacterium; assembly: GCA_026391315.1. Classification (GTDB taxonomy): domain Bacteria; phylum Bacteroidota; class Bacteroidia; order Bacteroidales; family Prolixibacteraceae; genus CAINVV01. Next base: position 79,129 of record JAPLDT010000053.1, read on the forward strand.
TAGCGGTTAGTTTCTGGAGTATGGTGGCAGTCTTCCTGAGTGGAATTCTTGGACGATATATTTATCTTCAAATACCAAGATCTATTGAAGGTCAGGAGCTTACACTACTTGAGCTGGAAGATCAAAAAATTGAAATGAACAAACAGCTTAGGCAAACTGTTACATTGGATGAGAGCATTTATGAATTGATCGGTAATTTTCCGGATAAATCAAAAGGGCAAACTAGTTTTTTTGGTCGAAGCAAGGAAGAGCGAGTTGCTTTGAAAAAATTGAGAGTTGAATTAAAGAGTCAAAGAATCCCTATTAAGAGGGCAAAGGAAATTGTTCAACTTTTTAAGAGCCAGTTAGGTCTGAAGAAGCGGATAGAGCGATTGGTTACCATGCAGAAACTTTTTGCCTATTGGCATGTTGCTCATTTACCATTTGCGCTGATTATGTTGATAGTCATGATCATTCATGTAGTGGTAGCAGTCACTTTTGGATACAAATGGATTTTTTAGCTATGGAAGCACTAATAGAAAAATTGGTAACCTATTTGGTTGTTACGATTTTCATTGTAGCAATTATCGCAATCTATCTCTACAGACAAAAAAGGAATTCCCGTATAGTGGAAGCTAAAATTGCCATCGCAAAAGAAGAGGGAATGCATGAACCTGTCTCCTTACATCCTGTCATTGATGTGAACAGCTGCATCAAAAGCGGAGCCTGCATTACAGCATGTCCTGAAAAGGATATTATTGGGATCAAAGATGGGAAAGCCACGATAATAAATGCATCGCATTGTATCGGCCACGGCGCCTGTTTTCATGCCTGTCCTGTTCAAGCCATTACCCTGTTTATTGGAACCGAAAAGCGGGGTGTTGAACTACCACATGTCGATCAAACCTTTGAATCCAACGTGCCTGGAGTTTATATTGCCGGAGAGATGGGTGGAATGGGGCTGATCAAGAATTCGGTCGAGCAGGGGAAGCAAGCTGTTGAGAATCTGATCAAAAAGATAGATAAAAGTGTGAACGCCCAGTATGATCTGATCATCATAGGTGCCGGTCCGGCAGGTGTGGCAGCCTCTTTGAACGCAAAAAAAAATAAACTAAATGCCTTGACCCTGGAACAGGATAGTTTAGGCGGGACAGTATTTACGTTTCCCCGTCAAAAAATTGTCATGACTTCTGCCATGGATTTGCCGCTGCATGGGAAAGTTAAGTTATTTGAAACCAGTAAATTGGAGTTGTTAAATCTTTGGACAGAAGTAATTTCAAAGAATCAAATTAGTTTGATAGAAAATGCAAAAGTTGAGTCTGTTACTCCGACCGATAAGTATTTTATAACCAAGACATTAAGCGGGGATGAATATACTTCAAGAAAAGTTTTGTTGGCCATTGGCAGGAGAGGATCTCCGCGGAAACTGAACGTTCCTGGTGAAGAGAGTATGAAAGTGGCTTACCGATTACTTGAACCTGAGCTTATTGAAGGTAAAAAAATTCTGGTAGTAGGAGGAGGGGATTCAGCGATTGAATCGGCATTGCTTCTTGTCGACCAAAATCAGGTGACAATATCATATAGAAGCGAGGTTTTCGGGAGGTTAAAACCCAAAAACAATGAAAAAATAAAGGAAGCCATCGCGAATAATAAGGTTAATGTTCTGTTTAATTCCAACATAGCCGGCATTGAGGACCATCAGGTAAAGATACAGAAGACAGATAGTGAAAAGGAATTGGTTCTGGAAAACGACCTGGTGTATATTTTTGCTGGAGGAGAATTGCCAACACAATTTCTTGAAAAGATAGGAATCCGAATTACTAAGAAATTTGGGGAAGCCATTTTAAAACACGAGGAGTAATTGATGATAGTAGATTGAGGTATGATTAAGAGCAAGTCTTTACAAAGGATAATCGTCATTTTATGTGCCATGATACTGTCAATGAGAGGAATGGCTCAAATTTCGCCCGGAGATCTCACCAAAGTGCATGCCCATCTGGAAGGGATGGCCAATTGTACCTTGTGTCATACCTTGGGGGCCAAGGTTTCCAACGAAAAATGCCTTGATTGTCACAAAGAAATCAAAAAACGTTTGGATGAATCAAAAGGATTTCATGCTTCCTCCAAAGTAAAAGGAAAAGATTGCATCATTTGTCACAGTGACCATTACGGACGAAATTATGATATTGTCCACCTAGTGAAAGATAAATTTGATCACAACGATACCGGTTACAAATTAGAAGGAAAGCACTCAAAAAAAGATTGTCTGGATTGCCATAAGAAGGAGAATATTGCTGACAAACAGCTAAAGAGCAAACATGAGACGTTTTTGGGGTTGAACGATCTTTGTTTGACCTGTCATGAAGATTACCACCAAAAGACGCTCTCTGTGAACTGTTTGAATTGTCATATCGTCGATGCCTTTAAACCTGCTTCAAAATTCAACCATACAAAGGCCAAGTACCAGTTACGGGGAAAACATACAGAGGTGACCTGTGTGAAGTGCCACGCTTTAAACGTAAGAAATGGGAAAAATTTTCAGCAATTTACCGGTTTACAATTTCAAAATTGTGTGAATTGTCACAAGGATCCGCACGAAAACAAATTCGGCCAAAATTGCACCCAATGTCATGTGGAAACCTCTTTCCAGACTGTTAAGGGTATTGGTCAGTTTGACCATAGCAAAACGGGATTTTTACTGGAAGGACGACATGCTCAGGTAGCCTGTAAATTATGTCATAAAGTAAATATCACTGCGCCGGTCAAGCACGAAAAATGTACGGATTGCCACAAAGACTACCATAAAAATCAATTTGTGAAAGATGGCAAATCCCCGGATTGTTCTGAGTGTCATGATGCGACGGGTTTCACCAGGTTTTCATATTCGTTTGAAAAGCACAACTTAACCAAATTCAAGCTTGAGGGAGCGCATCAGGCTACACCCTGCTTTGAATGTCATAAGAAAGAGAAGGATTGGAATTTCAGGGGGATCGGTGAACGCTGTGTCGATTGCCACAAGGACATTCACCAAAACTTGATCGATGCCAAATATTACCCTTCCCAAAAGTGTGAAAATTGCCATCAATCATCGGCCTGGAGTGACGTAAAGTTTGACCATCAACTTACATCATTCGCCCTTGAAGGCAAACATGCTACTGCAACTTGCAGAAAATGCCATTTCAAAGATAACAGAGTAAGTATTGACAGTCAGAGATTTAATGCCTTGAAAGCTAGTTGTGAGAATTGTCACAACGATGTTCATCACGCACAATTCAATGAGAATAAGGAGATCGTTTGCCTGAGGTGTCATGGTTTCGAAAATTGGAAACCAGAAAAATTTAACCACAATTCCACACGGTTTAAGTTAGACGGAGGTCACAAGGATGTTGCATGTATAAAATGCCATAAACCCATAACAGAAGGGAATTTGAGATATATTAACTACAAATTTAAAGAGATATTATGCGCAACTTGTCACTTACAATAGTCATTTTGATGATGGCTTTCTGTGTGCAGGGGCAAACTTCACCTCACGGGAAAGCTTTTCACGTCGATTGTGCCCAGTGTCATACTTCTAATAGTTGGAAAGTTAATACCAAGGACATAAAATTTAACCACGACAATACAGATTTTAAGCTGGTTGGACAGCACACTGTGATCAATTGCAGGGATTGTCACCTGACGCTCACTTTTAAAGATGGAAGAAGGAATTGTATTGATTGTCATATTGATGTGCACAATCAGTCCCTTGGAAAAGATTGTGAAAAGTGCCACACCCCGAAAACCTGGATTATCAGTGATATTACATCTATACATCAGAAAACCAGGTTTCCTCTCCTTGGGGCCCACAAATCGGTTAATTGCACTGAATGTCATAAATCAGCCTCTAATTTTCAGTATGAACCACTAGGAATTGAGTGTGTCAATTGTCACCTCAGCGATTTTCAGAAAACGACCACTCCAAACCATGTAACAAGTAAGTATTCAACAGACTGTCTGGAATGCCACAATCAAAATTCAAGCAGTTGGCACACAGGATTAATCAACCACGATTTTTTCCCGTTAACCGGCGGACATAACGTTGGATGCGGGCTTTGTCATACGACAACCCCCTTCACGAAATTATCGACTGAATGTAATACCTGTCATAACAAACATTTTACTGCTGCGCAAACCCCTAAGCATGTTGAAGCCGGAATTCCGGTTAAATGTGAAACTTGCCACAACATTTCTGCATGGAAACCATCAACGTTCAATCATATCTCAACGGGTTTTGAATTAAAAGGAGCTCACAAGAATGTAGTACAATGTTCTGATTGTCATAAAGGTAATCTGACATCAGCAAAACAGGAGTGTTTAAGTTGTCATCAGGTTCAGTACGACAATGCACTAAATCATAAAAAAGTAAATTATCCGGTTGATTGTATTAAATGTCATACGCAAAACAACTGGGTGGAGAATATTTTTAGCCATTCAACGACCAATTATCCATTAACAGGAGCTCACTTAAAAGCCAATTGTGCCGATTGCCATTTGACAACCCTTGCAGGAACAACAACCGTTTGCAGCAATTGTCACCTGGCAGCTTACACCGGCTCGCAAATACCGGCGCACGTAACTGCCGGCATTCCAAAGGATTGTTCCACTTGTCATACTACAGCCGCATGGAAACCTTCCAGTTTCAATCATACCACAACAGGATATGAACTAAAAGGGGCTCACAAAACTCTGGTGCAATGTTCGCTGTGCCACTTAGGAAATGTTACCTCAGCACCTACAACATGTGTTGGCTGCCACCAGGCAAAATATGATGCTGCCCCTAACCACAAAGCTCAGGGCTATCCGGTGGATTGTTCGTCTTGCCATACCCAGAATAACTGGCTGGAGAATGGTTTTAACCACGCAGCGACAAGTTTCCCCTTGACTGGCGCACACACCACTGTTTTGTGCTCGAAATGTCATGCAGTTGGATTTAAAGGAACACCCAATGTATGTAGTAGTTGCCACTTGCCGGTCTATACGAGTTCTCAGCTTCCTGGACATGTGGCCGCAGGAATACCAAAGGAATGTGCCACCTGCCATACAACGGCTTCGTGGAAACCATCAGCTTTCAACCATACCACTACCGGGTATGAATTAAAGGGCAGTCATAAGTTGATTGTTCAGTGTTCTTCATGCCACAAGGGCAATGTCACTACGGCCCCGCAAGTTTGTATTGGTTGCCATCAGGCACAGTATGATGTTGCCCCGGGACACAAACAAAGCGGATTCTCGACTGATTGTGCAAAATGTCATTCCCAGGATAATTGGCTATCATCCAGCTTTGATCATAGTACAACCAATTTCCCGTTAACCGGATCACATACCAAGGTGCTTTGTTCTGTCTGCCATGTGAACGGATACATTGGAACACCAACTGCTTGCAGTAGTTGCCATTTACCGGTTTATACCAGTTCTCAGCTGCCAGCACACGTTGCTGCAGGAATACCCAAGGAGTGTGCCCAGTGTCATACACCCGCGTCCTGGAAACCCTCCCTGTTCAACCATACTACCACCGGTTATGAATTAAAAGGTGCGCACAAAAATATTGTTCAGTGTTCGCAATGTCACAAAGGGAACCTTACATCCGCCCCATTGACTTGTATTGGGTGCCATCAGTCCAACTATGATACGGCCCTCAATCATAAATCCCAGGGATATCCTACTGATTGTACCATTTGTCACACTCAGAATAACTGGCTTGAGAATAGTTTCAATCACGCAGCAACAGCTTTCCCATTGACTGGTGCTCACACCACAGTATTGTGTTCAAAATGTCATACCGTAGGTTTTAAAGGGACTTCCACTGTTTGCAGCAGTTGCCATCTGCCGGTCTATTCCAGTTCTCAGTTGCCTGGCCACGTAGCAGCAGGTATTCCTACCGATTGCTCAACCTGTCACAATACTACCGCATGGAAACCTTCTTTATTTAACCATACCACTACCGGTTATGAGTTGAAAGGGGCACACAAAAATATCGTTCAATGTTCAGATTGCCATAAGGGGAATGTCACAACCGCTCCACAGACTTGCGTCGGATGTCATCAGAGCAATTATGATGCTGCTTTGAATCACAAGGCTCAGGGGTATCCGACAGATTGTACGATATGCCACACACAGAACAACTGGCTGGAAAATATTTTCAACCATGCTACAACTGCCTTCCCATTGACCGGAGCCCATACAACTGTTGTCTGTGCAAAATGCCATACCACAGGATTCAAGGGAACCTCCACGCTCTGTTTCACTTGTCATGCAGCCAAATACAATGCCTCGACAAATCCGAACCATCTTGGGGCGAAATTTCCCACCAATTGTGAAATTTGTCATTCAACCACAGCATGGACTCCTTCTACCTATAATCATGATGCCCAGTATTTCCCGATTAACAGTGGCAAACACAGGGGAGTTTGGACGTTATGTAGCGAATGCCACAATGTTTCGACCAATTATGCCGCTTTTACCTGCATTTTGTGTCATACACACAGTAACAAAGCATCGGTAGATAGTGAACATAAGGGTGTAACGAATTATACCTACACAGCTACATCGTGCTACGTTTGTCATCCAAGGGGAACCAATTAGTATTTGTTGGATGAAAAGGAAAAGAATAAATTGATATACTGGTGGTCAGCAGAAATTTTTTAACATATTAAATTGATTGATGAGAATTTTTATTATTGTACTGGGAATGTTTCTGTTTATTCAGGTTATCTCAGCTCAAAACAAAAAAAACGAGATAGAGGGAGCTGTAACATTCATGACAGCTCAAAATATATATGTTAAATTTCTGTCCGCCAAAGGGATCAGTACCGGTGATAAAATATTTATCCGAAAAAATGATCTTTTGGTTGAAGTATTGTCTGTTGAAAATGCTTCATCGGTTTCCTGTGTTGGGAAGCCGGTTGGTTCAGAAAAATTAAAAGTCGGAGATAAAGTGATCGCTTTGGTTACTAAGGAAGATGCTGTAGCTGTACAAGAAATACAAAAGGAACAAGTTAACCAGGCGGTTGCTGATACTTCAAAATCCCTGAATCTAAAAGCAGGACCAACGCCTCTATTTAGGAAAGAACGAATAGATGGTCGGGTGCAAATTTCCTCTTACACAAATCTTTCCAATTTGCAGCCAGCGAACAACCGACTTCGGTATATCTTTTCGATGAATGCCTCCAATATCTCTAATTCGCGTTTCTCACTGGATACTTACATCTCTTTTGCGCATAAGCTAAATGACTGGACACCAGTTAAGGACAATATCTTTAATGCGCTGAAAATCTACGACTTGAATCTGAAATATGAAGCAGATAGTAAAACAACGATTTGGCTGGGCCGGAAAATAAATCCCAAGATCTCCAGTCTTGGAGCCATTGATGGGGTACAGTTTGAGATGAATTCCGGCCAATTCTTCTGGGGTGGCGTAGTTGGTTTTCGACCGGATTATGTCGATTACAGTTTTAACGGGAAGCTATTGGAATATGGTGCGTTTATTGGCCATACGATAAAGAATGACAATGGTGTCATGCAGACCTCCCTGGCCGGATTTAATCAAACAAACTCCGGAAATACCGACCGCCGGTTTGTCTATTTTCAGCATGACAACTCTCTTTTTAATAACCTGAACCTGTTTGTCTCTTCGGAAGTTGACCTCTATAAAATGGTTAACGGAATTCCTTCAAATGGACTGTCGCTGACAAGTTTATACCTGATGCTGAACTACAGGATATCCAAAAGATTATCTGTTTCAACTTCTTACGACAACCGTAAGAATATTATTTATTACGAGACCTTTAAGAACTATATTGACGTAATGCTTGCGGATGCCACACGTCAGGGTGTGCAAGCCAGGATCAATTACAGACCCGTTAACTATATGAGTGTGGGTGTATCTGCTAGTTACTGGGATAGGGCAGGGGATAGCAAGCCAACCAAAAATTTTAATGTAATATTTAACTATTCCCAATTAACTTCCTTGAAAATTTCGACTACTTTAACTGCCAATATTTTAAAAACCAGTTATGTCGATGGAGTCGTTTATGGTGTCAGATTTGACAAGGACTTTCTGAATGGCAAGATGAACTGGGGAGTGAACTATAGGTTTGTCGATTATAACTATCTCATTTCTTCTTCGAAACTCATTGAACACATCGGTGGAATTGATTTATCTTATCAATTTACCCGCAAATTCTCGATGTCTTTCAATTACGAAGGAACCTTCGAAAAACAGAATAAATATCACCAGATCTATTGCAGTCTGATCAAGCGCTTCTAGCTCTCGAGGTGCAAATAATAAGCTTAATGCACAGTTTGTATTATTTCGAGAACTGATTAGTAACGATTATTTCGTACATACAGCTACTTTTTTAGCCGGTCTAGCAATTCATTAACATTTGGCTCCCTAATTAGGGCCTGCTGAAAAAGTGTTTACTATTTGATTTCATGTCAATTATAACGATATTTGAGAGAATAAGTGCAAGGAATTATGGAAAAAGTAAAAAGAAAGCATGCACCGACTCCAGCATACATGAGTCCGAATCAACTTACTTTGGATGCATTTAAGAGTCCATTCGAGCGTGAACTTAACCCCAGTAACAGATGGGTAGTTCTTGCCGGACTGATTCCATGGGACGAGATTAGCTCATTATATCTCAAAAATGTACCAGCGAGTAATACGGGGCGTCCTGCTTTAAATCCTAGAATTGTTATAGGTTCTCTGATCATTAAACACATGTGTAATCTTGACGATCGTGAGGCAGTTGATCAGATAGCTGAAAACATTTATATGCAGTACTTTCTGGGCTATACGAGCTTTATCAAGGAACCACCGTTTGATGCCTCTCTGTTTGTTGATTTCCGGAAGAAACTTGGAATGGATAGCCTGAATGCCATCAACGAAAAGATAGCTGAACTAAAGGCTGATTTTCTTTTTCAGAACGACAATAGAAAACCTGAGAAAGATGATCATGATTCATCTGGTGCTGACAATCATTCTGATTCCTCTCAGGTTGAAAATAAAGGCAGAATCATCTTTGATGCCACAGCCTGTCCTCAGGATATTGCTTATCCAACGGATCTGGACCTGCTTTCAGATGCAAGAGAGAAATCAGAGCAATTGATTGATCAGCTCTACAACCCCGTATTGCATAAGAAAAAGCCCAGGACTTATCGTAAAATTGCCCGTCACCGTTACCTGAAAACAGCTCAGAAAAAGAATAAAACTCACAAAGAAATACGCAAAGCGACAGGTAGCCAGTTAGGATTTTTAAAACGTAATCTTAACTCAATCAATAGGTTATTAGACTCATATAAAACGATCCCTCTCAAGCACAAAAACCACAAATACCTTTTGGTGATAAACACGTTGTATGCTCAACAGAAAGAGATGTATAGCAATGGAGTTCATCGCATTGATGATAGGATTGTCAGTATCCACCAACCTCATGTTCGACCAATCGTTCGCGGGAAAAGCCAGGCAAAAGTCGAGTTTGGGGCAAAGATCCACCTTTCACTCATTGATGGAATATCATTTCTCGATCAGCTGAGCTGGGATGCCTTTAATGAAGGAAGCCACATGATGGAGTACATTGAGAAATACCGGAATCGTTTTGGCTTTTATCCCAAGGAGGTTCTGGCAGATCAGATCTACTGCAACCGAATTAACCGTGCTGCCCTGAAAGAGAAAGGAATCAAGCTGCTGGCCAAGCCACTGGGAAGGCCATCGGCTGTGCAAAAACACGTAAGTCCGGGAGAACGTAATCCAATCGAAGGAAAGTTTGGACAAGCCAAAACAGCCTACGGGTTAAACCGTGTAAAGGCCAGACTTAGAGAAACCAGCGAATCGTGGATTGCCTGCATCATCCTGGTGCTTAACCTGGTCAAATTGGCCGGGGTGGCACTCCCATATCTTATTGTCAACTTGCTTTCCAATTTAACAGCACAGGTGATAAAAATATGTCGATCATATTCTTACCAAGATTTTCAGATAGATTTAAAAATTATTATACAAATGCTCTACTCTAAACAAGTTGAGCTAAAAAATCTGGCCTGAGTTTAACAGCAGACCCTAATTACCTTGCCAGTCTCAGCTTCATCGATTGATTTCTGCAATATCGCATTGGGTGTTTTTTCATCGATGATTTTAGCGTAGCGTTGGGTTTTCAGGTACTCAACCATCTTTTTTGCATCTATGGTTTTATCGTCGATTACTATTGTTGTCATCTCAATCCTAATTTTTTACAAATATATGAAACCTTTAGGCCAAAGCATAAATGATTAACATGCCATTTTTTACAAACCCGCATGGCCTTGATCGTAGAGGTTGGCGGGTTTGGATTTAGAAGATAGAAAGATTGATCCGCTGCTGGCGGATTTTCTTTTTTAAACAAGGTGAATGACATGAAAATTACCATGATAATAATGGTAAAGAATTTATTTTATTACTTTTATTGTTGCCAACAATATGAACCTGAACCTATACAGCCCCCGTTAGTTGTTGATGTATGGTTTTATTGTACATATAAACGAGGTTGAACTAAACCTATCGGTAATTTTCTAATAGTTTTAAGATGAACATTTTAAAACTATTTGTCATGAAAAAAAAGAATCTCTTCTGGTAGAGAAGCTGATCCAAGAGATGCAGCTCCGTAATTACAGTCCACGTTCGGTACACACCTACAGTGAACTT
>JAPLDT010000101.1 GCA_026391315.1 Bacteroidia bacterium
ACAGATTATCCTGGCCGACGAACCTACCGGGAATCTGGACCCCGAAACTTCGCAAAAATTGATGGTGCTGTTGCACGAAATCAACAAAGATGGGGTGACCGTCGTGATGGCCACCCACGATTACGAGATGATCAGGCAATTTCCGGCCAGGCGCATGATTTGCGAAAACGGCGAGCTGAAAGAGATGCTTCCTCCTCCCGAACCACTTGATTTCGATATCCTCCTCGCAGATAATTAAAGTTTAAGGTTCAATGTTCAATGTGGCACCACTTTGAACATTGAACTTTGAACCTTTATCCTTTTCACTTTATCCTTTATCCTTTTCACTTTATCCTTTATCCTTTTCACTTTATCCTTTATCCTTTTCCCTTCCTTCCTCCATGTTCAAACTGATCCCCAACTTCTCTCTCCGGCACAACAACAGCTTTGGCATAGATGTCTGTGCAAATTACTGGTTAACAATCAGTGAGGTAAAAGATTTGGATGAGGCGATGACAAAATATCCGCATCTTCGGGAGGAGACTAAAATGATTATTGGCGGAGGTAGCAACCTGCTTTTCCTGTCAGATTTCGACGGAGTGATTCTTTCACCTGATTTTTGTGGGTACGAAATTTCTTACCAGGATGACCTTGTCATTGAGCTGGAGGTAGGCGCCGGAGTTGAATGGGATGATTTTGTTGAATATTGTGTGGAGCATGGATGGTATGGAGTAGAGAATTTATCCCTGATTCCGGGAAAGGTTGGCGCTGCACCGGTGCAAAATATTGGCGCCTACGGAGTGGAAGCGGAGCAAGTCATCGTTAAAGTAAATGGCTTTAATCTTGAGACATCAGAATTAGAGAGTTATACCCGGGAGCAATGTCAATTCAGTTACCGCTCCAGTATTTTCAAGGAAAAAATGCTAAACCGTTTCATGGTTACCTCCGTGGTTTTCAGACTTCAAAAGAGGGGTGAATTGGTTTCAGAGTATGGTGACCTGAACAGAGTCATGAAGGAACTGGGCGAGCCCTCGTTAAAGAATGCAAGAGAGGCAGTCATTCAAATTAGGAGATCCAAACTGCCCGATCCAAAGATATTGGGCAATGCCGGTAGTTTCTTCAGAAATCCGGTGTTGTCTGCCAGGGAGGCTGCTTCGCTGGCAGATTTCCTACCGGGATTACCCCTCTATCCCACCTCCGGGAAAGAGGTGAAAGTAGCCGCAGGATTTTTGATCGATCATGCAGGCTGGAAAGGCAGGCGACTGGGGCGCGCGGCTGTGCACGACCGGCAGGCATTGGTGCTGGTCAATTTGGGTGGGGCAACCGGCGCTGAAATTCTGGAGCTCTCGATGGCCATTCAGCAGGATATATTTGAGAAGTATGGGGTGGTGCTGGAGAGAGAAGTGCAGGTTGTAGAGTAGGAATTACAAATTAAAGATTACAAATTGAGAGATGAAATGATGGGTGACTTTGGCCGTCAATTCTTACCAACGGGGCTGATTATTTGATTTGGTTAAGTAGTTTTTCAAGCTATCTCTATTCCGTACTTCTGGATTTCGCTTAAAAAGTCACTTTTATCATGATCTCTTTCGATAAGGATTGGTTCAATCCTATCATCAACTTGCCTTCGCAGTTTCCACAACAATGGATGGATTGAAAAGTAATCGCCCTCGATATGGTTCACAACAATTGCCACATCAATATCGCTGTCAGTTTGGTTTGTGTTCTTCGCGTATGAACCAAATAGATATACTTTCTCATGTGGAAAGTATTGCTTGAGTAAAAGGCTGTATTCTTTGACTTTGGTTATAGCTTCATTTTTATCCATTGCTGTAACTCTTTGGTTTTATGAAGAATCTCAATGCATTTATCTTCGGTCAAGCTTTTCAGCAACCGTTCTTTATGAGAAGGATAGCGAGCCTCAATATTTAGCGGTTCTATTTGGTCTATAAAATCTTTTTGTTCTTCAGAGAACGACTCGTAAAAGTCTCCTTTCTTAGCCAAGTATGATAAACTATGTGAAAAGGGAGCAGTTTCTGCCTTTATGCCAGTAAAGTAGGCTTTGAAAATCTTCTCAATAGATTGATGACACATAAAACCCACGTACAAATACCTCTTGCTCTGAAGCATTGCCTCGGCAGTTTCCAGGTCATAATCGGATATTTCAAGCCAGTACTGTACCTTATCGTCCATTTCTCTAACTTTATGTCAAAGGTAGAACAAAAAAATGACTCAGGAAATTCTCTCTCTCGTCTTGGATAATTGAGCCCAACTGTTTCTTGATATACAATTTTGAGGAGTTGTGTGTTGATGAAATAACGAATGACTGTTTAAGAAAAAGCCTGATATTTTGGAAAAGAAAGGTTTTTGAGCGAAGTCGTAACAAAGGTTGACAGGCACTCCCAATAAAGTATGTACTGGCGGGGAAGTTTACCGGATAACGCAAATGTGTTATTTGGAATTTTCAAATATTTTCTTTTTTGCATATTCATTTTCAATATTGGATTTAATAAATTGTTCAAGATCGGGATAAAGTCCTAGGCCCTCTTTCAAAATTTTTATTCCCCTGGAAATTTGGTAATCATTTATAAATGATGCCCCTAAATAAAACATTGCATCTTTATCATATTTGTTGAACTCTAATATTTTCAGATTAAATTCTATTGCAAGTTTGTATTTTTTTGAAAAATATGCCCTAGAAGCTTTTATCTGTAAACTTTTTAGCTTGCTATAATAATTTTCATCGACATATTTTTCAAGTTTTTGAAGTGTTTTATAGAATTCAAAAACACAAATTTTAAACTCTGAAATATCATTTCGAACTGGTTTGAGAAGTCCCCCATAAAAATTTATTTTTCCAATAGCTCTTGAATTGTCCCATGATTCAAAGAGAATATTTCTTTGTAACTCATTAATTATATTAAGGAATTCTGGATCCAGATAAATTATATATCTAAGTAAAACACCAATATTTTTGTTAATGTTTGATAGATAGTCCGAAACAAAACCTCCAATATTATACAATTCATTACTTTTTAAATTATAACAATCATACTTCATTTTTGTATCAAAAAAATTTTCCCTTAAGGCATTTTCTAGTTCAATCAATGTAAGCGAACCATCATAGTACTTATTTTGTGAAATATTTTGGTGGGTCATTTCTGTAACGATAAACATGCCATCCCACAGAATTTTGTCTGTAATAAATTCAATTTGAGGTTTGATTTTGTTGATATCTCTTTGTCGAGGGATATAGTTAATGAAGTAATAGAATATTAAGGCGGATAAAGTTGATAGAACCAAAGGAAACCAAAAAGTACTTTGTTTCGTGAAATTGGTAAACCACTTTATGAAAGCACTATTTTTAATTACTCTGTTGAAAAGAACTATTTTTGTCTTAAATTGTTTTAAGAAAGGCATAATTTTCAGCTTTGTCAATTTTTAAATCCTGTGAGGAACTATTGTTCGTATTAAAATCACCCGTTCAGGTAGTTTCCAGTTAATAATTAACCATAAAAGTATAGAAATGCTTTGAGAAATAACTGGAATTTTGAGAATAACTTCGCGGATAAAAAACGATGCGAGGATTAAGAAAATTTGGGCAATGGATTCTAGATCAATCAATTTCTATCCCGTATTTCCCCAACAAACCCGCAACACCCGGCATGGAGAACCTGGCTTTTTTCATCCGGTTGAGTTCAGGGTCGATCGTATAATTATAGGCTGCGTGAAAGTCTGTTTTTTCCAGGTTACTGTTCTCAAAGATGGCGCCGGATAAATCGCAGTTGTCGAAAGAGCGACCGCTCAGGTCTGCCTCCGTAAAATCGACCTCCTGCAAAGCGCAGTCCCTGAAACTGCTTCTCCTGAGGTTGAGTTTGTAGAAAGAGGAGAGGTTTAGCGTACATTGATCAAAATGAATGGATAAAAGGAAGGTGTTGCAATTTTCGAAATGGACTCCCACCAATTTGCAGGCAGTGAACTTGACCTCCTGGAAAGCGCTGTTTGTGATTTTTGCCAAACTGACATTGCAGCCGCTAAAACCACATCCGATGAAAGTGCAACCAGAGAGATCACAGGTGGAAAGATCACAATCAGAGAATTTACAATTCTCATACTCTCCTTTGGGCAGCGGTTCCGCTGTAAAATTGGTTTTGGAAAAATTCTTTGATTCGATGTAGTTGGTGCTCATTCTTTGAAATTTGTTTTTCGTCCACTTCGTCCCCTCGAAAGGCTCAAGGACCAGAGTTTTCTTTTTTAATTCGACCCCTATGCCCCTTCGACACTTCGACAGACTCAGTGCAGTGCAGCTCAGGGATCGGAGTCCGTTTTATGTCCGACTCCCTTGGCCCCTCGGCTTCGCTCGGGGACCCGTATTTTTTGTTCTCATTTCGCCCCTTCGGCCCTTCGGCTTCGCTCAGGGTACCACTCCGCTCAGGGATAGGGAGCCACTTTCCACGGTAATTTCTTCTTTTAATTTGTGTAATCTGTGTAATTTGTGGTAGGGGAGGGGTTCTTTTTGCTCATTTGTAGACTTTCATTTTATTCAGCGCTTCCTGGTATTTTCGTGCGTTTCTGTTGTGTTCGGAGAGTGTTTTGGCGAAGTTGCTATACCCCGAAAAATCCTCTTTGGCGCAGAAGTAGAAGTAGTCGTGTACCTTGAAGTTTAGAACTGCCTCCAGGGAGGAGATCTCTGGGATGTTGATCGGTCCGGGAGGGAGCCCCGGGTTTTTATAAGTGTTGTATGGACTTTCCACAGCTAGCTGGGTTGTCAGAATTCTACGGATGCCGAAATCGCCCAGGGCAAATCGGATGGTAGGATCAGCCTGTAGGGGCCAATCCTTGTGCAGACGATTGATGTAAACGCCCGCAATGACCGGTTTATCTTCCGCTTTGTTGCTCTCTTCCTGCACAATCGAGGCCAGCGTTGCTACCTGATCGGTGGTTAGACCAATGCTCTTTGCCTTCCCTTTTCGGGTTTCGTTCCAGAATTTATCGTATTCGTACTTCATCCTGGTAAGAAAAGCCTGAGGCGTGGTGGTCCAATAAAGCGAATAGCTGTTGGGGATAAATAGCGCAAGAATAGTCTCTTTTTTAAAGCCCAATTTCAGGGTACTGGAGTCGTTTTTAAAGAGTTTAATAAAGGAGAGAGAGTCGCATTGCAACTGTCTGGCAATTCTCCCGGCCAGATCTTCGAGGGTTCGGATGCTATTGAAGGTGACCATCACCGGGGTCTGGATCCCTGATCGGAGGATATTGATCAGTTGATTGTTGCTCCATCCTTTTTGAACTTTGTAGGCTCCGGGATGGAGGTTGTTGTCGTAATCCTTGAATCGGGCAACCCGTCTGAAGGTTTCAACTTTTGTGAGGCATCCATTCTCTTGCAACTGTTTGACAACCTGATCGAAATTGTCCTTTTCGCGGATGAAAAGCGTGTAGTTACTGGCCACATTTGGACTATACCATCCAGTGTAAAAATTTTTGATCCAAATGGCTGAAATGAGGAGCAGGACGACCAGAAGGGCGGCTATTTTTTTTCTGATCCCTATTCTGCGAAATGCTGCATAGCCTTGCAGGGAAATCTGTTTGATGCTGTTTCTGATGCCTATTCTGCTAAATGCTGTATTGGCTTTCGCATAGCCTTGCAGGGAAATTTGTCTGATGCTTTTCCCCGTTTTGAAAATAGTGCCCTTACAAATCAGAAAGAGAGGTTTAATCCTCTTCTCCAATTTGCTTGTTTGGGTGACCTTTTGTTTTCGCTTGCTCATTTATCTGTTCAAAAATACAATTTTAATGCAATCTGCTAAACAAACTGGTTAATTCAGAATATGTTTAATTTATAACGCAGAGAATAATTTTCTCTGTGTAAGCTTTTTTAATTTTGAGCATCATCTCAGAAGGGCTGTAAGTGATAAAATAGTATTTTTGCAGTTTAAATCAGCAGAATAAAATTCAGTATATGCATCAGATCAAATTGGCCGATAACATCTATTTTCTGGGCTTCAATGATCGTCGAACCGCCCTTTTCGAGAATATCTGGCCCATCCCCGACGGAATCTCTTACAATTCCTATTTAATTGTTGATGAAAAGGTTGCTTTGGTCGATACCATGGAGCGCCAGTACATCGAAGATTACATGGCCAGAATAGAAGGTATTATAGGGTCGAGACAGATCGATTACCTGATAATCAATCACATGGAGCCGGACCATTCGGGATCGATGAAGGCCATCGCCGCCAGATACCCAAATATCACGTTAGTTGGAAACAAAAAGACCTTTGGCATCGCCGAAAACCTAGGTTTCAATCTGGATAAAATGTTGGAGGTTCACGATAATTCGATTCTGGATCTGGGGAAAGTAAAACTGCAGTTTCAAACCATCCCGATGGTGCACTGGCCCGAGACCATGATCACCTACGATGAAACGCACAAAATTCTCTTTTCAGGCGATGCTTTTGGAAGTTATGGTACCTTGGATGGCGGTGTGTTTGATGATGAACTCAATCTCGATTTTTATGAGGTGGATGTGATGCGCTATTTTACCAACATCGTTGGAAAATATTGTCCGCATACTCAGCGTGCCATTAAAAAACTGGCGCCACTCGATATAAAAATGATTGCGGCAACCCACGGTCCGATCTGGCGTACCAATCTGGAGTGGGTGCTGAGCCGCTACAACCGCTGGAGCTCATACGAAAAGGAGCAGGGATGCATCATCGTCTACGGCTCCATGTACGGAAATACACAGAACATGGCTGAGGTCATTGCCCGTCAGTTGAGCGAAAGAGGGATTAAAAACATCCGGGTTTACGACTCTTCCAAGACACATCCTTCCTACATCATCAACGATATTTTCCGGTACAAAGGGTTGATCATCGGCAGCTGCGCTTACAACAATGCCCTTTTCCCCAACGTAGAGACGCTCCTTTCCACCATCGAACACATGGCCATCAAAAACAACTATTTTGCCATTTTTGGCAACTTCCTTTGGAATGGTGGTGGTGTCAGTAACCTGAAAAGATTTGCCGAGCACATGAACTGGGAGACCATTTACGAACCGGTTGAAGAGAAGGGGGCCCTGAAGCAGGAGAAGTTTCAGCTGTGTGTCGAACTGGCGAATACCATGGCGGACAAGCTGCTGATGATGTAGAAAAAAAATATTACACAGAGAATAATTTAGCTTTATCCTGAATTCGATGTGTATATAATTTTTTGGCAACTGCTTAAATTTTAGAGAAATACACAGAGTTCACGGAGCATAAAAATCGCAAGCGATTTTTCCTCTGTGTAACTCCTCTTTCCTCAATTCAATTTACTAATTGCTGGCATGATCATTTCCGATGAATTTTCGATTGATAAGACAATTCCTCTGTGTAATATTTTTGTGGCTAAAATATGAAACGAATCGCTCTTCTGTCGGATACGCATAGTCACCTGGATGATCAAATGATCCGATTGCTGGGGGAGTGCGATGAAATTTGGCATGCGGGGGATATCGGCAGTAGCTCGGTAACAGACCGGCTGATGCAGATCAAACCGCTGAAAGCCGTCTGCGGCAACATCGATGGGGCAGATTTAAGGATGCAGTTTCCCTCGCTATTGCGTTTTCATTGCGAAGGGTTGGATGTAATGATCACTCATATCGGAGGTTATCCAGGTCATTACGAAAGGAATCTGCTTCCGATTTTCAAAAATAATCCGCCCAAACTTTTTATAGCCGGCCACTCCCATATCCTGAAGGTGATCTTTGACCCGAAATTTCAACTGCTTTTCATCAATCCCGGGGCGGCAGGACAGCAAGGATTTCACATTGTGAGAACCATGGTGCGTTTTACCATTGACGGGGATCAAATCAGAGATATGGAAGTGGTAGAGTTCGGAAAGCGGGGAACTTTACAATTTGAAACTGGCAGCACACCAGTTTGACCGTTCGGTAGAGCTTGTCAATTTCATTCCAAGCGAGGTGGTTCTCTCTTCAATGGCTTCCAGATCAGTGGTATAGAATCCACTCATGATCAATAATCCGCCGTCTTTCAGCACCTTCCGATAGGTCGCCATATCCTGTAAAAGTATATTTCGCTGAATATTGGCCAAAATAACGTCGAATTGCTGATCCGAAAGCAGGCTTGCATCACCTTGTCTTACGAGGATGTTGCCGATATGGTTGAGTTCAGCATTTTCAATTGTGTTGTTGGTCGACCATTCGTCTATGTCGATGGCAGTGATCGCAGCGGCGCCTTTCATGGCCGCAAGAATAGCAAGGATACCGGAGCCACACCCCATGTCCAGAACCTCTTTTCCTTTCAGCTCAAGATCCAGGATCGCCCTGATCATCAGGTGGGTCGTTTCGTGGTTACCTGTTCCGAATGCCATTCGCGGATTGATGATGATTTCATACCTGGCCGCGGGATAGGTATCATGAAATGGGGCGCGGATCATGCATTGGCCTTCAATCAGCAGTGGCTCGAAATAGTTTTGTTCCCAAACTTCGTTCCAGTTTTGATCTGCAATCACCTCGATGGTATGGTCAAAACTGAAATACTCATTCTTTTGAAGGTTCTCTGAATTGAGAATCTTCGGAGTGAAATTTACCGAAGGAATGTAGGCTTCAATGTTATCATCCGTTTCGACAAAGCTTTCGAAACCAACATTGCCAAGTTCTTGCAACAGCAATTCTCGGGCAATTTCATTGTCATTTTCAAGGGTGCAGGTAATCTTTGTGTATTCCATAAGAAAGTGACAAAAGTGACTAAAGTACTTAGGGACAAGTTGAAAGTTGATAATTACAAATCAATGTCGTTGAGTTAAGTGACGCTCCGTTTTCCGAGTGAGCGACTCCGTAGGAGTTTTCCGTGAATAACCCCCAGTGCAACTGGGGGACTAGTGGGATAAAAATCTTCATAAACCCCATCGGGGTTTCCCAATAACAAGGTATTGCAAACTTTATCTTGAAATTGTTGGGTAACTCCTACAGAGTTTCTTTTCATTTGTGCCTTTCTTTTCCTCCGGTTACAAGCGGAGGTTATTCGCTGGCAACTCCTTCGGAGTTCTATTAACTAAACGAAATTGAATTACATTACAAATTTCAAATTTAATGTGAACTAATCATCACATCTTCAATAAGAGATCCGGAAAGCCATATTAATCCCAACCTTTGTAAAATTCATCTTATCAAACCCAACAAAGACTCCCACATTGGTCGAATAAAGTACCTCTAACAGTGTATATCCAAACTCTGTATGGTAAGGATTGACAGGTGAGCTGTAATAGCCTGCCCATAGCATTTCCCTCCATAATGTGTTGCTTAGGACAGGGAGATATTTCAGGAGGATAAGCGGTGATTTGTAGGAGATGAATCCATTGAGAAACCGGTCGGAAGTAGATAGCGCATAATAATTCGGCACATAAAAGGAGTGACGGTATTCGTGTGGCAGTACCGGACTGGTCTGGGTCTGGACGTGTGCAAAATCAGAGAAATGAAGCTGACGGTTGTTGGTAAACAATCCGGTGTTTATGTCCCATGAAAGACTCGAAGATTGACTGAAATCGATGGAGTAGGAGAGTCCAGCATTCAGGTAGTCAAAATCAGAGGTACTGGCGAAGATATTGCTGACTCCTTTTTCATAACCTACATAAAAAGTTGGAAAATCTGAATGCGACATTGTTTTGATGCCCTCCCGGATTCTGTAATAATATTTTGGGGTGTATTCGAGTCTGACGCCATACTTTGCCGAAACCTGTCCGGCCAGTTGACTGGCAGTTACTTCGTCGTTGGCAGGGAGATTGCGCTCATAATTGTCCGTATTGTCAATGAAGGAGTAATTGGTGGAGTTCTCCAGTTGGCTTGTCTTTTTCCATTCGAGTTTCATTCGCAATACCAATCCATTGAACAAATCGACCTGATTGGCCATTTTGACATAACGGTCTTCATAGAAACGGGCAAAATTGGTCTTGAAGAACAGTGAGGAAACGCTATTGATAAAAGGGGAAATGGCACTCTCCCGGGAGTTGAAATCTTCCGAAAATCTTCCAAAGTCCAGTTCAAATTTTCCCCGATGCAATGGGGCGTAAGTGTATTTGATGCCCATGTTTCCCATTACCGTTTCACGGCTATAGGCATAGGCAATTCGTGGACGGAATTCAAGGGAACGGCCGGGTTTGAAGTTTTTGGTAAAGGCGATTTCCTGGTTGACTGTAAAGCCATCGACGGCATTAAAGGTTACCCTGCTGAGGTTGAAAAGGCCGGAATAGTAAAAGTGCCAGGTAGAATCCGCAAAGGTTTTCTTACTTCCGAGAAAGAGCGGGGCAAATACTCCGGGATTAAATTTTCGTTTGGCAATGGTGACAACCTTGGGTTTGCTTAACTCCAAAAGGGTAATGGAGTCGCGCTTTTGGAAGCTTTGCAGCTCTTCCGATGCCAATGGAATTGGTCGCATACTGTTCCAGAAGGAGGTGTCTCTGTTGGCAGCATTGGGATCAACCTTTACCTTTACCGATTCAGTTATTTCAAGTGTTTTGAGAGAGTCATTGCTCGATTTAGCGTTGGCGGATTGCATCAGACGCGAGAGCTTGTTCATCTCCAGGATACTGAGTTCTTTCTTTCCGAGCAGCTGGTCAATTTTCACTTTTTTCTTCTCCAATGATTTTGAAGATTTCTTTGCGGGTACCGCTTTGGTGATTACTGGCTTGTCAGATTGAACACTTGCCTGTGTCCTGACCGGAAGATTGAGCATATCCAAAACACTCTGGTTGAAATGGACATCGGTATAACGCATCGAAGTGGAGAATCTTCCGCTTCCTTTGATCCCCATCATGCTGGCATCGAACGAAAACTTATGACTGACCGGCAGCCAGATAGAGGGCGATACTTCATCATAAGTCATGAAAAGGTTGACTGTTCCGACAGGTGTTTCAAAGTTGAGATCAGCCTGTTTCAAACACCAATAATCTTCCATGATATAGATAGTTCCCTCAAAGAGAAGTTTGCTTTTTCGCTTGGGCGTTACCCTGATCTTGTTGACAATATTCTTTCCTTCGTAGTTAAATCCTTCGTAGGTAAAGTTGTAATGAGAAAATGCATTTTTCCCTACCGGGGATATTAAAACATCAATATTGTCCTGGTAAAGACTTGATCCAAGTATATCAGTAACCTGAAAATCAATTCCTTTCGGGAATGACGAGTTGATAGATTTGATTTGCAGGTCATACTTATCAGGTGCTTTGAAAGTGATCTGGTTGACACTCTCCTGTACCAGAATATCACCGGATTTCACATCGATGTTCTTTCTCTTGAGCTGATTTCTGAATATCCCGGGGATGTTTTCTACCTTGATGGTTCCGCGCAGATAGGCCGTTGCAACATAACTTTGCATTTGGTTGAGGTGAACATAGGAGAGACTGATCACTTTGCGCATGATGGGATAAGCCCTGTCGACTCCGGCGCTTATACTGACCTCCTGTATCTCCTGAAATTGCTCTTCCAGCACTACTGAGACGCTGATCGGTTTGCCTGATAATATGATGGTTTCGGTCTTCGGTGTGTAACCCAGACTGCGGTAGGTCACTGTATAATTTCCGGATGGGAGCTGGATTTCAAAATCACCATTTTCGTTGGTGGTGGTGCCTTGCGATCCCTCTTTGAAAAATACTGTCGCGAATGGGATTGGCTGACCACTCTTGTCTTTGATATTGCCTTTGAGATTATGACCAGATGCAAGATTGGCCAATAGCCAAAGGAAGGAGAACAATATCAGAAATTTTCTCATGCAGCGGAATGTTTTGGCAGGTATACGGATTTCAGGTTCAAAAGTACCAAAAGGATTGGGAAGCCTATACAGAAGCACAAAAAAAACAGATGAAAAGCAGAAAATATCTGGCATTTGTGCATGAATAGGATGTTTGTTCTTCCAGCTGATTGTTGGTTTCACGCAAAGTGCGCAAAGGGAAACGCAAAAGACGCAAAGTGTTACGAGTAAAACTTTGCGTCTTTCTTTGCGAACTTCGCGTGAAATTGTATTGCTCTAAGGTGATTACTCCCTAAATAAGAGCTACTTTGCTAGTAAGCGTTGATGATTGCCAGAAAATCGTCTGCCTTGAGTGAAGCGCCTCCGATCAATCCGCCGTCAATATCCGGTTGACTGAAGAGTTCCTGTGCGTTGGCAGGACTGCAGGAACCGCCATAAAGAATGGAGCATTCAGCAGCGATATTCTGATTGTATTTTTTTGCAATCAACTGACGGATAAAGGAAAGCATGTCCTGGGCTTGTTGTGAACTGGCAGTACGTCCTGTTCCGATGGCCCAGATTGGTTCATATGCGATCACGATTTTCCCGAAATCTTCGGCAGAAAGGTTGAAGACTGTCTCCTCGAGTTGCTTTTTTACGAATGCGTTTTCTGTCCCGGCCTCGCGGATGGCAAGAGCCTCGCCGCAGCAGTAAATCGGAGTCAAACCCTGGGCAAGGGTCAGCGCGACTTTCTTGTTCAGCGTCTCGCTTGTTTCATGGTAATATTCGCGGCGTTCGGAGTGGCCAAGAATGACATAGGTGGCACCGGTTGATTGAATCATAGATACGGAAACTTCTCCGGTGAAGGCGCCTTTTGCTTCTGCCGCGCAGTTTTGTGCGGAAACTGAAACCCTGCTTAAATCAACAGCAGTAGCAACGCTGGCAAGATGGGTAAAGGGGGTTCCAAGTACGACTACTACATCTTTTGCCCCTTTTTCTGCAACCAAATTGCTAACTTGTTTAGCCAGCGCAATACCTTCAGCAAGTGTGGTGTTGCATTTCCAGTTACCGGCTACAATTTTCTTTCTCATGGTCGGTGATATTTAATTTTTGAAGTTAATGATCTTGCAGCAAAGATAGAAATCAGACATTTAAGTAACGAATGCTTTGTGGCAGTTGCAGACGATTTAACTATTTGGTTACGTTGGTAACCAAACTTGTCATTTCTTTAATGGTAGGAATATCGTTGTGGTGCCATTTGCCCATGATGGTTCCGCTGCGGAGATAAAGCAGCCCAGGATTTCCTCTGACAATGGTTTTAAGCGTTACCTCGTCGCCAAATAGAAATTCGTAGGTTGGGTGCGCGATATTTTTAAAGTCCTCCAGTCGTTGTCCGGTTGTAGAGGTAAGACAAACAAATTTGTAGCCCGAAAACCTTGCCCAAACCGCTATTCCATTGATGAGTTCCTGCTTTTTAAGTGAACTGTTTGCCAGGTTGGCAGATATCAGGAAGAAGGTGGGTTTGTCGTCCGCAAAAAAGAAGCTGGTCACATCGTCACCAGGCGCAGTACGGATTTGGAAATCATGGATCGGAGGTGTATAGCCCTTTTTAACCAAAACAGCTTCGCCCATCGATTCGAATTTCCAGTTCACGGTATCCTTCCAGGGATAGTCGGTGTCGGTGAATTTTTGTACTTTGTTGGTTTGCTTGTTCCTGTAGAAGAAACTGTTGGCATATACATCCGCCTTTTCTCCTTCCGGGATCTTCATACTTTTGGGTATGTTAACGCCAACTTTGTAGGGTCTGAAATCAAAAACAGGATCGTGCCTGTATGACCAGGTGACAAACCCAATGTAAATGGTGGTGATGATGGCCATCCTGTAATAGCGCCATTTCCCCAGAATCACCGGTTGGATGGTCTCCCGCCTGATATATACCAGAAGAACCATAGCCGAAAGGAGAATGTTTTTGTAAAAGGTTTCCCAGTTGGAAATCACAAGGGCATCCCCAAAGCACCCGCAATCAGTGACCGGATTTTTGATGGCCACATAAAGCGTAAATGGAGTGAAAAATGCCATGAAGATTAGTCCGAGCAGCGAGCTCAACCTAATTCTGACGCAGAGCAGCATGGCAGCCCCGATTAAAAATTCTGCCAGTGGAAGAAGGTAAGACCCGGCAGGAGCCAGAAAGCGGAGGCTGCCAAGTCCCATAGAAGGAAGATAGTCAGCCAGCTTGTACTCTAATCCCCATGGATCTATACCTTTTACAAAGCCTGAAAAGATAAAGACCAGTCCGAAGATCCAGCGCGAAATGTTGGTAAGCGTCTTCATTGTTCAGGTTCGAATTCCATTTTGATCAGCGCAAAAACCGAATAATTGATCATGTCCATGTAGTTGGCATCAACTCCCTCAGAGATAAGTGTCTTACCAAGATTGTCCTCGATTTGCTTGGTCCGTTTGATCTTCATGAGTATCAGGTCGGTAAAGGAGCTGATGCGCATTTTACGCCAGGCTTCACCATAATCATGATTTTTGTCGAGCATCAATTTTTTTGCCTTCTCGAGGTTAGCAAGGTACATGGCCTCCGCCTGGTCGCGGGGCAACTCTTCCTCTTTCGAACCCAATTCAAGCTGTATGAGCGCAAGCGAGCAATAGTTAATTATGCCGATAAATTCGGAACGGGCATCGTCATCAATTTTTGCCACCCCTGTCTCTTCGATGGTTCTGATTCGCTGTGCTTTGATAAAGATCTGGTCGGTCATGGAAGAGGGGCGCAGAATTCGCCAGGCAGTACCGTAATCTTTCATCTTTTTAACAAAGACTTCCCGGCACAGGCCGATCACATGATCGTATTGTTCTTTGGTTTTTTTCACCGATAAGGGTTTATGGTTTTTTTCTTTTCTCTTTGTGAGACTTTGTGCCTTAGTGTCTTTGTGGCAAAAAGAAACTGCCACTAAATCACTAAGGCACAAAGTCTCACAAAGAATTTTACTAATAAAATGACGAGTTTTTAATTCTTGAAAACGATATTTCAAATATATAAAAAGCTGATGAATGAGCGACCAATTCTACGGATAAGCCATAAAAATAAAGATCATTCAACCGGCTGTCAAGACGTTGGTCTCTCATAGATCAATTTTAAATCAGGTTGAATATGATCCAGAATATAAGGTTTGAAGGAATCCAGGAATCCCACATCTATCTTCCGCTTTGTTTGTTTTTCCAGTTGAAATTGTACTTCCGCCAGGTCGAAATAACTGAATTTCTCATCTGCTTTGATGGCTATGTCAATGTCACTTTTTGGCCCATCATCACCTCTGGAGAAGGAGCCATAGATCCAGGCAGAATGAATCGAATTGAAATTACTGATTGCAGAAATTATTAGATCCTTGATTTTATTGCGGTCTATCTTTTTAAAAGCGATGTAATTCAACTTTTCTTCAGCCAATTGCAAGGCTTCCAGGGCAAATTCTTCATCTTCTACTTCATAAACAATATTGTCTGATAACCAGGCTAACATTAAATCAGCTTTGTCAACATTAAAATAAATGGCAAGTTTGGCCAACAGCTCTTTTGAAGCTTTGCGTTGCCCCCTTTCAATTTTGCTGAGAATGGCCTGGTCTATATCCAGGTAGGCAGAAACTACCCGCAAGGGCAATTTTTTTTCTTCCCTGAGTTCCCTGATGGTGGCGCCGAAATCTTTCATGTGTATATAATTTGTTTTTTAATTGCCACATGGAATACCCAGATATTCATTTTCGGTTGGTGTGAATATATTCTAATGGGTATTTCATTTTGACATAATATATTTTGATAAATATTGTCAAAATTATAATAATTAATTGGATATTTCAAAAAAATTGTCTTATAATATTGGCAACAACTGTGTGGGGTCAAAATGGTTGGCAATATCCATCAACGTTGAGTTTGTTTAACCTCTACGAGGTAAAGTCCGCTTGGAGGTTGATTCTCTACAATACTTTATCCGCTACGCGGAAAATTTTCAGCCGCACCTTTATCGACTAATATTGAGTCCACTCAGATAAGTCTTTTCCTGCCGTTGTGGCCTTCCTTGTTTATTTGCTTTTCGGAGTGACTCAATATTTGAGAATTAAAGGTCTGTACAAACACAATACTAAGATGGCTTTCCGCGTAGCGGATAAAGTATTGTAGAAAAATAGTATTACCAGGTAGTTTTCCGCGTATCGGATAAAGGGTATTTCCAAGGATACCAATGAGTATAAATCAATCCGAATCAGATTTCCAATATTGATCTCTATTTGAACAGTTTTGCTAATTTTGTCAACTGACAGCGAAGCAGGCTCAATGTGCTTTGGCATTGTAAGCTGCTGTTGCTGATCCTTTTTGTACCAAAGATCCTTTTCATGTTGTTTCAGAAAATAGAAAATCCTTTCTACCGCAAAAAAAGATCCCTTCAGTTGAACGGGAAGCTGATTTGGCTGGATGAGCCTGTCGTCATGGGGATCTTGAACCTCACACCTGATTCTTTTTACGAAGGGAGCAGGTATAGCATGGAGAAGGAGATTCTGCTTCGTTCGGAGGAGATTTTGGTTTCCGGAGGTTTGATCATCGACATTGGGGCCGTCTCCACAAGGCCTGGAGCGGCGGAGGTTTCAGAGGAGACCGAGATGGCCAGGCTGCTGCCTGCTGTCAAAGCGATCCGGAACCATTTCCCGGAGGCGATTCTTTCTGTCGACACCTTTCGATCCGGTGTGGTCAGCAACATTTACGATGAAATTGGGGGATTTCTGGTTAATGATATCTCCGGGGGCACAATGGATGGGGCAATGTTCGAAACCGTTGCAAAGCTTGGTCTGCCCTATATTTTGATGCACATGCAGGGAACTCCCCAGACGATGCAGATACATCCCTTTTATGTCGATGTGGTCAAAGATATTCTGTTCAATCTATCCGAAAAAATAAACTCACTCAAGTTGATGGGTGTAAACGACATCATCGTGGATCCGGGTTTCGGTTTTGGCAAAAACCAGCGTCACAATTATGAACTTTTAAATTGCCTCGATTCATTTCGTCTTTTTGAACTACCTTTGCTGGTAGGCGTTTCCCGCAAGGCAATGATATGGAGATTGTTGGATAGTTCTCCCACTGAGAGCCTGAACGGAACCACCGTTTTAAATACCCTCGCGCTGATGGGAGGCGCCGACATTCTCAGGGTGCACGATGTCCGGGAAGCGGTTGAGACCATCAAATTGGTCGCCGAATTAAAAAAGTGATTGTATGACAGAACTCTTTATACACCTCAAGTTTCTGGATCTTCTGGATATTTTTTTCGTGGCCATTCTCTTTTACGAATTGTACGGTTTGGTCAGGGGGACTGTCACTTTCAGCATATTCCTGGGGATCTTTATTGTTTTCATGGTCTGGATTGTTGTCAGGGCTTTGAAAATGGAGCTGCTGGGTTCGATCCTGAGCAACCTTTTTGGTGTGGGAATGATTGCCATTATTGTTGTTTTTCAGCAGGAGATCCGTCGTTTCCTGCTGATGTTGGGAAATAGCTACCGGAACAACAAGAAGATCTCCATTGGGTCACTCATTGCAGGCCAGTTTAGAAATATTTCACCCTCGGGCATCAAATCGATCGTGGACGCCTGCATTCAGATGTCCAAATCGAGAACAGGCGCCCTCATAGTTATTGCGAGGGCCAATGAATTAAAAGAGTATGTCCGTACGGGAGAATTTATCGATGCAGAGATTCGTACCGATTTGATATCCAGTATATTTTTTAAAAATTCACCCCTTCACGACGGCGCTTGTATTGTAACATCCAACCGAATTCAGGCAGTGCGCTGCATCCTTCCGGTGTCGTCAAGTCAGGAGATCAGTCCGGCGCTGGGATTGCGGCACCGCGCGGCGATAGGAATGTCGGAGGTTACCGATGCCTTCACCATCGTGGTAAGTGAAGAGACCGGCCGGATTTCCATTACCGAAAACGGAAAGCTGATGGAGAACGTCAGTCCTGATGAACTCTTCAGAATGTTACAGTCCGAAGAAAAAAACTGATCCTGCCTGCACTTTTTAACTCATAACTTATAACTCATAACTCATATCTAAAATGAGCATTCTTGCAACCTTCAATTACTTCGACTACCTGATTTTGCCTTTCATGATCTTTTTGGCAAGGATTTGCGATGTAACTATTGGCACCTTGCGGATTGTAATGATCTCAAAAGGACAAAAACATCTTGCGCCCATCCTCGGTTTTTTTGAAGTTCTGATCTGGTTAATTGCCATCGGTCGGATCATGCAAAATCTTGATAACTGGGTCTGCTATATCTTTTATGCTGCCGGCTTTGCTACCGGAAATTACATTGGAATGTTGCTGGAGGAGCGGTTGGCAGTGGGAATCTCTCAGATTCAAATCATTACAGGCAAGGACGCAAGCATTTTAATTCAGGCTCTGAAGAACGCAGGTTACGGAACCACCTACCATCCTGCCGAGGGAGGCGCTTCAGGCAAATTGGTGAACATTGTTTACAGCATCGTCAAACGAAGTGACCTGGATAAAGTCACAGATATTGTCAAAGCGCACGATCCGGAGGCATTTTACTCGTTTGCGGATGTGAGGTTTGTCAATAAAGATCTCATTTCACCTCTGGCGAAATAAAAGTAAAAAGGATAAAGTTAAAAGGATAAAGTTAAAAGGATAAAGTAAAAAGGATAAAGTAAAAAGGATAAAGTAAAAGACGCTGCATTCTTGATTTGCAACGTCTTTTGCCCTAAAGATAAACGAGTTAAAGTCTTATTCAGTTCAAATCCCACTTTATCCTTTTAACTTTATCCTTTATCCTTTTCTAGTTACTATCAAAGTGAACAGATTTCACAGCCCTTCCTGATGGATCAGCGTTGTTCCGGAAGGACGGATCCCAAGCCAGCGCCTCAGGGGTACTACAGGCAATTGATGGAACGGAAGGTACGCAGGTGGCCGCTGCGTCTGATGGAAAGTGTTCGAAGAAAATGGAGCGGTAGAAATACTCCTCTTTCGACATCGGGGTATTGATTGGAAAACGGAATTTGGCGTTTTTCATCTGTTCGTCTGTTACTTTTTCAGCAACCATAACCTTCAGGGAATCGATCCAGTTGTAGCCAACACCATCGGAGAATTGCTCTTTCTGGCGCCAGGCAACACTGGCCGGAAGGTAATCTTCGAATGCCTTGCGCAAAATCCATTTCTCCATTTTACCGTCCTTGGCCATCTTATCTTCAGGATTCAGGGTCATGGCTACATCCATGAACTCTTTGTCGAGGAAAGGAACCCTTCCTTCAACGCCCCAGGCTGCCAGCGATTTGTTGGCGCGCAGACAGTCGTAGAGGTGCAGTTTGCCCAATTTGCGGATGGTCTCTTCGTGAAATGCCCGGGCATTGGGCGCTTTGTGAAAATAGAGGTATCCGCCGAATATTTCGTCGGCGCCCTCTCCCGAAAGTACCATTTTTACCCCCATCGATTTGATCACCCTTGCTAACAAATACATAGGTGTAGATGCCCTAATGGTGGTAACATCGTAAGTTTCAAGATGATATACAACATCTCGGAGGGCGTCCAATCCTTCCTGAACAGTAAAGTGAACCTCGTGGTGTACAGTGCCGATGTGGTCTGCCACTTTCTGCGCGGCGACAAGGTCGGGCGAACCGATTAGTCCAACGGCAAATGAGTGCAGTTGGGGCCACCAGGCTTCCTGGGTGTCATCTAATGATTCGACCCGTTTTGCAGCATATTTTTTGGCGATGGCCGAGATGACGGATGAGTCTAATCCACCCGAGAGAAGAACCCCGTATGGAACATCCGACATCAGCTGACGGTGTACGGAATCCTCGAGGGCTTTACGAAGTACTGGGATACTGGATACATTGTTCTTCACATTTTCATAATCTCCCCAGGTGCGGCTGTACCATTTTTTGGGAACCCCATCTTTGCTGTAGAGGTAATGTCCGGGCAAGAATTCTTCAATTCTCTTGCAAACACCCTCAAGGGCTTTGAGTTCTGAGGCGATGTAAAACTGTCCGCAATCATCCCATCCCATGTAGAGCGGAATGATCCCGATATGGTCGCGGGCTATCAGGTAGCAATCTTTTTCCCTGTCGTAGAGTACAAAAGCAAAGATTCCGTTCAGATCTTCGAGAAAATCAATGCCCTTCTCCTGGTAAAGGGCCAGAATGACTTCACAGTCGGATTGGGTCTGAAATTCGTATTTGGCTTCGAGTGGCTTTCTAAGTTCCATGTGGTTGTAAATCTCGCCATTGACGCCAAGCACAAGATTACGGTCCTTGCTGTAAAGTGGCTGGCCTCCCGAAGTTGGATCGACGATCGCAAGACGTTCGTGGGCTATGATGGCCCGGTCGTCCACGAAAATACCGGACCAGTCCGGACCGCGATGCCTGATTCGTTTGGACATCTCAAGCGCCTTGATGCGCAATTGCTCCGATGCGGTGTTTATTTCAAATATTCCTACAATTCCACACATATCATTTTAATTTGTTTGTTGGCATTCTAAATTGTGTAAAATACAATATGATCAAAAACAACAGCACAAATATACATATTTCTATAATAGTTCTCATATAATTTACAAAATGATATTTTTATTTTGAAATGGGGCTTAATTATTTATTTTTTGTAATGAGTATTGTTATTGAATTTATTTTTTACTTTTAAGGGTAGAATTCAGGCAATTCTATTTCGCAATAAACTAACTAATTAATAACTTAATGCCTATGAAGAAACACCCTCTCTAATCAAATGATTCAAAATTAATGGTATACAAATGTTTTGGCCATTAATAGCGCATAAGTGCGGAAATTTTCAGGTCATTTTATTTATTAAAAATTATTACAATCTATGAAAAAAAAACCTATTCAAAACTCGGGCGGGAGCTTCTTGTTAAGAAAAGTTTCACGAGTAATAAGATTATGCCTTGTCATTTTATTGGTTACAACCATACAGGTTTTTGCCACAATGTCTTCACCTGTTCATTCAGGGGATTTTTCAGGGGATACATCGGGTCAACAGGCAGGTAAGAAGATTACTGGCAAGGTAACTGATGCCACCGGTGCAACCATACCAGGTGTGTATGTTGTTGTAAAAGGTACTACCAAAGGGGTAAGTACGGATATGGATGGTAAATTTTCTTTGAACAATGTACCGGATGAGGCCATCTTGCATTTCTCTTTTGTAGGAATGAGGGATCAGGATGTGGTTGTCGGGGCAAAGACAGTTTTTAATATCAAGATGGAGGATGCCTCAATTGGTATTGAGGAAGTTATTGCCATCGGATATGGATCTGTCAAAAAAAGCGATGCTACCGGAGCAGTCAACAATGTTGGTTCAAACAGATTAATGGACAAACCTTCCATTAATCTCGGACAGGCCCTGCAAGGGAAAGTGTCTGGCGTACAGGTTATCCAGATGGGTGGTGGTGTACCGGGAGGTAACCCGATGATTCGTATCCGGGGATCCAACTCTATCAGTACAAACAATGATCCTCTTTTTGTTGTTGACGGAATTGTTGGGGTCGGAAACGTGTTGATGAACCTGAACCCTGATGATATCGTTAGTACAGATATTTTGAAAGATGCCTCCGCAACGGCTATTTATGGTGCAAGAGGAGCAAATGGCGTTGTCCTGATCACTACCAAGCGCGGGATGTCAGGTCAACCTCAAGTGGATTACAAAGGGAGTGTTTCTGTGGGTGTCATGCAGCGTCATTTGTATTCTATGACTGCTGAGCAATTGATGTATACCTATGAGCAGGCTATGGCCAATGGACCTAAATATGGAACTATCAACAGCACCAAGGACTTCCGTGGTCTTACCGCAGGTGGTCAATCCTATTCAGAAATGCCCTGGTTATTTACCAAAGTTCCTTCGGGTCAGACTTATTCCGTACCATTGTTGGGAAAAGACGGAAACTTATACCAGCCAAGATACGACTCTAATTGGGAGGATATAGAGTTCAAACCATCAGTTTCAACCAATCACTATATCGATGTCCGTGGAGGAACAGATGTTGCTAAATACTCTGTGTCAATAGGATATACAAATCAGCAAGGTTTGATGCGACAATCTTATTTCAAACGCTACAGTGGAAACCTTACCGGTGATGTGAAAGTATTTAAATGGCTTGATTTTGGTACACAGCTTGGTTTTATTCAGAGTTTTACTTCGGATGATGGTGGAATCACCAGATCAACGGCAGAAGTGTGGCCGATCGTTCCTACTCAATATCCCAATGACCCTGCCACCTTTGGTATTTATGCATCCCGCTGGGGAACCAATGCGGACTTCAATGTCGGTGAACAGTGGTACAATATTGTATTCAGAAGGAACCAAACTTTTGGTCAAACCATCAGGAACCAGGTAACCGGAAGTGCAGTCCTAAAGGCTCAGATTACCAAAGATCTTAGTTTCAAGAGCGATTTCTCACTGGACTTCAACAACTATAAGTACGACTACTACAGTGGAAAGTACTATGGTGGTGACGGATCAACTACCATGCAAAATAACTATGGGATGTACTGGCAAAACCAGAACTATTTCAACTATGATAAAGTTATTGCGACTGATCATACCATCAATGCAATGTTGGGTCTCTCCTGGTCAAGATACCGGTATGAGAATTTAAATGCCGGGAACAGTGTCTTCTTTACCAATTTTTATGCCTATCACAACCTTGGCGCTGGTGCCGCAGCACGGCCAACAGTCGGCAGTAGTGATGGACAAAGTGCCCTTGCTTCGGTTTTTGCCAGGGTTAACTACAGCTATAAAGGAAAATATATGGCCACTTTTACAGGTCGTAGAGACGGTTCCTCAAAATTTGGTGAAAATTCAAAATGGGGATTTTTCCCATCTGCTGCATTGGCCTGGAAAGCCTCTTCTGAAGATTTTATCAAGAATATTTCAGCCATTTCGAATCTTAAAGTGCGTACAAGTATTGGTCGTACGGGAAACCAGGAGATTGGTAGTTACGTTACACAACGGTACGTGGGTGTCAATAGCGCCATTGTCATTGGCAATGCATCATTGACCGGCGTTTATCCAAGTTCGGTGGGTAACCCCGATCTTAAATGGGAAACCACTACCCAATATGATGCGGGAATTGATCTGGGTTTACTGAAAGATCGGATCACTCTCTCGCTCGACTATTACCACAAACTGACAACCGATATGTTGCTTTCTGTACCACTGCCATTATCAACCACCGTTGGCTCGGTAACCATGAATTATGGCTCGGTACAAAATCAGGGAATTGAAGTGGAACTGAATACCCGCAACATTGTGACCCGGGATATTAAGTGGAGCACAACATTTACCCTGAGCAACAACCAGAACAAGATTACGGCGCTTGGTCCAACAGGGGCACCGATCTATGTTCAGTTGGGTGCTGGAAACGCAACCACTATTTATAAGATTGGCTATCCAATCGGATCATTCTTTGGTCTTAACCGTCTGGGTACATGGGGAACCTCTGAAGCTGCAGCTGCTGCGCGTTACGGAATGCGACCCGGTGACCTGAAATTCTTCGACAAAAACAATGACGGTAAAATTGACCTGCAATCTGATGGCGATGTCATTGGAAATGCATTTCCAAAGTTTATCATTGGATTTAACAATACCTTCAATTACAAGAACTTTGATCTCAGTTTGGATATCCAGATTGTTCAGGGTGTGAACAAAGCTTTCATCCATGAATCGGCTGAGGACCGTCAATTGGTTTCCGGAGGATTGAACTCAACATTGACCGCATGGCGTCCGGATAATCAAAACTCATTGGTTGCACAGATTCGGCCAGGGAACGGAGGAGCTTATTATCAGTCATATGCAGATACGCACATGCTTTCTGATGCCTCCTTCATCAGGGGTAGTAATTTAACTGTAGGTTACACCTTGGCAGAGGCTTTATCCAAGAAAATCAAATTATCAAGAGTAAGAGTCTATGTTAGTGCGGTGAATTTCTTCCTGATAACAAAAGTTGAAGGATATGACGCTGAAGGTAGTTCTTTGGATAAGAGTTTCGCCACAGCGCCAAACTCTGACAAGTATCAGTATCCCAATCCATCGACCTACTCCTTCGGAGTCAACGTTAGTTTCTAAATTTTTTAAAATTTATGATTATGGAAAATAGAAATAAAAATAGTATGGTGATGAAATACATCATATTATTAACAGCTTTCATGCTTACTTTCAGTGGTTGTTCGGATTTCTTAAAAGAGACACCTACAGGATCACTGACTGATAAATCAACATATACCAGCGAAGAAGACCTCACTGCCCTTGTTATAGGACCTTATCGCAACCTTGTAAACTGGACAGCAGGTGCAGGTGACTGGGGGAATAACCTTCCTCAAACACTCGAGTTCCCTACCGGGGAAGCCTGGACCATCGAAGCACATGCCCTGTACTGGAGATTTCAAACCAATCAGGTTTCCGGAGATTTACTGGACGACTTCAATAACCAATGGAATTATTGGTTTACCGGAGTAAGAGACTGTAATTTCTCCATTCAAATGATTGAAGGGATGAAGGGCATCGCCAGTGACAAAATATCCATTGCGCTTGGTGAGGTCAAGACCCTGCGTGCATGGTACTATTTTAACCTGGTACGCTACTGGGGAGATGTTCCGATGATTACCAAAATTCTGGAAAATGTTGCAGATGCTGAATTGCCACGTACATCGCTCAAGAAGATCTATGATGAAGTGATTATTCCTGATCTGGAATTTGCTTTGGCCAGTAGTCTGACTGATACAAAATCTTCAGGACGTGTCACAAAATATGTTACAAGGGCTATTGCAGCTGATGTTTACCTTACCGTTGCAGGCTATCCTTACCAGGAGGTAAATGCGGCTCCAACGAAGGAGTTTTGTGTAAGCGGATCATGGGCACAGAAAGGTTATCCGATTAACAATGCCAGTTCGAAAGCATTTTTGCAAAAGGCCAAGACTCAGCTTGACGTACTTTACGGAAAATACACTTTGGGAACTTATGATGATTTGCACGATCCTGCCATGAATAACAAGGGGGAGGCAATTTTTCAGGCTCAGTATCTTTCCGGAGTAACCAACAATGGAGAGATTCAATGTGCCTTGCCTTTGATTAGTCATATTTCAATGTTTGGAGATGAGAATGGTACTTTTATCCCAAGTATGAATTATTACAATTCTTATAATCCGGCTGACAAAAGGGTCCAGGAGCGCCAGTTTTTCTTCACAACAGATAACCTGTCGACCAAGTATGATCCTACTCAAAGTCCTGCTCCAAAATTTGACAGACCTTATTTGTTCAAATTGTATGATGCAAATGCCATCAAGGTTACAGCAAAATCTGGCTTAAACTGGACTTACTATCGTTATGCAGACATCATGTTAATGCTTTCCGAAGTAAACTGGACATTGAAGCAATTGGGAGACATAGTTTCTGATGATGACATCATTAAAGGAATCAACACGGTTAGGGCCAGGGCGTTACTTCCTGCTTACCGTGCTTCCGATGTGACATTGCTTTCTATTATGAGCGAACGTGCCTATGAATTGTTATTCGAGAGTAAAATGTTGTGGGATCAGCGTCGTACAAGAATGTGCCTTATCGATGGATCAGGCGCTTTCAGCGGTATTCACGACTTTATAGGTCATAAAGCAGGGGAGTTCAGTTTTTCTTTTGGTCCGATGAATTTAATTTCACCTATGCCGGGATCTGAAATTCTGAACAACAAGAAATGCTTGCAAAACTTTGGGTATCTACCGAAACAAGCAGGTCAATAACAGGATAAATTAATTTGGTAATTAATTATACAATATGAAAACAAGAAAAATCATAATATTAACGTTAATGTTTTCAGTAGCGTTAATCATGAGCTGTACAAAACAACCCTATTATGAAATACCCAAAGATGCGAGTGGTAAAGCAATTATTACACAGGTATCTACTACATCAACTACTGGTGTCACTGCTTTGGATGATAAATTTACCGTCAATTCTACTTTGCCGAATGCAAAATCAGGTGATGTTATGACAGCTGAATTGTTGAAAATGCAAATTCCGTCCTGGGGCGGAACTGCAACACAAAACCTGCCTTTGGCAAATACCAAGAAACAGGTTACAGTTGGAGCGGATCTGAAGACTTCTGTGACCTACACCAGGGCAGAGGCTCAAATGACGAAAATTGGTGATTTCGTAACTTTCACTTTGGCTGGGGCAACAGAAAGCGGATATATTTCTACTATTACAGTTACCAATGCCATGACAGTAGGAGCCCCAATGTCAGGAGCAACTGTTGTTTCGGTTATTCGGACTCCTGAAGTAGCCTATATGCAAGTCAAAGTAGTTCCAAAAGTTGCTGCTTATTCAGGGGTAGTAACAGCCAGTAGAAAAAATGGGGTCAATGGAAGCTGGGTGCCGGTTGGAACTGGAACTTATTCTGCTCCTCCATTCATGATTCCGGTTTCAGGCAGTGATTTTGCTGCAGGCAAGGATACCATGTACTATAAATTTTCTGCTGCGGTGGGTACTTATACAGAAGATGCAACTACAACAGTTTTGGTGAGCGATCCATTTTTCTTTCTTAAGAAATCTGCAACATCAACACTTGGAGGTTCTTCAGCCGGTAGAAATATCCTGACCAACACAGCTGTTTCTGCTACCGATGCGAATGCAATCATCGCAGTGGACGGTGGTTCACTTGTGATCCATGGAGGCTCAGCCTGGGCCGTAGGTGCTAAAAGCATTGGATTTGTAAAAACTACCAAAGTGGTCTTTGATGCGAATAACGCTGCTACAGCTATGGCTGCATTCGATGCTGGGACATCTGCAGCGACTGCTGATCCGAGCAATGCTTACTACATCTTCAAGATTGTCAATGGAACCAATGCCTCAGATATTTATTACGGAGTGATGCAAATTACAGGCATGGTTCCCGGGGTATCGGTATCTTACGATTACAGGATTGGAAATCTCTATGCTCATTGGGCAGTGATTAAATAATCATTTACGCATTAATTTGAAGGAGGTTGTCTTTGATTATTCAGACAACCTCCTTTTTTAATTCAGAAAATGCTATGTCAGAACTTAGAGACTGTTTAAAATTTATTTTTTTTGCCCGTAGGGCATTAATATCAATAGAAAAGAACAACGAAGAAATCTATTGTCCGTTAGGACATTAACAGATAAAGGATTAATTCCCTACGGGAAATATGGTTTAATGATGTGCCCTTTCTATTGACATTTATCTCCTACGGAGAAAATTTAAACAGCCTCTTAAACTTATTGGCAATTTTGCCAACCTCTCCACCTTCATAATTGATAGTTAGCGTATCATTTTTCATGTTTTTCAGGATGGAGGTACTGTTTGTTAGGGAGTCAATAAAAATAATATTGAAAAATACCCTTGAGGCACTATCCATGGTAGAGTGAAATCCTACAATACCATTGTTGTTGGAGAGATGGCTCACAAAATAGGGCAATGCCTCAATATCGTACTGTTTAGGTTCAATCTGAATCTTCAGTGTATCAAGCATCGTTTCGCGGTAGCTTTTCTTCCAGTTGAAGGTTCTCTGGTAAGGTTCAAACATTTTGTTTTTGTATTCCGTCAACCTGATGGTTTGGAACAGTGGTGTGCCAACCAACTTAAATGAAAGATCGAAATGAGTTGAAAGCTCCTTTGTGTTGATTTTCAGTATTTTGGTTTCAATCATCTCTTTCAGTCCAGATGCATTCAGATTTGAATTGTATGGCAAAAATAACCTGATTGTTACCGGACAACTGAAAACGCTTTCGAGTCCGAGGGCGTCCGACTTTTCTTTAAGCAGTAGGGAAAGATGCGAGAAGTCATTGGGATCAAAGAAGTTATCAAGCTGGCAGGTGACCATTTTTATATTTAGGATGGAATCGGGAAGTTCACGAACGACTGCCTTCTGCGGTGTAAATATCTCCGCCTGAATTTTTTGGTCCGTTAAAATAGTCGGATCATACAATACTTTGACCTTGTGGGTGGTGACATAGGTAGCAACACCCAGCACTCCTTTGACCTCTTTCATTTTGTTGGCGAAGGCAGTGGAACTGCCAAAGCATTTGATTTCGGTGAGCCCTGATTGGGTGAAAACCGCTGCTTTTTACGATGGTGGCAATAACCGGCAACCATTTCAATCCGCTTCGCCTGTTTATTTGCAGGGTGTCTTTTTCGGGACAAACTTCGAGACATTCGCCGCACAAGTTGCAATCCACATCAGTAACCACCTTCATTCTGGCTACATCAATGACCTGTGGGCATTTGCGGCTGCATAGCTGACAGTTTGTGCAGGATGATTCGTTGCGGGTAATTTTGGCAACCGGAAAGAAATTCAGTTTTCCGCCGAAGATTTCCAGCAGATATCCTCCGATTGCTATGACAGCCAAAGGCCAGACGTATGAAAACTGTGTTCCAGTGAGGCGAATAAGTGCATAGAGCAGAACGACAGCGGCAAAGAACCAGGTAAATTTGAGGATGTTTGAGATGGCGCCGAGCGGACAAATATACTTGCACCAGAAAAGTCTGAAGATGATGGATCCTATCACCACCAGGGAGATAGAAATCAATGCGAAGTACCAGACAACATCCAAACTGAAGCCTGATGCCACGGCATAATAGGGATCAAATTTTTTGCAAAAAAGCTCGTTACTATCAAGGGTGTAATAGAAGGTAACAAATAGGAGGATGTATTTTAAGGAGCGTAAAAGTAGATCCGCTGATCTGGAAATTTTAATGCTGACTTTGAATTTATCCCCAAGATTTCCAAGCCATTCACTGATTGTCCCAATTGGACAAATGAAGGCACAAAAGAGTTTGCTAAAAAGGATAATTCCAATAATGAGCATGATGCCCATGGCAATTTGCGCGGTGGTCATGGTACAGGCCAGCGAATTGTTCAGGAAGTAACTGCTTAACGCCTGAACTCCGCCGAAAGGACAATAGGCTTCAAAATCCGGGACATAATCCTTCTGCAGGAAGGCCCTGGCTCCAAGAAATAGTAAAAACGAAATGACAATCCACTGAAGGATGAATCGGGGAAGGTTTCTTTTTTGGTTAAATCTCATGTTAATTGGTTGGTCGTTTGGTTACATGTAATAAGCAACATCCTTTGTGCATCCTTTGTGTTTTCCTTAGGGACCTTTGTGGTGAAATATTGACTTTTAACCACAAAGGGCGCAAAGGTTTGCACAAAGGACACAAAAATGAAGTATGGTTGTGCGAATAATTTCGCTATTTTTTTGTCAATTCACTGATTACAGAGATTCCAATAAACAGCAGAACTATCGTGGAAATACCGTAAAGTTGCAGGGTGGCAATCAATAATACCGAACAAATCATAAAGATGTACTGGATCCGGTTGTTCTTCCAGCTAAGATTTTTGAATTTTAGCGAGAACATAGGAATCTCGGCTATCAGCAAAAAAGAGAAGAGGAAAGTAATGAAGAGTAGTACCGGAGTTGAAAGTAAAAGCTGATCAATGCCCGGAATAGTTCCATGCTCCTGAATCAATGCCAGCGAGGAGATAAACAGTGCATTTGCAGGGGTTGGCAGACCGATGAAAGAGCTGGTCTGGCGCGCATCGACATTGAATTTTGCCAGCCGCAAAGCGGAGAAAATAGGAATCAGAAATGCAGCACCAAGGATCAATGTTTCGGTAAGGGTTGGATTTGATTGAAGATCGGGCAGGACGTTTTCTTTGAACAGACTTGTTTCAAGTAGTTTAAACATGATTAAACCGGGTGCCAGTCCGAAGGAGATCATATCTGCCAGCGAATCCAACTCTTTTCCTAACGGTGAATAGGCCTTTAACAGCCGGGCTGTCATGCCATCCAGGAAATCAAAGATGGCAGCTAGAAGAATCAAAATTACTGCTGTTGTCAGCGCCCCCTTTAAAATAAAAACTACTGCAATGCTACCGCAAAGGACATTGAGCGAAGTTAAGAAATTGGGAATATGCTTTTTGATCATAAGACCGGAGTTATAATTCAGCGAGTATCGTTTGACTGCCGGTAACCTCCTGACAGAGTTCAACATTGACTTTGGTTCCGACAGGCAGGTAAATATCGACGCGGGATCCAAAACGGATAAATCCCAGCTCATCCTGCTGTGCTACCTTTTTTCCTACCGTGGAGTAAGATATAATACGTTTGGCAACCGCACCGGCAATCTGTCTCACCAGAACTTCGGTTCCATCTGCCATGCGAATCACGGTAGTGGCCCTTTCGTTCAGGGTTGAAGATTTGGGCAAATAGGCTGCCATAAAATGGCCGCTATGGTGTTTGAAATAGGTGACCTCTCCTGGAACCGGATTCCAGTTGATGTGTACATTGTTTACTGACATAAAGACAGAAATCTGCAATCTTCTATCTTTAAAATATTCATTTTCAGTGGTCTCTTCGATTGCGACAATGTTGCCATCAGCCGGAGAGAGTACTGATTTGGGTGCAGGGGTAATAATTCTGTGGGGATAACGAAAAAAACGGACAGTTAATACCAGAAAGGGCAAGGTTGCCAAAATCATGAACACCCGAAATACCGTTTCTCCCGTCAGGCCTACCAGGTAATTGACTGCCAGCCAAATTAATATCGAAATCAAAACTATTTTATATCCCTCTTTGTGTAATCTCATTCCTTTTTCGTTAAGTAGGGCAAAAATAGTGATTTTTTCTTGAATATTGTCTTTATCCGAAGTAGTGGATGAGCAGGTAGACGAATGGAGAGGCGAAAAGGATGCTGTCGAACCGGTCAAGCAAACCTCCATGACCGGGTAGAAATTTACCGGAATCTTTGAGCCCAATATTGCGTTTGATCATCGATTCGACCAGGTCGCCGATCGTACCCGAGATGGTAACAATCGTAGCAATCAGTAGCATAAATCCTGTCTCAAACCTTGGGAATAGCCGTTGCAAGGCAACGGCCAAAAGCAGGGCAAGAAACCAGCCACCAAAAAAACCTTCCCAGCTCTTTTTGGGCGATATTCTTTCCAAAAGACGGTGTTTACCCAATGTTACCCCGAACAGGTAAGCCCCGGAATCAAATGCCCAAATCAATATAAAAAGAGATATCAGGAGCGTTGGTTCGTAATTGTTATCAGCCGGAAATGTTGGGAAGACGAAATAGTTAAAGAGCGAGAACGGGTAAATGATGTAAAGAATCCCGAAAAGAGTGACGGCAATGTTTTCAAGTGCATTTTTCTTTGCACGGAAAAGTTCATAGGCAGGAATGACAAATAGAATTGCCAGATTAAATCCGAAAAGATTCACGGAGACTATCCCTTTTGTATAGAGGAAGGTGAGGAGGAAAATCAAGGCTCCCATGGTAATTCCCATGACTTTCTGTGGTGAAATACCTGCGGATTTTGAAAGCTGGTAAAACTCTTTGAGGATAAATATGGAGAAAAGTCCAAACAGGAGGGCAAAACTCCAGGGGCCAAACCAGATGGCTCCCATTAGCACGACTGCAAAGAGCAGTCCGGAGATGCTCCTCTTGTAAAATTCTTTCAAATTTCCCCCGTTATTAGTTGGTCTAAAATTTTCAGTGCCTCCTGCTCGTCGTGCTCTTCGATGTAAAGTTCCACATCACCGAAAGCATGATAAGAAGAGTCTTTTTGATTTATTATCACTGCATTGATACCATTTTCTGCCAGCAGATCGCGTGCCATCAACACCTTAAATTCATCACCTGAAAAATAGATCTTTTTCCAACTCTTTTCCATACAAAATTCCTGTTATACAACAGTATCATTATCCTCCGCCGCCTTGACGGTAACCTCTTCAGATTTTTCTTCTTCTTTGGTTTTGTTCCATGGTCTTGGACCGAAAACATGTTCGAGGTCTTCGGTAAATATTACCTCACGTTCGAGAAGTAGTTCTGCTAGTTTTTTATGGCCTTCCGCATTGGTACCCAAGATCTTTTTAGCTCTTTCATACTCCTTGTTGATAATGATATTTACTTCAGAATCAATGATCTCTGCGGTTTTTTCGCTGTATGGTTTGGTAAATGAATAATCTGACTGTCCGGATGAGTCGTAATAACTTACCTTGCCTATTTTTTCACTCATACCAAAGTAGGAGACCATGGCAAAGGAGGTGCGGGTTACCTTTTCCAAATCGTTTTGGGCTCCAGAGGAGACAGATTTGAAGATCAGCTCTTCGGCGGCACGTCCGCCCAGGGTGGCACAGATTTCATCAAGCATCTGTTCCTTGGTTGTGATCTGCCTTTCCTCGGGCAGGTACCAGGCAGCGCCCAACGCTTTTCCACGAGGGACAATGGTTACCTTTACCAATGGATGGGCATGTTCCAGCAACCAGCTAACGGTAGCATGACCAGCTTCATGGTAAGCAATGGTTGCCTTTTCGTTGACCGATATGATTTTGTTTTTCTTTTCCAATCCGCCTATGATACGGTCGACAGCATCGAGGAAATCTTGCTTTTCAACCACCTCTTTCATTTTTCTGGCGGCAATCAAGGCAGATTCGTTGCATACATTTGCGATATCGGCGCCGGAGAATCCGGGAGTCTGTTTGGCAAGGAAATCCACATTTACGTCTTCACCCAGTTTTAAGGGGCGAAGGTGAACCTGGAAGATCTCCTTACGGTCAATCATATCGGGAAGTTCAACATGGATCTGACGGTCGAAACGACCGGCCCGCATGAGCGCCCTGTCCAGAATATCGGCACGGTTGGTCGCTGCCAGGATGATCACACCGGAGTTGGTATCAAAACCATCCATCTCAGTCAGCAACTGGTTCAGTGTATTTTCGCGCTCATCGTTCGATCCCATGTTGGGATTACGTCCGCGAGCCCGTCCAATGGCATCAATCTCATCGATAAAGACGATACAGGGAGATTTCTCTTTCGCTTGTTTAAATAGGTCACGTACCCTTGATGCACCTACGCCGACAAACATCTCGACGAAATCGGAGCCTGACATGGAGAAGAAGGGCACGTCGGCTTCTCCTGCTACAGCTTTGGCTAATAATGTTTTACCTGTTCCAGGAGGGCCGACAAGTAAGGCTCCTTTCGGGATTTTGCCACCTAATTTTGTATAACGATCAGGGTTCTTAAGGAACTCTACAATCTCCTGAATCTCCTCTTTGGCTTCGGCCAAACCGGCCACTTCTTTGAAAGTAGTGGATACCCTGGATTCTTTGTCGAAAACTTTGGCCTGGGATTTTCCCACGCTGAAAATATTTCCGGCTCCTCCGCCGCCTTTACTCATCCTGCGGAAGATCCAGAAGTAGAAAAAGACCAGAATCAATATGGGGAAAATCCAACTGAAGATCTCCGTGAAATAGTTTGTCCGGGTTTCGTAGGTTAATATAACACGCGATGAGTCGCCAACCTCTTGCTGGGCCTTCTCAAGGTTGGATTCGAAGACATCGACGGAACCGATGTTGAAGGTGAAATGAGGACCTGTCTTGGAAGGTTCGGACAGGCCCTGGTTCAATTTGGCCTTATATTTTTCGTAAGAACCCTCTTTCAGGAAAATCTCTGCCTCAGTCTTGTTGACAATGTTGATTCTATCGACATCACCATTCTTTAGCATCGTACTTTTCACTTCACGCCAGTTGGTTTCTACCGGTTTGCCACTCGTTCCGTAGATATAATTAATATACAGAATGGCTACCAGTACAATCCCGTAAATGTACATGGGATTGAACTTGAAAGCGGAAGGTTTATTGGGTACGCCCATGCCGGGTTTGTTCGTTTTGTTGGTCTTCGGACCTGCTGTATTTGGTTTTTTTTCTGCCATGATAATTTAAATGTCAGCTTCAATGTTATAAATTGTTCCATCGCCCCAGAGAGATTCAAGATCGTAAAACCTTCTGAAAGGTTCCTGAAAAATGTGCACCATCACATTCACATAATCAAGCAATATCCATTGTGCATTTTGAAATCCATCCTGACGCCAGACAGTTTCAAAGGCAAGCTCTTCCACACTCTCCTCCACCGACCGTGCGATGGCATCGACATGCGTATTTGAACTTCCGTGACAGATGATGAAATTGTCGCATTCAGCCTCTCCTTCACCGGATAGGTCGATGTTGA
Source organism: Bacteroidia bacterium (assembly GCA_026391315.1). Lineage (GTDB taxonomy): Bacteria > Bacteroidota > Bacteroidia > Bacteroidales > Prolixibacteraceae > CAINVV01. The sequence continues at coordinate 33,788 of JAPLDT010000101.1, forward strand.
TAATTTCAATCCCTTTTTTTCGCCGGATGCCTTCTACAATGGCATCCACCAAATCCAACGGGCCTTTTTCACTCACTTTTTGAGTCATAGAATGATTTATAGAGACAAAGATAGTTGTTTTACTGATTCATAAAAAACTCTTTCGATGCAGGATCTCTCCAATATCGCTAACTTTACAGGGTAAATTTTGTAAAGCAATGATAGGATCAACCATCATACATCTTGACAGTGTGGATTCGACCAATAACTATGCCGCAAAGGAATTGCTGACAAAAAGTCTGAATGAAGGAACCCTCTTTGTTGCTAAATGTCAGCATGCGGGTAGGGGAACTGGCCTGGCCTCGTGGGAGAGTGCAGACGGATTAAACCTGACATTCACGGTAGTTATTTATCCGTCAGGTGTTGCGCTTTCACAACAATTTTCAATTTCGCAGGCGATTTCGCTGGGTATGACCGATTTTTTATCCCGGTTTGTCTCAGATCTATCGGTCAAATGGCCCAATGATATCTATGTGAATGACAAAAAGATAGCTGGAATATTGATCGAGACGGCCATTACAGGAGGAAAATTCTCGCGGGCGCTTGTTGGCATCGGGTTAAATATCAACCAGGAGGTTTTTGTTTCGGATGCACCAAATCCGGTCTCGTTAAAGAATCTGACAGGCAAAACGTATGAGCTTTCTCAGATGCTGACCGATCTGTGCACCAGTCTTGACAACAGATACCGGTCCCTGATCAGGGGCGATTATTTCATCCTTCAGCACGACTATGGCAAACTTCTTTACCGTAAAGGGGTTTGGGCCAATTACAGCGACCAGGATTCGGATTTTGAAGGAAAGATTGTCGGGATTGAGGGAGGTGGGCGATTGCAAATAGAAACCAGAAAGGGGGAGGTAAGGGGATTTTATTTTAAGGAGGTGGCATTCAGGTAATCCGGTCGCAAACCTCAGCAGATTGCTTCGCTGCGCTCGCAATGAGGTTACTTTGTGGATGGTGGTGGGTATTGAACAACTTGCGACCGTCATTGCGACCACGAGGAACGAAGTGGGAAGCAATCTGCTGTATCCCAATCATCAAGCAAAACGAACCGTCATTGGTGGTAAGTGAAGCAATCCGTTGTCTAGCGTACTTATTCCAGAGAATAATCGATGGTCGTCAGCATATCAGCCACCTTCTCAATCCCTTTCTCCAGGTATCCACCCACCATCATTTTGACCATCATGTTGAGTTCAGCGTGGAGCGTCAACCTCATTTTACAATGGTTGTCATCGATTGGGGCGAGCTGTACCCAAAAAGTAACCGGAAATGGTACGGATTTCTCTCCCTGGAATTTGATGGATTTGTAAGGTTCACGTTCAACGATCTCGATTCCGACATTCCCAACCGGACTAATGGTAAAGCTGCAACGATCTTCGGTGGCAGAGAAATCGTCGACCTTAAAACCCTTGGTGTCGACCCCCTTTTTGTTGAGTTCTTCAATCTTTTCGGCAGATACGAACTGCTCCAGGTTTTTCAGGTTGGAGAGTTTGGCAAACACCGATTCCTGCGACCAGGCGATCTCACGCGGTTCACTCACATATTTTTCAATTCCCATGATGTTGTTGGTTCGGTTCTTAAATTTAAATTGGCGGAGGATAGGGGTGGCCACAAAGGGCCACCTCTACTTTATCCTTTTTACTTTATCCTTTATCCTTCTCTTACCTTCCCCAGGTTTCCGGAGTTTTTCTCCAGTTGTTCAGACTTGCCAGTTGCTTATCGTTGATTTCGCCCGAATCGTGGGCCAACTTCAAAAGAACATTGTAATTGCTAAGGGAGGTTAGCTCAATGTCTGCATTTTCGAAATTAGCTGCGGCATGAGGAAAATTGTAGGTGAAGATGGCCAGCATTCCCAAAACTTCCGCACCGTAATTGCGAACCGCTTGTGCAGCATTCAGGGAGGAGGTGCCTGTTGAGACCAGGTCTTCGATGATCACAGTTTTGGTTCCTTGCGGGATGTCGCCTTCAATCAGGTTCTCCAGTCCGTGGCCCTTGGGGGCGGAACGAATATAGATAAATGGCAATCCAAGCGCTTCAGCAACCAATACCCCATGCGCTATGGCGCCAGTAGCTACACCGGCAATGGCCTCGGCATCAGGGTACTTTTCGCGTACAAGTTCTGAAAATGCCTTGCAGATGAAAGTACGGGTCGCGGGATAGGATAAAATCTTCCTGTTATCGCAATAGATCGGGGCTTTCCAGCCTGATGCCCAGGTAAATGGCGCATCGGGTTGTATCTTTATGGTGTTGATTGCCAGCAACTGTCTGGCAACTTCAATTTCTCTTTGTTCCATCGTTAATTGATTTTGTGCAAAGTTAAGCTTTTTTACTATTTTTAGTCAGCGGGCAAGTGTATGTTTTTGTGAGGTTACTGACTGTCACATTGTTTTTTTATTTCCACGTATTCTAAAAATGAAACTTATATCTCAAAAAAAAATACTTTTACTATTACATACAAAACGCTAAAACTGAATTATTATGATGTCAAAGAAAATGGGAATAATTTTTATTTGCTTGATAGCAATATCTGGTGTGATTGAGTTTTCATTTAAGCAAAGTGCAATTGCTCATATTATTGCCAGAGTAATACTTTTAATATTTGGCATTTATTTCCTTACTGAAAAAGATTTCAAAACAAAATACCCAAAAGCAGTAAGTATGAGGCCACAATTGATAATCTTAATAGTTGTTATTATGGCCCTGACTGTTTATCAATATATTATTAAATAATTGCTTAAAGATTATTTCTCTTTAAGCCTCAACTCTTGAGTCTGTTTAAAATTTGTTTTTTTGTCCCGAAAGGGATATAATGTTGGTAGAATATGGATTAAAATCTAAATTCCGTCCCGTACGGGACGGGATATTTTGAGGTCTATTCTCTTTCTACCGACATTATGTGCCTACGGCACGGTGCTGATCAAGTGATTTCTGATGATAAAATGGAAACAATAAAATTTAAACAGTTTCTTACATAGATATAATGAAAATAATTATGTCTAATTATATTCTAATTACAGTTTTGCTCTTCACGGACCTGGTTGTTTCAGGGCAGAATCTCAAAAACATTGTTCTTGATCCTTCCTCTTCAACAGTAGTCATCGGATTTGTTACCACGGCTGACTCCAAACTAAACTTGCCGCAATCCATTCCAATTGTTTCGTATGAAGTTTGCAAGAAAAACGACCTGCTGCACAAAGAGTTATTTACCACTTCCGCATCCAAAAACAGTTCCTCGAAAATTCAGGTTTCCACAATGACGGAAGAAAGCTATCATCCCGGATACAAGGCTGTTCTAACTTTTAAAAATATTTCGCAGGATACAATTTGGCTTACCAATGTTGTGCCATTTGGCTTCACCGGCGACAAGGTGTGTCTGACCGGGAAAGGGGACCATCCGTTGTCGAGAAGTTACCTCTTCAGACCGGGATTTGAACCTGTCAACTGCATTTTGCCCGACAACGCATGGGAAACCGGATTCTCCGATATCACCGTTAATGATACGTTGAAAGTATCCGCAATCACCCGAAGAAGCCGCGACAACATGGTGAAGGCGGTCCGGCATCGTTTTGAGACGGAAATGGCCCCGGGCGGTGCGGTGCAGTACAATCTGTATGCCGATTTTCACATGGGCAACTGGCAGGATGGGCTTCGGTTGATGTTTCAGAATCGGATGCTTTACGATGTGGAACCCGGCAAATTTGACAGTCAAATGCTGGAAAGAAAGGATCTCCAGTGGATCCGGCATGCCTATGTTTCGCATCTGATCATGGCATGGAATGGTATGTTCTACGACGATGCCGATCAGAAATTTCACCTGGAGGAGTTTGTCAAAAAGGGTAAAAAACTTTACGGAGGCGACGATTTTATCGGCATCTGGCCAACCTGGCCTACGCTTGGCGTTGACCGGCGCAACCAGTGGGACCTCTTTCGGGACCTGCCGGGAGGAACCGGGCAACTGAAGCTGGAGGCTGAAAAGTTGAACAAATTGGGATCTCACCTCTTTATTTGCTACAATCCATGGGATGAGAGCACCCGAAGCGAAAACCATGCGGGCGGAATGGCAGAACTCATCGCTGCAACCCATGCTGACGGCGTCGTTCTTGATACCCGCGGAGCATCCAGCAAAGCGCTTCAACAGGCGGCAGATTCCGTTCGCAAAGGGGTGATCATGTATTCGGAAGGAATGGCCGTACCCAAAGATATGCAGGGCATAGTGGCAGGCCGGGTGCACAATGCTCTTTATTATTGTCCGATGCTGAACCTGAACAAAATCATCAAACCGGAATTCGCCATCTTCAGGGTGGCCGAAATTTACAAGGAGCCGATCCGGCGGGAGTTCTGTCTTTCTTTCTTCAACGGATACGGCACAGAGCTGAATATCTTCGCCCCCGGAATCCCCGAATGGGCAGATGAGCAATACCGGTTTTTAGGAAGAATTGCGAGGATTCAACGCGAGAATTCTGAAAATTTCACAAGCAGGGCGATCACTCCGCTGTTGTCGACCACCACCGACCAAATATTTGTAAACAGTTGGCAAACAACAACCAAAACGATCTATACCATCTTTAGCTTGATTCCGCAAGGATACAAAGGTGGCCTGTTTGAGATTAAACCCCTGCCGGGAATGCACTTTGTGGATCTTTGGCAACACGAGGAGAAGCAGCCAATCAAAAATGGTATAAGCTGGTTGATCGGGGCGGAAACGGATGCCTTCAACCAAAGCTGGCTTGGCACCAACAACGAAGGGGCAGTGGATTGCATCGCGCAACTTCCTGAATTGATTACGGCAACACTGGCGGGCGATGAACTTTCAATTCACGTTGGGAAAGGTGATTCCATCAGGATTTGGGCGGGCGTTCCCGACTACCAAAAGCATCCGCTGGTGATGAAAGCCAAAGATCAAACCATCCGGCTAACGGATCATTTTGGACGGTTCGAAGGGAGATTTGTTATCCAGCTATTCGAAAAAGATCAACTACTCGACGAAAAAATTGTTTCAATCCTACCGGGAACGCCGCGACTGATCAGTCATTCGGAAAAAACGGAGGTTGCCGTGAAGGTCCCAACCGGGATGGTAAAAATTCCTGACGGGAAATTTAAGTTTCATGCCACCAACGGGGACGAATTTATTCCCTATCCAAAAGAAAATGAGGGGAAAATCTTCGATATGCCATCTTTTTTCATGGATAAATTCCCGATTACGAACAGTCAGTTCAAAAAATTTCTGGACAATACCGATTACCAACCGGCCGACAGCGCTAATTTTCTGAAGAATTGGATAAAAAGGAGTTTCCCGGTAGGTCAGGAGCAATATCCTGTTGTCTATATTTCGTACGAAGATGCCAAGGCTTATGCCAAATGGGCGGGGAAACGACTGCCAACGGAACTGGAGTGGCAATATGCCGCGCAAACTGCCGCTTGCAATGAATGGCCCTGGAAGCAGAAACAGCAGATCCGGCGTGCCGAAGAGGCAGTGACGAATACCCTGACGATCTTCAAAATCCAGGGAATCGAAAAAGGCAGATGCAACGCGGGCGATGGTTCGCTCTACCCGGTCGGCAGGTATCCCAAAGGAGCAAATCCTTACGGACTGCAGGATCTGGTCGGATGTGTCTGGCAACTTACCAACGACCTTTACCTCAATGGAAGCTACCGTTACATCCTCATAAAAGGCGGAAGTTATTTCAATCCCTCCTCAAGTTGGTGGTATGTTCAGGGCGGTCCGAGGGAACTTCATTACCGGCAATTCTTGTTGCGGGTATCGGAAGGCTTCGAACGGAATGCAACAGTAGGGTTCAGGTGCGTCAAAGATTTGTAGACCCTGAGCGGTGTGGTACCCTGAGCGAAGGGCCGATAGAATCAAAAGACCACCGATCCCCGAGCGAAGCCGAGGGGTGTAGGGAGTCGAGTTAAAGAAGGGAAAATTATGTTCTCAGAGCTTCCCTTCACTGAGACTGCCGAAGTGACTAATGAATGACATTGATACGCCGGTCCCCGAGCTTGTCGAGGGGTCAAAGGAGTCGAATAAATATATGGAGAATGATCCCAGAGTAAAGCCGAAGGGCGACAGACACTCATCAAGAACGAACAGTAAAACCAATTTAGAATGAACGATCTTAGTGATACCTTTGTGATTTGGTGCCTTAGTGGCAGGTTTTTTTCTCTACAAAGGCGCTTGGTTATCAGTAGATTAGCTGCAATAGTTTTCGACACCATATTTGTGAGTTAAGGACAGATCCAATTTTGTTTAGAAAATATTTAATAACTGAGAAAAACGAAATTTATATTTATATTAAAAATTTATACCATTTACACTATGCCTCCTACTCTAGTAAACCCAAATGATATAAACACCAGGCAACTATTTTCGGTTAAACAAATTCTCTTATCGCGTGGCTTTGAAGTAATAAATGAGGATACTAGCGAAAAGCTTTTAATTACAGAGGAAAATATATATGATGCCATTTGGGTAAAAATATTTAATGTTTTTAATGATTATGGGTTTCGGACTGAATTAAAGAACTTTCTTTATAATCAAAATGAAGTTACATCTATTGAAGTAAAAGAAATTGTAACACATCCTAAGTTTGTAAGAGAGCGTTCAAGGTTTGATAATACATTTGAATGGTTTGCTGGTGAGTTAATGATAAAAAAATTTGCTGCATTTTCAGCTTCGTTTGGGGTGACTATTCGCGATATTATGCGTAATACCACAGCAACCTCTGCGGGTGATTATGATTCATTGGTGGTACTCAGGAACACTAATCTGGCTTACTTTGAATGCAAAGCAGGAGGATTTGATAACTCGGCAATAATGAAATGCTACGAAAGAATGTTATCCTTAAACTGTGAATATTCAATTTTAATATGTGTTAAAAATATTGAGGAAGAACAGATTATTTGGGAGTGTTCAAAAGTTATTGTGCCAGTTACCAATGGACATGATTTTAACAAAATATACATTAAAGGTAGAGAATTAGATATTATTTACGATTTGCACAACTGTTATATAATTGATCTATCTAGAAATTTTGAAAATAAAATTCGAACAATATTAAGAGTTAACGCAGCTAAAATAAATCAATTGCATTATGGGATGAGCTTTGACAACGACACTTTTAATAAATTAGGTTATGAAGTGCAAACATTAGATAGTAAGCATTATTAAACTAATAAAGTAAAATTGCAAACTGCTATTATCGAATGTGTTGCGTTAGGCCGGCTAATGAGAGAAATACGGAGCTTTCTGCAACGTTGAAGTTTAGTGCTGGCTAACAATTAGTACTCCGAAACCCACCCGAACGCATGGCCAGAAACCAATATAAGCGGTAAATTTATAAAGTAATTTTGAGATCAAAACAATATAGATACGTGGACATAATGAAAAACTATTCTGCCTTAATACTCCTATTCGTTTTTCTCTCTTTTTCGTTGATGGCTTCCGCGCAACAAAGCAATAATCCCTCCAATTACCTAAACAACAGATCTCCACTGATCTCAAAACCATTTATTGAACTTCCACTTGGGGCAATATCCCCGGAAGGGTGGCTGAAAGACCAACTGTTGCGCCAGAAGAGTGGCATGACCGGTCACCTTGATGAGATCTATGAAAAGGTGATGGGCAATCGGAACGGATGGCTGGGCGGAGATGGCGATGTGTGGGAGAGAGGACCCTACTGGATCGACGGTCTGTTGCCGCTGGCCTATATCTTAAAGGACGATGCACTCATCGCCAAAGTGAAACCATGGGTCGAATGGGCGCTGAACAGCCAGCAAGCGAATGGCTATTTTGGTCCTTCGGTTGACCATGCGAATGAGCCTGGATTGCAGCGCAGCAATGCCAGGGATTGGTGGCCCAAGATGGTGGTGCTGAAATTCTTGCAGCAATATTATTCTGCAACGCAGGATGAACGGGTGATCCGTCTGATGCTCAATTATTTTAAATACCAGTTGAAAGAGCTGCCCAAGACTCCGCTGAACCATTGGACCCACTGGGGCGAAGACCGTGGCGGGGACAACCTGGCTGTGGTCTACTGGCTCTACAACCTGACCGGCGAAAAATTTCTGCTGGAATTGGGCGAGTTGATTCACAAACAAACAGTCAACTGGACGGATGCCTTTCTGACCGGACAACTTCGTAACCAGTGGAGTTTTCACTGCGTCAATGTGGCCCAGGGGATGAAAGAGCCTGGCGTCTATTATCAGCAAACAAAAGACAAAAAGTATGTGGAGGCAGTGAAGGCAGGATTGGCTGATCTGAAGGCCTTCCATGGTTTCCCGGATGGGTTGTATGGCGCAGATGAGATGCTGCACGGCAACAATCCTACCCAGGGCTCTGAGTTCTGCTCAGCCGTTGAGATGATGTTTTCGATGGAAAGCATCCTTCCGGTTACGGGAGAGGTAGCTTTTGCCGATCAGCTGGAGCGGGTCGCTTTCAATGCATTGCCTACTCAGGCAACTGACAATTACGATAGCCGTCAGTATTTTCAGCAGACCAACCAGGTAATGGTGAGCCATCACCCCAGAAATTTCAATACGGCTTACGAAGGTACCGGACAGCTCTTTGGTCCGCTGACGGGTTATCCCTGCTGCACCTCCAACATGCACCAGGGATGGCCGAAATTCACTCAGAATCTGTGGTATGCCTCAGCAGACAATGGCATTGCAGCGCTTGTCTATGCGCCATCAAAAGTAAAGGCTAAAGTTGGCAAAGGCACCAATGTTGAAATCACCGAATCCACCAATTATCCGTTTGATGAATCCATTCGTTTCAGAATTAAAATTGAGAAGAGGACCAGCTTTTCTTTTCATCTGAGAATTCCGGCCTGGTGCAAAAAATCAGCTATCCGGATCAATGGCCAATTGTGGGGCGAACCCGATGGAAACAACCTAGCCACCATTACCCGCGAATGGTCTGACGGTGATGCTGTGGTTTTGTCGCTTCCTATGCAGGTTACGGTAAGTCGCTGGTACGAGAATTCGGCAGTTGTGGAACGGGGTCCGCTGGTCTACGCCCTTAAAATAGGGGAGGAGTGGAAAAAAGTGGTGAACACGGATAAATATGGTCCGTTTTATTACGAAGTACTTCCATCTACACCCTGGAATTTTGGATTGCTGACTGCGGCCATTGCCAATCCTGGTAAGGAGTTTGAGGTTGTGAAACGTGCGGTATCACCGGGAAGTTACCCCTGGAACCAGGAGAATGCCCCGATCGAAATCAAAACCAAAGGAGTCGTTATCCCATTCTGGACACTCTACAATGGATCGGCAGGACCGTTGCCATACAGTGAGCAGGACCAGCTGAAAACCGACCCGCCGGTTGAAATTACGCTTATTCCATATGGCTGCACTACGCTTAGGATTACCGAATTTCCGGTAGCGAGGATTAAAGAATAATGTGGAAATTGGGAAATATGAAAATGTGAAAATGAGAAGATGACCAATCCCTGAGCGTAGCCGAAGGGGCGAAAACTAGATTGTCACCCCTCGGCTTCGCTCGGGGACCCGGATTCCGTTTTATATTTCGTCCCTTCGGCTCCGCTCAGGGAGCATGATTCGCAAACCAAATCGAAAATCCAAAATCAATAGCCCCTATTTTTTCTGTTGTATAAATCGACTTTCTCTATAAATCTTCAGAAAAAGCGCTTCAAAATTGTGGCTCGGCGACAGTGCGGGAGAAAGAATTAGTTTTTGGTCGGGAGCGATCAAATAAAAAGTAGGGACTACCTTGATCCGGTAATCCGAAATGGCCTGGTCGGGTTGAACCGGAGTAAACAATCCCCAGGGATATTTTTTAACATTCCAGAGTTTCACAGCATCGGCAAAATTCTTGTCGAGCGATACCGGCACGATGGTCAGGATGCTGCTTAGTTTTTTGTTCATGCTCACCAATGAATCCAACTCTGCCCGACTCTCCTTGCTGTCACTCCTGAAAAACGCCAGGTAGAGAAACTTCCCGTTGGCACGAAGCCTGAAGGAGACATCTTTCTGGTTTCTTACCATTAGTTCCGGAGCAGGACTTCCTTCCTGAAGTGATGTGATCTTTGACAAAATCCCTGGCAGAATAGCTTTCAGTGGTTCAAAAGTTGAAAGTGTCTGAGCCTCTTTCAGCCCTTTCATCATGGATGGCTTATCGAATTTGCCCGAGAAGAAACCGTCATAAAAACTTTTGACTGCGATTAGGTCAGCGACTTCCTTCCGGTATCCGGTGCCTGATAATTGCGCGACAAATCCCTCGAAATTTCCCTGCAAAGCCTTTTTGAGAAACTCTTTTTGCCGGAAATCCTGAGATTTATTTTTTAGGTAATCCGCAAAAATCGCGTTGAAAAAATGCTGAAAACCCGGATGGGCAAGGGCAATCTCAGCGGAAGCAAAATATTTTTTGGCGATACGCTCCTTGTTTTGTTGGTCGACAGCAAGTTCCATTTCGCCATAACTACATGTTTTTAGCGTATTAAGATAGGCGTATTTTCCGGTAGGATAACGATTTTCGAGTCTGGAAATGATGGCTTTCAGCGTATCCGGAGATCTTTTTTGATAGAGATCCACCGTGTGTAATGCAATTTCCCTGTTACAATCTGTCTGGAAAGCCCTTACCAGGATGTTGAGGTCAGATGCTTTGGCCCCCATGATGCTCAGCCAGTAAAGCGCAGGTTCGAAATAAGGACTGGCCGCCTCCTGTGCAGTGCGGGGAGAATAGGCAGGCAATGATATTTGATAGGAAGAGCCCGGTTCAACCACCATGGATCCCTTGTATTTTTCGAGATCGGTATAAATTTCGGTGGATTGACCAATTGAAAATGTAAGTACGAAAGTTCCGTCCTTTTCAACGGTAGTTTTGGCGAGTTGGTGCGGCTGGTGAGAGACCGGTTCCCGGTAGGTATAGAAAACGAGCTCTTTCCCGGCATAATCGGCTGCCTGACCGCGGATAGAGACCATCTGACCGAAGAGTGATCCGAAGCAAAACGTGAAAATTAGGAGCAGAATGAAACGGCGCATGATCAGGATTCTTCCGGTTCTTCGTAAAAATCTTCGATGTTGAAACAGGCAGGAAGAAATTGCGAAGCATCCCCCCTGTGGCGGAGAATATCCCTGACAATGGTGGATGAAATGGCAGTATGTTCGGGCAGTGTCAATAAAAATACAGTTTCGATATCCTCGTACATCTTCTTGTTGATCTGACCGATGGCACGCTCGTATTCAAAGTCGGCAGCCGTACGGAGTCCCCGGAGAATATACTGCGCATGCACCTTTCGGCAATAATCCACTGTAAGCCCTTCGTATTTGCCAACCTTGATCTTCGGTTCATCCTTGAAAACCAGTTTGATCCAATCCTTGCGTTTCGACAGCGGGTAATAGGTTCTTTTGTTCGAATTGTAACCGATCATGATGATGATCTCATCAAACATTGGCAAGGCCCTGCGAATGACCGATTCGTGGCCGATTGTAAAGGGATCAAACGAACCCGGGAAAACAGCGATTCTCTTCATGTCAGCATTTTGGTATCACAAAGCTAAAAAAGAAAAAATGAAAATGTTGATTTTGCTGAAATCATTCCTTAGATATCGTTATTTTTGAAGCATCAGGCTGGCAGGAGAAAGACAATTTTATGACACATGACTGAACGGGATATTATCGGAATATTTGGCGCCATGAACGCGGGGAAAAGCTCCCTGATGAACCTCATCACCCAACAGGAGAGTTCCATAGTGGATGCCTCACCAGGTACCACGGCAGATACCAGAGTGACCCTGATGGAACTGCACGGCATCGGTCCCGTCAAACTGATGGATACGGCAGGATACGATGAATCCGATATTTTGGGTGAAAAAAAGCGAAAAAAAGTATCCGCAGCCCTGAAAGAGTGTGACTTGGTTTTGCTGGTGATAGATCCTTCTTCTCCCGGTTTACCTACCGGGAAGGTTCTTCTGGATGAGTCCCGTGAAGAAGGCAAACAGTTATTGGTTGTCTACAATCTGTTTAACGCTGATGATGGTCAAAAAATTGATGGATTAAAAATCCAACTTCCTGATTTATTGAATTTTCCGGAAACCAGGCTCTCCGCTTTAGATCCGGATGGTCGTTCATCACTCCTGCAGTTTTTGCTTGAAAACTACATTCCCAAGAACAATCCAACCCAACTTTTGCCATTTGTGGCTCCGGATGAATTTTACATTCTAAACATTCCCATGGATGAGGAGACACCTCCCGGAAGGTATCTCAGGCCGCAAGCCATGGCCGAAGAGTACATCACCCGCCATTGGGGTTATCCGGTCTCCTACCGGATGAACCTGGTGAAAGCAAGGGCGAATGATGTGGGCGAGAAAGCCCGCTGGAATAGCTTTCTAGGCAGCTTTGGACGAAGACCCAAAGTGATCATCACCGATTCGCAGGCCATGGACATCATGAAAACCTGGACGCCTGCCGATATTGGTCTGACAACCTTTTCCATCATGATGATCAACTACATGAGCAGGGGAAAACTGACCAATTTTGCCAATGCAGTTAGTGCCGCTGATAGCCTGGAACCGGGCGATTCGATTCTGATCGCCGAAGCCTGTAACCACTCCAGAATCAAAGAGGACATCGGTACCGTCCAAATTCCCAATCTGATTACCCAAAAATTTCCCGGAGTGAAGGTAATTCATCTTTTTGGCAGGGAGTGGCCTGAACCCGAAGAACTTAAAACGATCAAGCTGGTCATTCATTGCGGCGGTTGCATGATTACACCCCAACGAATGGCAACCCGTTTGCGTGACCTCGAAAAACTGAACATTCCCATTACCAATTATGGGATCTTTCTCTCCTTTGTGCAGGGGAAAGGGGTGCTGGAGCAGGTACTCAGACCCTGGAAATAATTTCGGATTTTTTATTTTAGATTGGGACTCACTGAGCCTGTCGAAGTGAGATTTAGAAGAATCATTAAGCCGGTCCCTGAGCCTGTCGAAGGGTTTATAAAATTTACAATTTCTATAATAATTCTGTTGAGTGAAATTCTCTGAACTAAAAGTGTTTTGTAGGGATTCGTTTGACTTGATATGCCCCTCGACAGGCTCGGGGACCGACGTTGGTTAATTTTCATTTCCCCTTCGACAAGCTCAGGGACTTCGGGCTCAGGGTAGTTCAAGAATGAAACTTGAGTTACACTCTTAAATCCATCAAACAAAATAACCACATAGGCACATAGTTCACAATAGATTCTACTGTGTCCTATGTGCCTATGCGGTAAATTTTAAATCTTCCTAATTCGTAACTCTCTCTAATTTCTTCAGCATCGAGAACATAAATGCCGCAGACAACAGACAGCAGACGATGAAGATCGACCACAACATCCAAAGATCCAGTCTGCTCCAGAAGAAGCTTCCTACTACCAACAGCTTATTTCCAACGGCGGTTGCCAGCAGCCAGCCACCCTGCATCAAACCCTGGAAGCGGGGTGGTGCAACTTTGGATACAAAGGAGAGTCCCATCGGACTTAGGAAAAGTTCGGCAATGGTAAAAACCAGATACCCATTGATCAGCCAATAAGGAGTAACCCTGGATGAGTCGGGAACAGCCTGCCCGTTTAAAGTGTGGGGCGAGACCATGTTAAGCGACGCTACCAGAATTAAAAGGAAGGCTACGGCAGCGATAATCATTCCAAATCCAATTTTCTTCGGAGTAGAAGGTTCTATCCCCTTTTTGTTCAGCCAGGCAAAAGCACTCATGACCAATGGGGTTATGAATACGATGAACAATGGGTTGAAAGATTGGAAAATTTCCGGTGCAATGGCATTCTCGTTCTGGTAGCTCTGTGTGTATAAATAAGCAAATATAGCTCCGACCATAAAAATGGCGAGGCCAATCAGCCTTTCGGTTCTTGTTTTATTCTTGCCGATAGCGACAAAAAGACCAGCAAGGGCACCAAAAACACAAAGAATTGACCATGGTCCAAAGAATAAATTAGTGAATGGTCCGACCTGCTTGGCAATGTAGTCACGGGCAAAAAAAGTAAGGGTTAATCCGTTTTGGTGGAAAGACATCCAGAAGAAGATGACAACGATAAATACCATGATCAATGCCGTTACCCTGGGTTTTTCCTCGTTGTTGGCAGAAAGGATAATCCAGGTGGCGAAGGCGACAAAAAGTCCGACAGCTAAGGCAATATCAAGGTTGTTCAGGCCAAAATATATGATTGAAAAGGTTGCTGCAGAAGCAAGCAAGGCGAATATCAGGGATTTGGTGCCGTTTTCAATTTTGACGGATTGAGCTGATGTAACTTTTTCTTTATTGGGTAAATGTTTTTGGAAAAACAGATAGACCAGGAGTGAAAGAACCATCGCTCCGGCTGCAACACCAAATGCATAATTGTAACCACGAGAAAATACATCCAGATAGTTATGGGCAAATTGTCCCAGATCGCTCACTTGTCCTGAAATAGTTGCTTTTTGAGCGAGTAGCTGGAATTGCGATGTGTCCGTCATTTTTCCGTTGATAAACTGGTGGCAAAGGGCCGGCAAACTGCCGTCATGCAAAAATCCGTTCTTTTCTAACCACCAGTTTCGAACTCCATTGGCCGCATGAGGTGCAAAAAAAGCTCCAACGTTGATACCCATATAGAATATCATGAAAGCGGAATCACGTAACTTGGAATACTTTGGATCATCGTACAACTGTCCGACCACTGCCTGAAGATTGCCTTTGAACATCCCGTTTCCAAACGCGATAACAAACAGGGAGACCACAGTCAGGGTTAGGGAGAGTCCGGGTACCGCCATCAAAATATAACCGGTGAGCATAATCAGTATGCCGGCAAAGATGACCAGTTTGTATTTGCTGGTCGAGTCAGCTACAAGACCACCAATCAACGCAAGGGCATAAATGCCAAAATAGAACCAGCTATAAATATTGCCTGCAACTTCTTCGTCCAGACCAAATTTTGTCTGTAAGAAAAGTACAAGAATAGCCATCATGGTATAGAAGCCGAACCGCTCGCCCATGTTGGCAAAAAAGGCTACTACAAGCCCTTTGGGATGTCCTTTAAGCATAAGTTTTAAGTTTGAATTTGATTATTGAAGCAAATATAATAAAAAGTGCGCTAAAGTGTCTAAAGTGTCTAAAGTGCCTAAAATTAATGCCGTCAGGGATGATTTTTTTATAGTTTCAACTTTAGGCATTTTAGACACTTTAGCGCACTTTAGGCACTCGTTCTTCAAAAAGCCAAATAATTCACCTAACTTTGAGTCAATTAAAATTTTGACAAATTATTTCATGAAGATTTTTTCCAGGGAGCAGATTCCATTGATTGACAGACAAACCAGGGATTTGGAGCCAATTTCGGAGATCGATCTGATGGAGAGGGCTTCGGTAGCGCTGTCTGGTTGGATTCATGCAAGTTACCCTGTCTCCACCAGGATTGTAATCTTTGCAGGACCCGGGAACAACGGGGGAGACGCACTGGCTGTTGCACGAATTCTGGCTACCCGGGGCTATTCTATTGTGGTTTACCTTCCTGATTTGGGTCGTCATCGCTCGGAAGCATCCCAGATTAACTTGGATCGATTAAAGGAATGTCCGGAAGTTGCCGTCGTCGAAGTTAATGAAACTTCAGACTTTCCTGACTTGTCGGATTTCGATCTTGTGTTGGACGGGCTCTATGGAGCAGGACTGAATCGTCCTTTGGAAGGTTTTGCCTCCAGGATAATTGACTTGATAAATGATTCGGATGTGGAGGTGGTTTCGATCGATTTGCCCTCCGGACTGCTCTGCGACGAAAACCAATACAATACGGGCTCAATCGTCAGGGCTGACTTTACGCTCACCCTGGAATTTCCAAAGCTGGCCCTTTTTTTCGGTGAAAACGAGCAATATTTCGGCAAATGGGTCATTGTTCCGTTTGGACTGAATTCCAAAGTGTTGGAAGAGACCGGTTCGAATCGCTATTTTCTTGATCAGAAGAGCGTTTCCGTTCTCCTTAAACAACGGAAAAAATTTTCTCACAAAGGAAGTTATGGTCATGGATTGTTGCTTTCGGGCAGCAAAGGTAAAACCGGAGCTGCCCAACTCGCTGCCAAAGGGGCTTTGCGTGCAGGCCTGGGCTTGCTAACCGTGCATATGCCGGAACCTGCAACCGGATTTTTACAGGTTGCCTTGCCCGAGGCCATGACCAGTTTGGATTCAGGGAAAGAGATGATCACCGAGCTTCCGGATCTTGGTAAATACACAGCCATTGCCGCAGGCCCTGGTATAGGGATGGATCCTTTGACTCAGAAGGTTGTCAAAATGTTGATTGATCAGGCGAACGTCCCTCTGGTTCTCGATGCAGACGCATTGAACATTTTGGCTGCCAACCCCTCCTGGATCAAACTTCTTCCACCCAATACCATTTTAACCCCCCATCCTGCCGAATTCGACCGACTTTCGGGGATTGTCCTGAAATCAGAGGAGGAGCGGCTGCAGATCGCTGTACAGTTTGCCGGCAGTTATGGTGTTGTTTTGATCCTGAAGGGTGCATATACCCGTATTGTACTACCCGACGGATCCGTCTATTTTAACAGCACCGGTAATCCGGGTATGGCAACAGGGGGCAGTGGGGATGTTTTAACTGGTATTATCCTCGGACTGCTATGTCAGGGCTATATACCGGCTGAGGCGGCGATGTTGGGCGTCTTTTTGCATGGCAGGTCCGCTGATTTACGGGTTGCAGCATCATCTGAAGAATCCCTGCTGGCCGGTGAAATTGCCGACCATTTGGGAGAAGCCTTTGCTTCATTAAAATGGAGGTAAACTTTGAGATACAAAAAAAAACAAGCAAATTTGGAGCGTCCTATACAATTTGATTATTGGTTGAACCCTTTGGTTCCTTTGTGTGTACTTAGTGACCTTTGTGGTTAAGTTTTAATAAAATCACCACAAAGGTCACGAAGGGAAACACAAAGGGCGCAAAGTATATATTTTAGTTGTAATTTGTAAATTATTGTTAATATGAGAATTTTAACCACATTTCTTCTGGTAACCTGTTTGGTTGCCTCTAATCTGGGTTTATCAGCCAAAGACGATAAAAAGAAACCCGCCAACGAATTGTCAGCTTTTGCCGGAGGAGTAGTCTATTCTCTTCCCCGAACGGGAATTCACATCGAAGTTGAGGTTGTGCAGGAGCAACTGATTCATGGACCCTATTTTGCCTATGCGCAAAAGTACCTGGGAATCAACAATGCAGCCAAAGCTGACGAAGAGAACTGGGCCATCACCAACATTGGCATGGAAACCTACGGCGAACCGGATCCAAACGCGGTTTACAGGGCTACCGGAAGCATCGCAACCCTTCTGAGTTTGACCGATGACGGAGTGTTACTCGGCATAAACAGCGAGGTTAAGCAAGCCGAAAGTAAATTAGTAACCAATGTATTTCCGCTCAGGCAAGCCGTTCCCGACAATATTTGGAGTGACGTATCCATGCACTCTTTTCTGAGCGAGAAGGATACCACGAAAAGGGCCGGAAGCAACTTCAAGTCGTTTGAAGAGAAAGCCGCAGAAGCGGCCTATGATATCCTGAAACTCAGAAAGAGAAAGGCACTGACGCTGGCAGCCAAATACGACAAACTACCTCCGGATGGGGAAGCCTACAAAGTGATGGTCGCCGAACTGGACAAAATCATTGACAATTACGTTTCGCTTTTTATCGGTAAAACCATTACAAAAAAATACAAACATTCCTTTAATGTTGTTCCGGACGGAAAGAATGGAAAAGGTCTTGTTGCCTTTCGATTTTCAGCAAATGCTGGTGTCCTGCCTGAGAGTAACGTATCCGGAAAGCCCATTATGCTCGAGATTGAGCCCATTGCCGAAATGAAACAAAAGATTGATGCAACAGGCGCCGGTGAAGGAACTACCAAAGGAATCTACTACAGGGTGCCGGTTTTGGCCCAGGCCCGTCTGCTAAACGGCAGTGATGTTTTAGCCCAGGCAAAAATTGCTGTCGCTCAGTTTGGGACAATTACCGCTTTGCCCGATGGACTGCTCAATGGTGAATATTCCATACAGTTTCATCCGGCTACGGGGGCGATCAGTAAAATTGGCACCAACTAGAAATAGAGGTTGTTTTTCATCGATATCATGATTCTAAAAGCTGCCAAATCTCATCTCTTATCTCTCTTATCTCATATCTCTTTTACTTATCTTGCACCTCAGTTTTAGAAAATTAATTTTCATACCACTAATTAAACTTTTATGACAGAAATGATTCGGAAGTCCCTCAGAGATTCCAAAACTGCACGATGGGCTGCATTAGGTATCGTCTCATTAACAATGTTTTGCGGTTATTGGTTTGCTGATGTAATGTCTCCTCTCAAACCAATGCTCGAATCACAGTTGGGTTGGACAAGTACAGACTACGGAACTTTTACCAGCGCTTATGGCTGGTTTAACGTATTCTTTTTAATGTTAATTCTGGGCGGAATCATTCTGGATAAGATTGGGGTTAGGCTAACCGGACTTGGCTCTGCGGGAATCATGGTTTTGGGAGCAGGGTTGAAATATTATGCCATATCAACTACATTTCCTGAAGGCGCTACCATTTTGGGATTAAAGATGCAGGTAGCGCTTGCATCGATAGGTTTCGCGATTTTTGGTGTTGGGATTGAAATTTCCGGTATCACCGTAACCAAGATCATCGTTAAATGGTTCAAAGGTTATGAATTAGCTTTGGCGATGGGACTTCAGGTTGCTGTAGCACGCATAGGAACATTGATGGCATTGGCTTCACCGGTGCCAATCGCCAAATATTTTGGATCCATATCTTCTCCTTTGCTGGTTTGTCTGATTCTTTTAACAATCGGTTTTCTCTCCTATTTTGGCTATATTGCCATGGATAAGAAACTGGATGCTTCCGAAGTTGATCATGTCAAGGAAGAAGAAGAAAGTTTCCAGGTCAGGGATATCTTTTCAATCATGTCGAATAAGGGATTCTGGCTGATTGCCATTCTTTGTGTCCTTTTCTATTCAGCTGTCTTTCCATTTATCAAATATGCCGCCGACCTGATGGTCAATAAATATGGTTTGGAGCCTGAAGTTGCCGGCCTTATTCCAAGTTTATTGCCTCTGGGTACACTTTTCCTGACGCCTCTGTTCGGCGGGATATATGATAAAATGGGTAAAGGTGCCACGATGATGATCATCGGCTCTGCTATGCTGATTGTTATCCATGGATTGTTTTCTATTCCAATTATTGATAGCTGGATCTTTGCAACCGTCCTGGTGATTTTGTTGGGAATTGCCCTCTCTCTCGTACCTTCTGCCATGTGGCCTTCAGTGCCGAAGATTATTCCAGAAAGACAATTGGGAACTGCCTATTCGGTCATTTTTTGGATTCAGAACTGGGGTTTGATGGGCGTGCCATTTTTAATAGGCAGAGTGTTGGACAAATATTGTATTTCGGGTGAAAAAGTGGTGGATGGTGTGACAATCAGATCCTATGACTATACAATTCCAATGTTGATCTTTACCTCCTTCGGCGTAATGGCATTGGTTGTAGCATTGATGTTGAAACGCGAAGACAGAATTAAAGGTTATGGATTGGAATTGCCAAATATTAAAAAGAGTGCCTAAAGTGAGCTAAAGTGACTAGAGTGCCTAAAGTACTTCGCAACAAGCAGGATTGTTTGGATCCTCGTAACTTTAGTTCACTTTAGTCACTTTAGGTCACTCTAGTCACTCTCTGATTAATAGAAATCATTTAATAATAAAGAAATGAGCAAAGAAATAATCAACCTCGAACCCAAGGCGGTTTGGGGAAATTTTTATCAGCTGACGCAGGTCCCACGTCCGTCCAAGCACGAAGAGAAAATCCAGGATTTCATGTTGAAGTATGGAAAATCACTCGGATTGGAAACAGAAAAGGATGCCGTTGGTAATGTAGTTATCCGCAAACCGGCTACTCCCGGTATGGAAAACAGAAAGGGCATCGTTATGCAAGGGCATCTAGACATGGTACCCCAGAAGAACAACGATACGAAACATGATTTTGAAAAAGATCCCATCGATGCCTGGATTGACGGCGAATGGGTGAAAGCTCGTGGTACAACCCTCGGGGCCGACAATGGCATGGGTGTTGCCGCAGCAATGACTGTTCTGGCTTCTAAAACACTGGTTCACGGACCCGTTGAGGCTCTGTTTACCTGTGATGAAGAGACAGGAATGACGGGCGCTTTTGGCCTTCAGGCCGGATGGCTGAAAGGAGATATTCTGCTCAACATGGACTCAGAAGATGAAGGTGAACTCTATGTCGGATGTGCCGGTGGTGTGAATGGCAACATTGAGTTTGAATACGACGAGATGATCGTTCCCAAAGGTTATTCATCCTATAAGCTGATAATAAAAGGATTAAAAGGTGGACATTCAGGGCTGGACATCAATCTCGGCCGCGGAAATGCCAACAAATTGATGGTTCGTTTTCTCAAGCATGCCATCCAGGAGATGGATGTCCGACTTGCTGAGGTCAACGGAGGAGGTATGCGCAATGCCATCCCGCGTGAGTGCTACGCCATTGTTGTGGTTCCCACAGAATCTATCGCTGATTTTATTGCTGCAGTTGCAAAATATGAGAATATCTACAAAGCCGAGCTGAAAATTTCCGAACCCAATTTAAATTTTGCCGCTGAAGAGTGTGCCAAACCAAAATCATTGATTGACGAAAGAGTTCAGGATGATATGATTGATTCTGTTTATGCCTGTCCCAATGGGATGATCCGTATGAGCGACAGCATGCCGGGACTCGTCGAGACTTCAACGAATCTGGCTACCGTGAAGTCTGAAAACGGAGTGATATCCGTTAAATGTCTTCTGCGTAGTTCGGTTGACTCAGCCAAAGATGATCTGTGCGAGCAGGTTGAAAGTGTTTTCTCACTGGCTGGAGGAATGGTCAGGTTTGATGGCGGTTATCCGGGTTGGAAACCAAACATGGATTCGGCCATACTTAAACAGATGCAGAAGATCTATGAAAATAAATTCGGAAAAGTTCCGGAGGTCAAAGCCATTCATGCTGGCTTGGAATGCGGTATCCTTGGGGCCAACTATCCCCATTGGGACATGATCTCTTTTGGGCCAACCATGCGTTTCCCTCACTCTCCGGATGAGAAAGTGAATATTCCGACAGTAGCTAAATTTTGGGACTTTTTGGTGGAAACGCTAAAAAATGTGCCATTAAAATAGCTTGATTTTTCGCATTAAAAATCCCGGTTTTGCACTTAGCTGAACCGGGATTTTTTTTTGAATTAAATGGTTAAATTTGAGGGACATATTGGCGTTTGATTCAACAATAGCAATTATTCAATCAATCGAAAATCATATTCATAAAGCAATGATAGTCAGGCGAATTCATATCTTACTCCTATTTTGGCTGCTACTTCATTTGTCGTCTTATGCGGAAATAAAAAAAATTGGTACCCCTTATATCCGGAATTTCCTCAAACGTGAGTACAGGGCAGGCACCCAGAACTGGAATATAGTACAGGATAAACGGGGATTTATCTACACTGCCAACAACGAAGGATTGCTCGTTTATGATGGCAACCAATGGCAACTCTATAAGATGCCAAACTCTTCAATTGTCCGGGCACTGTTTGTTGATAAAAGTGGCGATATTTATGTAGGCGCCTACAACGAAATGGGCAAGATGGTAACCCTTCCCAACGGGAAAATGGTTTATAAATCGCTGAAAAAATTTATACCAGTTGAATATCAAAATTTTGATGATATCTGGAGCGTTTTTTCTTTTGAAAACAAGATTATATTTCAATCCTACAATTGTGCTTATATCTGTTCGCACGACACCAGCATCTCGGTTTTACAGGCGCCGGTCCGGTTTCACCACGCTTTTAAAGTGAACGACCGTGTTTTTTTCAACGATCTTTCAGACGGACTTTTTGAATACGATGGAAAGCGGCTTACAAAAATGGTTGGATGCGATAAATTGAGAGGAATGCAGATCTGGTCCATTCTACCTTTGTTCGGAACCAAGGATTTGATGATATGTACTTTAAACAATGGGGTATTTCATTTCGATGGAAAAAGATTGGAGGAGTGGGGCAGTCCGGTGAATGAATTTTTGAAAAAAAATCAAATATTTTGCGCTTCAACGCTAAGGGATAAGTATTATGTAATTGGTACTGTCCAAAATGGAGTCATTATTGTGGATGAACATGGTAACATCTTTCAACATTTTCACAAGAAAAACGGATTGCAAAACAATACTATTTTGAGCCTTTTTACGGATAGATCAGATAATCTGTGGCTTGGACTTGATAATGGTGTGGATTATGTCAATATCAATTCGCCGATTACCTTCCTTCAAAGTACTGATGGGATCGGTGCCGGTTATTGTGCCATTGTTAAGGATGGAAAACTCTACCTGGGAACGAACCAGGGATTGTTCGTGACAGACTGGCATGGAAGTGAGCAAATCAGTAATCTCAAATTGATTCCTGGAACATTAGGCCAGGTTTGGTCACTAGAGATTCAGGATGGGGAGCTGTTATGCGGACACAACAATGGAACATTTGTCGTTGAGGATGAGAAGGCATTCTACATCGATCAAACACCTGGTGGATGGAAATACCTTCAGTTGAAAAAACATCCAGGATTTCTCATTGGAGGAACCTACAACGGATTGTCTTTATTTCAAAAAGTAGGTAATCATTGGCAATTTGCCAAGCACATCAAAGGGTTTAATGAGTCTTTCAGGGTCTTTGAAGAGGATGAGGACGGGGATATATGGATGAGTCATGGTTTCAAGGGGATCTTCAAGGTCACTCTGAACAATGAACTCGATTCGGTTACCTCCTCGCGGTTCTATAACTCAAAGGATGGATTGCCAACCAATTACAATCTGAACGTTTACAAAATCAAGAATAGGATTGTCTTCACCTCAAAACAAGGAGTTTACGAATACAACGCCAAGAATGATAATTTTGAAGTGTCGGTTTTTTTCAATCAACTTCTTCAGCCAATTTCAGATATCTCCTATCTGAAAGAGGACAAAAAGGGTAATATCTGGTACATAGCCTGGATAAATTCGGTCAACAGGGCCGGAGTTTTTAAGCTCAAAGAGGATTTACGGTACCAGCATGTATCCGCACCTTTTGCAATCCTGTCGGGGAAGTTTATCAGCGGCTTTGAGTCAATTTATGAATATGGAGACGAGAATTATTTTTTGGGGACTGAAGAGGGATTTGCCCATTACAGTCCAAGGATAGAAACCAACCTAAATCCTGAGTTCTCTGCCTACATTACGAAAGCTGTAGCATTGCATCAGGATAGTACTTTTTATCAGGGCAATAATTATTCTGCCAAAACCAGGGATCAGAAAAGAGAATACAATTTCCCATACAAGCGAAATGCCTTCAGGTTCATCTATTCATCTCCTATATACGATAACCCCGGCAATATTGAGTACAGTTACAAATTGTCCGGTTTCACTGATGCGTGGTCGGAATGGAGTAGTTCATACATGAATGAATTTACCAATTTACCGGAAGGTGATTTTGTTTTTATGGTGAAAGCGAGGAATCAACTTGGTATCGAGAGTCTGTCGGATCAAATTGAATTCAGTGTCTTACCCCCCTGGTACAAGTCCGTATTGGCCTACGTTATCTACTTCTTTGTGGGACTTCTTTTGACACTTCTGGCAGTTTGGCTAATCTATCTTAGAATTGATATTTCTAAACGGAAGGATCGTCTTAAGCATTTGCAGGCATACCGACAGAAGGAGCAGGAGTATGTCAGAAATGCCCTGATTGATGAAAAGAAGATCATCAACCTGAAGAATGAGAAGTTAAAAGCTGAAATGATCCACCGAGATAAAGAGCTTGCCAATCAGACAATGGATCTTATCAGGAAGAACAAATTTTTGCTAAACATCAAGGAGGAGTTACTGAAACTAAAGAGACCTAACAATGATTTTGCATTGAATGACAAAATATCCTCTTTGATAGTGAAAATAGACAAGGATCTGGATCATAATAAACAATGGGAGGTATTTGAGTCAGCTTTTGATGAGGTACATGAGGACTTTCTCAATCGTCTGAAATCTTCCTACCCAAACCTGACTCCAAAGGAACTTCGCTTGTGTGCCTACCTGCGGCTAAATATTTCCTCCAAGGAGATTGCTCCCCTGATGAATATTTCAGTCAGGGGAGTCGAAATTTGCCGATACCGGGTACGAAAAAAACTGGATATAGAACGTGACACCAATATGACCAGTTTTATCATCAATTTTTAGTTGTGATGAAATACATTTTCTTAACATTTAAGAGTTTGATGTATTAATGCAATTAGCAAAATATTTTATTAATATCTATGTATCAAATATATAATTGTATTTTTGATGTAGTAAAGATGTATTAACAATTATTTGATGTTGTATTTTTGATGTAGTAAAAAATTGTTCGTTGTTATTAATAAAGGTTAAAATTGCGACCAAATTCGAATACCGGGAATAGCTTTCCGGGATCAATAAGGTTAATTAAATTCTAACATTTATTAAAATTTATGAAACAAACGATTTTTGCTCTTTTGTTTTTGTTAAGTTCTTTTGCACTATCTGCACAGGAACTTTTGGTAAAGGGTGTTGTCACTTCGGCCGACGATGGACAACCGATTCCGGGAGCGACTGTAGTCGTAAAGGGAAAAACTACCGGGATTATTACCAATCTCGATGGTGCATACTCTTTAAAGGTACCTGGAAACGCGACACTCGTATTCTCTTTTGTAGGATTAAAATCTCAGGAGATTGCTGTCAATAACAGGACTACTATCAATGTTGTTCTTGCATCTTCAACCGAAGCCATCGAGGAGGTGGTTGTGGTTGGTTACGGTACTCAAAAGAAAAGTGTGGTTACCGGAGCTATATCCAGCGTAAAATCCAAGGATCTTGAAAAAGTATCCCCGGGGCGTGTGGAACAAGCTTTACAGGGAAGGGTTTCTGGTGTTACAGTTGCCGCTAACTCTGGTCAGCCTGGATCAGCAGCAACCATCCGGGTACGTGGTGTGACGACTTTTGGTGATGGCGGAAACAATCCCCTCTGGGTTGTGGATGGAGTTGTGGTCGATGCCGGAGGTATTGGTTACCTCAATCAGTCGGATATAGAATCCATTGAAGTACTTAAAGATGCCGCTTCTGCCGCGATTTATGGTACACGTGCTGCAACCGGTGTTATCCTAGTTACCACGAAGAAAGGTTCGGCCGGTAAGCTGAGTGTCAGTTATAACGGTTTCTATGGCGTATCAGGACCTGCAAAAATATTGAATCTGCTGAATGCTACTCAATATGGTGCATTACTGAATGAGAGATCAGTAGCAGGCGGTGGTAATGTTGTATTTCCAAATCTTGGTACATTAGGTGTCGGAACAGACTGGCAAAAGGCTATTTTCAACAACAGTGCCAAACGTTATTCACATGAACTCAGTCTGAGTGGTGGAAATGATAAGTCTACTTTCTATTTTTCACTTGGAATTCAGGATCAGCAGGGTATTGTTGCCACTGACATTTCTGAATTCAATCAAAAGAATATGAGGCTTAACTCAACCCATAAAATCTCAAAAATTTTCACATTCGGTGAAACAATCGGATATACTCATCAGAAACAGACAGGACTCGGAAACACCAACAGCGAGTTTGGCGGGCCGCTGAGTTCTGCCATCAACCTTGATCCGGTTACTCCGTTGGTTGTGACGGATCCTGCAGCTGCCAATTTGGCTCCTTACAGCGTAAATCCTGTAATCAGGGATGCCAATGGGAATCCATACGGAATTTCAGCCATCGTCGGGCAGGAGATGACCAATCCACTGGCATACATCAAGACCAGACTTGGTCAATATGGATGGTCAGACAATTTTGTTGGTAATGCTTACCTGTCAGCCCAAATAACCAAAGATCTGATGATTAAATCTTCGGTTGGTGCAAAACTGGCTTATTGGGGAGATCAGGGCTTTAACCCGGTGTTTTATTTAAGTGCGACCAATCAGGTTCTCAGAAATAGTATTTACAAGAATAGTTCCAACGTCTTTAATTATAATGTTGAAAATACGATTAACTATTCCAAGATAATTGGTGATCATAATGTAAATGTTTTATTAGGTCAGGCCGTTTATGTTGATAACAATGGAGGTGGCCAGGGTGTCACGCTCTATAACCTTCCCGTTTCCAATTACGCGGACGCTTCCTTCAACTTTAATATTCCGGCAGCAACAGATAAGACCGGATGGGGTTCTGAGAATACTTTACATAAACTGACATCACTTTTTGCCCGTGTAAACTACAACTATAAAGAAAAGTACCTGTTTACCGGTATCTATCGTCGTGATGGTTCTTCCAGATTTGGTACCAATAATAAATATGGTGTTTTCCCTTCATTCTCATTGGGTTGGGTAGTCTCTAAAGAAAGTTTCTGGCCTGCCAATGAAATCGTTAACACTCTGAAAATCAGAGGTGGTTACGGTGTTGTAGGTAATGATGCCATCCGTGATTTTGGTTACCTTGCTACGGTAGGTGGTGGATTCAATTATACGGTTGGAAATTCAGGTTCGATTACAACTGGTTATGCACCTGCTTCTCTGGATAACCCTGATTTGCGTTGGGAAGAGACGGCTCAAGCCAATATCGGTTTCGAAGCAAGACTCTTCAAATCATTGAATCTAACTGTGGACTATTACAACAAGAAGACATCCGGTATCTTAAGGCCTATCACCATTCCTGGATATGTTGGTGTTTCTTCTTCTCCGGTAGGCAATATCGCCGATATGGAGAACAAAGGATTAGAGGTCGAATTGAACTACAGCAAGAAAATTGGCCAGGTAAATTTTTCAGCCAGCGGAAACGTAGCATACCTCAAAAACACAGTAACTTATGTGGCTGCTGATGCCAATTATATCACAGGAGATGCATCGTTTCAATCCATGGGCGCCGTAACAAGAACCCAACAAGGTCAGTCTTACAACTCTTTCTATGGATACAAGACAGCAGGTATCTTCCAGAATGTGGCAGAGATCGCTGCTTATACCAATTCAGCAGGCCAACCAATTCAGCCGAACGCAAAACCAGGTGACTTCCGTTGGGTGGATACCAATGGTGACGGTGTAATTTCAGATTTGGACAAGACCTTCCTTGGTAATAATATTCCGAAATACACATTCGGTCTGACGCTGAATCTTGATTACAAGAACTTCGACCTGATGGCCTTTGCTTCAGGTTCTGCAGGCAGCAAAATCTTCCAGGGATTGCGCCGTCTGGATATCAGTAACTCGAACTGGCAGACTGTTGCATTAAGCCGTTGGACAGGTGAAGGAACATCCACTACCTATCCTCGTCTTACCAGCAGTGATACCAATGGAAACTTTGGAAATATGTCAGATTTCTATCTGGAAAATGGTGACTATGTCCGCCTCAAAGTGGTTCAGTTAGGATATTCATTACCTGCCAATATTGTCAGTAAGATCAATGCAAATAAACTTCGCGTTTATGTATCTGCAGAAAATTTATTGACTCTGACCAAATACACTGGTTACGATCCTGAAATCGGTGGCGGTGTTTTTGGTATCGATAAAGGTGTCTATCCTCAGGCACGTACGTTCATGCTTGGCGTTCAATTACAATTTTAACAATATACAGATATGAAACGAGCATATTCGCTATACACAAACACGGATGAAAATTCCAATGCGAGTTCCATCCAGCCTTTAAAAACAAATTATTTACGGATGAAAGAAAAAGTAATTAAATACTTATTCATAGCGGTGTCCCTTATTATTTCCCTGGGATCCTGCGATAAGGCATTCTTAGATGTCAAGCCGAAGGGCCAGTTTCTATCGGCCAACTATTATGCAGACAAAGATCAGGCATATGCTGCATTGGTCGGAGTTTATGATGTCCTGAGAAAAAATTCAGGAGGCTTCGAAAATATGATTACCATGATGAACGCTGGTTCTGATGACAATTATGCCGGAGGCGGTGGAGCAACAGACGGTGCTGGTATTCAGGGCTTTTCAAACTATACGCTGAATGCTGTTATTATGCCGGGAAGCTTCTGGAGCGATCATTATCAGGGAATTTTTAGAGGTAATACATTGCTGTCCAAGTTGACAGGTGTTAACATGGATGCCACACTCAAGTCAAGATTCACGGCAGAGGTTAAAGCATTGCGTGCATTGTATTATTTCAACCTCGTAAGAATGTTCAAAAATGTTCCGCTTCTTCTGGAACCATTGACAGCAACTAATATGTACGAAGTGGTTCAGTCTACTCCTGCTGCTATTTACACGCAGATTGAGAAGGATCTGACGGAGGCAATTGCCGATCTTCCCAGCACAGTTACTGCGTCTACCGAAGCTGGCCGCCTCACAAAAGGAGCAGCACAGGCACTACTCGGAAAAGTCTATCTTTATGAGAATAAGGGATCCCAGGCAGCTGCTACATTGGCCCTGGTCAATGGTACTCCCGGTGGAACCAGCCAGTATGGTTACAGACTACTTTCCAGTTACAGTGATCTTTGGGTGACAAGCAATAAATTCAATACAGAATCGATTATTGAAACATCTCACAGCAGCACAGGTGCTTCCGGTTGGGGCAACTGGGGTAGTAGCAGTGATGAGGGTAATTCAGTTTGTGTTATGGTAGGTCCGAGAAGTTATTCAAGACCTGCAGGTTCCAGCGCACCTGATGTTCCTTCAGGATGGAGTTTCAATGTTTTCACACAGGATTTCTATGATGCCATGAAATCAGATCCGAGATTCGGAGCAACAGTTTTCGATATGAAAGCTTATAAGGCCGCTTCTAAGGCCGATTACATTGGCGGTTATATGGATACAGGATACTTCCTGAATAAATTCTTACCCAGGACTTCAGATGTTTCTACTGGCCCGGGCGATCAGGTTCTGAATTACAAACAAGATACCTATATCATCCGTTTGGCGGATACCTATCTGCTGGAAGCTGAAGCGTTAGGAGCTACAGGTGCCAGGGCACAGGCATTGCTGGATGCAGTAAGGGCCAGAGTCGGGCTTCCTTCCGTTCCTGTAACACTGGCTGCTATCAAAGCTGAAAGAAGAATGGAACTTGCAGGCGAAGGTCATCGTTTCTTCGACCTTGTAAGATGGGGTGATGCACCTGCAAAACTTGGAAGCAGGGGTTTTGTGGCTAGTAAAAACGAAATTTTCCCAATTCCTTACAGGGAATTGCAAGGAACTAAACTGGTTCAAAATCCGGGTTACAATTAATTAGCTATCTAATAAAATATACGAACATGAAGAAAATAACAATGATCTACAGTTTTGCATTGCTGATTCTCATTTCAGCTGCAAGTTGTACTTTAAAAGATGGTATCGACCAAGATGTATCCTTCTTAAAAACGGCTGTTTCCGGAAATGTCAATAAGATCTTTGATATCACCAACGATAACTCAGGAAAGGTTAAGATTACTCCGACAGGAGAAGGCGTAACCTCATTCCTGGTTAGTTTCGGACATGGAACGGGTTCGAGTGCCTCTGCAACAGTGTTGACAGGTGGAAACACAACGCATGTATACCCTGAAGGATCCTACACCGTTTCAGTAGCAGCCAGCGACATTGCCGGGGTTGTAACTACTACAACTTATCCATTGGTGGTTACCTACAGGGCTCCTGAAAATATCGCAGTGACCCTGTCGCAATCGGTTCACAACCTGAAAGTGAAGGCCAAAGCTGATTATGCTGCATCGTATATGGTTTATTTTGGGGATGTTGCCAATGAAGCAGGTACTGCCCTTGCAACAGGCGCTGAAATTTCCCATGACTATGCAACTTCGGGCA
Organism: Bacteroidia bacterium; assembly: GCA_026391315.1. GTDB lineage: Bacteria > Bacteroidota > Bacteroidia > Bacteroidales > Prolixibacteraceae > CAINVV01. Next base: position 63,638 of record JAPLDT010000101.1, read on the forward strand.
ATTACAATGTAAAGGTTGTCGCTTTGAGTGGCGGCGCTGCCAAATCAGAGAAAACGACTGCCATCGTTGTCACAGATCCTTTCGGATTACCAATTGATTTTGACAATGCTTTTGTAAGCTATTTCTTTGGCACTTTTGGAGATGGACAGCAGTTTGCAACGGTTGCAAATCCTAGTGCAACGGGATTGAACACGAGTGCAAAAGTTGGTAAATTCACCAGAGGCGCCCAGGGATGGAGCGGAACATACAGTCCTTTGAATGTCCCTATTGATTTTGCCAATGGTAAGAAGATTAAGGTATTGGTTTACAATCCAGATCCTGCACTTGTTGGCAAGAAGTTGAATGTGGAATTGGAGGCTGCCGTCGGCGGAACTCCAAGTAATGGAGTTGCTGTTTTGAAAGTGGCACTGACCACTTCCGGAGCATGGGAAGAACTGGTATTTGATTACGGAACCATTGCTGCAATTCCGGCAACGACCAAATTCAATCAGCTTGTACTGCGTTTCAACGATTCAGCCGATGGCGCCGGTGCTGTAATTTATGTTGATAATTTTAGATTAACCAATTAATAATAAAGATATGAGAAAAACATTCAAATACCTTTTGGGTGTAATAATGGTATTTAGCATACATTACAGTTGTACCAATACCAGCTATTCATTAGGAGATCTTACTGCTCCATCCAATATTGTAATCACCGCAGATGTCGTTGGAGCGACCACTGCAAGTCCTTCCGGCGATGGATCCGGTGATGTGAAAATCACCGTAACTGCCAAGGACGCGCTCTCTTTTAAAGTCGACTATGATGCAAATACTCCTTTGGATTTGGTCTATTTGCCAACTGGGTCGGTAACTAAAAAGTATACTGCTCTTGGTCTTAACACCTATACGATCACCGCGGTAGCTTATGGCAAAGGTGGTACATCCTCTACTTTAACAAAGAATGTTACTGTCAGAAGCGATTTTACCGTTGCTCCAAACATTGTATCCAGCTTAACCAATGGTACTTCCAGAACATGGGTTGTTGACAAGAGTGTTGCTGGTCATTTCGGTGTAGGTCCCTGGTCTAATTCATCTGCTGGTCCGGAGTGGTGGGCAGCCGGTGTGAACGAGAAAGTTGCATGTTGTAACTGTTTCTATACAGCAACGTTTACTTTTGCTAAAGTTGCCGCTACCGGTACATACACACTCCAGGTAACCAGTCCTGATGGCGTATTCACCAAAACAGGTTCTTTGACAGCTATTCCAGGTATTCCTGGTTCTGGTGGAGAAGGATGTTACAGCTATTCCGGAGGAACCAGTGCTTTCACCTTTGGTCCTTCCACTACCGGTATTCCTGCTTCAGCCCCTTCTACCAAGACTGCGATAAATGTAGCAGGAAATGCAGCTTTCATTGGATACGGTTCACTTCAGAATGAGTACGAAATTATGGTTATCACTCCTACTTACATGTATCTTAGGGCTCAGGGTACTGAGACGGGCAATGCCTGGTACCTGAAGTTGAAACCGATTAATTAGTTACCTCTTACCTGAAGTAGATCTGGATAATCTACTTTAAAAACGAATAAAATGGAGGAGGTTCTACTCCTCCATTTTTATTCCCTCTGATTTGGAAGTAATACAGCTTTATGATACCTCAAAAGATTTTTTCAATTATTTCTGCAGGCGTTTTGTGCATCATCTTTATTTCCTGTAGTAAAAAGAGTGATACTACTCCGGTGCCTGATCCGGGCCAGACTGTTCTACCTGAAGTTAGTGTACTGAATGTTAGTCAGCCAATTACAACAAACAGCACCACCTTACAGTTTTATATCAACCTGAATAAATCATCAACTTCTGTAGTTTCGGTGGATTATTCTTTGGTCGATGGTACAGCTGTTTCGCCCAAAGATTATGTTTCTGCTTCAGGGACCCTTACCATCCCGGCAGGAAAAGTTCAGGCAACTGTTGATGTTCAGGTAAAAGGAGATCCAACCAATCTTCGGAGAGCCAATGTCCAATTTGCGCTTCAGCTTAGTAAGCCAGTGCAGTGTACCTTGGCTACAACAACCGCTTATGCCACCATTTTAACAGAAGATGGCACCTATTTGCCAACCGACAATACTGGTTACTCAACTCCCATGACCTATTCTGGCTACACCCTGACTTGGAGTGATGAATTTTCAGGGAGCACTTTGGATCTAAATACCTGGGAACAGGAAATTGGTAACGGAAGTGGTGGTTGGGGTAACAATGAACTTGAGTACTATACCAATAGCCCCAAGAACTGTTTCCTGTCAAACGGAAACCTTATCATTGAAGCGCGTAAGGAAGCAATTGGTGGATTCAATTACTCCTCCACGAGGATGAAAACCCAAGATAAGAAAACATTTAAATTCGGACGAATTGATATTCGTGTCAAATTGCCCGTCGGTAAAGGTATTTGGCCTGCACTGTGGATGCTGGGGTCAAACATCACATCTGTTGGATGGCCGGCTTGCGGGGAGATGGATATCATGGAGTTGATTGGAACCTATCCTTCCAGGGTGTATTCAACCATGCACTGGAAATCTGCATCCGGAGCGCATGCATCAAAAGGATTAAATTACAATTTGACTTCAGGAGATTTTTCGCAGCAGTTTCACGTTTTCAGTATGGTTTGGACACAGGACCTTATAAAAAATTATGTCGATGACGTACTTTTTCTCACGGTATCAAGTGCAGATGTGGGAGCTTCCAATTATCCGTTTAATGCCAATCAGTTTTTCATATTTAATGTAGCTGTAGGTGGCGATTGGCCCGGACCACCGGATGCTTCAACTCCTTTTCCACAAAGAATGTTTGTTGATTATGTCAGGGTTTTTCAATAAGAGACTAAGTTCCGGTTCGCTATTTTGACGTCAAGTTTTATTCTTGTAAATAAGATTTATATATGCCTTCCCTTTCTGTTTACCGATTCAATTCGTGGCTGTTGATCATTGTGCTAATGGTTGTTATGGCCAGTTGTGATAAAGGTAAAAAAGATATAGTTACACCCCCGGTTATTCCTCCAATAACAGATCCGGGAGGGACAGCCAAAAGTGATGTGCAATTTTGGCTTACCAACCCTGATCAATTGATTTATCTGAAGAAGCAAAATACAGTCATGAATTTTAGCAGTTCATCCAACTATAATCCATCCATTGTTGTCGATACAACACAAACTTTTCAGACCATGGACGGATTCGGATTTGCATTGACCGGAGGCAGCGCCTATCTGATCAATTTATTGCCTTCTGCCGATAAGGTCTCTTTGCTGAATGAGCTTTTTACCTCCGACAGTACCTTTATCGGTATTAATTATCTGCGCATCAGTATAGGTGCCTCTGACCTGGATGCTAAAGTTTTCTCCTACGATGATATGCCTTCCAATCAGACAGATCCCCAGTTGCAAAATTTCAATATTGAGCCCGACAAGGTCAACTTGATTCCTATACTCAAATCCATCATTGCGATAAATCCCGGGATTAAAATTTTAGGTTCACCCTGGTCGGCGCCTGCCTGGATGAAATCCAACCAAAGTACGGTAGGCGGAAGTTTGAAACCGGAGAACTACAGCATATACGCCAATTATCTGGTAAAATACATCAAGGCAATGGAGGCGCAGGGTATTAAAATTGACGCCATTACTCCCCAAAATGAACCATTAAATCCCAACAACAACCCCAGTATGGTTATGACGGCCTTGGAGCAGACAGAGTTTATCAAAACTCATTTGGGACCTGCCTTTCAGGCTGCTGGGATTACTACCAAAATCATAGTCTACGACCACAATTGCGATGTGCCCTCCTATCCGCTGACTGTTCTCAGCGATGCAAATGCCAGAAAATATGTTGATGGTTCTGCATTCCATCTGTATGCCGGTGATATAAGCGCCCTGACCCAGGTTCACAACGCCTATCCTGATAAGAACGTCTATTTCACGGAGCAATGGGTTGGTGGTCCCAGTAATTTTGCAGGTGACCTGAAATGGCATGTCAAGAATCTTATCATCGGGGCATCGCGCAACTGGAGCAAGAATGTGATTGAATGGAATCTGGCTTCGGATCCAAATTATTACCCGCACACAACCGGCGGATGTTCAACCTGTTTGGGAGCTCTTACCATTGGAACCACGGTGAACAGAAACGTTGGCTATTACATCATTGGTCATGCGTCAAAATTCGTAAAAACCGGATCCGTAAGAATAGCTTCCAACAACATGGGTAGTTTGTCCAATGTAGCTTTCAAAACCCCTGCCGGGAAAAAAGTTTTGATTGTGCTCAATGAAAGTAGTGCATCCCAAACCTTTAACATACAGTTTAATGAGTTGATTGTAACCTCTACACTTGCTGGTGGAGCGGTAGGGACTTACAGTTGGTGAATAAATATTTAGAACAACCCAAATGAAATTGTTAATTAAAATTCAAATAAAATGAGTTCATATAAATTATCTGTTTTATCGAGTCTGATTTTCTTTGCAGCGGTTGCCATCTCATGCAATCATTCTGAAAAAAAGAGTGATAAAATTGAAATCAGGGTAGAACAATTGCTTGAAAAAATGACGTTGGATGATAAAATTGGGCAAATGACTCAGGTCGATCCCGGTTTTGCAGGCGGCGATGAACAATTAAAAAAATCGGTCCGGGATGGGAGGTATGGATCAATCCTGAACTTGTGGGGTGTTGAGAAAGTGAATGAAATGCAGAAAATTGCCATAGAAGAGAGCAGATTGGGCATTCCTTTGCTAATTGGCAGGGATGTAATTCACGGATACAGAACCATCTTCCCAATTCCGCTTGGTATGGCGGCCTCCTGGAACCCCGAAATTGTTAAAAAGGCATTTCGTATTTCAGCCATTGAGTGTTCATCTCAAGGAATAAAATGGACCTTTGCCCCGATGATCGACATCACCTGGGATCCCAGATGGGGTAGAATTGCTGAGGGATGCGGAGAAGATCCCTACCTGGCTTCCACCTTGTCGAAAGCAATGGTTGAGGGAATTCAGGGTGATAACCTGACCGACCCGACAGCCGTTGCGGCTTGCGCAAAACATTTCGCGGGATATGGCTTTTCTGAAGGGGGCCGCGACTACAATACCACCTATATTTCTGAACCGGTTTTGAGAAACGTGGTTCTGAAACCTTTCAAGGCTGCCAAAGATGCAGGCGCCCTTACTTTTATGTCAGGATTCAATGATCTGAATGGAGTTCCGGCTACAGGTAACGAATTTACATTGAGGCAGATATTGCGCAAGGAGTGGGGTTTTCAGGGAATGGTGGTCAGTGACTGGTCCTCAATTTCAGAGATGATCTCTCATGGATTCTGTGCCAACGAGAAGGAAGCTGCTTACAAGGCATTAACAGCGGGCGTAGATATGGAAATGTCGAGTTTTACCTATGCCGGTAACCTAAAGACGCTCCTTAAAGAGGGTAAAATTGATCAGAAGCTGGTGGATGATGCAGTTAGAAATATTTTGAGGGTCAAGTTTAAACTTGGATTGTTTGAAAACCCATACGTCAATCCTGAAGCCCAGAAACAGGTGCTGAATCCTGAATTTCTTGATCATGCAAGAACAGTAGCAAGGGAAAGCGCTGTTTTGCTTAAAAACAAAAACAAAACCCTACCGCTTTCACCCAAAATTCATTCGGTAGCCGTCATTGGACCGCTTGCCGATTCTCCGCGCGACCAACTGGGAACCTGGGTCTTCGACGGGAAAGCTGAAAACTCTGTAACCCCGTTAACTGCCTTGAAAGAGCTATTGGGAGCTGATAAGGTGAACTATATCAAAGGATTACAATACAGTCGCGACAAGAATAAAAGTGAGTTTGCAAAAACAGTTGCCCTGGCAAAACAATCTGATGCAATTGTCTATTTTGGCGGTGAAGAATGGATACTATCCGGTGAAGGACAATGCCGGGGTGAAATCAACATGCCTGGTGCTCAGGACGAGCTAATAGAAGCGCTGGCAAGTACCGGAAAACCCCTGGTAGTTGTGATCATGGCTGGCCGGCCACTTGCGATTGGAAATTTGCTTGCAAAAGCTGATGCGGTTTTGTATGGATGGCACGGTGGCTCCATGGCCGGACCTGCACTGGCAGACCTGATCTTTGGAAAAGAATCACCTTCCGGAAAGTTGCCGGTGACTTTTGTGAAAGGATCCGGACAGATTCCTTTTTATTACTACCACAACAATACCGGAAGACCAGCCTCAGCAAAAAATTGGACTCCCATGGACAGCATTCCGGTGGTCAATCCGCAGACTTCGCTCGGATACAAATCATTCCAGCTTGATTATGGGTTTACGCCTCTTCTCCCATTTGGATTTGGCTTGAGCTATACCACCTTCAACTATTCTGATTTAAAGCTATCCGCGATGTCGATGTCGACAACCGGATCTATTGAGATAAAGGCCAATGTTGCCAATTCTGGCGATATGGATGCCGATGAAATCGTCCAGTTGTACATTCGCGACAGAGTTGGCTCAATTACACGCCCGGTCAAGGAGCTGAAAGGATACAAAAGAGTTACCATCAAACAGGGGAAAAATGTTGAGATTATTTTCAGATTGGAAGCAAAAGATCTGGAGTTTTTCAACGGCAAGGCCAATGTGATTGAACCGGGTGAGTTTGACGTTTGGATCGGGCCCAATTCAGCAGAAGGTTTACATGGAGAGTTCACCATCCATTGAACAACAATTTTTTGTGACCTTTGTGGTTAAACTTTTAAATTTCACCACGAAGTACACAAAGGAAAGCACAAAGGAGTCACAAAGGGATCTGTATTTTAATAACTTAAATATTCTAATCATGACCAGGCATTTATTTAATTTGCTGATATTCGTTTTTCTTTTTAACGGAATTGCGAATGCACAATCAAAATCTTTTACAGTACCATCTGACACTAAGTACAAACTGGTGTGGAGTGATGAGTTTGATTACTCAGGTTTGCCAGATTCTAAGAAATGGAGTTTTGATGTGGACGGAAATGCCTCCGGTTGGGGAAATAATGAAGCTCAATTCTATACCAAAGACCGGATTCAAAATGCTGAGGTGAAGGATGGTTTTCTAAGTATCACCGCTTTAAAAGAGGATTTTCAGGGCAAGAAATATACCTCAGCCAGGTTGCGGACGGCAACCAAGGGCGACTGGCTGTACGGTCGACTGGAGGTCAGGGCAAAATTGCCGGATGGAAGAGGCATGTGGCCGGCCATCTGGATGTTACCGACTGATTGGAAATATGGCGGTTGGCCAGCATCCGGTGAAATTGATATCATGGAGAATGTGGGTTACGATCCATACGTGATAGTTGCTTCAGCCCATACCAGGTCATACAACCATGTTCAGGGCACCCAGAAAAATAACAAATTGAATATCCCCGACTGCTATACAAATTTCCATGTTTATGCACTCGAATGGGAAGCCTCCGAATACCGGGTGTTTGTAGATGATCAGCTCTATTTTACTTTCAAAAATGAGGGGACTGGTTTTAAAGCCTGGCCTTTTGATCAAAAATTTCATTTGATACTGAATGTTGCCGTTGGTGGCAACTGGGGTGGACAAAAGGGAATTGACGACAATATTTTCCCATGTTCGATGGTTATTGATTATGTACGTGTTTTTCAAAAGAAATAAAATTCAAACAGTTACTAAAAGAATCATCGGTAAAAAATACGCTAACTTTACAAAAAAAAAGGATTATGAAAAATATTGAAATGACAGCTGTTTTCGAACCTTGTGATGAGGGGGGGTTTATTGCATACGTGCAGGAGATATCCGGGATAAACACCCAAGGGGAAACTCTTGAGGAAGCAAAGGAGAACCTTGCAGACGCCGTGAATCTGGTATTTGAAGAGATGAGAACTTCAAGCAGGAAGTTCAGGAATAATAGGATGATAACCCAAACTATGTCGTTCAGCTTCTGATGAAGAGAAACAAGCTAGTCAAATACCTCGAAAAAAACGACTGTGCTTTCGTCCGTGAAGGGAGTAGCCATACTCTCTACAGGAATATCAACAACGGCAAAGTCTCAACGGTTCCCAGACACTCCGATATTAAGGAGAACCTGTGTCGTAAGATATGCAAAGACCTTGGTATTCAAGATATTATAAAACCATAGCACATGGTTTGATCGGACGTATAAGGAACAATTGTCTGTAAATTGAAATAAAACATGAAAAATCTTCCGCAGCTATCACTTATATTGTTGCTTTCTCTCTGTTTTTTATTCAATGCTGAATCACAAAACAAATCTCTCAACAAATCAGGCAAGAACAAAACTGAAGTACAGTTTTGGCTGACCTCTCCCACCACCAACATCCTTTTTCAAAAGCAAAATGCCAGCCTCCTGTTTGGCCCTGTAAGTCAGGCTGACCCTGTTATTGAGGTGGACACTACCAAAACCTATCAAACCATGGATGGATTTGGAAATTGCCTGACCGATGGAAGTGCCATCTTGCTTGCCAGGATGAGTTCGGCAGCCCGAAGCTCGTTGCTGAAAGAACTTTTTGCCTGGGATAAAAACAATATTGGAATCAGCTATTTGCGTGTTTCAATTGGCGCCTCCGATTTGAGCGAACATCCCTATTCATACAACGATATTTCTGAAGGACAATCGGATATGGATCTTAAAAAATTTTCGCTGGATCCAAACCGAAAGGATTTGATTCCGGTTTTGAAGGAGATTCTTAAAATCAATCCATCCATAAAAATACTCGCGTCACCATGGTCTGCACCTACCTGGATGAAGACCAACAACAATTCCAAAGGAGGCAGCCTGCGCAAAGAGTGCTTTCTGGTCTATGCGAAATATTTTGTGCGTTACATTCAGGATATGCAGAAGGAAGGAATTCCCATCGATGCCATCACCATTCAGAATGAACCGCTGCATCCCGGCAATAATCCAAGCATGTACATGACCGCTGAAGACCAGGCGCTTTTTGTCAAACAGAACCTGGGACCGGCATTTCATTCTGCGGGATTAAAGACCAAAATCATCGTTTATGATCACAATGCTGATAAAATCATCTATCCATTGACCATATTACGTGATCCGGAAGCTGCGAAATATGTCGACGGTTCGGCTTTTCACCTGTATGGTGGAAAAATTGAAGCCCTTTCTGATATGCACAAGGAGTTTCCTGACAAGAATCTCTATTTTACCGAACAATGGATCGGATCTCCGGCCAATTTCCCCGGCGACCTTGCCTGGCATACCAAAACGCTGATCATTGGTGCAAGCCGGAATTGGTGCAGGAATGTGCTGGAATGGAACATGGCTTCGGATCCGAATTGCAATCCTCACACTGAGGGTGGCTGCGACAGGTGCCTGGGTACCATCACCCTGAGCAGTGATCAGGTAACCCGGAATCCGGCCTACTATATTTTGGCACATGCCGCAAAATTTGTCCGGCCGGGTTCGGTCAGGATTGGCTCCAATGTGGTGGATATTTTGCCTAATGTCGCTTTTGCAACCAAAGAGGGTAAAAAAGTATTGATTGTCCTGAACGATTCACAAAGCCGGATGAAATTCAATATCAGCTACGAGGGTAAGGCCGTGCAGGCGGAAATGGAGAAGGGTGCGGTCGGGACGTTCATTTGGTAAAATTATGAATGACGAAAATTTCGGTGGAGAATTTGAAAAATGGAATGGTTATTAAAAAAAGTCCATTGATATTTAGGGTTTTATATACCGTTAGCCATGAAAAAGTGATTTTGCATGATTGAACTGAATTAAGTTATTGTAATATTAATTTATTTTTGACTCAATCTAATTCACTTTTGATATGGGAGAAGATGCTAGTATTTCGCGGGAGTATTCTTCAATGAAGGGTCTTCGTCTGGCAGCCAGGATTACCGGGACTCTTTGGGTACTATTTTGTCTCCTTTTTTTGATTGGTTACCTGATGGAGGGGATACAAAAGAATGAGGGTAAATTCAGGATACCGACTGATTGGCTTGGGGTTGCAACAGAAGTGTCTATTTTTATAGGTTTGGGAGGACTTATCACCGCTTATTGGCGCGAAGGTACCGGAGGGCTTATTTCACTCGTTGCATTTGTCTTGGCGGCAGTTTTCCTGATTGCCGACCCTGAATTAACCTTCAGTTTTATCTTTTTGTTCCTGTTCCTGCCTACAATTTTGTATCTGGCTTATTGGTGGGGCAGTAAAAAATCAAAAATTTAACAGAGGATATTCGGGTACCTAAGAAAAGCACATAGAGTTTATCCATGTGCTTCTATTTATTGGCATAATTAGCTTAGAAACCTCCATCAACTATCCACACCTTATTTGGATTATCGTTTCGAACAGCTAAGTTGAACTTCTTTGTTTCTCCAGATTTGAATTTGACTTCATATGGAACAAAGTCTCCAGGGTATAAGCCAGATTTAAATGGTTCTCCAATTCTCATTACTTTCAAACCTCCAAAATTTTTCTTTATCTTTTTTACTTTTTCGGAATTGCCTTTAAAAAAATCACAAGCTTCTTCGACCTGCTTCCAGTCATCATTAGCAATACCCTCGAAGAAAAGTTCAGCAACTCTTTTACTACTTATGTTTTTAAATGTTTCACCATTATAGTTTTGAGTAAATTCTTTCCACTCAACACCAGAAGGCAAGTTTATTGTAAACAGCGAAGAATCAATTTGAACGTTATAGTCTATTTTTTCTGTTTCAAAAATCAAGGTTTCCTTTTTACGTTCCAGAATAAATATTTTTAAACCTTTCAACAGTTTAGTGTTACTATCGAATGTAAATTCACGGCGGTTATCTGATTCTTCAATGGATTTGTTTTTACAATAATCATTAATGAAGTTGCCTTGTGCTTTTGAGGTAATCGTCAAGAGTAACTCACCATTTTTTTCATTCATAGTGATTTTTGAACCTTTGGCTTTCGTAGCATCTTGTTCTTTCATAAGTATTTTTTCCGGTTCAAGAAGTATTTTAAGCCACCCAGTAAAATTAATGTTATCTCCAGCTTTTATACCTTCGTCAGTTTTCGGCAACCATAAATATTGGGATTTACCATCGAAAACTAAAATTCGGTCCCCTTTATCAACACGCCACCTTACTGGTTCTTCAAACGATTTCCATATCATATGGTCAACCATATCGTATTCAGTTCCCACGAGTGAAAAGTTATCATGAGCAATGGTGCGTACCTTAAGTTTAATTACCATACTTTTGATTAATTGAGTGGATTTTATTGAACTTTCAATAAAAACACTGGCCGCTTGGGCTGTATTGCCTGTAAAAAGGTGGTTGTTGTCAACGATAGGAATAATCATCATTACTACAGCCAATACTGCTGCAATGCTAAGGATTTTCCTGTATCTCGGACTAATTTTAACTGTTTTTGAAACTTCTTTTTTCATTTCAATTTTCTCCATTTTTAATTGATTAATAATGTTTTGCTTTATCACAAATGGAGCATTAGGCTGGAACCTGGGTTTAAGCAAGGTAAATACTTCCTGGGTTTTTCGATAGTTGATGGAACAATCAGGGCATCCTTGAATATGTTCCATCGCATTGGCCAATACAGTTTTATCCATTTCCGGATCGAACAGGTTAACCATTTCTAATTTACATTCATTACAATCCATAATATACCTCCTTTGATATTGCGATTTTATTTTTTAGCTTTTCAATGCCGTATTTAAACCGCGACTTAATTGTTGTAACCGGTACTTCAAGAATTATTGCTATTTCTACAAAACTCAGGTTGTCAAAAAACTTCAATCGTATCGTTTCAGATTGTTCTCCAGGCAACTCACACAAAATATTTTCCAATCGATTATATTCTTCGATTTGAATCAAATTATGGGAAGCATCCTTTTCATACATATTTACAGGAAGAACAGTCTTATCAAGTGGCTCAAAATTTAGTTTTCTGCTTTTCCGCTGATAATCTATACAGGCATGGGAAATACTCCTGTACAGATAGTTTTTAATATTGTTCACCGCGTGTAAATTACCATTCTCATGGTACATTTTAATAAATACTTCCTGAACAATATCCTGCGAATCAGCAAAACACCCAGTTCTGAAAAATGCAAATCTGAATAGTTGATCCTGAAATTTGGTTATTACTTTTTCGAGTTCCACTAATTTGCTACGGCCGTTAGCTACTTCCATTTTTGCGTTTTCAAGCATTTGCTGATAAGACGAAAAAGTGTTTTAAAAAGACGTAAATATTTTATCTTTTTTATCGTAAAATCAAGGTCATTATTTGTCTAATAAGGATTAGTATGGTTGTAATTATACATCACAGTAGAAAATTATCAACTATGTCAGGTTTAATTTAAAAAATTCTCAATGAATCAGGGTATCTCATTTGATTTGTAATATTACCCATAACTACCTGCTAAAAGCTAACAGCCAATAGCTCATAACTCATAGCTCATAGCTCATAACTCATAACTCATAACTCATAACTCATAACTCCTCTTGTATCTCTCCGTCAGATCATTTCGCAACCTGAGAAGTTTCTCGGAGATACCCACTTTGAAGATGTGGGGCATCACGAACCTTTTGTGTTCGGCAGGAAGTTGTTGTGCCCGCTCTGCAAGGTATTGATGGCATTCCGATGGCGTTGGCATGGGATGGACCGGTGATCCATTTTCATAGACAAGTTGTAGCAATTGTTCTCTTTTCAGGTGAGCTATCGACGTCTTTTTGTCTGGTTGCACAGGATTATAAAGCCATTCACAATTCCCTGATAATTCGTTGTCCAGAAGGATTCCATCCCGATAGATATTACCCTCTTCATCGTAAAATCTCCAAAGCATTTTCTTTCCAGGCAGGGTATTCTTCACAATGTTTTCAGAGATTTTCATGCTTGGATTACCAGCGCTTTCGCACAGTTTGTAAACACCATCGAGCGAAGCATCAGGTTTTCCGGTTACCAGTTCAGTTCCAATCCCAAATCCATCTATCGGTGCCTGCTGGTCCTCCAGACTGCCTATAACCCATTCATTTAACTGATTGGAAACAAGTATTTTAACATAGGACAAACCCTCTTTGTCCAGCATTTTTCTTGCCTTTTTGCTGAGGTAGGCAAGGTCTCCACTATCAAGCCGGATTCCAGCCAGTTTTTCTCCTTCAGTTTCCATCTCTTTGGCCACCAAAATGGCGTTGGGAAGACCGCTGCGAAGTGTGTCGTAAGTATCAACCAGTAAGATTGAATTTTTCGGATTGATTTTTGCGTAGGTCCGAAAGGCTGTGAGTTCACTGTCAAAACTCTGGATCCAGCTGTGGGCCATGGTGCCTGACACAGGAAGACCGTACATGAATCCTGCCTGCACATTTGATGTGGAAGAGGCTCCGCCAATGATGGCAGCCCTGCTGGCCATTAAGCCACCGAATCCGTGTGATCTTCGCAATCCGAAATCGGAGAAATTCTTGCCATTGGCAGCCAGTTTGACCCGAAAGGCCTTGGTAGCTATCAACGATTGAAAATTGAGGATATTTAGCAACAAAGTTTCTATCAGCTGGGCCTCCGGGAGGCTGGCCTCAATTCGTACAATGGGTTCGTTGGGGAATACCAGTTCTCCTTCACGAACGGAGTAGATCGTCCCTTTGAAACGAAAATGTTTCAGGTATTCCAGAAATTCGGGTTTTAAACCAAGTCCCCGCAGATAATCGATTGCTTCTGCCTTGTAAGTAAAGGAGTGCAACTGTTCCAGGAGATCCGCCAGGCCGGCAAAAACCAAAAATCCGCCTTTAAAAGGATTGGTACGGAAAAAATAGTCGAAAACTGCAGTCTCCTCTTGCTTACCGGCATAATAATACCCCTGCGCCATTGAAAGCTCATAAAAATCAGTGTATAAGCCATTTATATGCACAGGTTGATCGGTCATGCTATCTTTCAATGGTTTGGGAACGGTTTGGGCCGACCGAAACAATGGTGATAGGAACATTCAGATACTCCTCAATGAAATGGATGTAACGGTTAAGCGCTTCCGGAAATTTTGCGGTCTGATCAACTCCTGTTAAGTCTGTTTTCCAACCTTCAAGTTCTTCATAAACAGGAATTACCTGATCATCAATTTCGTTTGGAAAATTTTTGGTTAATTTTCCATCAATCGAATAGGCGGTGCATATTTTTATGGTCTCGAAATGATCCATTACATCCGCTTTCATCATGATCAGATCAGTAACACCATCGATCATGATGGCATACCGGAGTGCAACCAGATCCAGCCAACCGCAACGTCGTGGCCGCCCTGTAGTGGATCCAAATTCATTGCCGATTTTGCGCAAAGTTTCTCCGGTTTCATCCAGCAGTTCAGTAGGGAAGGGGCCGCTGCCTACCCGCGTGCAATAGGCTTTAAAGATCCCATAAACTTTACCGATTTTATTCGGTGCGATACCTAGACCAGTACAGGCGCCTGCTGTGATGGTATTGGAAGAGGTGACATATGGGTAGGAGCCGAAGTCGATGTCAAGCATGGTACCCTGTGCTCCTTCAGCGATGATGCTTTTTCCTGCCAGAAGCTGGTCGTTGATGAAGTGTTCACTATCGATCAGTTGAAATTGTTTGATAACTTCTATGCCTTCAAACCACTCTTTTTCATAGTCGTGGAGTGCCTGCTTATAATCGAAATGATAAAATTTTGTGAGTAATTCTATGTGCTGCGCAACCCTGTGATCGTATTTTTCTTTGAAGTTGTTCAAAATGTCGCCGATGCGCAATCCGTCTCTGCCAATTTTATCTTTGTAGGTGGGACCGATCCCTTTGAGGGTAGATCCGATTTTGGAGGCGCCCTTTGCAGCCTCGGATGCCGCGTCGAGCAGACGGTGGGTTGGCAGGATCAGATGGGCTTTTTTCGAGATGTATAGTGTCTTAGTAAGGTCAAATCCAATGTTTTTCAAGGATTGAATCTCCTTTTTGAAAATGGAGGGGTCGATAACCACTCCGTTTCCGATCACGTTGATCTTATCTCCGCGAAAGATACCGGAAGGAATGGTGTGCAGAACATGCTTGATGTTGTTGAACTCCAGAGTGTGGCCGGCATTCGGTCCCCCCTGGAAGCGTGTAATTACATCGTAACGTGGAGTCAACACATCCACAACTTTTCCTTTCCCTTCGTCTCCCCATTGAAGACCCAACAATACGTCAACTTGCATCTGATTTATTATTTACTGATTAGACAAAAACATGCAAAATTAAGCCAAATTTGGCAGAAATGAGCATAAATTTGGAATTGCAGCAAGGAATAATTCACAATCGTTGGTTCATTACTTTCCTGTTCCACCACGGTTGAACGAAGCAGTAATGAAGGGATTCAGGGCAAATTTTAAAAGAGTCTCCTCAAGGTGAGGCTATAATAAAGAAAACTAACAATTCGCTAAATGTCAATTGCTAAGCGGGTAAACATATAGCTTAGGCAGAAATACCGGGGCCATCGGTTGCTAAGGCATGTATGTGGCAAGCAATACGTCAAAAGAAAATTGAGCAGCAGCCATTTGAATTACCAAGGCATCAACAGCTACCTGAGTTGCATTGAATCCTTGAAAGTTGGTAAGATTGTCCAGGGATTTTTGAATAAAATCAATTTTACCAGTCAGTGCAGTAGAAGCCGTAATAAGTGTATTCAATCTGGCAACCTGAACTGCCTGGATATCACTGGATGTACCAATGACGGCAATTTGAACTTTCAAAGCATTAACGTCAGTGACAACTTTGGCAGGGAGAGCTTTCAGGTTAGTTTTCAAACCTTCAATAATAGTTTTGGTTGCATCTGACATTGATAATTTGTTCAGGATAGAAGTGATTGTATCAATTCTACCGGCAATAACGGTAAGACTGGCTTTTAGCGTAGCAATTGAAGATGTTTCCGGCAAGGCCACAATGGTTGTTTGAATGGAAGAGATAGTAGATTTAAGCGTAGAAATATTGGTTACCAAGGCTGTTACACCTGCAACTTGAATGTCTGGTGTATTGGAATTGTTGGGAACAAAATCATCCGAATGCTTGTTGCAGGATGAAGCAATAATCGTAAAGACCATCAAGACGATTCCGGTTCTTTTAATAAAATTCATTGTATTCAGGTTTTAGAAATTAGGTTGTTCCTGAAATGTTGGTCAAACCTATTGTTTCCACGAAATAAATAACCGTAAAAACAATCCGTTTAAGTTAAGATGCTCAAGGAGTGTTTTAGGTTGCTTAGGTCATCGCCTATAGAGAACAATAATGCTAACAATTATGATACAATGTCATTTAGTTAAAGTGATGCTCCGTTATCCGAGTGAGCAACTCCGTAGGAGTTTCCTGTGAATAACCTCCAGTGCAACTGGGGACGAACGGGATAAAAAACCTTTATAAACCCCACCGGGGTTTCCCAATAACATGGCATTGCAAACTTATCTTGAAAGTGTTGGGTAACTCCTGCGGAGTTTATTTTCATGTGTGCATTTCTTTTCCTCCTCCTCCGGTTAAAGCCGGAGGTTATTCATGGGTAACTCCTGCGGAGTTCTGTTAACTAAACGACATTGAATTATGATAATCCATTGCTCTTACTGCTATTTCAGAACCAGACAACCGGACATAAAAAAACCTCCGGAAAAGGAGGCTTTTATGATTTAAAATTTTTGGTTGCTTATTTCGTCTCTTCCGATTCCCCGTAGAGATAAAGGGAGTGGTGCGACAACTTGAAATTGTTCAGTGCACAGGCATCTTCAATGATTTCGCGGATACGCTCATCGTGAAATTCAGTAACTTTACCTGTCCGGATATCGATAAGGTGATCGTGCTGTGTGGTAGCCAGTGTTTTCTCAAACTGGGCTATGTTTTTGCCGAACTGGTGTTTGACCACCAATTTGCAATCAAGCAAGATCTCGATCGTATTGTATAGCGTCGCCCTGCTGACACGGTAATTCTTGTTCTTCATCGAGATATATAAAGTCTCAATGTCAAAGTGACCATCCCGAGAATAGATCTCATCCAGGATGGCATATCGTTCAGGGGTCTTGCGATGCCCGTTTCTCTCCAGGTACTCCGTGAAGATATTCTTCACAGTTTCTTTGTTTTTTTGTATGCTATTCATACTTAAACTAAGTTAAAATAGAGTGTAAAGATAATTTTTTTTTAATGATTGATACTAATCTTCAAAAAACTTTATGTGCTCATTTTTACGAAATTCGATACGATGGGGATATAATTTCTTCCCGGTTACTTTTATTCGATCCCTGACGGGAAAAGCAGGCGATATAGAATTGTGAATAGCCTTATTTCTTCATGGTCTCTTTTTCTACCAATTCGCCCATGCGCGAATATTGATCATACAAGTTTTTGTATTTCAATGCATTGGAAGCAATTGGCGTGTATTCGGTCTCGAAACCATTTCCCATTGCCTGCTGGGCATCGGTGACGGTTGGATATAATCCACCCACAACCGCGGCAGCCATGGCTGAGCCGAGGGCGCAGGCCTGTTCACTTCTCGCAACCAGGATGGGTTTGTTGATGACATCGGCAACTACTTGCATCACAAAAGGCGATTTTTTGGCAACACCACCCAAAGCGATGATCCCTTCGATGGGAATACCCTCTTCTGCAAAACGATCGATAATTTTTTTGGATCCGAAAGCAGTAGCCTCCACCAAAGCCCTGAAAATTCCGGGAGCATCTGATCCCAGGTTCAATCCAAAGATGGCTCCCTTCAGCAATTGATTTGCATCCGGTGTTCGACGGCCATTCAGCCAGTCCAAGGCAACTATTCCGGTCCCTCCGATGGCAATTTTTTCAGCTTCTGCTGTCAGCCATGGAATCATGCCATCCGCCAGTTCTTCTATCAATGCAGCTTTCGCGCTTGCATCCAATTTGGAAGAGCGGTTGATCAGTTGTTCGGTAGGTCCGAGCAACAGACTCTTAAGCCAGGCATAGACATCACCAAATGCCGATTGTCCGGCTTCCAGTCCCAGCATCCCGGGGAGTACGGAACCATCGACTTGTCCGCAAATACCTTTCACGAATTTATTCCCAACCTCCTCCGATGGAGCGATCAGGATATCACAGGTGGAAGTCCCCATAATTTTACTCAGGTAGTATGGCTTGATCTCTCCGCCCAATGCGCCAATGTGTGCATCAAATGATCCGACACCAACTGCAACATTCTCATTTAACCCGAGGCGTTTGGCCCATTCGGGACTAAGGTTGCCGGCTTTGACCTCACAGGTAAAGGTCTCTTTGTAGAGTCGTGACCGCAAACCTGCGAGCAGCGGATCCAATTTTTGAAGAAAATCTTCTGCCGGCAAACCATCAAACTCGGCATGCCACATGGCTTTATGTCCGGCGGCACACCGGCTTCTTTTCATCTCCAGCGGATCAGTTTTTCCGGTAAGCAATGCCGGGATCCAGTCGCAATGTTCCACCCAGGAATAGGCAGCATGTGCCACCGCTTTATCTTCGCGTAGAACATGAAGGATCTTGGCCCAGAACCACTCTGAAGAATAGATTCCTCCCTCAAATTTGGTGAAATCTACTCCGCCCCAACTTCTGGCCAGCGTATTGATCTCTTCCGCTTCGGCAGTGGCAGTGTGGTCTTTCCAAAGTACAAACATAGCATTGGGATTCTCCGCAAATTCCGGATTTAGTGCCAATGGTGTACCGTTTTTATCGACGGCCACAGGGGTAGATCCGGTGGTATCAACCGATATGGCAACCACATTTTGTGCCGTGCCTGAAGGAGCTTTTTGAATCACATCCGTGATCGTTTTTTCAAGTCCCTCCAGGTAATCGAGAGGGTGTTGGCGAAACCTGTTGTTGGCGGGATCACAATATTTCCCGGCTTTCCATCGGGGATAATAAAAGACACTGTGAGAAACCTCGTTTCCGTTTGAGGCATCCACAAGGACAGTCCGAACCGAGTCGGTGCCATAATCAACGCCTAAAGTATATTTTGTCATTATACGAAAAGTTTGAAGGGTTTGAAATGTTTAAAATGTTTGAAATATCACCGGTCCCTGAGCGTAGCCGAAGGGTTGATATTTGGAATGTTTGTAGTTATTGAAACAGGTAATTTCTTCGTGCCATTGCTTTATTTCTGCCCGTAATATGCATCCTTTCCATGCTTGCGCAGGTAATGCTTGTCGAGAAGAAATTGATCAATACCGGTAACTTTGTTCATGGTCAGGGCATGGTGGGCCATTTTGGCAACCTGCTCCAAAACTACCGCGTTGTGCACCGCATCATTTGCCGATTTACCCCAGGAGAATGGTCCATGACCGTCAATCAATACGGCAGGAATATCTGAAGGATCAAAATTATTGTTACGGAAAGTTTCAACAATGACATGTCCGGTCTCCAGTTCATACTGACTATTTACCTCTTCCATGGTTAGTTTTCGGGTACAAGGAATCTCGCCATAAAAATAATCTGCGTGGGTGGTGCCTAATGCAGGAATGGGAAGTCCCATTTGTGCCCAGCTGGTGGCCCATTCGGAGTGGGTGTGAACGACACCGCCTATCTCCTTGAAATCGTGATAGAGTACCAAATGAGTTGGCGTATCAGAGGATGGCGTCCACTTTGAATCGACCACTTTTCCTTCCAGATCGACCAACACCATATCCTGCCAGGTCATGGTATCATAAGCTAATCCGCTGGGTTTAATGGCTATAATCCCTTTATCCCTGTCAATTTCCGATACATTGCCCCAGGTAAAGATGACAAGTCCATGTTTGACCAGATCCAGATTTGCTTCGAAAACACGCTTTTTTAGGTCAGCAAACATAATCCTCAAGTATTATCAATTTGTACTTTGAGATCCTTAGTGTGCACTTTGTGACCTTTGTGGTAAAACTTTTAACATTCACCACAAAGGTCACAACGGAAAACACAAAGGAGCACGAAGCTATCTACCAAAAATAAGCATAAAATGCCACACAAACGGCGACCACGACAATTGATGTAGCCACATCCCATGCACTCCAGCTGTTACGCGTTTCTGCAATTTGCTCAGGTGACTGGGAGAAATAGGTAAGTCCCTGAAGTTGCTGTTCATCGGCTTTGGGCGTAAACATACTGATGACCACCATCATAGCCATGGTAAAGAAAAACAGGAACAAACAGAAGTGCAACCAATTGATATTTAACAGCATTCCAAACAGTGAATCAGGAGAGAATGAACTTTTGAAAATCATTAACGTCAATCTGAACATGCCGATAAAGAACCCCAGCAGCAAACCCCATTCTCCCGCTTTCGGTGTAATCTTACGATTAAAAACACCGAGAAGGAATACAGCTGCAATAGCCGGGGCAATCAGTGACTGAACGTTTTGCAAATATTCGTACAATACACTTCCCAACCCCCGCATGATGGGTATCCAAACCAGACCCAAAACAACGACAGAGATGGTTGCCATCCGGCCTACCCACACAAGCTTATGTTCGCTGGCTTCAGGTTTGTAGTTTTTATAAAAATCGATCGTGAAGAGGGTCGCGGATGAGTTAAAATGTGCAGCCAGGGAGGTCATTAACGCGGCAATAAAACCTACTACAACAATCCCTTTGACTCCGGCCGGAAGTAAATTGGTGACCATACTTCCATATGCCTTGTCATTGCTGTCAAAGTCGAATCCAGCAACCCCTTTGGCTTTCAGCGCAGCCGCAATCATTCCGGGGATCAGAAACATAAAGACCGGTAAAATTTTCAGAAAACCTGCAAGTATGGTACCTTTTCTGGCATTGTTCAGATCTTTTGCCGCCAGTGCACGCTGAACGATATGCTGATCGGTACACCAATACCAAAACCCGATGATGGCAGCGCCAAAAAATACGCCAATGCCGGGAAATTTATCGTACCAGGGATCTCCTTTTGAATGAATCAGATGCATATTGTTTCCGGCATATTTGACAACCTCATGCCATCCATCGATGATACCGCCGCCACCGATCTTGAGCAAACCAAGAATTAGGATGGTAATGGCTCCGACAATCAAAATAGGGGTCTGAATGACCGAAACTTTCATGATTCCTTTCATCCCGCCCAGTACAGTAAAGATACCGGTCAATAAAACCAATCCAATGGCCCCGACCCAAAAATTGATACCCATCACAGATTCAAGAAAGATGCCGCCGGTAAAGGCTGTTACCGATACTTTGGTCAGTACATAACTAATAAGCGTGATTACCGACAAAGTTGAACTGGCGTTCTTGTTGTAACGTTTTTTCAGGAACTCAGGCATGGTGAACACTTTGCTGTGGGCATAGAAAGGGACAAATACCCAACCCAGCACCAGGATCATCCATCCCTGCATCTCCCAGTGTGCCATGGCCATGCCACTCTCTGCTCCCGCACCGGCCAATCCTACCAGGTGTTCGGATCCAATATTTGCCGCGAAAATAGCCGCACCTACTGCCAGCCAGGTTTCACTCCGGCCCGACAGGAAATAATCGCTGGTGTCGTCCTTTTTATGCTGAAGGACCCACCAAACTATTCCCAGTAATCCCAGGAGAAAAAGTACGATGATCGACCAATCCAATACTGCCATTTTGTGTAAGTTTAAAAGTTTATAATCCTTTCGCCAGATGATAATACAAATCATTCCATCTCAACTCTTTCTTAAAGTCCGAGATTTTGGTGGAGTCATCGATTAACAAAAATTCGATGCCAGCCATTTCGGAGAAATCTTCCAGAACTTCGGCAGGAATTGCCTGTGAGAAAGAGGTGTGATGTGCTCCGCCCGCCAGGATCCATGCACCCGCACCGATCTCTAGATTTGGTTTTGGAATCCACAATGCGCTGGCTACCGGAAGTTTAGGCATGGGTGCATCCAATGGGACCACTTCAACTTCATTCACAATCAGGCGGAATCTATTTCCCATATCGACCAGCGAAGCATTCAATGCATCGCCCGGTTTCACCGTAAATTTTGAACGAATCGGATCGGCTTTTCCCCCAATTCCCAATTTGTGAATCTCGACGCGTGGTTGTTCCTTAGCGATCGATTCACAAACCTCCAGCATATGCGCGCCCAGAACTTTGGCTCCACTTGGGTGAAGGTGATAGGTATAGTCTTCCATAAATGAGGTGCCACCTTTCAATCCGGCAGCCATCACCTTCATGGTACGAACCATTGCGGCTGTTTTCCAGTCACCTTCGCCACCGAAACCATAGCCATCGGCCATCAGACGCTGAACGGCGAATCCTGGTAACTGCACCAGCCCCTGAAGATCTTCAAAAGTAGTCGTAAAGGCCTTAAATCCACCAGTTTCAAGAAAGGCCCTCATCCCCAGCTCGATTCTTGCCGACTCCCGGAGGGATTCGTGCTCAGAACCGTCTTTTTTCAGACTGTCAACCACGATGTATTTTGCTTCAATCTCTGCTACCAACTTGTTGATTGCTGAGTCTGAAACCTCATTCACAAACTTTACCAGGTCTCCAACACCGTAGCCATTGATGGAAACGCCTAGCTTTATCTGAGCTTCTACTTTATCGCCTTCTGTGACAGCTACTTCCCGCATGTTGTCGCCCCAGCGGGCAACCTTCAGGTGGCGTAATTCGTTCCAACCGGCTGCGGCTCTTGTCCACAATCCAATTTTTTTCTGAACATTCGCTTCCTTCCAGTGACCTACAACAACTTTTCTTTGAATGCGCAGTCTGCTGCCGATAAAGCCAAATTCGCGGTCACCGTGAGCAGCCTGGTTAAGGTTCATAAAATCCATGTCGATTTCACCCCACGGCAGATCCCTGTTAAATTGCGTGTGCAGGTGAACAAATGGTTTTTGAAGTGAAAGCAATCCGGCTATCCACATCTTGGCAGGGGAGAAGGTGTGCATCCAACAGATCAATCCAATACATGAAGGCGTATTATTGGCCTCCTTGCACAGCTCTGAAATTTCGCCGGGTGTTTTTACCACGGGTTTGAAAACTATCCTAACGGGGATGCTGTCGGATGCATCGAATGCATTGGCGATAGCCGTTGAATTTTGTTTCACCTGTTCAAGGGTTTTTGGACCATACAAATGCTGACTTCCGGTTACGAACCAGACCTCAAACTGTTTCAGGGATGTTGTGCTCATGGTTGAATGATGGTTAAATGATAATTGAATGATTGTATTTTATAGACGATTTAGTGCTATTCACATGTTTCTGGTGCTCACAATTGATTCAGTTAATAAAAACTGAATGGATGGGCTCTCTTTCGGTCCCAACTTTGGTTAATCCTTACAAATTTATAAAAGTATCTAATACTATTATTATGATTTGATCAACAATTATCAATTCCTGTTGAAGAACATATAATTAAAAGATTGAATTTGAATAAATGGAGAACCTTGCCTGAACGGGCAAGCAATTTTCATTGTAAAGAGAAGCTAAAAATAGGTTTTGACAGCAAATTCAAATTGACTGATGAAAATTTCTTTAAAAGCTGTTAGGTTATTTTGCTCATAGAAGATCAACATAGCCTTTTTGTAATCAATTGAATTCACTGTCCTAAATGAGATTGGACAATAGTCATTATTCATCAAAATAGCATTACTTATTATTCGGGCTGTCCTTTTGTTTCCGTCTGTAAATGGTTGAATGTATGAAAGTAACACCAATGTCAGAAGGGCTTTCGCAAAAACATTCTCCTGTTTATTGACTATCAAGCACATATCCCGGAGAGCTTCCCTAATCTGAAATTCATTGTCGAGAGGTTTGTAATTGGTCCCTGAAATGCCTACTCTTCCTTTTCTGATATTCCTTTTAACACCCAAGTCCTTGATTAACAAAGTATGAATGTCTTCAATCCCGGATACTGAAAGAGGTGCAACATAAGTTGGGTTTTGGATGATAAAGTCCAAAGCATCCTTATGATTGAGAAGCATAATTGCTTCATCTCTGGTTTTTCCTGTAGTAGTTTGCTTTTCTTTAAGCAATCGCTCTGTCTCCAATAAAGAATAGGTGTTTCCTTCAATCTGCGAAGATTTCCAACTTAAATCAATTGCCCAACGTTCTAGCTCTTTCTTATATTCATGTTCTGAGAGTTTGGAAATATTTTCAGAATATCTGTTTTGAAGATCATTAAGATGGTTAAGTTCACCAGAGGTAAAAACAGATACCTGACTCAAGGTTTCAGTCATTAATGAGAAATTGAAGCTTTCCCTGATCACTCTTTCATCCGTTTCCTTTTGAAAATATGCTGTAACATCAACCGGATGAATTAATTCATAGGAGTTACTCAATTGATATTTTGTACCCTTTCCTTTACCTAAAATGGTGATAAGATTTTCAGAAGCAAGTTTCTGTAAGATTCGCTTTAATGTCGCATAGCCAATTTCTGCATCCAATTTATTATGAATCTCTTTTGATGAAAGAAGCGGAGTAACCCGTATAATATCGAGTACCTGGATCTCCTTCTCTTTTTGGGATTTTGCCATTGTTTGTAGTTTGTGGTTCACAAAGATATGAAATGTAGCTCAAAGTTCATGGTTATTGAGCTTTATTTACCTTTATATTGAGCCATAAAGCGAGTCTTATCTGGGTTTATGGCCCAAAATTGATAAAAATGTGGCTCAATATTGTTGTAGTCTGAGCATACCGTCTGCGTGATTTAGCTGAAAATATAAGAAACTGTTTAAAATTTGGTTTTATGTCTCGTAAGGGCAATGTCATTAAGTTAAGTAAAATTTATGCGACTCTCAACAGATTGCTTCACACTTCATTCCTTTCCGATGAAAAATCTGGAAAGACAGTGGTCGCAATGATGGAGGGTTATTTTGAGTTGTGAAAATGCGACGGATTGCTTCCCGCTCGTGCCTCGCGGTCGCAATGACGACTGTCACAGGGAGGGCGTTGGATGAGGCGAGGGCTGGATCGTAAAACACGATTTGTTGTCCATTTTCACCCAGCCCTCGCCTCATCCAACCGAACAACCAGCGATCGTCATTGCGAGGAGGCACGACGAAGCAATCTATTGATTATATGCGAATTATGAAATTATAATTTCTTAACTTAATGACATTGCCCATACCGGATGGAATTTAGATCTTAATTCATATTCTACCGACATTATATCCCTAACGGGACAAAAAACAAATTTTAAACAGTCTCTAAGTAGCAATATCTTTGGGTAAAAAAAGGAGCCACAATTCTCCATTGCAACTCCTTTCAATCTAGTTTTTTCAGCCTATTGGAATAGCTGATCTATTTCTTCGTAGTTCTTATCACCGCCCTGAAGTAACCAATATCCTCGGCAATGCCCATAAACGGATCGTTCATGTTTATCTCATGCTCCAGGCTGCAAACACCACTGTACTTCACTTTGCGAAGCATCTTAACAAAAGCGGGGAAATCGATGACACCACGACCTACTTCCAGAGAATATCCCAGTTTGGTTTTTCCTGTCACGTCTTTGATATGGATGTCGAATACGCGTGAAATGTATTTTTTCAGATCGGCAACCGGATCTTTGCCATTTCTGGTGTCGTGCCCAATATCCAGGCACATGCCAATGCGCGGATCGAGATCTTTGACGTGGTTCCAAACATCTTCGGCATCGGGATAGGTGGCGATATCCGGACCGTGCAGGTGAATGGCATAATTGAATCCATACTCTTTCACCTTTTTGTCGACGTAAGGCAAAAGGTCATAATTGGGAACCCCGATGATCAGTTTAACGCCTACTCTTTTGGCATATTCGAAGGCTTTGTCAATCTCTGCTTCTGATTTCATGTAGATTGGGCCGACTGCATAACCGGTAACGCCTTTTTCTTTCAGTTTGGCATGAAAGGCAGCAATCTGCTCATCTGTACTATTGAGCGGAAGATGAAAATCCTTGATGCAGAGATAATGCACATCAACCTTTTGCATCGTGGCAAGTGCCTTGTCGATGTCAAATTTGAGAAAGGTGTAACCTGCCATTCCAACCCTGAATTTTTCGCCTGTTTCAGCAGCCGGCTGAGGTCCGGGACGGGTTGGCGCCTGCGAAAATGCATTAGTTGATGTACCTGTTGCAAGGATAACCATTAAAAAAAACAATACTTTCTTCATGTTTATGTCTGTTATTTTGTTTGAAACTGTTTAGTTGTATGTAGTATCATCAGAAACAGATCATCCTTCAAAAAAAAACAAAACTTATCGCGAAAGTGAAGAAAGATGAACCGAAGCAAATTTAGTTGAAAGAAAAACAAAATAGTGTAAAAGGGGATAAAATAATCTGATGATACCCATCTTTTACAAACATGGTTACCGGATAGAATATAATTTGGGAATGGATTGCTTTATATTTTTGACTTGAATATTTGTAGTTTTGTCTGACACTAACAAACCGGAATTGAAGGATATTTTGCTGATAGAAGGGCTTGAACGCAGGGAGAAGATAGTATTTGATTACATTTTCAATTACTATTATTCATCGCTATGTGCGTTTTCCATGCAGTATCTCAACGATAGAAGTGCAGTTGAGGATCTGGTTCAGGATTTCTTCGTCTCCTTGTGGATAGATGCACCCCATCACAAAATTCACTCTTCACTCAAAACATACCTATTTGCTTCCATAAAAAATCGTTGCCTGGACTTTCAAAAGCACCAAAAAGTATTAGAAAAGTACAAGACATTCATCCTTTTCTCTACAAAACCGGACGACGATTCAACTGACCATTATTTAGCAGAATCCGAATTGCGTCAGGCCATCCAAAAAAGCCTTGGAAAACTCTCTCCCCGCTGCCGTGAGATTTTTGAACTGAGTCGACTCAATGGCTTGTCGAACCAGGAAATATCCACGCAATTGGGTATTTCAAAAAGAACAGTTGAGTTGCAAATTAGCAATGCGCTTAAAATCCTCAGAAAGGAATTAGTTGAATATCTGCCGATTTGGCTGGTGGCTTGGCTAATCATGTGAGAAAATGGCTAAAGAAGATTGAGTTTGAAGTACTTAAAATTTAGCTTCAACGTGATTGGTTGTATTTACTTTAAGTACTCTAAGCTCTTCAGGTAAAAACGAAAAATAATGCCCATTTGCTATATGTGTGGATCCAGCTTTCGTCGTCTTACCTCTGAACAGCGAAAGAGTTTGTTTTTTTCATAGATTAAGATTAAAAGATGAAGTTAAGTTTTGGTAAACTAGATGAGTTGTTGCCCGGGTATTTGTCAGGCGAGTTGTCTGATGAAGACCGGGCATCAATGGATCAATGGAGGGCAGCTTCCCCGGAAAATGAGGTACACTTTCAAAATTCATTAAAAGCCTGGGAGTCCATCAGTCTTTTAAATGAGATGGAACAGTTCAACTCTTTTGAAGCCTTAAAAAAAATCAACACAAGAATATTGAATCCAGAAACTACAAGGTGGTGGATCTATATTCAGAGAGCCGCTGCAATTTTACTACTCCCTTTGTTGATCTATTCGGGTTATGTTTCAGTACGAAATACTTTATTAAAAAAGCAACAGATAGAACATGTAGTAATGCAGACCATCTCGTCCCGACAGGGAATGGTTACTCATTTTGAACTTGCCGATGGGACAAAGGTTTGGCTGAATTCAGGTTCTAAGTTACAATTTCCAACTCTTTTTACCGAAGACTTGAGGGAGGTGAAATTAAGTGGTGAAGCATTTTTTGAGGTAACAAAAAATGAAAAGCAACCTTTTCAGGTAAACGTGAAAGATCTAAATATTGAAGTATTAGGAACCTCTTTCAATGTGGTGAGTTATGATGACGAGCAAATGTCGGAGGTGGTACTTGTAGAGGGGAAAGTTAAATTATCTGCCGAAAAAGATCAGGTAAAAAAAGTATTAGGCACCATGAATCCCGGGCAAAGAGTTGTTTACAAAGAAGAAAATCAAAAAGTTGAGGTGGAAGAGGTAACGGTTGACAAATATATCGCATGGCGCGATGGCAATCTGATTTTCAGGGATGATAAAATGGAAGAGGTCGTGAAACGATTGAGCAGGTGGTTCAATGCGGAGATCTTTATCAATGATCCTGAAATCAAAAGTTACATCTATAAGGCTACATTCAGAAACGAGAATCTTTTGCAGGTCTTAAATCTGTTAAAAATTTCAGCGCCGATTGATTTTCGGATTACAGAACGCAAAGCCTTGAAAAATGGGGAATTTACGAAACAGAAGGTTTACCTTATGAAGAAAAAAGTTTAAAAAAACCGGGGAGGATGTTTCGCTACATCTACCCCGGCATAACATCCGGAACTTTTCTTGGTCGAAAAGAACCGGCATCATTAGTATTAACTAAAAACATTTCAAATTTATGAAAAAATTGTTTCGTTTAACGCGGAGGTGTCCAAAAAATGACCATCTCCGAAAAATCTGGCTGACAATGAAACTAACAGTAGTTCTATTCTTCCTTGCTGTCTCCCAAATGATGGCATCTGAGGCGTACTCCCAGGTTACCAAAGTATCCCTGCACATGAAGGATGCTACGGTGAAGGAAGTACTAAATAAGATTGAGGAAAACAGCGAGTTTGTCTTTCTTTACAACAGCAGACTCGTTAATGTGGACCGAAAAGTTTCAATTGATTATGAAAATCAAAAGATAGCAGAGATTCTTAACGATCTGTTTCGTGAAACGGACGTGGTTTTTACTGTTGTTGACCGGCAAATTGTTCTGACCAAAGTAGCCGATCAAAGCAGTTTTGTGGCGTTAAACAGCCAAAAACAGAAAACGATTTCCGGAAAAATTACTGATGAATTCGGAGCATCACTTCCAGGTGTTACAGTAGTAGTAAAAGGTACTGCCAACGGAACCATTACCGATGCCAATGGAAACTATTCGCTGTCCAATATCCCTGATAATGCTACTCTCATTTTTTCATTTGTTGGGATGAGATCTCAAGAAATTGCTGTTGGCACAAAAACAACAGTTAATGTCACGCTTGCAGAAGATGCAATTGGGATTGATGAAGTAGTGGCTATTGGCTATGGCACCATGAAAAAAAGCGATTTGACCGGATCAATATCCAGAGTGACTCAGAGTGAGTTAAAAAATCGTTCAAACAATAATGTCATGCAGTCAGTTGCAGGGAAAGTTGCTGGGGTACAAATTCTACAAACAGATGGAACTGCCGGATATGCACCAACAGCCAGAATTAGAGGCGCTGCATCAATTACGTCAGGAACGACCCCTTTATATGTTGTCGATGGAATTCCAATCGAAGGCGCAAACTTAAACATTCTTAATCCGGGCGACATTGAATCCATGGAAATCTTAAAGGATGCTTCTTCTTCTGCCATATACGGATCCAGAGGATCAAACGGAGTTGTTATCATTACAACAAAGTCGGGAAAATCAGGTAAAACCGATGTGGAAATAAACTTTGAAAAGGGATTTTCTAAGATTGGGCATACCATTGACATGATGAATGCACAACAGTGGATTCATCATTACATCAGTGCGGTTAACAATTCATGGATTACACAAGGTGGAAAAGCCAATGACCCTAACGAAGTAAGACCAAGTAATTATCGTATTCCTCCTGAATTTCTGAGCGATCCGGCAAAATTTGGGAATGGAACAAATTGGCAGGATGTAATATTTCGCCCAGCTACAACAGATAATACTTCGGTATCGATGAACGGTGGAAATGACAAGACCAGATTTATGATTTCATCGAGTTATCTGAGGCAAGAAGGAATAGTAGATGGTGATGATTTCGAACGCTTGACACTTAAAGCTAATTTAACACATAAGATTACATCCAATTTGTCAATTGGTACCAATATTCTTTTAACGAAACGGAATGAGAGTCCGATGGTGGGTTTTGACTTAGCGCCGGAAATCGGGAAAAACTCTTCGGTTAGCGGTGCTTTACAATGCATTCCAATTTTTCCTATATACAATGAAAACGGTAATTATGGGCCAGATGATCCAAATTCCGAATGGAAACGATTTTCGGCATACGATATAGGCCTTGTTCATCCGTATATCCGTACTCGCCAGATGGATAGAAAAAGGAAGTCATTCAATACCCTATCCAATCTTTTCGTTGAATGGAAGTTTTTGCCTGACTTTACTTTTAAATCTGTTATAAGCACAACAATTGATTACTCCAGACTGAATGTTTATCAATATGATAAAGTAAAATATGGTTGGAGTGCATTGCCTGCAGCCAGAGCGTATTCTTCGAATAATTATCACAATAACTGGCTTTCAGAAAATACGGTAACTTTTAATAAGACAATTGGCGGACATTCCATAAATGCTTTTGCAGGATACTCGGTCCAAAAAGATTCTTATGAAGATGGGTATCTTATGGCCTCAGGATTTCCTAACGATCAGGTTCATACTTTAAATGCAGCCACAACTGTATTGAACTTTTCTTCAACAGCTTCTGAATGGAGTTTGCTTTCATACATTGGAAGGGTAAACTATTCGTATTTGGATAAATATTTATTAACCGCGACATTAAGACGCGATGGAAGTTCCCGTTTCGGAAAAAATAACAAATGGGGCTATTTCCCTTCTGCATCAGCAGGATGGAGGTTGTCTGAAGAAGATTTTATTAAATCGGTAAGCTGGATTGATAATTTAAAACTCAGGCTAAGCTATGGTGTTACCGGTAATAATCTTATCCCCAATTATGGTTCGGTTGGTCTCCTTAAACAATCTCAATATGCATGGGGAAACAATGCCGAAGCAGCCCTCTATATTAATTCAATCTCAAATTCAGATCTCAAATGGGAAAAAACAGGGCAATGGGACCTTGGATTAAATATCGGATTGTTTTCAAATCGCATTTACATGGAACTTGACTATTACCAGTCTGTTACAAAAGACATGTTGCTTAATGTTCCGGTTCCTGCGATTACCGGTTTTACTTCGCAACTAACAAATATTGGAAAGCTTAAAAACAGAGGTTTTGAGTTTTTAATTTCGACAAAAAACCTTGTCGGTGATTTTAAATGGAATACAGACTTTAATATCTCGACAAATAGAAATGAAGTTTTGAAATTAGGTTTAGGAGACGCGCCAATATATACGACCAACTGGGGGGCAAATACAAAAACTGAAATCGGACAACCAATGGCTAATTTCTATGGGTACATATTTGATGGCGTTTTTATGAACCAGAGTGAAGTTGATAATTGTCCGCATGTTGCCTCTACAACTCCGGGAGACCCTAAAATCAGGGATGTAAACGGCGATAAAAAAATTAACGCTGACGATAGAACTGTACTTGGAAACTATCAGCCTGATTTTACTTTTGGGCTTACCAATACTTTTCAGTATAAAAGTTTTGATTTAAGCTTTACCCTACAAGGACAGTATGGTAATGAAATTCTGAATAGTGAGGCAAGGTACTCCAAATTCAACAGTGGTTTTAGGAATCAATATGCAATTGTTACTAATTATTGGAAATCGGAAAGCGACCCCGGCGACGGGAAAATATTCAAGCCAATGGTAGTGTACAATGGTTTGCAAACAGCATTTTCTTCTTATTGGGTAGAGGATGGTTCATTCTTACGTATCCGTAATGTGCAATTTGGATACAATCTACCTAAAAAGGCGATATCGTGGAGTCCGTTTTCATCGGTTAGAGTATATGTAAATGCTGAAAATCTACGCGTATTCACTTCTTATATAGGATTTGATCCTGAAAACAGCGTTTATTCAGGCCTGGATTTAGGAAACGATTATGGTGCCACACCAATGCCCAGAACAGTAACATTTGGAATAAAAGTTAATTTATAATTTGTAATAAAAAAATGAGAAAATGAAAACATCAAAATATATAGTCACAATAATTGGTTTATTATTGTTTTCATCATCATGCACTGATAATTTTCTGGATTTGGCTCCTATCTCAAACATGAATGAAAGCAATTTTTTCAAAACTGAAAATGACTTTAAAACTGCTGTTAACGGGGCATACTGGACGTTGTACAATATATATGCTCCCGAAGGCGCCATGGCCCGTACAGAACAAATGTCTGATAATTGTACATTGTATAGCATAAGTGGCAATGCCTCGGACCATTATCAATTCAAGGATTATACTCTTTTATCCAACAATAGCTTTGTTGAGATTTATTGGAATACATATTATAGTTCTCTTTTTGTAATAAATAAGGTAATCGAAAAGCTACCAAATTCATCTCTTGATGCAAATACAAAAACTAAATACGAGGCAGAAATGAGGTTTCTAAGGGCCATATACTATTTTGATATGGTTAGATTATGGGGTGATTTGCCATTATTGCTAAAGCCGGTTTCTGTAACCGAAAGTTATGATATAGCCCGCACGCCTGTAGATAAAGTTTATGCCCAAATCATTTCTGACCTGGTTTTTGCGGAGAGTAATCTTCCTCTTTTATCAAAAACTGAACGTACTGGTCAAGCCAGTAAAGGTGCAGCTCAAGCAATGCTTGGTAAGGTTTACGCAACTAGGGGTGATATAAACAATGCCCAAACATATTTAAAGAAAGTTATTGATTCGCAGGAATATAGTCTTCTTCCTTCTTACTCCCAGTTGTGGGATTTGCAACATGAGAATAGTAAGGAAGCCCTATTTGAGATACAGTTTATTAGAGGTTTGGATAAACCCGCAAGTAGATACTGGCAAGCGTTTAATCCATTCGAAAGAATAAATTCAGGTGGTGGATTGAATCAGGTAACTGACAATTTATGGAATGATTATGAAGCAGGTGATGCACGAAGAGATTTGTCAATAGATACTGGGTATACTTATGGCGGAGTCTGGGTTGCAACAAAATTCACTAAAAAATGGAATGACTTGAATGCCGTTGTTAGTGGACAAAACCGGTTTTGTGAAAACAACTTTATTGTGCTTCGATATGCAGATATTTTGTTGTTATATGCAGAACTTACTAAAGACGCCGTATATCTGAACATGGTTAGAAGTAGGGCCGGAGTTCCGGCATGGGGAACTTCAGGCTATCCAATTGTTAAATATCCGACATTGGATTTAGCAATTGAACATGAACGAAGAGTTGAGCTGGCTTTGGAATTTCATCGGTGGTTTGATTTAAAAAGGACGAATCGTGCAATCCCTGTACTAACGGCAGCAAAAGGAAAAACAATAGAAAGTTGGAGATTGCTTTTACCAGTACCACAAACTGTTATTAATCAAAACCCTGGAACAATTGTACAAAATGATAAGTACTAATTATTAGCTGATTATGCAGTTAAAATAATTATCCAGCCATTAGCCCGCTAATCAGGCTAATGGCTGGTCAAATTATCAATTACCCATTCATCGAAAAAGACTTAAAATAATAAAGTCATGATTATAAAAATTTGTTTAGCATCCATCCTATTCTTAACAACAATCTTATCAAACTGCCAGAATGCTGATGAATATCAGGTTTACGCACTTAAATATATTGATGGACGGAATATTCCTGCTCAACGAATGGTTATTGGGGCAAACCCAAAAGATAGTTTACGAATTTGTTATATGTATTGGTTCTTGAAAGGAGAGAACGGAAAAAATATCCTTGTGGATGCTGGATTTGTTGACTCTACTAAAACAGGAAATATGCATTATGTGAGACCAGATGTAGTTTTAAAAAGATTAAATGTAGACCCATCTGATATTACTGACATTATCATTACGCATCCTCATTATGATCATATCGGAGGAATAAATCTTTTCCCAAATGCTAAAATTTGGATGCAGAAAGATGACTTTGAATATTTTGTTGGGGAAGCCTGGCAAGAAAATGGAATCTCAAAAGGATTTGAAAAGAAGGATGTTCGTAACATTATTGAAATCAATCTGGAAGGCAGATTAAAAATGGTTGAAGGTGATAATATTGAAATAATCCCAGGCATAAAGATATTTATTGGCTCTAAGCATACTTTTGAAAATCAATATGTATTAGTCAATTCAAATTCTAAAACAAATAAAATACTGATTGCCTCTGATGCGCTCTGGTTTTATTATAATCTTGACAACTTACTCTCAGCCAGTCTTTGTATGGACCCAAAGGCATATATAGTGTCTATGAAAAGGATGAAAACATTAGTTACTAATCCTGATTTTATCATTCCTGCACACGATGATTTAGTCTTCTCAAAATTTCCAAAAATAGGTGAATGGATAGTTAAGATAGGAAACTAACTAAATCTTGATTTAAAAGCCTAAGCATAAATACTGCATTATTTTATTCTAAATTACTTAATATTTATAAATTATGAGACTAACTTTTCTCACTGCTTTTTTTCTATTTTTCTCGGCAACGCTGTTTGCACAGACATTTGTTCCCAATTACGACGAATCGAAAATTCCTCCTTATACCTTACCTGATCCACTGGTTTTTAACAATGGATTATCGGTTAAAAATAAAAAAGAGTGGGAGAAAAGAAGGACTGAAATTTTAAATTTATTTGAAAAGGAGGTTTACGGTATAACTCCTGCCGGGAAAGTACATTTGACATCAGTTGTTGTATCCAAAAATGAAAATGCATGCAATGGGCAGGCTGTCAGGACAGAGGTTCTGTTAACGCTTCAGAAGGAGGACAGGAAGATCGATCTGAGTTTACTGCTTTTTCTCCCTAAATCAGGTAAAAAAGTGCCTCTCTTTCTGGCGTGCAATTTCGATGGTAACCATACTGTTTCTGCTGATCCGGGCATCAGCGTCACTACATCCTGGGTGGAAAATAATCCTAAGGTTGGAATTACATCGAACAAATCGATTGAATCGTGGCGGGGAAGCGATGCCTCCTCCTGGCCGATCGCGGAGATCATTGCCAGAGGTTATGGTGTTGCCACTGTTTACTACGGTGATATTGATCCTGATTTTGACGATGGCTTCCACAATGGAGTTCATCAGCTTTTCACCGGGAAACGCGATAGCTCTTCCTGGGGAAGCATTGCGGGTTGGGCTTGGGGGCTTTCCAGGGTAATGGATTATCTTGTAAAAGTTAAAGAGGTAAATCCCAGGCAGGTGATCGTGTTGGGCCATTCCAGATTGGGGAAAACTGCTTTATGGGCCGGTGCCACCGACAAGCGGTTTGCGATGGTTGTCTCCAATGAATCGGGTTGCGGAGGAGCAAAATTGTCGAAGCGTATTTATGGTGAAACTGTGGAGAGAATCAATACCAATTACCCCCATTGGTTTTGTACTAATTTTAGAAAATACAACAACAAAGAAGAAGATTTACCTTTAGATCAGCATGAATTATTGGCACTTATCGCGCCCCGACCGCTGTATGTATGTAGTGCGGAAGATGATCGCTGGTGTGATCCAAAAGGAACATTTCTCTCCTGTGTTGCAGCTTCGCCGGTCTATCAACTTCTTGGAAAAAAGGGCTTTCCCGGTAAGGATATGCCTAAATTACAGCAGCCGGTACTCGGGACAATCGGATACCATATTCGTCCGGGCAAACATGCCATCACCCTTTACGACTGGAGCTGTTTCATGAACTTTGCCGACTTGAGTTTCCAAAAAAGGAAGGATTGATCTTTAAATGAAAAATATTTATTTGGGGAAATCTTAATTAAAAACATTTATTCTCTTTTGGGAGTAAAGATTATTGGAGATATAAACAAATAATACCAAATGAGAAGTTTTATAAAATTTTCTTCATTCCTGATTGTTTTGCAGCTAAATATAGGATGCGCTTATATGACAAACAATACAACAGTTACAATAGAGGAAGATAGATGGTTCATCAATGAGAAAATAATTAACAAAGGTTCCCTTGCGGAAGGTTTGCTGATGAATGTCAGAATGGTCAATTCTGTTTTTGAGGATCGCGGGACTAAATTGGGAGAATATATAAGTGATTTTAATCCTCAGAAGAACACAGATGTTTTTATTTCAAAAATTCCGGAATATACTGCAAGTGGTGTAAATGGATTTACGATCAGTTTGCAGGGCGGATCTATGGGCTATGAAGGTGCTGTAAATAGTGCCTTTGAAGCAGGCGGAACTATTCGCGACGAATATATGGATAGAATTGCTAAAGTTGTCAATACCTGTAATGAGAACAATGCAGTAGTGATCCTTTCGTGTTTTTATCAACGTCAACACTCACACTTTTCAGCATTAACAGGGAAGAAGGCAATATTTAATGCATTGGAAAATACGGTCAACTGGGTTAAGAAAAATCATTTCAGGAATGTCTTGCTTGAAGTCTCTAACGAGTACAGGCATGGTGGATACCGTAACTGGGCAGATGGGGAATGGCTGATTAGTGAAAAGGGGCAGATTGAATTAATAAAACGTGCAAAATCATTATATCCATCACTTTTGGTAAGCACCAGCGGCATGGGCAACGGACAGCTTGATGACTCTCTGGCTAAAGTGGTGGATTATATTACAATCCACTTTAATAATACATCTCCGGATAATTATAGAAAGAGAATTGAAGTACTTAAAAGATATGGAAAACCTGTAATATGCGACGAAGATGATAAATTAAAAGAGACAGGAGTAAATGCCCTGGTTTTTTCTGTTCTGAATGGTTGTGGATGGGGATATATGAACACCAAACAGAACCAGAACGTACCATTCAAATTTGAAGGTATTAAAGATGATACTGCAGTGTATAATATGATGAAGAAAGTTACCACACCAGGCTACTTCATTGATGAGTCAGGATATAAACAAAGCTCAATTATTATCACTTTTCCCAAAGATGGTGATATATTTAAAGTTGGTCAGCAGATTGATCTGAGATTTTCACATTTGTTCCCTGATACTACCCAAAAGTATATTATTCAAATCCTGTCAAATAATAATCAGATTGGAGTAATTACTGATAATCAGGCTCGATTTAACTGGCAGTTGAAAGAACCGGGGATTTTCATTTTTGAAGCATTGGTAAAAGATTTGGAGGGAAAAGAGCTTCTCAGATCATCAAAAGTTGATATTATTGTTCAAAATTAATAGATAGGCACTAACAATGAAAACCCTTTATGTTGCAGTAGCCTTGGCCTTCCTTCCGATCCTTATCAAGGCACAGGATACTACCAGATGGAGTGCATCGCAGGAGACCATTGCAAGGTTGTCCAAATTACAGCCAGGTATCAATTATTATGAAGAAAAAGTACCTGCTTACACTTTGCCTGATGTTCTCACTTCCGACAATGGAAGGAAAATTGAAACCCAGAAACAATGGACTAAAATTCGCCGGCCTGAGGTTCTTGAACTTTTTCGGAAAAATGTGTATGGCCGTGTTCCCAAAACTCCGTACTCAAAAAGCTATAAGGTTGTAAATGAGAACCCAAATGCGATGAATGGCGATGCAACACTAAAACAGATTGAAATCACCATAACAGCAGAAGCGAAGTCGCTTGTTATTCACCTTACACTTTTTGTTCCTAACAGGGTTAAGAAGCCTGTTCCTGCATTTCTTCTCATAAATAACCGTGGAACTGCCAATACCGATCCTACCAGGAAAGTAAAGAGTGAGTTTTGGCCTGCTGAAGAGTTGATTGCACGTGGTTATGCGATTTCAGCATTTTACAATGCCGATGTTGATCCCGATAAGTTTGACGATTTTAAGGATGGAATACATGGACTGCTTGATAAAGATAAACGTTCTGAAGATTCATGGGGAACGATTGCCGCCTGGGCCTGGGGGGCAAGCCGTTGCCTCGACTATCTTGAAACAGATAAGGATATTGCAGCAGACAGGGTAGCAGTTGTGGGCCACTCGCGAGGCGGTAAAACAGCGCTATGGGCAGGGGCAGAAGATCAACGGTTTGCCATGGTGGTCTCAAATGAATCGGGTGCCGGTGGAGCTGCCTTAAGCCGTCGTCGTTATGGAGAAACTGTTGCAGCCAGTAATAAACTTGTATCATATTGGTACTGTTCAAATTATAAAAAATATATCAACAACGAAGATTCACTTCCAACTGACCAGCATATGCTTCTCTCACTGATAGCACCCAGAGGCCTTTATGTGGCCTGCGCCTCGGAAGATCTTTGGGGAGATCCCCGTGGATCTTATCTTGCGCTTTATCATTCGGTTCCTGTATTTAAACTTTTGCAGACAGGAACTGATCTTTCACTGGATATGCCTCCACTTAACACAAAGGTACAGAGCGGTAAAGTGGCTTATCACATCAGGGACGGGGTCCATAACATGCTCGTGAAAGACTGGAATTGGTTTATGGATTTTGGGGATGTCGTATTGAAATAATATACTTAAATCAACGTACCACACTCAAAATGTAATTTTGCCGTTTTAATAGTAAAGATGTCTTATGAAAGAGCCAAAAGGCATTGATCAAAATGAGGTCTGGAATAATTTTATTCTTAATGGTGACCTGTATGCTTTATCCAACATATACCTTCATTACTATGACTTGTTATTTGATTATGGGCAGAGGCATACATCAGATAAACAATTAGTTGAGGATACTATTCAGAATGTGTTTATCAATATTATTAAATTTAGGAAAAGTATAAGTATTGTAAAAAACTTAAATGGATATCTGATTAGTACTTTCCGACGACAGCTCTTTCTTGATCTTAATAAGAAAAAAAAAACGATTCTGA
This sequence comes from Bacteroidia bacterium, assembly GCA_026391315.1. Classification (GTDB taxonomy): domain Bacteria; phylum Bacteroidota; class Bacteroidia; order Bacteroidales; family Prolixibacteraceae; genus CAINVV01. Next base: position 102,040 of record JAPLDT010000101.1, read on the forward strand.
CCGAACAATTGCCGGAAGAACATTTTGATTACTTTAAAAGTCCGGATCAAGATGTTTCGGACGAAGAAAATCTGGGACGACTTCATTTGACAATCAAACAATGTATTGACAAACTGACAGATAAGCAGCAGGAGATAATATTTTTGCGGTTTGAAAGAGAAATCTCCTACGAAGAGATTGCAGAAACGCTTAATATTTCGGTTGATTCCTGTTATAAATCAATTCACCGCGCTATCAAAACAGTCAGGTCTGAAGCTGAGAAAATTCTGGAAAAAAGGGGAAATATATTTCTTTGCATTTGGTTTAGATCTGCTTATTAAATCCTTTATATCCCGTATTTTTTAAATCTTTCAAAAAAAGTTCGTTCTCTATGTCCAGATTTTGTGTTTTTTCTCTCAATTAGTATATACGCGGAAAAATATGAACCTGGAACATTTCAAATTATATACAACCGACGATTTTATCTTCGACGATGATTTTAGGAAAATCGTGCAAGAATCTGGTCACTCCGACAGATTAAAAGTATTATTAGAAAACCTTCCCGAAAAGCGGAACGAGATCAATATAGCAGTTCATGTACTTCGTGGATTACATGTCGAAAGGTTTCACCAGCCTTACCAAAGGAAAAAAGATCTTTGGCACCAAATTCTTCAGGCACAAAAAAAACAGGTTCGGTTCATGTATTTTAGATATGCAGCATCACTTCTTTTGTTGATAGGGGTAGGAAGTGCCGTTCTCTATATTGCTGCTAAGAAAAATGTTGATAAAGTTATTGTTGCGAATAATCCTCCATCAGATAATGCTACCTTGATTCTGGCCGATGGTAAAGAAGTCTCCATCAGCAGCAAGCAATCAACTGTACATTTTTCGTCTGACGGCTCCGGCATCGTTGTGAACGATACTTCCGGAGTAGCACAGGCTGTTTCAAACGATGGTTTGAATCAAATGATCGTTCCATATGGTAAACGGTCGTTTGTTTTGCTTTCTGAAGGGACCAAGGTTTGGCTTAACTCAGGTTCAAAGTTAGTATTCCCTTCTGTTTTTAAAGGGAAAACCCGTGAGGTCTATTTAGAAGGCGAAGCGCTCTTTGATGTAACCAAGAACAATGAAAAACCATTTTATGTAAAAACTGATGTTTTCAAAATGAAGGTTTACGGGACTAAATTTAATGTGCAGGCATATCTTCAGGATAACGCTTACAGTATTGTTTTGGTAGAAGGGAAAGTCAGTATGAATATTAATAACAGTGTACAATTGACGGAAGTATTTCTAGCTCCAAATCAAAAAGCGTCCTTAACAAAAGGCCAGGGAAACTTTGAAATTAACAATGTTGAAAATACAGAGATTTATACCGCCTGGATTGAAGGTTACCTAACCTTTGTAAATGAGGAAGTCCCCGATTTATTAAAACGGGTTTCGCGTTATTACAATGTTACAATCGAAACAGAATTGCCTGATAATGTCGAGAAAATATACGGTAAACTTGACCTAAAAGATGATTTGGAAAGAGTTTTGGACGGAATAGCCTTTATCTCAAAAACAAAATACAAAAAGGAAGGAAACAAATATGTTTTTATGGCTAACTAATTAATTAATAAATGATAAGAGAGAATAAATGAGAAAAAAATGAATGAGAAAAACCGGTTGATGCTGGTAACATCAACCGGTCTGAATTAAAATTGCCGTCAGGCAAAATTATTTATATAATAAAATTCAATCAAACGTATGGAAAAAAATCCAAATGTTTACTCTTTCCGGACAAGGAAGAGTATTAAATTTATTTTTTTGACGATGAAGCTTCTTTCGATATTGATTTTTGCAGGATCAATGGCCTTATCCGCCAGCACTTATTCGCAAAAAACAAAAATTGATCTTCAGTTCGAGAACACATCTCTGACTGAAATTTTAAATTCCATTGAAAAAAGTAGTGAGTTTATTTTTATTTATAATGGGAAAATCGTCAATTCAGATTTAAAAAGAAGCATATCGGTTAAGGGTGAAACAATTGAAAAGGTTTTGAACCTTTTGTTTCAAGGTGTCGACGTTACTTATCGGATCGATGACCGACAAGTCTTTCTTTATAAAAAGGAAGAACTAAATAACCAAGAGCTAATTAATGGAGTAATTAAAGGCGATCAAGTCACTAAGAAGGGAATTTACGGTACGGTAAAAGATTCCAAAGGACTTCCTTTGCCAGGAGTAACTGTGGTTGTGAAAGGCACTACAATTGGGACAATCACAGATATAGAAGGGCAGTTCAGACTATCGGTGCCTATAGATGCCAAAACAATCGTGTTTTCGTTTATAGGAATGAAGACGCAGGAAATCCCGCTTGCCGGTAAAACCACCTTCAGCTTGGTTCTGGAAGAAGAGATAGTCGGGATGGAAGAAGTGGTTGTTGTTGGATATGGCATTCAGAAAAAGGAGAGTGTGGTTGGCGCCATCAGTCAGGTTAACAATGCCCCTCTTATGAAATCAGGTTCTTCTAATATTACCAACGCAATTGCCGGTAAACTATCAGGAGTATTGACCATGCAGAAAACCGGTGAACCGGGAGCAAATGACGCCACAATTCTGATCCGCGGTATTTCGAGTTGGAACGGTTCATCCCCGTTAGTATTGGTCGACGGTGTTGAACGCGATTTTAACGCATTAGACCCAGACGAAATCAATACGATTTCGGTCTTGAAAGATGCTTCGGCTACTGCAGTTTATGGAGCTAAAGGCGCAAACGGAGTTATTATCGTCACCACGAAGCGTGGTAAGTTTGGGAAACCGCAACTGGACTTTTCTGCCTCCTACGGACTTCAGAAAGCAACAATGGTTCCGGATCATATCAGCTCATTTACAACAATGTCGATGTTGAACGTGGCCAAAATGAATGATGGCCAATTTCAGTCTCTGACTCCTCAGGGTATATTGGAAGAGTACCGCAACCCTTCAACGCCATTGAACTCTTTACGTTATCCTGACGTGAACTATTTTGATTTACTGACCAGGACTTTTGCTCCTACCACCAATGCCAACTTTAACGTGACGGGAGGGACTAACTTTGTAAAGTACTTTTGTTCTTTAGGTTACTACAGCGAAGGTGATTTTTTCAAAGGAAAGAAAGAGGGCTTTTATGATTTGGGCTACAATTACAAAAGGTTCAACTACCGTACCAACGTTGACTTTCAGTTAACAAAATCGGCAACATTGTCCTTCAATCTTGGTGGTGAGACCGGTATCAAGAACTCACGATGGAATAGCTGGCGCACACTCAATGCATCGAGTGTGGCCCTTTTCCCGGCCTATTTCCCGGCATGGGTGCTGGAGCAGGTTCCTGATCCCGATTACCCGAATGACAAAGGGATAAGGCTTGCCTCGGCTTTGGGCGATTTTAACGGGAATCCCTATACGAGTTTAAATACTGGACAGTTTAACCGGTATATTGATTCCAAATTATTTACAGACCTTATTTTTGTTCAGAAATTAGATTTCGTGACCAAAGGATTATCTTTCACAAGTAAAGCGGCATTAAGTACCTACTACCAAAACAATATTCTCAGTGCGAGCCAGACTTACCCGGAATATCAGCTAAATTACGATGATATCGGTAAACCGGGTGTAAATCCCTGGATCAGAGCCGGACAAGGTAACGAGTATTATCAAATGGCGCCGCTTGCTATTGGTGTGGGTGGCTTGCAGGGCAATTATTATCGTGACCTTTATTATGAGTTTGGATTCAACTATGCCAATACATTTGGAAAGCACTCTATTACTGGTCTTGCACTCATGAACCGTAGCCAAAAAAACAATGGGACAGAGTTTGCTTACTATGACGAAGCGCTCGTTGGCAGGGCTACATATAATTTTTCTAACAAATATTTATTTGAGGTCAATGTGGGTTACACGGGGTCAGAGCAATTTGCACCGGGGAACCGTTTTGGAGTATTCCCTTCCGGAGCCATTGGATGGGTCGTGTCTGAAGAGAAATTCTTTAAAGATGCCATACCGTGGGTTAATAAACTAAAACTACGTTATTCGGATGGTTTAACCGGCAGCGATGCAGCCCCGAGCAGATGGCTTTACTTCGGGGGATTTTATTCTGATTCCCGAAATTACCTGTGGGAAGCTGCAATTGCAAACTCTACGGCACAATGGGAGGAGGCGCATAAAAGAAACTTAGGATTAGAATTAGGCCTTTTCAAGAATGTCCTTAGCTTCAATATTGACTTTTTTGACGAACAACGTGATAAGATTATGCTAAGCCCGCGAACTGTAACGATGGTGGTGGGTAACTCTTTCAAAGCGCTTAATCTTGGAAAAATGAAAAAGCACGGTTTCGAACTTGAGGTTGAATTTAATAAAACAACACCTGCCAAGTTTAACTATTGGGCGAAAGGGATCTTCGGGTTTAACGAAAATAGAATCGTCTTTATGGATGACCTGCCTTATCCACCCGATTACACAAAGAATGCAGGAAAACCTTTAAATACCCCATTGAACGGTGTGCAATTAACCGGGACAGGGTATTTCACTTCCGTTAACGATATTCACAACAACCCGTCACCTTTGTCTATTTCCAATTTGAATGTGGGTGACTATAAGTATCTCGATTACATGGTTGATGGTAATATTACGAGCCAGGATATGCATCCGATTGCAGGGAATGTGTATCCTCCTTTCACTTTCTCATTTTCGAGCGGATTATCATATAAAAAGTTTGAATTCAACTTTATGTTCTATGGAAACCTCGGGAAATATGTTGTTTACTCCGAAACCTTTGATACTGAATTTATCAGAGGAAGCGAACGTGTGCAAACATCATTTTTAGATTACTGGACACCTGTCAATCCTACCTCCAATCGCGCGACCCTTCACAACAATGGTGGTGCAACACAATCGAATGTGGGCTGGTCTAGTATTTGGGTCGAAGACCGTACCTATAGAAAGGCCGATTACTTGCGTTTGAAAGAGGTTTATGCCGGTTATAACATGTCTTCAAAATTCCTTAATCGTCATCTTTCAGGAGTTTCAAATTTACTGTTTTTCGCTACTGCAAATAACCTTTGGACACTGACCAACCTGATTGAAGGAGACCCCGAAGGAATGGAATTCAAAAATGGTGTCTATCCACAGATGACTTCAATCAAATTTGGTGTTAAAGTTGCTTTTTAAACGCTATAAAACATATCTGCAATGAAGAAATATATCATTTTAATAACTTGTATAGTCCTTTTCCCGATACTCTTTTCATCGTGTCTTGAAAGTTATTTGGATAAGTCACCTGAAGCGGGTCTTACATCCAATGATGTTTTTAAGAACCTGGATAATTTCAAAAAATTCTTTTTGGCCATTTATGAAGGAACAAACACGACTACGTATGAATACAATATCAAAATGGGGTTTCCCTTCTATATGAACCAAATTGGTGTAAAATATACCTGGGAAGGGCTAACCGATTGCGCCGATCAGGGTCGGGTCATGAATGGCCAAACCATTAAAGGCGGACTGATGGCCAGCACTTTAGATGGGTATACTAGATTGGTGGATTCACGCCCTGTTCTCGCAGTGATGTTTAAGCTTATCCGCATTTGTAATATGACACTTGAAAATATCCACTTGTTAGAGGCTGATCAGGTAATTATTGATGATTATACCGCTCAGGCCCATTTTGTAAGGGCATTTGCCCATTTCGAATTGTTCAGGTTATGGGGACCGATGCCCTATATTGTTAAAGTCATAGGGCCTGAAGATCAATGGGATATACCAAGGTTATCGAAACACGAGACCTTGCTCCGCATCGCTGCCGATATGGATACTGCCGCCACCTTTTTTGCAAAGGCAGGGCTGATGCGCCGCGACAATCCTGTTCCCGGGGCGCCTGGTCACCTGTCCAATCCGGAACAGGCCCGTCCGAACGGAGTAGCAGCCAAAGCCTACAAATCGCGTGCTTTGCTCTATGCTGCCAGCCCGCTAAACAATGAACTCGGCATAAAAGATTGGGAAGCGGCTGCCATTGCCGCCTGGGAAGCGATCGTAATTGCCAGACAGTACGGATACGACCTGCTAACGGCTGCAAAATACAAAGAAAACTACATAGGGCTACCTCACTCCAACGAACATTTATGGTCATGGGATGGAGGTAAAAAAAGGTATAATGATAAAACTTTGGCTTCTTTTATCAATGGTGTTTTTTCAAGTTCAGCAAGTAATTCCGGCGAATGCCCAACGCAGAATTTTGTTGATAAATTCGAAACAAAATATGGTGATCCATTGAATACCCAGGCCGAGCGTGATGCTGCTACTGCCGCCGGCCATTATAAAGAGCAGGATCCATACGTTAACCGCGACCCGCGTTTTTATATCGATATTATTTATAATCAGGCCACTAATATTGTAGGTTGGACCAATTCCAAAGCCCAAATCTATTATGAGATTAAAAATGGTGTCGTCGTTTATTCTGAACTGCTTAACCAAACCTATCCGGGAATTACACATACAGGTTATTATTCGCGCAAATGTTGGGGAGAACAGAGCGTTAAAAACAATTTGCTTGCTCAATATTCCGATCCGCTAATCCGGCTTGGAGAGCTCTATCTCAATTATGCCGAGGCGGCCAACGAAGCTTACGGGCCCAATGGTTCGGCTCCCGGAGCATCGTTGAATGCCCTTCAGGCACTTAACCTGATCCGGGCAAGAATCGGACATTGCGATGTACCCGCTCAATTTACTGTTTCAACAGAGGCATTAAGACCACGTATCAGAAACGAGCGCAACGTCGAGCTATCTTTCGAAGGACACTATTATCATGATCTCCGTCGCTGGAAAGATGCCCCTGTTGCTTATGCCGGCCCATTAATGGGTGTTGATATTGAAAAAGTACCGGTAAGCGCCACCTATCCTACAGGTTTTAAATATACGCGTTTACCGCTGCCATCTGACCGCCAGAGCAAATGGAAAAATGCGATGTATTATTTCCCTTTCGAATTATCGGATATCTATAAGATGAAAAATTTTACTCAAGCTCCAAACGAATCTTGGTAATTAAAACTTAAAAGAATGAAAATTATGAGATTTCATAATATATTATTGAACTATAGAATTATCGGACTGATTCTGCTCTGCGTTGTACTTTCCGGATCACTTTCAGCACAGGATAAAACAACAAAAAAAGCGAAAACAATCAGCGTCAGCCTGAAGGTTATCGATGAAACCGGGAACGCTGTTCCCAATGCACAGGTAGTGGTAGGCGAAGGAATAATACGTGCTGAAACCGATGAAAACGGTACATTCTCTTTCGAAGGATTCCCCGATGATTTTGTGGCTGTTTTGGCAAACGGATATGACAAAAGTGTCGTACTTGTAGAGGATCTTTTGACTAAAAGTACTGTTAAACTCGTGAAGTCAAAATTTCAAATGACATCCGATGATGATGTTGAGCTTCCGTTTATGATGATAAAAAAAAGGAACCTCACCGGTGCACCGATAGTATTGCGTACAGCACAACTGGAAAAATACCCTTCAACCGATATTCGTAATGCCCTTACCGGATTAGCCCCCGGAGTTGAGGTCATGGAAAAAAATGGACAACCCGGTATGAGCGCCGAAGAGAAATCAGGTCGGTTCGGTTTCTCGGAAAAAGTGGGTGTCGGGGCACGTGGTCGCAGCCTTATATATTTTATTGACAATGTCCCGACAGATATCACTGAAATGCCGCTTGATCCCAATGAAATTGAGACGATTACAATTGTTAAGGATATTGTGGGTAAAGCGATGTTCGGCCCTGAAGCCGCTGACGGAATCATTTATATCAAAACCAAAAGAGGGAAAAAGAACGAAAGAATCCTTAATGTAAATATTGAATCAGGTTTTGCAGTGATCGACCGGATGCCAGGTTGGACAAATGGTGCAGAATATGCGACACTGAACAATCAAGCCCATACTAACGAAGGTTTATTCCCGCGTTATTCTGAGAGCGATATTGCTGAATATGCCAAAAATAATCCTTACGACTTATACCACCCCAGCATCGACTACAGAGCGATGATGTTGAAAAACACCATGTCCTTCAAAAAGGTAAACCTATCTGCTTCAGGTGGAAACGACCGGGTACAGTACTTTGCCTATCTGGGATACAGCGGCGATGGTGATATTTTTAAAATTGGGCCTACTGCCGACTATAATCGCCTGAATGCCAGATCTAATATCGACATCAAAATCAACAACTCCATCAAGGTGCAGTTTAACTTCTTCGCAGGCCTCTCGTTCCGTCGTTCGGCCAACTATGGTTATAGCTCCAATTACACGGATCAGAATAATACTGCTTTGTCAGGTCTTGAGTTCAACTCAGTGATTAATGATATTACCACTATCCCTCCGATTGCATTTCCGGTTTACGCTGCACCTTACGATCCCAAATCAGGAATTCCTCCGTATTATGGAGTAAGTTCTAATTTTGGCCAAAACCCTATCGCAAACCTTACTTCGAATGGTTATTATACCGAATCGGGACGTACAGGAGCGGTTAACGGAGTCCTGGAAGTAGATCTGAAAAGCATTCTTGACGGTTTGAAATCGAAATCATATCTCAGGTTTAACGCATTTAATCAGTTACGCGTTGGTAAGGCCGAAGATTATTACGCCTATATCGCCATACCTGCATTAACTGCCGGCGGTAACGATACCATTCTTTTGTCAAAAAAGCATGACGGGACCCAGATGGACAATCAGGTGCTTTTGAATGACTCCTATTACCAAAGGATGGCGGTGTACGAAAGTCTAAGTTATGAAAAATCGTTCGGGAAAAACGAAATTCAGGCAGCAATGACCTATTTTCTTGCCAAAGTTTACAAAAGCGATATTAATGATCCACAGCGGACCCAAAACGGGATTTTTACAGGAAGGTATTCCTACGATAACAAGTATATCTTCAACGGAGTATTAAATTACAGTGGAAGCTCAAGCTTTGACAAAGGTAAACGATATGAATTCTTCCCCTCCGCAGGGTTGGCATGGGTCGTTTCAGAAGAGGGTTTTATGAAAAATGTGAAATGCATTGATTATCTCAAGCTTCGTGCTGAAGGTGGCATGATTGGCTACCAGAACTTCCTTTCACCATTCTCGTACCGTGATAGTTGGAGTATTAATAGCTCTGGCGCACCTTTTGGCCCGGCCACAACAAACCGGTGGTTTGGAAATACAACCGAAAACCTTGTTTACAGGGATTCGCCCGGTCGTACAGGAAACCCCGAAATCAGCTGGGAAAAGCGTAAGGAATTTAGCGCCGGATTGGACGGGATGTTTTTAAACCAGAAACTCTCTCTTGAGCTGACTTACTACAATAATCTTCGCGATGGAGTGATCTCTCAGGTCTCCAGCAGTGTTCCGAATATTGTCGGTATATCAAGTGCCCTTCCATTTTTCAACTATAATAAGTACAGAAATACCGGTCTTGAAATTGGTATTCAGTACGCCGATAACGTCGGTAAATTGAAGTATTCACTTGGAGGGAATGCCACCATGCAAAATTCGAGAATGGAAAAATACGACGAGCCCGCATATCGCTATGATTATCAAATCCGTACAGGGAAGGCTATGGACACTTATTATGGACTGACTTACGTCGGTAAGTTCCAGAGTGATGCCGAAACCTTAGTGGTTCCTCAAATTTATGACGAGGTTCTGCACGCCGGTGACCTGAAATACAAAGATATGAACGGTGACGGGATTATTGACGATAGTGACCAGAGCCCAATCGGACATACTACGCCGCGCTTGTTTTATTCCGTTAATCTTAAACTTAACTACAAAGGGTTTGAACTGTATGCACTTGGTACAGGACGTGCATTCTACGATATCGCATTAATGAACCAATACTTCTGGAATGGCTGGGGTGATAATAATTATTCTGATTTTGTCAGGGATAATATAGGTGGAGCCTATCCTCGGCTTACCTACAACAAAGTCAACAATAACTTTGTCGGTTCCAGTTTTTGGTTGGTCAAAGGTGGATTTTTTAAGGTACAGAATGTCGAATTAGCCTACAATCTGTCGGCTGATGCACTGAAAATAATTGGTGTCAGTGGAACCCGTTTCTTTATCAGAGGCGCTAACCTGATGACCATTTCTAAAATAAAAGATGTTGATCCTGAGTCGATTAGTTCTGGTGTGGATTACTATCCGCTGTTCAGCACCTATACAGCCGGAATTAAATTAACCTTTTAATTGAAAACAATTATGAAACGACCATGAGAAAATCTTTCTCACACAGGCGGATGATTATTGGGAGTTCCATATGGCCATTAAAAAACAAAATTATAAACATATGAATACAAAGATTATATTACTATTAGGAGGCATTTTGGCGTTGTTCAGTGCATGTAGCAAGTATCTCGATCCTTATCCAAACGGAGACCGTTCATCCGAAGATATCTGGAAATATCAGGATATGGTACAGGGACTTGTAGGCCAGTGTTACGATAATATGCCTAGAAACTACAATGACAACGAAGGCGTTTATCTCGATATGGCTACCGACGATGCGGTATCAACCAGTTCGGTTCGGGGTACACGTCGGTTGGCGGTTGGTTCCTTAACCACTGGAACTGATCCGTTCTGGACCTATTGGGATCGAGATTATAAATCGATCAAGCTCGTGAATATGTTTCTGAAGGACCGTCGTGGGTTCAATACTAAATTCATAGTGAATGTACGAATGGACAGTCTCGTACGTTACCGCCTGCAGGGTGAGGCATTTGGCTTGCGTGCATGGTTTTACTGGGATTTGCTTCAGAAATTCGGAGGTAAAGGTATTAGCGGCAAAATGTTGGGGGTTCCTTTAACCCTCGAGCCCATCGAAATCGGAGGTGAAATAAATTTTGCCCGAAATACTTACGATGAGTGTGTGAAGCAAATCGTTGCTGATTGCGACTCCGCGATTAAATATCTTCCGATTGCTCATCGCGACTTTCTGGTTCAAAAGACTAGCGATCTTGTTTATGCCGGAGGCCGCTATTGGGGAAAACTCGATGGAATCACGATGAAAGCGGTTAAATCGAATGTTTTCCTAACCTGGGCGAGTCCGTTATTTAACCCAGGCAACGATATCACGCGATGGGATAAAGCTGCACAGTATGCCAAAGAGGTGATGGATTTCAAACTGAATGTTGACAATGTCACAGGTGGATTTAAACCTGCCAATGCCATTAACTGGCTCGACCCCAACTCTCCTGAAATTGTTTTCGCTGCCCGCTACAACAGCGCCAACGATGCAATGGAGCGAATGTTCTATCCGGGTGGATTTCAGGGCAACGGAGAAGTCGGACCAACCCAGGAATTCGTCAATACATTCCCGATGGTGAACGGCTATCCGATTACTGACACAAGGAGTCTTTACAATCCGGCAAACCCTTATGCCAACCGTGATCCGAGGTTATATAGCAATATTTTCTATAATACGGCGCAGGCCAAACGGATTACAACCAATGCTGTGATGTACACATTCGAAAACTGGGCCAATGGCGGGAAAGATGCTGCCGGAGTGATCACCGCCAATAGTCTTACCAACTACTATATTAAGAAGTACGTTTTTATGGGCCTGAACTGGTCGGATCCTACAATCAACAGACAATCACATACTAAAATGTTTATTCGTTGGACTCACATGGTACTGAACTTTGCAGAAGCAGCCAACAAGGTGGTTGGACCAACTGATGCCTCCAAATACGGGATTTCAGCTAAAACAGGGATGCAGTACCTGCGCACAAGAAAGACTTACGATGGGGCTACTCTTTACACAATCGCAAATGACCTTTACCTGAATGAGGTGTCATCTGACGTTGCCAAATTCAATGAGTTTGTTAAAAGCGAACGGAGAATAGAGACCTGTTTCGAAGGGATGCGTTTCTATGATCTTCGTCGCTGGTCAACGAATCTGACCGATCTTAATAAATCGGTACATAAAGCTGAGATTCAGAAAAACGCTGATGGGACGTTTACTTACGACCTGACAAAAGAGGTTGAGACACGGGTCTATAAATCAGCCTATTTACCTATCCCCTACAACGAAATATTAAGGATGGGTAATCTCGAGCAAAATGAAGGATGGGAATCATGGAAATAAAAATTAAAAAACAGACAGATATGAAAAATATATTGATCGTTTTAATTCTTGCTGTAGCTATGGTTTCGTGCTACAAGGGTTACTTGAATGATTTTGACTACAACGGCATTTATTTTCCATACCAGACTGATGTTCGCACATTCGTTGTTGGTGAGGGAATGAACATAGAGGTAGGTGCTGCTTTGGGTGGCGTGAGAGAAAATGTCAGAGACCGTAATGTTGCTTTCTCGCTTGACAACAGCCTGATTACTCCTGCCATATTGGCCCTCATGAAGGGAGGCGATCAGTACATTAAAAATGCGGTAGCTCCCGTGAATACACTTTTACCGCTTCCTTCGAATTATTTCACCCTGAGCAACAACAATAAAATAGTAATCAAAGCCGGGAATCATATGGGTTCTGTGGTGATGAAGGTTGACTCTGCCCTTTTTCTGGCAGATGCTAAAACATTGTATGCCAACTACGCCGTTCCATTTTATATCACGAGTGCCGATGCTGATACCATTCTGTCAACAAAAAGATCAGCGATCATCGGAGTTAAATATGAGAACATGCTGTTTGGAAATTACTGGCACGGCGGAATTACTACCGTGAAAAGTCCCACAGGGGCCACAGTTTCGACAATTTTATATTATACCGCTGTTAATCAGCCTGAAACTAAGGTATGGAAACTTAAAACTGTTGCTCCGAATGCATTGGTTACCAATGGATACAGTGACCAGACTACGCCAAAGGATGAAATGAAACTTACACTCGACGGGAATAATATCATTGTAAGTACCAATGCAGGTTCCACGTTTACCGTCCTTCCCGACGGCGTGAGCACTTTCAACAGGGCTAAGTTATTGCAAAACAGAAAGATCCTGCTGAATTACAAATATGTAAACGCTGCAGGAAATACTTGCTATGCACAGGATACACTCACCTTCCGCAACCGTATTCGTGACGGGGTCAACGAATGGCAAGACGAAAATCCGGCCCACTATACAAACTAGTATTTTACAACCTTATGCCATGCAACGTATTGTCAAAAATCACATAAATAAGGGCAGAATTATGAAGATTTGTATATCGATGTGTGAGTTGATATTGATATCAACTCTTTCATTTGCAGCAGTTAATATTACAGGCTGCAAAAAGGGAGGCGATTCTATCCCCTTCATCCCTTTTTCATTGACGCCGGTTATTAGTACAGGCGCAGTTTCATTTACTCTGGGGAATGAGATACTTATTGGCACAGGACAGCATCCAGGTATAGCAACAGCTTCTGATGGTACTATGCATGTTGTCTATGTAAATAATGGATTACGGTATCGTTCTTACAATCCCACCACAGGATCATTAGGACCTGAAGAATTGGTAACATCAGGTGAAATCTGGTGGCCACAGGTAGCAGTATCTGGTGACAGTGATGTGCATGTTGTATGGGAAAATAATACGAATTCTTCTTCTTACATAGGATATGCACGACGGATATCAGGCGTGTGGAAATCTGCTGATAATCTTAATCCAGATTCTCCTTACCGGGCAATGATGCCTCGGATTGATGTGGATTCAAACAATCGTGCTCATGTTGTATTCTGGCAGAATATAAAAGGTGATACCTTGCCTCGGGGACAATATAATAGAATAAATAAAATCGGTGGTTTGCCTAAAATTGAATTAACAAAAGACATTTCCGGATGGGAAAATGACCGTTTTGGTGATATTGTTGTAGACAATAATAATATACCTCATGTATTCAATGGACAAGAACAGTTTATAAGACACTGGACTGTTTCTGAATCTGGTATATTTACAGTCGCAGCATCTTTACCAAAACCATCAGATTCAAATATTGAGAAATTTATGGAAGGTATTTCAGTAGCAACTGGAGCCGGAGGAGGTTTCTATGGTTTCTCAAAAGATGCAGGGTCACTTGAACCAAAAGAAGTATTCAGTACACGTATCGGAGGAGGCGTTGCAACAAAAATAGTATGGAACTCTCCGGCCATTGGTAAATCGGTTGTAGCTGCAGGAGACCTGGTTGTAAATGGCAGGGCTTACGCTATATTTGCCGGTGAAGACAAAAAAGGTCGTGTTCTTGCTATTGATGTCGATGGCAGCATAATCGGACCGAAATTATTTGCAGACGCAGGATATCAGCATGATGGGGTAGACCGCCATGGTCCCGGAGGTGTAGGTGTGAAGGGTGGAGGATTATATGTAGTATTTCAGGATAATAGAAGTGGAACATGGCAGGTATATATTCGGAAAGTCAGTCTCTGAAATGCACCTGTACTTACATTTCATTTACCAACATGGCCGGAATATTACTTGGACCTTACAGCCAGGCCATCCTGGTAGGGCAAACAGCACATCTTTCGGAAAAGATAGCGATTGATCCTGAAACAGGCAAAACGGATACCCTGATCATTGAAACTGAGATCAAACTCAATATAGGGAGGTTCTATAAATTAATATTTTGATATTCAGATAATTAATAGTATATTAGCCTTACTGAATACAAAGTTAGAAATTCTATGGGCAACATTTATAAATCACAGGGTAAAAAGGGTTTGTTTGATGAACATTTTTC
>JAPLDT010000024.1 GCA_026391315.1 Bacteroidia bacterium
AGACGACCATCTTACCGGCTAAAATAGTATTTTTTTTAATCGCTCTACTGAATTGGGGGTAGATTTAACTCTTTAGGTCATCCAAAAAAAAACAGATTTGGAATGATTACTTTTCAGTAAGTTTTTTGGTATATTTACATTCACAGTATTTTACAATCAGACTAAAAGAAAATTTTGTTTAGACTGGACGCTTAATCCCTTAAAAAAATGACCGCTATGCAAAGACGAACTGAACCGCTAATTTTCATCGTGGAAGACAATCCTGTTTACAATAAACTAGTTGTCAACTACTTACAATCAAAAAAATTCACCCGTGTAGAAAGTTTTTTTAGTGGTGAAGAGTGTTTAAAAAGAATTGACGAAAAACCAGATATCGTCGTTCAGGATTATCTACTGGAAGGAATAGATGGCATAGGAGTATTAAAACATGTCAAAAAAGTTCTTCCCCAAACCGAATTTATCTTCCTTTCCGGTCAGGACAGTGTGGATGTGGCGGTAAATACATTGAAACTTGGAGCTTTTGATTACATTGTAAAGGATCAGATGGCACTAAAAAAACTGACTGACAAGATTACCAAAATATTGGCCATGCAAAGTCTGGTAAAAAGTAACAAAAGATACAAAACAGGAATCACGCTTTTCTTTGTTGCTCTTGCGGCAATTATCCTGCTTCTGGTCAGTTTGTCTATAATTTATCCCCACAAGTTTACCCTGTTTACAAGATAACGTTCGACACCTTAAATGGCCGTTATCTTTTTAACGGCTATTTTTTTTGCATTGGTTTCTGAAACGGGTTTCAAAATCGTCCGGTATTCCACGTTATTTGCCAGGATGGATTTGGCTTTTGCGATATCAGTGTCATCCCTGAAGGAGGCAATTACAGCTCCTTTCTGGTAATAATACCTGGTAACGATCTCATCTGCCAGGACACTTCCTACCTCTTTTCTGAATTTCTTCAGATCAGCCTCAACATTGATGGTTAACTTTTTCTCGAGGGCATCAAATTCGGACTTGGTCTCATCATAGGATCTCTCCCTCTTGGCAGTCTCAATCAATCCTTTCAGGATTTGCTCACTTCTGGATTGGTAGGTAAATTTTTTGGAAGTTATAAACTGGTGAAAATCGTTGAAAATCTGCTCGTCAACTTCAAACTGATCAGGTGGAGCGATTGTGGGATGGGAAGCTACAAAACGAGTGGCATAATCAAAAATAATGTTTTCCTGAATCAATTTGTATGCCAGATCGCAAAGTGTATCCTGATCCAATTTTACATCGGGTATAATTCCACCTCCATCAAAAACCTTCCGGCCCCCTTTGGTAGCAAACTCATGAATCAACGAATCAGGGATAGTTCCTACACTGCCATCTTTATTTCGGTGCGAATAGTCAAGAGCCTGGATACATCTTCCGCTGGGAATATAGTATTTGGCAGTGGTAACCTTCAATTTGGTGTTGTAACTCAAGTCTCTCGTGGTCTGAACCAGCCCTTTGCCAAATGTCCTTTTGCCCATAATGACAGCCCGGTCAAGATCTTGCAGCGCACCTGCCACAATTTCTGATGCAGAAGCCGATCCCCTGTTAACCAGCACTATTATTGGCATTATGGTATCAATCGGTTGTTCGGTAGCACGATACATTTTATCCCATTGCGCAACCTTTCCCCTGGTGTTAACCACTTCCTCTCCATGTTTGACAAAAAGGTTGACCATTTTTACAGCTTCTCCCAATAATCCGCCCGGGTTTGAGCGAAGGTCAATCACCATCGTGGTAGCACCTTTTTTGTCCCTTAGCTCCAGAAATGATTCCTTTATCCGGTCGGCACAGCCATCTGTAAAACTAGACAGGCGCATGTATCCTGTCTTTGCATCAAGCATTCCCGCGTATGTTACGGGATCAATTTTTATCTCCTCCCTGATCAGTTCAACCTCAAAAGTTTTTTTCGTTTCAGGACGGAGCATTTTCAATTTCAATGCCTTTTTGGCTGGTCCCTTCAGCCCGGCTGAGACATCCTCCACTGTATATTTACTGACGGGTTTCCCATCCAGCTCAAGGAAAATATCTCCCGCTTTTAACCCGGCCTTTTGGGCTGGAAAACCTTCGTACGGTTCAGCTACTACAATTTTGTCACCTCTTTTGCTGATCAACGCTCCGATACCGCCATACTCTCCGGTAGTCATGAATTTAAAATCATCCATCTCCTCTTCTGGGATATAAGTTGTATAGGGGTCGAGCGATTCCAGCATATCATCGATACCTGTTTTGATCAGCTTCTCAGGCTTTATGTCTTCCACATAGAATAGATTAAGCTCGCGGAAAAGCGTATAGAAAATATCGAGGTTTTTGGAGATCTCAAAATTTTTCTGGTCAGTCTTGAAACTCCAGAACGACAATCCCATGATGGCTACAATCGATAAGGCCAAAGCAGCCTTAAGAATCCGGTTCGTCTTCATTGATGGTACAGTATTACTTTGTAAATGTTCTTGTTGAAGTGGGTAAAGTTAATAAAAGCTCTTTGATTCAATTCAATCGGTAAAAAATGAAAAGTTAAAAGATAATAAACAGGTACAAATCAGCGTTTAATAATTAGTCCATCATCACATTAACCCATCATCACATTCGTACATTCCTACAATTTGTCTACTTTTGAGAATAAAATCTGAATATTGGAAAAAGGATTGGTGATAAGGTCAACAGGAAGTTGGTATACTGTCAAAAATGATGACGGAGAAATGATTGATTGCCGCATCAAAGGAAAATTGCGCATGAAGGGAGTACGAACGACCAACCCGGTTTCTGTTGGCGACAGGATCAAATACCAGATTCAGGACGATGAAACAACTCCAAGCGGCAGATCCGGTGTAATCTTTGAAATCGAACCCCGCAAGAACTACATCATCCGCAAATCATCCAATCTATCGAAAGAGAGCCAGATCATCGCGGCCAATGTAGATCAGCTTTTTCTGATCGTTACAGTCAATTATCCCGTTACGCTCACCGGATTTATTGACAGGTACCTGATCTCCGCGGAGGCTTACCGTATCCCGGCAGGTATCGTTTTCAACAAAATTGATCTCTACACTGAGGATGATCTCGCCCGTTTGGAGGAGCTGATATACATCTATGAAGGAATCGGATACCTCTGTTTCAGGGTCTCTGCCAAAAAAAATCAAAACATCGATCAGCTTTTGGCGCAGCTCCGGGGGAAAACAACGCTTTTCTCTGGCCATTCCGGTGTGGGAAAATCATCCCTGTTAAACTGCCTCAATCCAACACTTCAGCTCAAAACAAACGAAATTTCAGACCACCACCAGCAAGGGAAACACACCACAACTTTTGCTGAGATGCATGTTCTATCGGATGACAGCTTCCTGATTGATACGCCTGGAATACGTGGATTTGGTGTGATTGATATGGAAAAAACAGAGATTTCTCACTACTTTCCCGAGATGTTCAGGCTGTTGGATCAATGCCGGTTTTTCAATTGTACCCACATGCACGAACCTGGATGTGCGGTCAAGGAAGCCGTTGAAAAAGGGAACGTATCAACCTCACGCTATGAATCTTATCGATCTCTCATGGGGGAGGACAATGGAAGATACAGGGCGGCGTTTTAGACGGGTAGACAGAAGGACTGGAAGACAAGATGACGTAGAGGGAGGGAAGAGAGAACGAGGTGACGATTCCTTAGCATTCGTCTGAGGTTTTACTTATTTGCAATTCCTATCAACCCATTGATTGATAGGTCTTCATCTATTTGCTTCCAATGAATTCCATATCCTGACGGTGATATTTTATAATCAATTCTAATTTGCTCGGATGCGTTTGCCAACTTATTAGATGCCTCACAAATCTTTATTTTGTATAAAATATTTTCAATTTTGAAAAACATGAATTCTTTGTCAAATTGCAAATCTGTTATGTTATAAAATCTATCCATTTTTTTGTATTGACTTAAAAAATGTATTCCATTCTATCACAATATAATCGAAATGCTCATAAAAAAATCCAAAAAACTTACCCTTTTCTGGTGTTCCTATAAGGCCTGAGTTCTTTGCTTTTGGCATTGAAGGCAAAAGGAATTTTCTTCCTTCTGGGTTTTTTCTCGTGGAAAGCTCCCTTGAAGCCGGTATCCTCCAATTTTTTCTGGCGGTCCATCTCCCGGGCAATCTCCTGCATTTCGCCGCGGGTTGATTGGATCAGTTCAACCTTCTCCGGTACAGGAAGTTCTGTTATCTCCATCCTGATAAGCTTTTCGATGTTCGCCAGATGAAACTCTTCATCTGGTTTTAGAAATGAGATGGCCACACCGTCGTGGTTGGCCCTGGCAGTCCGTCCAATGCGGTGAACGTAATCCTCGTAATTGGTTGGCAGGTCAAAATTAATCACATGACTGATCATCGAAACATCGATGCCCCTTGCCGAAACATCGGTCGAAATGAGCACGCGAACATTCCCCTCCTTGAAAGACTGAATGGCATTGATCCTGGTATTCTGGGCCTTGTTGGAGTGCAGTACCCTGACCTCTCCCTCAGTCTTACGATCCAGAACCTTGAAAACCAGTTCCGCATTCTCCTTGGTGGCGCAGAAAATAATCACCCTTTTGTAGGTCTCAGTATCTGTCAGCAGGAAGTTGATGAGATTCAGTTTGCTCCTGAAATTCGGCAGGCGGTAGAAATATTGTTCGACTTTATCCACGGTAGTGGCCGATGGCGCAACTTCTACCCTGGCCGGGAAGGTGAGGAATTCGTTGCTGATCAGCTCAACTTTATCGGAGAATGTGGCCGAAAAGAGCAGGTTCTGTCTTTTGGGAGGAATCACCTCAAAAAGCTGATTTAGTTGGGGCATAAAACCCATGTCGAGCATTCGGTCTGCCTCATCGATCACCAGTGTTTTGATTTTCTTTAGCCTCAGTGCGCCGATCGTGTAGAGGTCCCACAGCCGGCCGGGGGTAGCAACGACAATGTCGACACCCGGTTTTACCAGCTCGGCATGCTTGGTCCAGCCGATGCCACCAAAAACTGCGGCCGACCGGATGTTGGTATATTGCGTAAGTTCTTCGATGTCTTCTCCAACCTGAATGGCGAGTTCACGTGTAGGTACGAGGATCAGGGCACGGGGATCTTCCCCCTCTGCCTTCACCAGTTTCATCAGGATGGGAATCAGGTAGGCAGCCGTCTTTCCGGTTCCTGTTTGGGCGATGCCCAGAATATCCTGACCCGATTTTATGACCGGAATGGACAGCTCCTGGACAGGCGTCGCCTCATGGAAGCCAATCTCGTCCAGCGCTTTTAAGATGGATTTGCCAATCCCGAATTTATCAAAAGTTGTACTCATTTTATCTTTTTGAATCATTATTGTCCGGATAATACTATTCTTTATCCGCTACGCGGAACCGGGTCGAAATTATTCGATTTTTCTACAATACTGTATCCGCTACGCGGAAGAGATATTAGTAATATTATTGTTTTACAGTATATTGCGCTTATATATACCATAAGTCAGTGGACTAATGAATGCCTTCCGCGTAGCGGATACAGTATTATAGAAAAACAACCACCAAAGGCTACTTTACCTCGTAGAGGTTAAAGAAATTTAGCCTTTTAATCGGTATTGGAAATTTTGACTGACACAATTATTTTTGAACAGCCAATAGCTAAAACCTAACCGTTAATGGCTGTTAGTCTTTAGCTTGCAAAGTAACAACTTTTTAAGCCAACTTGAACACCTTTCCGGGTAGGCACTTCACAATACCCGAAAATTCGAGGGCCAGCAACATCGGAGAGACCCTGTTCATGGGCAATCCTGTGACCTGGCAGATCAGATCGATGGCGGTCTCTCCCGACTCCTGAAGCAGGTCCACCACTCTTTGTTCATCAGGCAATAAATCGGTGAAAAGACGTGGCTGGTAGCCATCGGCGGCAGGAGAGCCGGGTTGCCAGTTCATACAGTATTCCAGATCGCCGATGTTCTCGATCAGTCCGGCGCGGTTGCTTTTGATCAGGAAATGAGTCCCTTCAGTATAGGTTTCGCCGATCCTGCCGGGAAATGCGAAAAGATCGCGGTTGTAAGAGATGGCCAGCTCCGCGGTAAGCAAGGCTCCCCCTTTTTTGGCCGATTCAACGACAATGACGGCATCGGCGAGTCCGGCAATGATGCGGTTTCGCCGGAGGAAATTTTTGCGGTCGATGACGGAGTTGCTCAGAAAATCGCTGACCATTCCCCCGTTTTTCTCACACATTTCCAGCGCAATTGCCCTGTGGAGCGAAGGGTAAACCGTTTCCAGTCCATGGGCAAGAACGCAAACTGTCGGCAAATTGTTGTGCAGCGCTGCCCGGTGTGCCTGAATATCGATACCATAGGCAAGTCCGCTGACGATCTGAATTTCATAGCCGCGTTCGGCCACCGAGAAGATGAATTTATCGACAATCTCCCTCCCATATTCGGTGGCATTTCTGGTGCCGACGATGCTGATGACTTTGGGGCAATTCAGGTTGGGCTTTCCTTTTGAAAAAAGCAGGATGGGAGCATCCACACACGACCGCAATCGCTGGGGATAGCTTTCATCGAGGTAAAAATGTGCATTGACAGCGTTCCTGGTAATAAATTCGACCTCCTTTTCGGCCCTTGCCAATACCTTGGATTGCAGGATGTTTTTTGCCAATACGGTACCAACTCCGGGGATGGTGCGGAGAATTCTTTCCTTTTCACTGAAAACCTGTCCGGCGCTGCCACAGTAGGCGATCAACGATTTGGCGGTGACGCAGCCGATGCCGGGAACCAATGAAATAGCAATTTTGAAAAGTAAAGCTTCCGTTGAATGATCGATGATGGACATAGATACAATTTACGGAAAATTGGGGAGAAATGGGAATTTTGGTAACGGTTTTTCTACCTTGGCTTTGTTTTCCTATAAGATCAAGGCCCTTTTTTCTTCAACTAAGATAAAAGTACCTCTGCCGGAATATTCAACTCTTGATGAAACAGCCTGGCCAGCTCCAGGGTTAATGGTTTTTTTTTGTTTAACAAAGAGGAGACATATCCCTTGCTTCCAACTTTACCGACAAGGTCTTTGTTCTTTAATCCAAGTTCATTCATTTTGACTCTTATGGCATCAATTGGGTCTGGCAATGGAATTGGATAATTGGCATCTTCATATTGTTTAATCAACAATAGGGCAACTTGTAATTTATTACCTTTTGGTGTATCAGCTTTTACTTTTTTATCAAAAAGCATATCTACCCAATCGAGAAATTCCTCGTATTGTTTCTTTGTTTTAATAATTTTTAATTCCATTACAATTACTTTTTATGTGTTATTGATGCCACCGCTATGCTATCATATTCTACATGAGTTCCAAACCATTTTATTTGTATTGTCTTGAACTCGAAAACCATTCGGACAACTAATCTGTATTTGTTCCCCATAATATTAAACACGACTCGATCATCACTAACTAAACTTGCATTTCCATATACTTTTTTGAGTTCATTAAAATTTTTAAAATCAGCAAGAATTAACTCATGATACCACTCAAATAGCGCCGTTGTTGCCAAAGGATACCTTTGGGCATATTCTAGCAGGGTTCTTCTTGTGATAATATTAAACACTTCACAAAGATAATAAGTTTACTAATAGAAAACCATAAATTCAAAACATTTTAAAAATATTGCATCTTCGGTGTCATGACGGGTTCACACGATGCTGACGGGCACTGCCGCAGTAGGCGATCAACGATTTGGCGGTGACGCTGCCAATGCCGGGAACCAATGAAATAGCGATTTTGTAAAGCAAACCTTCCGTTGAATGATCGATGTTGGACATAGATACAATTTACGGAAAATTGGCGTAAAAAGGGAATATTGAAGGATGTTTTTTAATAGGTCAAAGATTAAAAGACATTCTCTACGAAAGAGTTTCGGCAGGAGAGTTTTTGAAAATAACGATAATAGCGAAAGAAGTTTAATTCTTTTGAGTGAAATGTTTAACCATACCAGCATAAAAACGACTAAAATTTATTTAGGCATTAGAGAAAAGGAAATGTTTGATGTTTATGATAATCTCTAATAAAATGAGTTCAATATTCAAATATTTTATAACTTTCAACTTTGAAACAGATAAACTTTGAGTTCACATCAATTATGACCACATTAAATATGAATAAAGGTGAAATTTTTCGTAGCGTTAGAAAAACCGAAGCAATTCATCCAATTATCTTTCTCAACGACATAGATAATGATTTCTTTCGTGGAGGAATGTTGACTTCTTCTGGACATTTCAGTGATAATGTTATGATGGATCCAAGACATTTCAAAACTCACAATCTAACTGGCGAAAAATACGAATTACAATTTAAGGATACGCATTTAGTCAGAGTTAGTTTATTAAAAAAACGAGAATGGGCTCCTTTCAGAAAAGTTGGTGAACTCACTGATGAAGGAATTTTCTTTGTAGAAAAATGTTTTGAAACCGCAAAGTTAGTGTCTTGGGAAGAATATATAAATTAGAGAATTATAAATGAAATTCAAACTAAAATGAAATGAAAAGAGGTGTAGTCTTGTTAATTTTGGTAATTGCATTACAATCAATAGTATATTCACAAAAACCACGATTAAATGGCGTTCTTAAATTTTCTTGGGGTATGTCTGTAGAGCAAGTTGATAAATTAATTGATCCAAATGCAAAGAGCAATGCTATGATTTTGTATGGTATGCATGATGTAAATATTAAAAGTTTTGCAGGACACGGGCTCGAAAAAACTACATTCTATTTTAATAAGGATCAATTTTATTGTGCAGATTTTGAAATTAATGATTACCGATCAGCTTTTGAAAGAGGTGAAGGTGAAAATTTTAATCAAATTAAATCAGAAATCTCTGAGAAGTATTTTCCACCTGATTCAATTAAATTTAGATATTGTAAGTGGATATTCAGTGACGACAATTATATAATTCTTCAGGAAGGCAGTTTTACTAATACATTAAGTTTGATTTATTGTAATAAATTTTTATTAGATATATATGATAAGGAAAAGAAGAATTCTGAATTAGAATTTAAGAAAAATAAATTGAAAGATTACTAATCAATGTTAAAATTCGTAATTCTTATTATTTTAATTATATTAGGTCTTGGACTTTGGTTAGATTTTCATTCTACAAGTACAGAACACATAATCGGTTTTGTATTAACTCTAAGTTGTGTTGCTATTTATTTGAATAAATCCAAAAAATAATCTAGTTAATTGCTATTCATAGAAATGAATTAAATTCAAATGATTTATAACCAAATATATTTAGTTAAGATTAGATATTATTGTGTCCGCAATTTCTAAATTATTCTAAAATTTTGAAAAGTCAGACGACCCATTTACATAAGTGTTCATTTTTTTAGCAACTTGTTGCTTTTGTATTTCAAGATTTTGCTTTCCTAAATCAAACAATTGTTTTTTCAATTGTTTTTTTTTGTCCTTTAACGATTTCTTACGACTGGTATATATAAAATATTTCTATTACATATTATAGAAGTTATGATAGAAACAACATTAGAAAATAAAATATATGTCATACATATTTTAGAAAACAAAATAGACCAGTTTATTGAAATAAAAATATATTTGGTGAATAAAAAATAATATTCTATTTTTGATTTATTAAAAACATTGTTAAACAGATAACATAAGAAAATGAAAATTACTTTGACAGATGAACAGGTGAATTCTCTTATTGAGGTTGAAATTAGTAAAAGAGTAAAAGAGTATTCAAGTAAGTTTAATAAAGAACTATTAAAAGTCCAATCACAACTTTCAGACGCTCTAACTCTGGTGAATGAACTATTGAGCAATCAGGTAGTCAATACAAAGAAAGATAAACTTACGCCTGAAGTATTCACTGAACTTTGGAATGCTGGTAAAAATACATCTCAAATCGCAAAGGAAACGGGCTACAATGCTAGTTATGTTTCAACTATGAAAAGAAAACTCATAGAAAAAGGTATAATCAAAGAACAGATAAAATAATACAGAACATTTTATTTTCCCTTTGAATCAAATACCATATTCAATAAAAAATCCACTGAAACATCAGATTTGCAGTGGATTTTTTTTGAATATTTTGAAATTTGTTTTACTAAATCGTGGATACTCAAATGACAGCAAAGCATTTTTGAATTATCCTAAAATGAATATAGGTGAGTTTGTAGAGGTTAAATTAAAAAGATAAAGTAAATATTAACTAAATAAACAAATTGTTGGGGAGCGCTGACCGGTGTGCATGAATGTCGATTCCATTGGCCAGTCCGCTGATCACCCCTTCGGCTCCGCTCAGGGACCGGATCTTCTTCCTAAATACTATCGGCCCTTCGGCTCCGCTCAGGATTTATCAGCGTTGCACTCACCCCTTCTCCCTAATCATCGGTTGCACTTTCCGTCCGATCCAGAAATGTCATTTTTGTTTGAAATTTGCACGCGGACGGTGATCTCCCGACATTCCATTACCAGGGGTTCCGCTTCGCTCCACCCCTGGCTACCAATATACCGCCGCCATGCGGCTGGATTGTGGTGGGTGCAAGATTGTGGTATAAAACCATTTAATAGCTATTTTAATTCTGGGCGCAATATCAGAGAGTTCCAGTCGCCCCCTCGCCCCCTCTCCAAGTCGCCCCCTCTTTTTTCCCGTCTCCGTTTCATCGTTTCCCCGTTTCCTTTCTTCGTTTTTTGCGTACATTTGTTCACATGATCGATCAGGCCACCGTCCAGAGAATACTCGACACCGCTGAGATTACAGAGGTTGTCGGTGAGTTTGTTACCCTCAAAAGAAGGGGAACCAACCTGCTTGGCCTCTGTCCGTTTCACAACGAAAAGACCCCCTCCTTCAATGTTTCGCCTGCCAAAGGGATCTACAAATGTTTCGGATGTGGGAAGGGCGGATCGGCGGTCAATTTCATCATGGAGCACGAGCACCTCTCGTTTGTGGAGTCGCTGCGGTGGCTTGCTAAAAAATACCACATCGAAGTTCAGGAGAAGGAGGAGCGTCCCGAAGATATCCAGGAGCGCAACGACCACGAGAGTCAGATCATCGTCTCGGAGTTTGCGCAGAAATATTTTGCTGAGCAGCTATGGGAGAACGAATATGGCAGGGCAGTCGGGCTCAGCTACTTCCACGAACGTGGTTTCAGGGATGAGATCATCAAAAAATTCGGATTGGGTTATTGTCCTGACGGGAAAGAACCCTTTACCAATGCGGCTCTGAAAGAGGGATACAAAATGGAGTTCCTCGAAAAGACAGGGCTGACCATCAAACGCGAAGATTGGGTGCGCGACCGGTTCGCGGGTCGGGTGATGTTCCCTGTCCACAGTATCTCCGGTAGGGTCATCGCATTTGGAGGCAGGACCCTTTCGCAGGAGAAGAGCATTGCCAAGTACCTCAACTCGCCCGAGTCGGATATTTACCACAAGAGCCGTGTCGTTTACGGAATTTACCTGGCCAAGCGGATGATCATCCAGGAAGACAAATGCTACCTGGTTGAGGGTTACACCGATGTGATCGCGATGCATCAGGCCGGGATTGAGAACGTGGTGGCCTCTTCGGGCACCTCGCTGACCGTCGATCAGATCAGGCTTATCAGGAGATTTACCAAAAATATTACGATCATTTACGACGGCGACCAGGCCGGAATCAAGGCCTCCTTGCGGGGAATTGACCTGGTGCTGGAAGAGGGGATCAATGTGAAAGTGCTGCCTTTGCCGGCGGGCGAAGATCCTGACTCCTTTTCCAAGGCGATGAGTTCTACTGAACTTACCAGGTACATCAAGGAGAACGAGACCGATTTCATCAAATTCAAGACCAAAATTCTACTGGACGGAATTGAAAACGACCCTTTGTCGAGGGCCAGGCTGATTACTGATATCGTCAGTTCCATATCGGTCATTCCGGAGGAGATTGTCCGGGTAGAGTACCTCAAAGAGTGCAGCCGGCTGCTCGAAGTCCGCGAAGATGTGCTTTACAACGAGATCAGGAAGCTGAAACTGAAAAAGAATGAGACCCAAAACAGCAGGGAATCTGTTCCTCCTTCAGAACAGAGGACGGTTTCTGAACAACCAAAAGCTGTTGAAGCAGCAGTAGCGGAAAATCCTTATGAACTGGAAGAGAAAGAGATTCTTCGTGTCCTTCTCAAGTGCGGATCGCTCAAAATATACGATTACGAGCATGAGGAGAGTGGAGAATGGATCTCCGAAACTGTTGCCAATTATGTTTTATCGGAACTGGATATTGACAACATGGTCTCTGTGAATCCGGTTATTCGCGCCATTCTGGAGGAGTATCGTCTTCATATTGATGAGCCGGATTTTGACGCCATGCGATTTTTTACGGTTCACTCCGACCACAGGATCAGCCAGTTTGCATCGGATATTATCTCCGAAAGACATCCGCTCAGCCCCTTTTGGGAGCGTGGAGGAAGTCACATCGAAAAAGAGGAGGACCTGCTGCAGGTGGTGGTGCCAAAATTGGTGCGCGAGTACAAGCTTCGGGTCGTCTCCGGCATGATGAACCAGATTGAAAACCAGATGAAAATTGCGGATGCCGCCAAAGATTATGATCTTTCGATGGAGTTGCAGGCATCACATCAAAAGTTGAAAAGCATTGATAAAATTCTCAGCAAACAGCTGGATCGCACGGTCAATCCTAAAAAATAACCAAATGATTTTTCTTACCGGAGGTACAGGCATGGTGGGAGCGCACCTGCTTCTCGATCTGACAAGGAGCGGAGTAAAGGTTCGTGCGTTAAAGAGAAAGAATTCGGATCTGGTAACGGTAGAGAAAATCTTTTCATGGTATACGGAAAATTCGAAGGAGCTTTTTAACAAAATTGACTGGGTGGAAGGAGATTTGCTCGATAGCCTCTCATTGAAGATAGCCATGGAAGATACTGATTACGTGATTCATGCCGCAGCCAAAGTCTCTTTTCTTCCTTCCGACAGAATGGCCATTTTGCACGAAAACGTGGAGGGAACTGCAAATCTTATCGATGTTGCCATTGAGTTGAAAATCAGGCGTTTTTGCCATGTGAGCTCCATTGCCGCGTTGAGCAACCATGATTCAGGATTGCCCGTGAACGAGGAGTTCTCCTGGAAGAACGACAGCCGGCGATCGGCCTATTCCGAAAGCAAGTTTCAGTCTGAGATGGAGGTTTGGAGAGGCGTTGAGGAAGGGCTGGAATGCGTTATTGTCAATCCATCGGTGATTTTGGGTCCCGGAAAATGGAACAGTGGATCACCGCGACTGTTTCGCACAGTGGCGAAAGGGATGAAATTTTATACAACAGGCAGCACCGGGTTTGTGGATGTGAAGGACGTATCGCGTGCAATTGTAACCCTTGTTCAATCAGCGGATTGGGATACGATCAAAAATCAACGTTATGTTCTTTCAGCCGAAAATATACCCTACCGTGATCTCTTTGAAATGATAGCGGTTGCGCTGAATCAACCTAAAGCGACCATCCGGGCCAACCGGATTCTTTTGCAACTTGGCTGGCGGGCATCCAAAGTGGCATCCTTATTAACCGGCAAAGATCCTGATTTAACCAGAGATACCGCCAGAAGCGCCGGAAAGATATCCCTTTACGATGGTACAAAGATTACCCGAACCATAGATTTTAGCTACACCCCGGTAGCCAAAACGATTCAGGATATCGGAAAGATCTTCCTGGTAGATTATGAATAAAAGTTGAGAAAATAAAATATTACACGGAGTTTCACAGAGATCATGAAATGTATTTTTCTCTGTGTTACTCTGTGATCCCTCTGTGAAACTCTGTGTAATATTTTAGTATAGTCAAATTGCAAATAAACACCCGCGTATGTAGCGTTTCGCCTATTCGTTTTCGTATTGACTGCAAAACAAGATTATTCAGCAGAGGAATGAGACGATTGTTCAATTTAATGGTGATGATGATCCTGCTTCTGACGACAGCCAATTGTAAAAAAGAGTCGTCCAAAGCATCAGAATCCTTGGATAGCTTTGCCGCGGCGAACTTTAGCTTTCTCAAAAGTATACAGGCATCCAATGAAGCCAATCAACAGCGCTCTTCAGACTATTCCGCACCATTTGAAATTTCAAAAGTTGACAGGAACAAGGAATTGTTGACTATTACCGTTACTTACCCTGAAGGTTGCGGTGACAGCAAGTTTAAGATGATCTGGAATGGGTTGGTATTGGAATCCTATCCTGAGGTCGTCTTTCTATATATAAGAAGAACATCCAATTGCGGTGTAGCCGGAAATTCCACTACCCGGGCATTGTCAATCAATCTGAGCGCAAGTCTGGGGGATGCCGCATTGGCACAAAGAGTAAAAATCATATTATGCAATACATCAAAAAAAGCGAATACTGAAAATTCCGATATCCCGGTTTCAAGTAATTGAGTAATTTAAGCCTGGATATTTTATCAATTAAAATGCATTTTGGAAAGTCGCAAGGAGGAGAACATTGAATTTATTATTCAGGGATGTGTCAGGAAGAACGAAAAATATCAGGAGCTCCTGTATAAGAAGTTCTTCGGATATGCCTTAAGTGTTGCGCTGATTTACAACCAATTGATAATTTAAGACGAAATAACAAGGATCACAAGTTCGTTGAAGCCGATAAATATCCGATTGAGGATGAAACACCCACCATCATAAGCCATCTTGCAGCTCAGGATATCATTGAAATTCTTAATAAGTTGCCGCATTTCCATAAAACTGTATTCTGCCTGTACGAAATTGAAGGATACAGTCACGATGAGATCGCTGAACAACTGGGTATTCCAGCAAGTTCATCGAGAGTTTATTTAACACGGGCAAAACAACAATTAAGGGAATTGTTCCTAGTTAATGATTTACAAGAATGAAGAATAAAAATAGAACCGAAAGCGAAATCTTTGCGCATATAAAACAATCCCTGGAGAGTTACGAAGAGGCGTATATCCCGGGTTCCTGGGAGGGTTTTGTACAAAAAAGGAGGATCCGCCAAAGAAAACTCTTTTTGCGAATTGCCTCCGGTATCGCAGCTTGCCTGTTGTTGGGATTTTTTGGGGTTAATTTGGTCCATTTTGAAAAGAGGGACAATTTGAAGTCAACAGTTGAACAAACGACCAGCAGCATCAGGATTACTCCTGAAGTTAAAACAAAATCCACAAAAAAAACAGAGCCTTCAATGGTCTCCCTTAAGCCCGTTTTGAAACAATTCAAGTCACCCGGAACCGAATCTAAAGCAAATTCAATCCTGAAAGAGAACTTAATTGCGAAAGGGGAAAACAGAACTGCAGAACATCCTGTAGTTTCCATTCTCGCTGTTGATTCCACAAAAAAGAATTCCACCATTGCCGCCAATGTTGAACTTCAGTCAAATAACAATGAACCCGATACAATAAAAAGCAGTTCAGATACTATCAGAAGCGAAACAACCAAAACCTTCCTGAATACCCCGCCAGCGAAGGAGAATCAAAACCTGGCAGATGCGTCAAGACGAAAAGTCCGGTTTGGAATCAACTTCTCTCCTGGCGTAAACACCTCCCAGTCATCCGGTTCATTTAATTACATGGGGGGATTAAGTGCTGATATCTCATTGTTTGCCAATGTTCAGTTATCAACAGGATTGCAGATCGAAAACCAGAGTACTCTGAAGAAAATGCAAGGCATTGTTTCATCATCAACTGTTCCTCAAAATGAGTCAAAAACAAAACTCATTAACCTGGATTTACCTGTAAATATTACCTGGAAATTTGTCTCTGAAAAATCACATGCCTATTATGTTTCAGCAGGTTTGTCCTCCTTGATTCATCTGAAGCAGGAAATAAGAAATACGACTTATTCCCAGGATCTTATTCCGGCATCTTCTCTGGTAAACGGGGAAGTAATAAAGACATACAGCATTGTTGAACAGGTGTCTATTACTCAAAACACAGTTGCCCCAACTCAAACATTCAATTTTGCAGGCAGGATAAATTTCATGGTGGGTTTTGAGAAAAAGCTGACTGACAGATTGTTTATACATATTGAACCCTATGCAAAAGTACCTACTCCGGGACAGGCGCAGGGAAACTTGAACCAGACGACTACCGGCATTAATTTCAAGATTTCATTCTGATACAAAAAATGACTTGTACATATCGCAAAAATTAAAATGTAAATACCTAAAACATCAGGAAAAAACCTGATACAGTGTAGCGTTTCTCATACATAGCTTCGTATAGATTGCAAAACAAATTGACATATGAAATAGCCATGAGGAATATATTCACATTAACCGAGAATGATTATGTGGCTATTCCATTTGGCCGTTAAAAAACAAATTATAAACAAATGAAAAAATATTTCTTTTTACCAATTGTATTGATTTCCCTGATCGGATGTTTCCAAATTAACGATTTTGGCCGGCAAGAGGTAGATCCTCCTATGTTGGGCAGTCCACTGATCTTTCAGTATGAATATACAAATCATGCATGGGGATATAGCCATTTCGGATGGATGATGGATGGTTCGGGCCTTGTGAAAAGATTCCAGAAAAATGCTCCCTGGGTTGTCCCTGATTCTCTGGGTTATATCTCTGAAATAGATATGCAGAAAAACCTGAACGTCTGTGATTCTCTTCTGGAACATGTTGCTTCGATTGAGCTCTCTCTTTATAGGGCCAAGGCACTGACATGTATCGATGGCCCAATGACAAAGCCTAAAATGACGATGGCCGATGCCGGTGAGCACATTTATGCTTTTTATCGCTACGAAGCCGATCGCAAAAGGTACAAACGGGTGATTCTCTCTATGGTCGGAGACTGGTCACAGGAGAACCTTGCACCGAATTCCAAAGGGGTAGTTGACTGGATGAAGACAATAAAATAATTGGGAAATTGGGAAATGTGAAAATGTGGAAATGATAGATTGTGACCGACTGTTCGGTAGAACAATTAGTATGAATTGGTAACAAGAATTTTAAATATTGAAGCTAATGCTGACAATTTCCACATTTCCACATTTTCCAATTTTCACATTATTCTAACCTTTCAGCAACGTGTGTACCAATTCTTCCATCTATAATAAGTACAAAACAATGAACATTATGTATACAAAATATTTTCTGGCACTTCTTTTGGGTACTCTCTTCACCGTAGGTTGCACAAAGGATACAGCCCCTTCGCCCGAAGTAAAAAAAATAGCGATGAACGATAAATCACTGAAACTGGTGCAATCCAGCAACGCATTTAGTTTTTCATTGCTAAACAAGAGCCTTGACGGCACAATTGAAAACAGGATGGTTTCGCCGCTTAGTGTTTCGATGGCACTTTCGATGACGCTCAATGGTGCATCGGGAACAACGCTTACAGCCATTCAGAAAACCCTTGGCCTGGAAGGGTTGACCAAAGATGAGATCAATACCATAAGCCATGATTTAGCGATGGCCCTGCAAAAGGCCGATCCAAACGTCGTAATGAATATCGCCAACTCCATCTGGATCAGAAAAAGTTTTACCGTACTGGATCCCTTTATCACTGCCAACCAGACCTATTACGATGCACAGGTTTCAAAGCTGGATTTCAACACGGCAGCGCTTTCTACCATCAACAAATGGGTGAGCGACAAGACCAACGGGAAGATCCCTACTATTTTGTCGAGCATCTCAGACAACGAAATCATGTTTCTGATCAATGCCATCTACTTCAATGGGAAATGGAAATATCAGTTTGAAACTTCCAAGACTGCTAACGAGAAGTTTATCTGTACCGATCAAAAAATCGTTTTGGTACCCATGATGAAAATGGAAAGTAGCTTTGGCTATGCTGTCCAGCCCGGATTCAAGGCGCTGAAAATGCCTTATGGAGCGGATAAATTTCAAATGATCCTCCTGCTTCCGGAAGAGGGAACCAGCCCTGATAAATTAGCGGCTAATTTGAATTCAGAAAAATGGGCAACCTTGAACGCGGCGCTCCAAACCAAGACAAAGCTTCCGGTCTGGATCCCCAAATGGAAATTTTCGTGGGACATCACCCTGAATGGGATTCTTTCCTCTTTGGGTATGGAGGTGGCTTTTGACCCAAACAAAGCCAACTTTTCGGGCATTAATGCTGAAAATCAGTTGTACATCACAAAGGTCATTCACAAAACATACATAGATGTCACAGAATCCGGAACGGAAGCTGCCGCTGTGACTTCGGTCGGAATCGGTACCACCAGCATGCCGGTTGATCCCCCGTCCTTCTATGCAATCCGCCCTTTCCTCTTTTTTATCACCGAGGAGGATACCGGAGCCATCCTCTTCGCCGGGAAAGTTGAAAATCCGTTATTAACCAATTAAACCATGAGAATACCAACCCTTATCCTGACAATTTTCTTTTCGCTGACGCTTTTTGCACAAAAAAGGAATCATGATGTCGTTTACCTGAAAAACGGGAGCATCTTACGCGGTACCGTTGTGCTCATTGACCCTGGCAAATTTATCAAACTGAAGACTCCGGACCGAAATGTCTGGGTCTTTGAACAGGAGAAAATTGATAGCATTGTGCAAACGTCTAAAGTTCAAATTCCTCAAAAAAACGGCTATTTCAATCTTACGGAAATGGGTGTTTTAGCCGGTAATTCAGCCAACTACAAAAAAAATCCGTTCACGCTGATGAACATTAGCAGCTGGAAGTTTGAAAATGGATTCTCAACTGGGATAGGCGTTGGCGTTGAGTTTTTCAATGAAACTTATCTGCCTGTTGTAGCAGATTTCAGGTATTTCATCAGAAAAGCCGGGGCCATGCCCTTTGTTTCACTTCAGGGCGGTTATTCAATCCCATTGGGTGGTACTTACACCCTGCTAAATTTATACTACCTTTCTTCTTCTATCTATCGACCAACCCCTCAACCAACAAACATAGATGTCTCTGCCAGAGGAGGGTGGTTGGTAAATCCGGCCATTGGAATCCAGACACCGCTCAATGAAAATCTTGCGCTTACTTTTAGTGCGGGTTACCGCATGATGCGACAGCGCTACGGTAAAAATGACACCTACAAACTGGATGTCGATTACAACCGTCTTTCCCTTAAAGTTGGCTTACTATTTAAATAAAACCACCCATGAAAAACTCAATAAAAAATAGTTTGATACCGTTTCTGTTGCTGGTAGTAATTTTTTCGGCCTGCAAGGACAAATTCACCGAACAGTACCTTGAACTCGTGCCGGTGTACCTGGGTTATCAGGAGTTCAGGGCGTCAGTAAAAATGGTCAGCCAGCAAGATTTGGCCAAGCCCGGGAAAATTTATGTCATGGGCAACTATCTGTTCATCAACGAACGAATGAAGGGCATCCATATTTATAACAATACCAATCCTGCTTCTCCCCAATACATCGGATTTATCAATATCCCTGGCAATGTCGACATCGTTGTGAAAAACAATGTGATGTATGCCGATAGTTATATAGATCTGGTCGCTATTGACATCACCAATCCGGCGCAAGCCAGAGAAGTGGGGAGGATTAAAGGTATCTTCCCTTATTCGGTTCCACCTTCCGAGGAAACGGGCTATCGTACAGGTCAGGTGGATGATACCAAAGGGGTAGTTGTAAGCTGGAATGTGAAAACGGTTAGAAAAGAGATCAATGCAACGAACTATCCGGTTTATCCAATATATTATGGCAACAGTTTTATGACAAAGTTGGATGCACTTTCGAGCAATTTTGCAGGAAGCACTTCTACTACCGGCGCTACTGCTGCCGGAGTTGGTGGTTCGATGGCCAGGTTCGGATTGACCGGAAACAATTTGGTAGCCGTTGATAACCACACCTATTACAATATTAATTTATCGGATGCCATAAACCCAAAACTGGAATCGCAGTCGCAGATCAACTGGGGAATAGAGACCATGTTCCTCTATTCAAAGTATATGTTTTTAGGCACAACTACAGGGATGCAGGTGTACGACCTTTCTGATGTGAACAAGCCTGTTTATATATCTTCTTTCTGGCATGCAACAGGCTGCGATCCGGTTGTGGTACAGAACAACAGGGCCTATGTCACCATTCGGGGAGGTAATATTTGTGGCAGCAACATCAACCGGATGGACGTGCTGGATGTGACCAATATACTGAAACCGACACTTATTCGTTCATACAACATGGACAACCCCTACGGTCTGGGCATTAGCGGCGATATCCTTTTCGTCTGCGATGGAACCTCAGGATTAAAAGTGTACGACGCGGCCGATCCATGGCTGATTAGCGAGCACATACTGGCCAGCTTTCCCAAAATACAGGCCTACGATGTGATACCCATGGGAACCTCCCTGCTGATGATCGGGAACGACGGTTTTTACCAGTACGATTACTCCAATGTGAACAATATAAAACAGATCAGTGTGATTATGGTGAAGAAGTGAACTAAAGTGACTAAAGTGCCTAGAGTGCCTAAAGTTATGGACTCCTTAAATTCCATGAAGGAGCGAAGTACTTTAGGCACTTTCGTGTATTCAGACATTTATTCAAATCTTTCCTGCAACCTTTTTTGCTTTTGCATCATCTTCTTATTATAACCTAACCATTAAATATATGAGCATTAAACTTTTGATTTTAACACTTTTTTTGTCACTAACCTTTTTGGCTCAGGGAAAGAGACGTAATGTAGTCTACCTGAAAAATGGAACTGTTTTGCGAGGAACCATCGTGTTGCATGATCCTGGTAAGCTGATCCAGTTAAGGACTGCCGACAATAATTTGTGGGTTTTTAAAATGGATCAGATAGACAGCATCGCACATCCGGTACGAGTGGTATTCAACCGTAAAACCGGATATTTCAATCTGACTGAATTGGGTTTTTTACAAGGAAGCGATCCGAATGCCAGATTGATTCCCCGTTCCCTGCTCAACATCAGTCAATGGAAATTTGAAAATGGCCTGGCTCCCGGTATTGGATTTGGGATAGAATATGCGAATGAAGCTTATCTGCCTGTTGTGGCCGACATCAGATATTATTTGAGAGACAAGCAACCTATGCCATATTTCTCTTTTCAGGCGGGATACTCCATCCCTTTGGATCCGCATGAAGTCAATAGCCTGGGGATGAGTAGTGTATATAATTCTGGTGCAAAAGCCCGAGGCGGATTTCTTCTTAACCCGGCAATTGGTATTCAAACTCCTCTCAACGAGAATCTTGCGCTGACTTTTAGCGCAGGTTACCGATGGATGAAGTACCATTATAGTGGGAATAACAATTACCAGATGGACTTCTATTTCAATCGCTTGTCTTTGAAAATTGGATTACTTTTTAAATAGAACCTGACATGAAAAAATATATTCAAAATAGCATCGTATCCATCTTTTTTTTAGGATTGATCCTTGGCGGATGCAGGGATAAATTCTCCGAACAGTACTTGGCACTTGAGCCGGTCTATTTAAGCTTCGCAGACCTGAGGGCTTCCGTGAAAATTATTAGCCAGCAGGATCTCGTGAATCCGGGTAAAATCTACACCTTCGGTAACTACATCTTCATCAATGAGGTGATGAAAGGGGTGCATGTCTACAACAACATTAATCCCGCAACGCCACAATACATTGGCTTCATCAACATTCCAGGGAATCTTGATCTTGCGGTGAGAAACAACATACTTTATGCCGATAGCTACCTTGACCTTGTTGCGATTGATGTAACGGATCCTTCGAGGGCCAAAGAGGTGGGCAGGGTCAAGTCTACTTTCTCGTATAGTTTGCCTGCGAAAACCCGAACCGATTTAAGGACTGGCTACGTAGACTGGTCTCGTGGTATCGTGGTGGACTGGGAAGTAAAGCAAGTTCAAAAGGAATCTTACATTGAGTATAATAATGCAGATGACTTTCATTCAATTAATTCATATCTAGATGCGGCTGCTACTTCGGCCTCAGTACAAGGTGTAGGAGGATCAATGGCCCGGTTCGGGCTTATTGGAAATTCGCTGGTAACAGTTGATATCAATAGTTATTATTGCAATTTTGATCTGACTGACCCCTCTTTCCCAAAACGCACTTACTCGAATTATCTAAATGGAGGGGGCGTTGAAACCATGTTTCTCACCGGCAAATATATGTTCCTGGGGACCCGGAATGGGATGCTCATTTACGATCTCAGCGATCCGATGAAACCGCTATTCCTCTCCAGCTTCTGGCATGCTACCGGTTGCGATCCGGTGGTGGTGCAAAACAACAGGGCCTATGTGACCCTTCGCAGTGGGGTTACCTGTGCCAACAACAGATCCACCAATGAGCTGAGTGTATTGGATATCACTGACGTGAAAGCCCCCGTTCTACTGCGTTCCTATGGCATGGACAATCCCCACGGTTTGGGCATCAGCGACGATATTTTGTTTGTCTGCGATGGCAATTCCGGCTTAAAAGTGTACAATGCGGCCAACCCGTTGCTGATCGCCGAAAACCTTCTGGCAAAATTTCCCGGCATCAATTCCTATGATGTCATCCCGCTGGGCAAATCCCTTTTGATGATCGGAAGCGATGGCTTTTACCAGTATGATTATTCGGATCTGAAGAACATTAAGGAGATCAGTGTGATAAAGGTGAAGAAATAGGCAGTGCCTGGCTAAGTCGACAGATTGCTTCTTCCGCCCACATTGCCGGTGAGCCACGTAATTGCGAGGAGGAACGACGAAGCAATCTGTCGACTTAGCTAGAATCTTTATTAAATTTGTCCCCATGCAGACGCCCGATCCAAAAATCACCACCTTCCTCAAAAAACACCACGTCCTCACCCTGGCAACAGTTTCGGGCGACCAACCCTGGGTGGCCAACTGTTTCTATGCATTTGTGGAGGAGCAGATGGTTTTCGTTTTTACTTCCGGTTACGAAACCAGACACATACAAGAGGTGATACAAAACAACAAAGTTGCGGGGACTGTTGTGCTCGAAACAAGTATCATTGGCAAAATTCAGGGGATACAGTTCTCCGGTACTTTAACCAAGGCTGAAGGTGTAGCCCTTGACAAGGCAAGCTCAGCCTACCTTAAGAGATTCCCGTTTGCCGCCCTGATGGATACTACCCTCTGGATTCTCACAATTGACTACCTGAAGATGACGGATAACCGGTTGGGATTCGGGAAGAAACTCTTGTGGGAAAGAGAAGGATAAAGGATAAAGTCAAAAGGATAAAGGGATATTCGTTCGTAAGATAGATCTATACCATTGATCTTGAAGATAGTTTTAGCGAATCTTGATAAAAGCTTTCCCTACTTTATCCTTTATCCTTTATCCTTTAAACTTTATCCTTTTTTATTATCTTTGTGCACTTAAAAAAAAGGGAGTTGCACGAGGCTATGAGTAAGAAATTCAGGGAATACAAGGAGTTTAATCTTTCGCAAATCAACAAGGATATTTTGAAGTTTTGGGAGGAGGACGATACTTTTCACAAGTCGATCACCACCAGGGCCGAAGGGAAACCTTACATCTTTTACGAAGGACCTCCGTCGGCCAATGGGCAACCCGGTATTCACCACGTGGTTTCACGGGCCATCAAAGATATCTTCTGCCGTTACAAAACACAGCAGGGTTTTCTTGTCAAACGCAAAGCGGGCTGGGATACCCATGGTCTGCCCGTTGAGCTGAGTGTCGAGAAATCGCTTGGAATTACGAAAGAGGATATCGGCAAACATATTTCTGTAGCCGATTACAACGCTGCCTGTCGCCGCGAGGTGATGAAATACACCGACCTTTGGGAAGATCTTACCCAAAAAATGGGGTATTGGGTCAACATGGACGATCCTTACATCACCTACGACAACCGTTATATCGAGACCTTGTGGTGGCTCCTGAAATCTTTCTACAACAAGAACCTGCTGTACAAGGGATATACCATCCAGCCCTACTCACCTGCCGCCGGAACCGGTCTTAGCTCTCACGAACTGAACCAACCCGGTTGCTACCGCGATGTGAAGGACACCACCTGTATTGCTCAGTTCAAGGTGGTCCGCAACGCGAAATCCGCTGCTTTGTTCGATCAGGTTTCGACCGATCTGTATATTCTGGCCTGGACAACAACCCCCTGGACATTGCCTTCCAACACAGCACTGGCGGTAGGTCCGTCCATCAAATACGTCAAAGTCCAAACTTTCAACCCCTATACTGCCCAGCCAATTACCGTTGTGCTGGCAAAGAATCTTTTCCATCACTATTTTCCTGAAAAGAATGAAGCGCTAACGCTGGATAGCTACAACGGAGAGGGGAAAAATATTCCTTACCTGCTGCTGGGAGAATTTTCTGGCAGTCAGCTGGTGGGAGTCAATTACGAACAGCTTTTCCCATGGGTGAAACCGATGGGAGAGGCCTTCCGTGTTATTCCGGGCGATTTTGTTACCACAGAAGATGGTACGGGAATCGTGCACATCGCGCCAACCTTTGGTTCGGACGACGACCGGGTGGCCAAACAAACAGGCATTGTTCCGTTGTTGCTGATCGACAACGAAGGGAAACGTCAGCCGATGGTCGACCGTCAGGG
Organism: Bacteroidia bacterium; assembly: GCA_026391315.1. Taxonomy (GTDB): domain Bacteria; phylum Bacteroidota; class Bacteroidia; order Bacteroidales; family Prolixibacteraceae; genus CAINVV01. Next base: position 24,481 of record JAPLDT010000024.1, read on the forward strand.
CCGTTTCTTCCGAATGAAAGATCTGGATGCCGATTTCGTGAAAACCAACATCAACAGCGAACTTTATTCTGAATTCGCCGGACGCTTTGTCAAGAACAGTTACGATGATTCGCTTACCGAACAAGATGCAACCCTCGATATCGACCTCTCCGTTCAATTGAAGAAGGAGGGGAAAGCATTTAGGGTAGAAAAATATGAACACAGCTATCCGCATTGCTGGAGAACCGATAAACCGGTGCTTTACTATCCGCTGGATTCGTGGTTTATCCGCTCGACGGCTGTCAGGGATGAGATGATCGAGCTCAACAAGACGATCAACTGGAAACCACAGTCAACAGGCACCGGTCGCTTTGGCAACTGGCTCGAAAACCTGGTCGATTGGAACCTTTCCCGTTCCAGGTATTGGGGAACTCCCCTGCCCATCTGGCGTACCGAGGATGGAACGGAAGAACTCTGCATTGGCTCTGTTGAGGAGCTTATCTCAGAAATCGAAAAATCTGTTGCAGCCGGCTTTATGCCTGCCAATCCTTACCAGGATTTTGTGGTTGGCGACAATTCCAAAGAAAATTACGAAAAGATAGACCTGCACCGTCCCTTCGTGGATGACATTGTACTGGTATCCCCGAAAGGGGTAAAGATGGTACGCGAACTCGACCTGATTGATGTTTGGTTCGATTCGGGCGCCATGCCATTTGCCCAGGTTCACTACCCATTCGAACACAAAGAGGAGTTCGACGAGCTCTTTCCTGCCGACTTCATCGCCGAAGGTGTCGACCAGACCCGCGGTTGGTTTTATACCCTTCATGCCATTGCAACCTTGGCCAAAGGTTCTGTCGCTTTCAAAAATATTATCTCCAACGGACTCGTTCTGGATGCTGCCGGCAACAAGATGTCGAAGCGTCTGGGCAATGCGGTCGATCCTTTTACCACCATCGAGAAGTATGGATCCGACCCGGTTCGCTGGTACATGATCACCAATTCACAACCCTGGGACAACCTGAAATTTGACTTGGGAGGAGTAGACGAAGTGCGCCGTAAATTCTTCGGAACACTTTACAATACATACAGCTTCTTTGCTTTGTATGCCAATGTGGATGGCTTTGCCTACCGGGAAGCTGAACTCCCAAATTCGGAGCGTCCTGAGCTGGATCGCTGGATTCTCTCTTTACTGAACACCCTAATCTTAGATGTAACCGAAGCATACGAAACATACGAACCGACCAAGGCAGGAAGGGCTATTTCAGAGTTCGTCTCCGAAAACCTTTCCAACTGGTACGTCCGGCTAAGCCGTAAAAGGTTCTGGGGCGGCGAATACGATGCTGACAAGATTTCTGCCTACCAGACTTTGTACACTGCCCTCCAGACTGTTGCCAAGCTGGCCGCACCCATTGCCCCTTTCTACTGCGATCAGCTATTCCGCGACCTGAACAAAGTGGCCCATCGGGAACAGGATCTATCCGTCCATCTCACCAAATTTCCGGTAGCCGACGAAAGTATGGTCGACCAGGCGCTTGAAGAGCGGATGGAGATGGCCCAAAAAGCATCCAGCATGATACTCGGCCTTCGCCGGAAGGAGAAGTTGAAAGTGCGTCAGCCTTTGGCAAGGATCATCGTGCCTGTTTTGAACGAAAGTTTCCGCAAACAGTTTGAAGCCATCGAAAGTCTTGTATTGACTGAAGTCAATGTGAAGCAGGTGGAGTATCTGACCGATTCGTTGGGAATTATCAAGAAGAAGATCAAACCCAATTTTAAGACACTTGGGCCGAAATACAGCAAACTGATGAAGCAGATTGCCGCCATGGTTACTGCCATGGATCAGGGCCAGATTGCCTCTTTCGAGAGGGATGGTTCTTTTGAAGCGGTCATCGAAGGAGAAGCCGTCAGGCTTGTTTCAGAAGATGTTGAGATCCTAACGGAAGATATTCCGGGCTGGCAGGTAGCCAGTGAAGGCAATCTGACAGTGGCGCTCGATATTCATGTTACGCCGGAGCTAAGGTTGGAAGGTATCGCCCGCGAACTGATCAACAGAATTCAGAATTTGCGGAAAGAGAGCGGTTTCGAGGTTACTGACAAGATAGAACTCACGGTAGGCAACCACCCTGAGCTGGCTGAAGCGCTGGAGAAATTCGGGGATTATATCTGCGCACAGACTCTGGCACTGAAACTTCATCGGATTGATGTATCGGAGGTAGCTGTAGATCAACTAGTTGAAATAGAACCTGGGTTAGAAACAGTTCTAACCGTCAGGAAAATTTAAGAGATTAACCGATGCTGTTGATAAATATTTATTTCAGCATGTATAAATAGCACCGATTTAGTTTATATTTACAAAAAGCGCAACATTATGGCAGAGAAAACAAGATATTCAGACGATGAACTCCAGGAGTTCAAGTCCCTGATTCTGGGCAAACTGGAAAAGGCACGTCAGGATTACGAACTATACAAAAACGCCATTACACAGGGTGACGGCAATGATACCCAGGATACATCCCCAACTTTCAAGGTATTGGAGGAAGGTGCAGCCACTCTGTCCAAAGAGGAGGCAGGCAAGCTTGCCCAACGTCAGCAGAAATTTATTCAGCACCTCGAAGCGGCCCTGATCAGGATTGAGAACAAAACCTATGGTATCTGCCGCGAAACAGGAGCCTTGATCTCCAAAGAGAGACTGCGTGCGGTTCCTCACGCCACTTTATCTATTGACGCAAAAAATTCCCAGCGCTGATCTGTTTTTTCAGGGCAAAAGAGTTAACCGATCTACCCATTGAAGACCGAAAGAGCTTTCTCTGCACTTTTTACATTGCCCATGAGCAATAGAAAAAAATCAATACTTCTTATCCTTTTGATTTTGGTGGTTGATCAGACTTTAAAATTCTGGATCAAAACCCATTTGGCTCCGGGCGGCGAAATTGTCATTTTCAAAAACTGGTTTATCCTCCATTTCATCGAGAACAATGGGATGGCCTTTGGCATCGAATTTGGAAATCACATCGGCAAATATTTCCTGAGCATCTTCCGCCTGATCGCCATTGGCTTATTGGGCTGGTACCTGAACAAGCTTTTGAAAAGGGAGGCTCCATTCGGATTGATTGCCTGTTTTTCCATGATCATGGCCGGCGCCATCGGCAACATGATAGACGGAGCATTCTACGGAATGATCTTCAATTACACCCCGGGAGAGGTAGCGACTCTTTTCCCTGCAGGTGGAGGGTACTCCTCTTTCCTGATGGGCAGGGTGGTCGACATGTTCTATTTTCCGCTGATTGAAACCACTTATCCTTCCTGGATTCCTTTTCTGGGAGGTCAGGAGTTGATTTTCTTCCGGCATATTTTTAACGTTGCCGATTCAGCTGTTTCCATCGGAGTATTTTCCATATTCATTTTCCACAGGCATCATTTTGGGGACAGCAAAAAGGTGGTCAGTGCAGAAGAGCCTAAAGTTGAGGAGGGCAATGAGCTAAATGTTGAGGGTTGACTCCATTCCGCGTAGTGTCCTTCGTGAGAACCTTCGCGTCCTTTGTGGTTAAATTCAATGTTTTAACCACAAAGGTCACAAAGTACTGCACAAAGGTTGCACAAAGGAGTACCGGATGTATCATAAATATCTAATTTCGCGGCGGATTCTGAAAGCATTTTGAAACGAACATATGAGTAACAAAACAAAATCGATATTGATCATCCTGCTGATTCTGGTGGTCGATCAAATTCTTAAGATATACATCAAAACCCACTTCATGCTGGGTGAAGAGGTTGTTGTGGCAAAGCATTGGTTTATCCTTCATTTTGTCGAGAACAACGGCATGGCTTTTGGCTTTGAGTTTGGCAACAACATTGGTAAATATTTCCTCACGATTTTCAGGATGGCAGCCATTGGTGCATTGGGCTGGTACCTTTCCAAATTGTGGAAAAAGGAAGTGCCATTCGGTTTGGTTGTCTGTTTTTCGCTCATCCTGGCCGGAGCAACGGGTAACCTGATCGACAGCGCATTTTACGGATTGATTTTCAATGAGAGTCATGGTGTGGTAGCCACCCTCTTCCCGGCAGGTGGCGGTTATACCTCCTTTTTATTGGGGAAAGTGGTAGATATGTTCTATTTTCCGCTAATTGAAGGGCATTTCCCAAGCTGGTTCCCCATCTGGGGCAGCCAGGAATTTATCTTTTTCAGACCGGTGTTCAACATTGCTGACTCCTCTATTTCGGTAGGTATTGTGGCCATTTTCATCTTCTACCGTCAGTATTTTGATGACAAGAAACCGGAGGCAATTGCCCCTTCGGAAGTTGCTGCACCAGAAGCTGAAACAGCAACCCATGAGGTTGTAGAAGAGACGACCGAACCGCAGAATGCCACTACAAAATAATCATACGATTTTGCTCCGGAGGAGCAACATGTTTGTAGATAACGTTGTGAGCATAGGGATGGAGCTCCAGAGGAGCGACCTGTTAATCATACCATTCAAACAAGTATTTTTCCAGGTATTCAATCTCAAATTTCTTCAGAAATTCGATGTATTCTTCCTTGAATGTCAGCTTTTGATGATGACTTTTCTGATTTAAGATATATTTCACCACTTGATCGATCTGGCTTTTCGAATAGGAGAATGCTCCGAAGCCTTCCTGCCAATTAAATTTTAAACGTTCTGAAATAAACGGTGAAGAGAGAGACTTTATATCACGTACCAAATTAGAAATCGTCATGTTTGGCTTAAGTCCAATAAATAGATGAACATGGTCTGGCATACAATAGATTGTCAGCAATTTTTGTAATCTGTTTTGGATGATTCCAGTAAGATATTTTTGCAATTCCTCTCTGTATTGCTCTTCGATAAAATTTTGTCTGCCTTTTACCGCAAAGACAATTTGAATATAAATCTGGGTGTAGGTATTTGGCCTGATTGTTAAAGGCTCCTTGGTTTCTGTTGCGTTTTTCATCATATTATACTAACTAAACCTCCATTGTAATTCTAGAATCCTGGAAGGATGATCTGTTTGTAGACGATGTTGTCGAAGAATTATAGAGCGCCGGAGGCGCGACCTGCTAAACCTTTCAACAGATCGCTCCTTCGGAGCTCTTTCCCGCAACTCGTCTTGCTTTCTACAATCAGGACGCTCCTCCGGAGCTAATTGTGAGCAAATATTATATAGCTGCTATTCTCCTCTATATAAAGTTACCCACTTTTTATACCAATCACGAATTTTTCATGATGATTTCCCCAAAATCAGCTAATTTTGAATAAACAACTTATCCCATGCAATCCATCAATCCATTTACAGGTAAAATCGTTCAAACCTACCGGGAACAGACGACTGTGGAGGTAGATACCATTGTACAACAGGTGGATGCAGCCTATCAGGCCTGGAAGCGAACCACCTTTGAGCACCGTTCAAAGCTGATGAAAAATCTCCAGGCAAAACTTGTGGAAAAGAGGGAAATGCTGGCTGCCCTGATTGTTTCCGAGATGGGGAAGGTCTACCGCGAAGCATTGGGAGAGGTCGATAAATGCGCTTTGGCATGTGGCTATTATGCCGAAAACGGCGAGAGATTTTTACAAAATGAGCCGGTTCAAACAGAGGCTCAGGAATCTTACATCTCTTACCAACCGATTGGAACCATCCTCGCCGTAATGCCCTGGAATTTCCCTTTCTGGCAGGTATTCCGGTTTATTGCACCTGCATTGATGGCCGGAAATACCGGATTGCTGAAACATGCCTCCAATGTTTCGGGTTGCGCGCTGGCTATTGAGCAACTGGTGGCAGAGGCAGGTTTCCCCAAGAATGTATTCAGAACTTTGCTGATAGGCTCCTCCAGAGTGGAGGCTGTCATCGCAAATCCATTGGTCAAAGCTGTAACCCTTACTGGGAGCACCCCTGCCGGGAAAGCCGTGGCTGCCGCGGCAGGAGCAAACCTCAAAAAATCTGTTCTTGAACTGGGAGGCAGCGATCCCTACGTGATCCTGGCGGATGCCGATGTTATTACTGCCGCCAAACTTTGTGTGACCAGCCGTTTGCTGAACGCCGGTCAGAGTTGTATCGGAGCAAAACGGTTTATCATTGCCGATTCGGTTTATGATGCATTCAAATCCGAATTTGTGCGACTGATGTCTGCATCGGTCTGTGGAGATCCGCTTGATCCGTCCACAACTTACGGTCCACTTTCGCGGAAAGATCTGCGCAACGAATTGCACCAGCAGGTCGAAACGAGCCGCGCGATGGGCGCTTCAGTGCTGATAGGTGGTTTTATCCCGGTAGGGGAAGCAGTTTTTTATCCCCCAACGGTAATAGAAAATGTAACCCCCGGTATGCCGGCTTACCAAGAAGAACTGTTTGGCCCGGTGGCGGTTTTGTACCGCTTTAAAACCGAAGAAGAGGCCATCCGTATCGCCAACGACACCGTTTTTGGATTGGGTGCCGGTATTTTTACGGCCGATTTGCAGAAAGGCAAAATGCTGGCAGAAAGGGGACTCGAAGCCGGATGCGTCTTTGTCAATGACTTTGTCAAATCTGATCCTCGTTTACCTTTTGGCGGCATCAAAGAGAGTGGATATGGACGCGAACTATCCTATGTTGGGATCAGGGAATTTGTGAATATCAAGACCATCGTGGTAAAATAGGTTGATAGTTACATGCAATGTGATTTTATCAAATTAAACGATACATTTGAAAGAACGTAAACGACAGAAGTTGTCATCTTTCTGAATGACAGGGCAATTTTAAAGAGTGAGTCCACTCCGAAAAGCAAAAAAATAAAGAAGGCCACTAAGTCACTAAATCACTAAGGTTCACAAAGACTTAAATGTCAGCACCATAACTCTTAGTGAACCTTTGTGTCTTCTTGGTGTCTTTGTGGCAGGAAAAGACTTATCAGAGTGGACTCAAGGGTATAATTTTTTAATTCAGTTTATAAGAAAGAACAATGCCTTTACAGAATATTTTGACCAGACTAACAGCAATCATCGTTGATGATGAACTTTATGGAAGAGAAAATCTTAGGATGATCATTGAGAATTATTGTCGTGAAATTGAAATCTTAGGTTGTGCTGATTCTGTGGTTAGTGCGAAGGAGCTGGTAATTATGCATACACCGGATGTAGTATTTCTCGATATTAACATGCCTGTATTGGATGGATTTGATTTCCTGAGTGAATACAATGAACGGAATTTTATGGTTGTATTCGTTAGCGCACATGAGGAGTTTGGTATCAATGCAGTAAAAGTCGGCGCAGTAGATTATCTTCTTAAA
>JAPLDT010000012.1 GCA_026391315.1 Bacteroidia bacterium
TAAGAACAGCACCACAAATCTTTTGATAAGCCGTTGATAAGCTGCAGCTTTACCGTCTTTCTGTAGTATTTTCTTCAGTGAAAAGAGAACCGACATTCCCATAACAAATTCAAACAGGGGAAAGATCAGGTCATAAAAAGTGAAACCTATCCAATCGGCATGATCCAATTGGGGCAGGAGAAGATTTTGAACTCCGGTTCCCAATAATCTTACGATGGCCAGCGCGAGTCCGGTACCCCCAATGAGCCAGAACATGTCGAAACCGCGTAATACATCGACGGACAGAATTCGTTTGTCAGCTGATTTAGTTGTTTCCATGATTTGTTAGTAGTTGTAGTGACATACAAATATATGAAAAGCAGGGCAAACTCACACTTTTTTTATCATAAAAAGTGTGAGTTTGCCCTGTAAAATTTGCTTAAAAAATTTGTATTTCACACAATCTTTATACCTTTACAGTGAGTTTCTTGAAATTAATTTTCAGTAAAACCAATAAATTTAGTTATGGCTTATAAAATTTCTGATGCATGCATCGGTTGTGGTGAATGTATCGATAAGTGTCCTATTGAAGCGATCAGCGAAGGAGAAATCTACAAAATTGATGCTGTACTCTGCACCGATTGTGGATCATGCGTTGAAGTATGTCCTACTGATGCTATTACACCAGCGTAACGAGACAAAAAGACTTTAAAACGACCTGCTTGATTCAAACAGGTTTTTTTTGCTTTTCCTCATATGACTTTTCAGAAACTTTTACCTGCCCCAGTACCAAATTTAGGGTAAAAAAAGTATGAGTTTGCCCTGTATGAAAAAGTGGAAGATGGAAAGAGAAATAGTTTTTTGGCTAAAATGAAGCCACTTAGCGAGCATTGGCTTTCGCCTTTGCTCGTTCTAAGTACTTCACTTAATAGGATAAAGCAATCTCCTATCGTTGGGTGGTTGGGTAAAGCAGAAAGTAACCTGATGTAAACCTCAAACTCAACAGGATTACGGTACAATAGTATAAAATAACCAAAAACAGGAATTTGAGTTTGAGCCAGTGGAGTGGTTGAATGTAGGAAAGGGGTTCGCTGCTTATTGAACGGCAATCAATCAGGAGCGAACTTCTGATCTTCCATAGAGCAAAGGAACGATGATCTCTACGATCGTACCGGGATTCTGAAGACCTGGTGACCGTTGCCTGTAGTTAACGCTTGTTTCTATACCGTACTTTTGGCTGAGAAGTACCAACCTTTTTCGGGTAATGGTCATGCCTAAATTCAAATGTTTTTCACTTTGAGAAACATATTTTTCGGCATTTTGGATACCTATCCCGGAGTCCTCAACGGTTATTTGAAGTGATTTTTCATCTTTTAATCTGAATGTGATGCCAATAATCCCTTTCTCCTCGAGGTTTGCGATACCGTGCCAGATCGAGTTTTCGACAAAAGGCTGGATGATCATGGAAGGGATTAAGATGTCATCTGACTCAACGGCTTCATCAATCTCAATGAAATAGGAGAATTTATTCTCCATCCGCAGTATCTCAAGATCGAGGTAGTTTCTTAGACGATCGACCTCCTCTTCGAGATTGACTGTCGAAGTATCTATGGCATTAAGGTTTTGCCTGATCAATCTTGCAAATTGCGAGAGGTAAACGCCTGCTTCATTTGGTTTGTTGTGGAGAAGATAGTTTTGAATCGACCCCAGGGAATTAAAAATAAAATGAGGGTTCATCATAGCTTGCAGAGACTTTTGCTCCAATAGGATCATTTGATGTTCCATCTGGCGCCTGCCCAGTTCTATGTTTTTTCTTCTCAATACGACAAGGAATGCAATTCCTGTAAGAAATAACATGAGAATGAAATAAAACAGCGGATGTTGCCAGATTGTTGCTTTAACAGTAATTCCAAACGCTACAGGTTCGCTCCACGTGGAGGCAGGTTTTCTGGCGCGAAGCAAAAAGGAGTATTTACCCTTGGGAAGATTTTGCAGCACAACATTATTCCCCTTGACAAAGGTCCAGTCGCCATCGGCACCCTCTAATTTATAGGAGTAGATATTGGGACTGACAGAATAATTGATGCTACCAAATGAAATGTTGATCCGCTGACCGCTAACGGACGATATCACCCCGTTTTTTACCCGGTTCTCTTTTTCGTTGATCTGTAAGGACTGGAAATAAGGAATGGGCGAATAAACGCTTCTGCTGTTCAGATCGGAATAGGGTATTGAAGTCAAACCGTCTTCACTGGCGATAAATAATTTCTTGTTGCTAAATAGAATACCGTGTATGGAATTGAAGTTGATATCGATCAGGTTCAGGAGAACACCCTCCTTTTTTAGGATATTTAAAGGATTTTTGCATACGTAAATATTCCTGGAAGTGGCTATATATAAGGTGGAATCATGATAGACGAAATGTTTGATCTGCATATCTATCGGTTGTTCAAATGCGGCGGATAGGTTAACTAGTTTTTTATTGGCATATAAAAAGAGACTGTCGCCTTCGATGTTGAATAATTCGGTTTTCTCGTTTAAATTAAGGTGTCCCAAAATTTTTTTATAGTTAAAGTAAGATAGTTCTTCGTACTCATTAGTGGTTTGGTTTTGATAGATATAGTTCTTCTTCGCATTGACAATTAGGTTGTTATTGGTATTGTAGTAGATGTTGGAAATTTGTTCACCGGGTCCCCCATATTTCATTTTTCTAAAAAACTGATCGCTGGAAATTATGAAGTAATAATACCGATTATGTGAAGCGATTTCATTTTTTTCTTTGTTGTAAATAAGGCTATGCAATGCAATCGGAGACTGGCTTACTCTCTCGGCGCTAATTTTTTTTTCTGATTGATTGAAATGGATGCCCTCCAGGACAAATGGCCGTTTACTTGTTTCACCTACTAATAAAGTACGGTGGTCCACTTGCAACAACTGATTGAACGACTTTTCGGTTTTCTGAAAATCCAGCTTAAACAAATTATTGTCTTTCAATAAGTAAACCAATTTGCCATTTGTACACCAAAAGGCTGCACTGTCGTATTGACAAATGGCAGAAATTCCGGAATTTTCAAAAATACCACGCTCTAAGTGTTGATGGTGGTCGAAAAAGGGGCTGATTTTGTAAACACCCTCCTTCAATGAGCTGATCCATATATTTTTTTCATGGTCCTGTATGATCGTTTTTGCATCATTGATATCGAAGTGATAGACTATAATACCCTCTTTGAAGCAATAGACCCCTTTATCGTATGTTGAAATCCATAAGAAGCCATTCTCATCCTCAAGAATGGATGAAATCATTTCAGCCCCTGTTCTGCTTCTAATAGGCGCTATTTTGTCAAATGTTATTTCATCATTAAATCTCTTTATCTCAAATTTTGTCTTTTCGTTTTCCCTGACTACGATGTATTTGCAGTTGGTTGAGGAAGTAATAACCTCTCTGAATCTGAATGAACTATTCAGTTGAACAATTTTTCCTTTCAAATCTTTGGTTGTGAGACATCCGGCCGGTGTCCAAAAAAGAAATTCGCCATTCGCATTCTTTTTCATATAAAGAATGGACATTGCTTGCTGTTTGTATGGTTGTACATTGGATTTAAAAAATACTGATGGTAATTTGTATTTTCTTATATGATTCTGGGGATCGAGCGCATGAATCAGACGATTGGGATTATCATAGAAGTAAAGAGTATGACTCTCATCTTCATAAAGTTGGCGAAAGTAAAAATCACTTTTCAGTGAATCAAGAAAGGGGGTATTTTTTTCATTGTGTATGAAATTATCCGAATAGAAATTGAGGGAAGCATTGGAGTGGAAGAGCCATATCCTGCCGTAAGAATCCTCTTTGATATCAGTAATATCGTTGCTGCTAAGTCCATCCTGTTTTCGATAATAGGTAAATTTGGATCCGTCATACCTTGCTATACCAGAATCCGTTGCAAACCAGATGAATTTTTTGCTGTCCTGAAAAATCTTGTAAACCTCATTTGATGGAAGTCCTTCTGAGGTTGTGAAGTGTTGAACAAGAGGACTTTGTGCCGATGTATTGGTTAGGGCATATAGGAGAATAAACAGTGATAATAAAATTTTTTCTTTCAAGTTAGTCTAGTGATTTGGTGAAATGTTTGATGGCGTCCCTGAAGTCATTCAATCTTCTTCTTGAAATACTCAAAGTAGTCCCTTCGATTAAAGTAACAAAATTGCCCTGGTAACTGGAATAAGCCTTCAGGTAATTTAGGTTGATAATGATCGATTTATGTATGCGGAAGAAATCGGGCTGGTCAAGAATTTTCTCAAAATCACCCATGGTCCTGGTTGCTACAATTTTCTTTAAACCGGACAGGTGTATGATGGTATAGTTACTGTCTGCTTCAAGATAGATGATGTCTGAAGTATTGACAACCTGAAATCCGAACTGCTCAGAGACAGTTATCCTGGTAAGGTTCTTGAACTCATGGCTGATATTTTCGCTCAGGTTTCTCAGCGAATCCTGATAGGTTTGCTTTTCCTGTTCACGGCTTTGCAGCATTTCGTAATGGTGTGCTGCCTTGGAAACCGCTTCAATAAGATCAAGTGGTGTAATAGGTTTTAACAGATAGTCGATGGCACTTGCTTTGAGTGCACGCAGTGCATAATCTTCGAATGCAGTAACAAAAATAATGCAATAATTTTCTTTGGGAATAGTCGTAAGGAAAGTAAATCCATCCTCCTTCGGCATGGAGATATCCAAAAAAATAAAATCGATGGCATGTAATTTAAGAAGTTCACGAGCCTCTGCAGCAGAGGAGGCTAATGCAACAACTTCCACCTCTTTGCAATACTGAGATAATAGCAATTCCAGTACTTCACGAACATGTCTTTCGTCATCGACGATGAGGGCCCGGTATTTTTTCATCAGAAAACAACTGTATTTTTTATTGGCAGGATGGAATTCCCTATCCGCCAACTGACGGATTTGATTGTGTTAAAAAAAATATTCCTGGTCGTTTTATAAAATCAAATATACCTCAAAATTGCAAGATAATAGGGGAAATTGATTAAAAAGAGCGATCTTTTTCGTGAATGGTCGTTGTCATGATAGAACGGTAGTGAATAACTTTTCAATTCAGTTCCGGATCTTTTAAATTGGCTATTCCCGGCGGGATAGATCATATTCCAATATTCTGTGGAATCCAGATTCAAATTATCTGAGGTACTCCAGCACAGCTATAACCGGGAAGTGATCTGACAGTTCGACCGAATCAGATTGGTAATGGACCGCCTTAAATCTCTGACTGTGAAGAATGTAGTCGATTCTAAACAAGGGTAGAAATGCAGTATAAGTATTAGATATACCAAAGCCGGCTTCCTGGAATGCGTCTTTCAGTTGTTTGTCCAGTATATGATAGGTATAGGAGAGCGGGGTGTCATTAAAATCACCGGAAACGATCACCGGATAAGGGCACTTCCCAATGTGAGCCGCAACAGTTCTTGCTTGCCGGGCCCGGAAAGTAAAGGCCAGGATCATTTTTTTGCTGATTAATCGGGCCTCTTTCAGCTGCTGTTCATTGGTTCCGCTTTTTTCGGGATCGGTTAGGGAGTAATCTTCAGGCGTGATTTTGTAGGATTGAAAATGACAGTTGTAAACCCTGATTGTATCCCCCGGACGAACAACAATATCCGAAAAAAGCACCATGTTGGCACTGCGCTCGAAACGGATCTCACCCAGTCTGACAATTGGGAATTTGGATAACGTCATCGGTCCTCCAGTGGTGTTCGAATGCGCCAGATGATAATATTTTATTCCGGGAAGAGCATCCCTGATTCCCTCGGGAGATAGTTTTCCGGTTTTCAGCAAGCGGGTTTCCTGAAGACAAATGATATCGGCATTGACGCTTCGCAGGTAGTCAACCAGTTTGGGATGATCACTCTGTTGTCTGCCAAGATCCTTTACGAAATAGTGGACATTGTAGCTTAAAATTTTCAATCCACCTCCTCCCAACCCAAAACGTGGAAAGGGTTGAATGAAATTGAACAGATGTTGGTAACCTATCAGGATAATAAAAAGCGAAAGGAGGAGTTTTCTGGACTTTAGTAGTGCATAAAAACCAACGAAGAGAAGATTGATCAACAGCAAATAGGGAAAGAGGAACCCGAAAAACGCGGCCGGCCAAAATATATCTGGAGGGACCAGGACTGATACATAGACCAATAGGAGCAATCCGCCAAAAATCATATTCGTGACGAACCCGAATTTCGAAAACAGATTTTTGACCTTGCTTTTCTTCATTTTTTGCCGCTCATTCTGAATAGCATCTCCTTTTCTTCGATTGATAAGGCGTCGTAACCGGAAGTACTTATCTTGTCAAGAATCCGGTTAACCTCCTCTTGTTGCTGTTTTTTACTTCTGTTGTATCCATATTCCCGGTAGGATCCTGAATTGTATTCGACCGTCAATTTCTTTTTGGGTTTCGTCCAGATGAATAGTCTGTCAAAAAATCGCTCTGACCGTGCAGAGAGGTCGATTCCTGATTTTAGGAGCGACATGTATAAAAATCCCCAGCAGGCGCCTCCAAGATGGGCAAAATTTCCGCCTGCGTTGTCTCCGGTAAGGTTCACAACATACAACACGACCGAGACAAGGGCAATCCATTTTATTTTGACAGGTCCTATTAATATCAAATGAAGCACATGGTTGGGAACATAGACGGCGGTAGCGATCACGATGGTTATGACAGCAGCAGAGGCGCCCAGTAGTCTGGAGAATTCGATAGCATGCCGGAAATAGGGGAAGAAATTGTATGCAGCCATGAAAAAGAGTCCTCCGGATATGCCACCGAAAATGTAGAGACAAAGCAGCTTTCGGGGCTGGTGGTACTCAAGAAAAATGCGACCGAAGGAGTAAAGCCAAAGCAGATTCATCAGAATATGCAGCAACTCGTAATGCAGAAACATGTATGTGAAAAGGGTCCAGGGGCGGCTCAGAAATTGCCCGAAAGAGGCCGGCAGGGCCAGCCAATCAATGTAGCTGAGGTCTTCGTTTCCCCCGAGAACAAGAAATACAGCAGCCAAGCGGACAGCTATCCAGATCGCAATGTTGATGTAGATCAACCTTGTAAGATAGGAGCCATGCTGGTAAGAGAGCTTTATTTCGTCGGTAAGCGCCATGGGTGATCAATAGAAATTCTTTGAACTATAATTCCAGTAACGCAACAGCAGGTACCCGAAGAGCATTCCGCCAAGATGGGCGAAGTGGGCCACATCGCTGTTGGATTGGGTAAAACCAAGGTAGAGTTCAATGAGTCCGTAAGCTATCACAAAATATTTAGCCTTGATAGGAACCGGAGGGAAAAGAAGCATCAGTTCGGTATTTGGGAAAAGCACGCCGAAGGCCAGGAGAATTCCGAATACGGCACCCGAAGCCCCGACAGTCGGGATGTTGATCTTCTCATTATAAATTTGCTGTACCATATCGATCCCCTGTTGCGCGTATGCAGGATTACCCGGCGTTTCTGACCATTTGTTGATAAAATCGTGTACCCATGGAGCCGCCTGGCCACCCAGATTCGCTTTGACAAAAGAAGCGAGCAGTTCGGGCGAAGGTGTGTTGGCAAAGGCATCCACAGTTCTGGCAACATGTGATAACTCGAGGTAATTCACGAACAGGTGAAGGGTGGCTGCCCCCAAACCGGTGACCAGAAAATAGATTAGGAAACGCTTGGGACCCCATACCATCTCGAGCACTTTCCCAAACATGTAGAGCGCGAACATGTTGAAAAACAGGTGTCCAAAGCTGGCATGCATGAAGATGTGCGTGACCAGCTGGTAAGGCCTGAAATGTGGGGATCCCGGAAAGTAAAGACCGAGTTTCTCTGTGAGGTCAATTCCAGTAGATTTCAAAGCCCAGGTCGCGACCAGCATGAGAATGTTGATCATAATCAGGTTCTTGACGACCGGCGGGATGGAATATGGTGAAGTAGGACGGTATTGCATGGTATATTTTCAAATCATTTTATGCAAAAATAAGGATTCGGACGAGATACGCTAACTCTTCAGCAGATTTTCAATATCTGTCAGGGCAATGATAGAGATGATCTTCCTTCCGGCTGGCGAGAATCCGGGCGATTGACAGGCGAAAAGTTGGTTGAAAAGCGAGACCATCTCTTCCTGCTTAAGGGGGACGCCGTAATTTATGGCAGAGGATTGTGCCAGCACCAATGCCAGCTGTGCCTTGATCTCCTCCATCAGATCGACCGGACGATCCTGAAAGGAGGCTATGACTGCCTCTACCAGCTCTTTGGCATCCAGGTGACTCAGTACACCGGGAGTGCCATCAATATAAAAATGATGCTCTTCCCCGGGCCTAATATCAAATCCAAGCTGATGCAGTTCTTCCCGGAGTGCATTCAAAATTTCCGCATCAGCCGCATTCAGCTCCAAAACCGGTGGAAAAAGTTGACGCTGACTGGCAGCAAGATGAGAATTGAAATTCTGCATAAAATTTTCGTACAGAATCCTGGCATGGGCTTCCCGCTGATCGATCACCATCAATCCTGATTTGACGGGGGTAAGCAGGTACCTGTTTTTGAGCTGCATAAAATTGGCCGACTGGTACTCCTGCTCACTACCCAGCGAATGAGTTCCCTGCCAATTCTCCGTCTCCCCATCTCCCCGTCTCCCAGTCCCCCCGTCTCCCCATCTCTCCGTCTCTCCGTCTCTCCGTCTTTCCGTCTCTCCATCCCTCCGTCTCCCAGTCTCCCAGTCTCCCAGTCCCTCCTTCTCTCCGTCCTTCTGATTCTCCATTCCCTGATAAAGTTTCTCCCAATGGCCGGTTTGGCTGCTCTCAAGGCCATAATTATTCCGGTTACCCGGATAGCTCTCAGGCTGAAATGGGTTGTAATGACGATTGATCTCTATTTCAGGAGGAGCAAAACTGCTTCCCCTACCGGGAAGAAGTGGAATTTCGATGGAACCGCGCTGATCGAAATCGATGGTGGGCATGAGGTTGTATTTGCCGATGGCCTCCCTGACGGAGGCGCTGAGGATGTGCCAGATGGCCTGCTCGTCTTCGAATTTGATCTCGGTCTTGGTGGGGTGGATGTTGATATCAATGGTAGCAGGATCAACTTCTAGGTAGAGAAAATAGGAAGGGATGGCATCCGATGGCAGGAGGCGCTCATAGGCTTGCATCACCGCCCGGTGAAAGAATGGATGCTTCATGAAACGGCCGTTCACGAAGAAGAACTGCTCGCCAAAGCTTTTTTTAGCAAACTTCGGCTGACCGATGAATCCGGTCAGTTTGACCAGGGTCGTCTCCGACTCTACTGGGGTCAGACTCTGGTTAATCGTTTTGCCGAAGAGGCTAACGATCCGTTTCCGGATATTCTCTGAAGGAAGTTCGTAGACCGGCGCCTGGTTGTGAAAGAAGGAGATAGAAAGTTCAGGATTTGCGAGGGCGATCCGTTGTATTTCGGTGATGATGTTTTTTAATTCGTAGCTATTGGATTTCAGAAATTTACGTCTTGCCGGTACGTTGAAAAAGAGATTCTTCACCGAGAAATTGGAACCCTCCGGACAGTGGTCGGTCTGCTGCTTTTGCAAAACGGAGCCGAGGATATGCAGAAAAGTGCCAAGCTCCTCGCCCTGTTGACGGGTGCGCAACTCTACCTCTGCAACCGATGCAACCGACGCCAGCGCCTCCCCCCTGAAACCCATGGTACGGATCGAAAAGAGATCGTTGGCCTCGTGAATCTTGGAGGTAGCATGACGCTCGAACGACATACGCGCATCGGCCGGCGACATCCCCTTGCCGTTGTCAGTAACCTGGATGAGCGTACGGCCGGCATCCTTGACATTGACGGTGATCGCATCGCCTCCCGCATCGATGGCATTTTCGACCAGCTCCTTTACCACTGAGGCGGGGCGTTGGATAACCTCGCCGGCAGCGATCTGGTTGGCAACGGAGTCGGGCAAAAGGCGGATTATATCTGACACTGGGGGAATGAATTAAAAATTAAAAATTAAAAATTAAAAATTACGAATTAAGGATTATTTTACCTTGAAGGACTCAAAGTCAACACACAAAGGTTACAAATATCCAATAAATCAGGACTTTACTTTGTGCCCTTTGAGCATCCTTTGTTTCCTTTGTGGTAAAATTTCTTATGATACACAATTGCGAAAACGCAACAACCATCTCACAAATATAAGGGATATTTTGATGGCTCCTAGTTATCAGTTGAGGTATAAAATCATTCCAGCTAACTGCAATTAGCCGCCTTCAAATTTCATTTTCTCCTCAAAATTCGGTATATTTAAGGATATCACAGCAAATAGAGTAAAACTGAATAGTCATGCTGATAAAAACTTATGGCAGTGCGGTGCACGGAATCGATGCAACCACAATTACGATCGAGGTGGATGTGTCGAGGGGCATCCGCTTCAACATGGTCGGATTGGCCGACCTGGCAGTACGTGAAAGCCAGCAACGAATTGACGCTGCGCTGCGCTTCAACGGGTTTAAGCTGCCCGGAAAAAAGACGGTGATCAACATGGCTCCTGCCGACATTCACAAGGAGGGCTCCTGTTACGATCTGCCCATTGCCATGGGAATCCTCTCGGCATCCGAACAGATCTATGCCCCCGAGATTGGCCGCTATGTGATGATGGGCGAGCTCTCCCTGGATGGAGGATTGCAGACGGTTAAAGGAGTTCTCCCCATTGCCATCCGGGCCAGGGAGGAGGGATTTGAGGGATTGATCGTGCCACTTCAGAACGCCCGGGAGGCGGCCGTGGTCGACAAACTGAAAATCTACGGGGTCGAAAATATCCGCGAAGTAATCGACTATTTCAACAGCGCTATTCCGCTCAAACAGACGGTGATTGATACCCGGGAGGAGTTCAATGCAAACAAAAGCAAGTTTGAAGTCGACTTCTCAGAGGTCAAAGGACAAGAAAATGTGAAAAGAGCGCTTGAAATAGCAGCCGGGGGCGGTCACAATTTAATCATGATCGGCCCTCCTGGGGCAGGTAAGACGATGCTGGCCAAACGAATAGCCACAATACTTCCCCCTTTTACACTGAAAGAAGCCCTTGAGACAACAAAGATCCATTCCGTAGCCGGGAAGATTGAAAATCAGTCCTCTCTGATGATCTGCCGGCCCTTTCGAAGCCCGCACCACACCATCTCTGATGCCGCTTTGGTCGGCGGGGGCACCATTCCCCAACCGGGGGAAATCTCCCTGGCGCACAATGGGGTGCTGTTTCTGGATGAACTTCCCGAGTTCAAAAGGTCGGTGCTCGAGGTGATGAGGCAGCCTCTGGAAGACCGTACGATCACTGTTTCGAGGGCCAAATGCTCGGTTGAGTTCCCTGCCTCCTTTATGCTGGTAGCCTCCATGAACCCTTGTCCGTGCGGGTTCTACAACCACCCCACCAAACAGTGTGTCTGCGGACCGGGCATCGTGCAAAAATACCTGAACCGGATATCGGGACCCTTGCTCGACCGCATCGACATCCACCTGGAGGTGGTGCCGGTCCCCTTCAACAAGCTTTCGGCCATGAGTTCGGGCGAATCGAGCGACACCATCCGTGCCAGGGTGATTGCGGCCAGGGAGATTCAGCGGCTTAGGTTTGAGGAGGCCGGAATCTATTGCAATGCCCAGATGAGCACCAAACTGCTGCATTTGTATTGCACCCCCGACCGCGCCGGTGAAGCCATCCTCAAAAATGCCATGGAAAAGCTGGGACTGTCGGCCCGGGCCTACGACCGCATCCTCAAAGTGGCACGGACCATCGCCGACCTGGAGGGAGTCGAGAACATCCAGGCCGATCACCTGGGCGAAGCCATTCAATACCGGAGCCTGGACCGGGAGGGGTGGGGGACGTAAAAGTTAGTTGAGGCCCATGCAAAAGAAGCTTGTTGAAAACCAATTTATTTTTGGAATAAAGTAAATAATTATTTACCTTTGTCTTGAGCAAATCTTAATGAAATGTTCTGAATTATATCGAATCCTGGTTAATGATGGATGGTTTCCGGTTTCTCAGAGTGGATCTCATGTAAAAATGAAGCATAATTCAAAACCGGGAATGATTATTTTTCCAAATCATGGGAGTCAGGAGCTTGGAAAGGGAGTTGAACTTAAAATTCGGAAGGACGCAGGGTTAAGAAAATAGAGAGGCATATGAAGACGATCAGGGAAAAGATTAGAATGATAGTAGAAAAAACAGATACAGGGTTTTCTGCCTATTCTGTTGATTACCCAATTTATACGACAGGAAAGAGTGTTACAGATTTGATTAATAATGCTTATGAAGCAGCCAATCTTTATTACGAAGATCAAGAGATAAAAATCACTCGCGATAATATTAAGTTTGAGCTCGATTTTAGACAATTTTTCCAATATTATAAGGTCATCAACTCAAAATTACTTGCTGATAGAATTGGAATGAATGCTACCTTGTTGTCACAATATGTAACCGGACATAAAAAACCATCTGAAACGCAGACAGAAAAGATATTGATGGGAATTCATCAAATTGGTCAGGAGCTGGCAGAAATTAATCTGATTTATAAGTAGTTGGCACTGGTTTCAACAACACTCAAACGAGGGGGAGCTTGGTTGCAAATCCGCGCCAGCGGAGTGGGGGATACAAAAAGCCGGAAGCTCTAATTCTAAACTGTACAGTTTTGAATTAGAGTATCCGGTAGTTAATCCTGTCCTGGGAAAGCAAACAACTAATAGCCAATAGCTAATAGAGATTACTGACAGACCATTCCAGTTTTAAACGATGAGTATGACTATCAGTACGACCAGCAAAACGCCTCCAGCTCCGTAGAAAATTGCATGATGATGATGGGTAACATAAATTTCATCCTGGGTACTTCTAATCGCTTTAACTTCACTTCGCAACTCTTTCTTTTCAGATCTGCTTAGCGTAGACATATCCATCGCTTTGATCTCATCCAGTCTGGCAGCTAGCGCAGCCTCTGTTGGTACATCGGATTTAGTGGTTACCGTTGTAACTGATTTAGTGTTATCAGCCGCTTTCAATTGTGAGGGAATAGAAGACAACATCATAAATGCTATCACCGCACAAAACATTAATTTTTTCATTTTATTAATTTTTTGTTTGAATAAATTTCATTTCAAAGGTCAGCCACATCAGTCTCAAAAATGTTACAGAATTCCACTAATTAGTTACATCATTCACACCTTAAAAACAGGTCTTATATCTTCAGATTGAAAGAACTGCTCCCCCTCGTTTGAGCGCAGCGGTAACAAGGGGGCTGCAGCTACTCGTTTGTAATTAGAAAACAAATACCTGATGGACAATCCAATCCATCTGGTTTGGCAGACTGCGGAAACTTCCTTTGGTTCAATTTTGCGTTAAATTTAAATATGGGTGCGTGGTATTTCGTCTCAGACAAATGGTGATAATCCCCTCGTTACCGCTGCGCTCAAACGAGGGGAAGCTTGATTTTATTGCAGGTTATTTCAGATAACAAAATGTGGATCAGATTCAATTTCAATCCCCTGTTTTTTAAGCGGGTAACATGAAATTTCCTTAAATATTTGCTAATATTGAATAAGATTAGCAAATAAATTATTCTCTTGCATTCTTGTGTTTTTTCAAACACGTAAAAACCAGACTATTAAGATATTTTTATGAACAACAGACGTGATTTTATCAAAAAGACGGCGGCCTCTTCAGTAGGTATTGCCATTGGTACCGCAGCCTTTGGGTTTAGTGCAAAAAGTTACAGCAACATCATCGGAGCCAACGACCGGATTCATCTTGCTGCCATTGGTTTGAACGGACGTGGAAATAGTATGGTCGCCACCATCGCCAAACAGAAAAATGCCGAGGTATCCATCGTATGCGATGTCGATTCCAGAACGATGCCCAAGGCGATTGAGACGGTTAGGAAGGCGGGACAAACCAATCCTCCAAGGGCCGAAAAGGATTGTCGCAAAGTTTTGGAAGACAAATCTATCGACGCTATCTACATTGCAACTCCGGACCATTGGCATGCTCCTCTTACCATCATGGGCTGTCAGGCAGGGAAGCATGTTTATGTTGAAAAGCCATTGAGCCACAATCCGAGAGAGGGCGAACTGGCCATCGAAGCCGCACGAAAATATGACCGTGTTGTCCAGATGGGTGCGCAACGTCGTTCGGCACCAGTGCTGACGCAGGGGATCAATAAGTTGAAAGAGGGCATTATTGGACGTGTTTACCTGGCCAAAACATGGTATACGAATACCCGTAAGGCCAATTTTTTCAAACCGGCGGAAATTCCGGAATGGCTCGATTATGACCTTTGGCAGGGACCGGCCCCCCGGATGCCTTACAGGGATGGTCTGATCCATTACAACTGGCACTGGACCTGGCATTGGGGAACAGGCGAGGCGCTGAACAATGGGACCCATGAGGTGGACGTTGCCCGCTGGGGCCTTGGTGTTGACTTTCCTACCCGAGTTACTTCAGTTGGCGGACGTTACAATTACAAGGATGACTGGGAAACACCTGATACACAAATTATCACGATGGATTATCCCGGCAGGATTTCGTTGATGTGGGAGAACAGAAGTTCCAATGGCCGCAAAATTGAGGGGATGGATCGCGGTATCATTTTCTATGGAGAGAACGGCAGTCTTGATACGGGGGGCGATAGTTACAAAGTTTTTGACCTTGCCGGGAAGATGGTGGAGGAGGTAAAATCCCTTGTCACTGAAAGCGATGTGCAGGGCCGGAATACGGCAAGCCCAAGCCTGGGGCTGGACAGCCTTCACATGGCAGACTTTCTGGATGCCATCCGCAACAACCGGCGTCCCAATTGTGATGTTGAGACCGGATTCAAGAGTGTGGTGGCCATGCAATTGGGGAATATCTCATGGCGTGTTGGTCGTGACATCCATGTTGATCCTAAAAATGGTCACATTATCGGTGACAAAGAGGCACAGAAACTTTGGAGCAGGTCTTACGAAAAAGGTTGGGAGCCGAAGGTTTAAGTTGAAACGGTGCTCCCTGTCGTTTGCAATTGAACCGAAATAAGCTTATAATTGTAATAAGTTTAAAAAGTATGGCTATGGCAGACAAATTTTCAGATCCGATCGGACGATTGATGGGGTTGCGTTACAAGTCGCACCCCTGGCACGGGATACACATTGGTGATCATGCACCTGATAAGGTGACAGCTTTTATAGAAGTGGTGCCGACTGATACTGTGAAATATGAAGTTGACAAAGACTCCGGTTATCTCAAAATAGACCGCCCACAGCAATATTCCAATGTTTGTCCGGCGTTGTACGGATTTATCCCTCAAACCTATTGCGGCAAATTGGTAGGCGATCTTTGCTCCAAAAAGACAGGTAAAAAGGGAGTTAAGGGTGATGGCGATCCGATCGACATCGTGGTTCTTACCGAAAAATCAATTCACCACGGCGATATTCTGGTTACTGCCAAACCCATCGGAGGCCTTCGGATGATCGATGGGGATGAAGCCGATGATAAAATTATCGCCGTCCTGAACAACGACTTTGTTTATGGCCGTTTTACTTCCCTGAAAGATGTTCCGGAGGGCATTATTACCCGCTTACGCCACTACTTCTTGACCTACAAGGACATCCCCGGTGAAGAGGGGAATACCATCATCGAAGCAATCTACGACCGTGAAGAGGCGCTGGAGGTCATCAAGACCTCTATTCAGGATTACAGCAATCGCTTTGACAACCTGGGTAAAATGCTGGTTTTGGATGATTGAGACAAATGTGAAAATGTGAAAATTGGACAAGAGTCGTTCGGCAAGAAAGTATGGCCTAAATTTCCACAATTATCAATATTTTCTCCTTCCGTCCGAAACAATCAGTCTCTATTTTTTCAATATGGTTTCACGGACGGCTATCTTATGTCCTTCTTCAACCCGGGGTATCGCTCCTTCGTCGCTTAACCCCGGGCTATTAACATTAAACCCCTCTGGGGTAGAATTCGACAGGGATCAACATTTTGGTCGGGAAATTTAGGATTGTGCAACTGCCAATTTTCACATTTTCACATTTCCCAATTTTCACATTATTTCACTTTTCGTCCTAGTCATCCCCTTCATCCTAGTCGTCCTCTCGTTTTATTTCCTCACCAGATCCAGATAAGAGTAATCAAATCCGTTTTTCTCATCATAAAAGTCTTCCCGGGCAGTCTCGCGCCACTCTTCGAAATCTATTGATGGGAAGTAGGTATCTGCCTCCAGATCCTTGTGCACCAGGGTCAGGTAGAGCTTTCCTGCTAAGGGATAGAACTGACGGTAAATCATACCGCCTCCGATGATAAATGCCTCGGGTTCGTTCTGAACCAGGGCAACAGCTTCTTCGATCGAATTGACAGATTCGCATCCCGCGAATGTTTCTCCGGGGATATCCGTAATCACAATGTTCCGGCGGTTGGGAAGCGGGGCTTTGGGCAGGGAGTAAAAGGTCCGTTTGCCCATGATGAGCGCCTTCCCGGTAGTGATTTTTTTAAACCGTTTCAGATCATCGGGCAGATGAAACAGCAGATCGTTGTTTAGGCCGATGGCAAAATTCTGCGCTATGGCAACGATAATGGAGATATTTGGATGAACCATGTTTTCGGTTTATTGGTTTTTAGTGTAATTATACAGATTTCTTATAGGAACCATTTAAGTTTGAAGGGTTTAAAATGTTTATAATGTTTGAAGGGTTATCAACTTCAACATTTCAAACAATAAAAACATTTCAAACTTTCTAAACTGACACATCCCCCTTTATGTGCGAATGTGACAGGTAGTTAACCAGTTCAAAATCCTCAAATTTGAAATCAAAGATACTTTTCACCTCCGGATTGATCTTCATCTGTGGGAGCGGATAGGGTTCGCGGGAGAGCTGAAGCCTGACCTGGTCCAAATGGTTGTTGTAGATATGTGCATCCCCAAAAGTATGGACAAAATCTCCGGGCTGGAGTCCGGTTACCTGGGCCACCATCAAGGTGAGCAGGGCATAGGAAGCAATGTTGAAGGGAACTCCTAAAAAAACATCCGCACTTCGCTGGTACAACTGGCACGACAGCTTTCCGTCGTTGACGTAAAACTGGAAAAGCAGGTGGCAGGGAGGTAGTTTCATCTTGTCAATGTCTCCCACATTCCAGGCGCTCACAATCAGACGGCGCGAAGAGGGATTGCTTTTGATCTGTCCGATCAGTTGCGAGATCTGGTCAATCTCCCTGCCATCCGGGGCAGACCACGAACGCCATTGGTGGCCGTAAACAGGCCCCAGTTCTCCGTCTTCACCGGCCCATTCGTTCCATATTTTTACGCCGTTGTCCTGCAAATATTTGACATTGGTATCCCCGTTCAGGAACCACAACAACTCGTAAATGATCGATTTAAGGTGAAGTTTTTTTGTCGTTACTACCGGAAAGCCCTCTGCAAGGTTGAACCGCATCTGGTAGCCAAACCGGCTGATGGTGCCGGTTCCGGTACGGTCTGACCGCTCATTTCCGGTTTCCAGCAGGTGAGTTAAAAGGTCGAGATATTGTCGCATGTGGTTTTATTCTTCGGTTATTTCCTTATCAGGATCGCCTCTTTTGCTGATTTCATCCCTGATGACTGAGGCTTTTTCGTACTCTTCGTCTTGAACGGCTTTTTCGAGCATCTCATTCAATTCTTCAAGAGTAAATTCATCGTAAACGGAATGCTCGTCCAAATCATCTTCAATAGTTTCCCCCTCCGCTGTATCTTCAAAATCGATGAGAATACCTGTCTGGCTCATTACCTCTTCGGTGGTGTAAATGGGACAGTTGCAGCGCAAGGCAAGTGCAATGGCATCGGAAGTTCTGGAGTCGATGTTGAAATTTCCCTTCTCTCCTGCAAGTTTCATTTCGGCATAAAAAATACCCTCTTCAAAAGCATGGATAAAGACCTCAGTGATCTGGATGCCGAAGGTAGAGAGGACGGTGGTAAAAAGGTCGTGCGTCAACGGACGCGGGGGTTTCAATCCCTCCAGATTGATGGCAATAGCCTGAGCTTCTACGGCTCCAATGATGATGGGAATGCGTCTGTTCCCATCTGTTTCTGCCAGAACCAGGGCATAAGCACCCGACTGATCCTGACTGTAGGAGAGCCCTAGAATTTTCAATCTGATTTTTTTCACACGAACAGTTGAATTAAGTACAATACAATATTGCCATATTTAGGCGATGAAACTCCTTCCAGCTTTGTGACTCCTTTGTGCCTTGGTGGCTATATTTTTTCCAGCCACTAAGTCCCCAAGGCACTAAGGTTCACAAAGAATTGGGATCAAGAGGCGACAAATGATGATCATTCATCTCCTTTACAAAGATAAAAACTTTTGTACTACAGAAGTCCGCGTTTTTTCAACAAAGGAGTGATATCCGGATCCTTTCCCCTGAATTTTTGGTAGATGGCCATTCCTTCATCTGTACCGCATTTGGTAAGCAGTTCGCGGAATTTTGCTGCCAAAACAGGATTAAAAATATCGCCGGAGGATTTGAATGCATCAAATGCATCCGCATCAAGCACTGCAGCCCAAGTGTAAACGTAGTAACCCGCTGTGTAACCGCCGCTGAAAGAGTGTTGAAAATAGGTGCTTCTGTATCGCGGAAGAATTTCGTCGATCAAACCGATTTTCTCCATCGATTGTTTCTCGAAAGCCCTGATATCGCTGATAGCAGGGTCGGCGGCAGTATTGTAGTCCAAATCAAGAATGGAAGCTGCCAGTAGTTCTGTCGTTATAAATCCCTGGTTGAACTGAGCGCTTTTCTCAAGTTTGTCGATCAGTGCATCCGGAATGACTTTGCCAGTTTTGTAATGTTTGGCGTAGGCTTTTAAAACTTGTGGCTCTGCAGCCCAGTTTTCATCGACCTGTGATGGCAGCTCAACGAAATCGCGCGGAACATCTCTGGAGGTGCGGTCATAAGGACCGTCGGCAAAAACGCTATGCAGCGCATGACCAAATTCGTGAAAGGCAGTGGTTACCTCCTCGAAACTCAGCAAAGCCGGAGCATTTCCGTTAGGACGCGTGAAGTTCATCACCATGGAAATGATTGGGTCAATCTTCTGTCCGTTACGGTACTGTCGACTTCCATAACCGGTACACCAAGCGCCAACTCTTTTGCCGTCTCTTGGATGAAAGTCCATATAAAGCACTGCCAGATGGGATTTATCCTTGTCCTTCACTTCATACGCAACGACTTCGGGGTGGTATACCGGAAGATCGCTCCTTTTTTCAAAGGTGATGCCATAGAGTTTATTGGCGACATAGAACATCCCCTTCTGAACATTATCCAGTGAGAAATAGGGTTTCAACTCAGCCTCATCGAGGTTGTATCTGGCTTTTCTGACCTTTTCTGAATAATACCACCAATCCCACGATTGCAGATTGAATTTGCCACCCTCCTTGTCGATGATTGCCTGCAGGTCGGCCCGCTCTTTTTTCGCCCTTTCAAGGGCAGGTACCCACAATTTATTCAGAAACTGGTAGACGATTTCAGGTGTCTTGGCCATATTGTCGGCGATGACATAAGAGGCGAAATTTTTAAAGCCCAATAACTTGGCCCTTTCATCACGCAGCAAGACCATTTTTTTGATCAGTTCCTTGTTATCGAACTTATTGTCATAGTCACCGCGCATAAAATAGCCACGGTACAATTTCTCACGAAGTTGGCGGTTATTGGCATAGGTAAGAAACGGCAGCATGCTTGGTTTGGCAAGGGTGAACTCCCATTTGCCTGGCAGGCTGTCTTTCTTCGCTTCAATGGCGGCTGCATCAATTACATCTTCGGGTAGCCCGGAAAGATCCTCCTTTTTATCCACCACCATTTTGAAGTTTTTGTTTGTCTCGGCCAGAAGGTTTTCGCCAAATTGAAGAACTGTTTTGGATAACTCTTCATTGATCTGACGAAGTCTGGTTTGATTTTCGGGCGACAGATTGGCTCCGTTACGTTCAAAATCCTTGTAGTATTTTTCTGTAACCCTAATTTGCTGGGCATCCAAACCCATTTCGTTTCTCTTTTCGTAAACGGCTTTCACCCGTTGGAAAAGTTTGGGGTTCAATGATATATTGTCGCGGTGTCGGGTCATTTTAGGCGTAATTTCACGCGCCAGCTTCTGCATTGCAGGATTGGTATTGGCACCATTCAGATTGGAGAATATGCGTGTAGCCACGGAAAGCTGATCTCCAGCAATGTCATAGGCCAAAATGGTATTTTTGAAATCGGGAGCCGCAGGATTGTTGACAATGGCATCAATTTCGGACAGGTTGGCTTTGATCCCCGCATCTATGGCTGGTACATAATGTTCAAGCAAAATTTCTCCGAAGGGAGGAACCTGGAAAGGCGTTGTAAATGGTTTCATCAGCGGATTATCGGCTGCTGGTATCTTCATTTCTACAGGATAGAAAGAGGTGAAAATAAAGGGCATAACAAGCATCAGCAATGCAATTTTTTTCATTTTGAATGGGTTTGTTGTTCAGATGGAAAAGGTACAATATTTTTGGAGCAGAAAAAAGAATATTAGACAGAGAAAAGTATAGTTTGTGAAGTTTCCAATGGGTGAGACAGATTGTTTCCCGCTCGTACCTCTCGGTCGCAATGACGGATCATTTTTTTGGAGGTGAGGGTGGAGAGAAGGAGGCGGGTCATCAGTTTTCGGTAATAACAGAATCGCCACCCGCCTCCTTCTCTCCACCCTCACAAAATCAACAGCATAACGTCATTGCGAGTCACCACCCAAATTTTTTGGGCACAATGTGAAGATGACAGAAAATATTTGTGCATAATGAAGCTGTTAAATACATTTTTGCACCTATTTGATATTCAGTATATTACAAAATCTGTCATTGGTAGGAGGTGATATACAGTTAAATATAATGCAAACCTGTTGTGACAATATTTGATAATAGATCGTCGTACAATGCCTGCTCAGATTAGAACATTTTCAATTTTTTAAATTTTCTCTGTGAAACTCTCCCGACATGTCGGGACAAGTTGTGCTTCTCCGTGCTTCTCTGTGTAACCTATTCCAAAGTATAAATCTCGCCAGCGGCAAACCTGTCAGTCAGTTTGATCAGGTATTTATCTGCTAGGGATTTGAACTCGTTGAGTGCCAGCTCCGGTTTGTTGTTTTCGGCCGATAGGTGGCTGAGAAAGACACATTGCAATTCGGGGTGGGCATGTTCGTTCAGCAATTCAAAGGCCTGAAGGTTGGAGAGATGGCCAACAGTGGAATCGATCCTAACTTTGAGGTGGTAGGGATAGGGTCCCTCTTTCAACATTTGGTAGTCGTAATTCGTCTCCAAAAAGAGCGCATGACATTGCTTCAGGTGATTTTTAACGTTGTCGCACGGCGAGCCAATATCCGTGAAAACGCCTATGTTCAGGCCATTGGATTCAATTCTGAAGGAGGTTGGTTCTGCAGCATCGTGGTTTTTTGAGATGGGGAAAATGGTAAGCGAACCAATTTTCACCGGATCATTATCCCGAACTGCAAGAAAAGAGATAGGCTTCCAGGTACGGAAGGCGGCATTAAAAGTTCCCACTGACATGTAAACCGGAACGCCCAATTTTTTCCCTGTAACCCTGGCCCCGCGTACATGGTCGCCATGCTCGTGGGTAATGAAAAGCGCTTTGATTTTCTTTGGGTCCAGCACTTTGGCCTCCAATCGTTTGAGAATCTGCTTGAAGGAGAGGCCCGCATCTATTAGCACAGCCTCCTCGCTATTCCCTATGTAGTAGCAATTTCCATTGCTGCCAGAAGCCAAAGCACAAATTTCGATCATTCTTTTAAATTAAGTGGGCGAATTTAGCTCTTTTTTAACCGATCAAGGTGTCAAAGGTGCGAATCGACCGTTGTATCTATCTCTTTTACCTCCCCGGTTACCCTTACTTTCACTTTTTTTGGAGCAACTGAGCTTATTCTATAGCTGGTTACAACACCTTCACTCCAGCTGCAATCTACCACGTATCCACCTCTGGCTCGAAGACCGGTAAAGGAACCTTTGGCAGCCCAGTTTTTGGGAATGGCAGGCAACAGCTGAATTTCGCCTGCGTGGCTTTGCATCAACATTTCTGCCATGGCGGCAGGTATCCCGAAATTTCCGTCGAGTTGAA
The DNA here is from genome assembly GCA_026391315.1 of Bacteroidia bacterium. Taxonomy (GTDB): domain Bacteria; phylum Bacteroidota; class Bacteroidia; order Bacteroidales; family Prolixibacteraceae; genus CAINVV01. The sequence goes on from JAPLDT010000012.1 coordinate 22,102, forward strand.
AGGGTGGATGATTGCAGAATAAGTTGGGTAAAGTGTTGTAGGTTAGTAATCCACGGACCATGATACCAGCCCGTTCTCCTTCCCCGAGGCGGGCCCACAGTGCACATCGCCAGGGCCATGTCCAGGACCGGCGACTGTCGCCAACGGTCGATTCGACCGTAAATGGGGTATTTTCGTTAATGCCATAATTTCCGGAGCGGCTTCGGAGCGAGAGGATGGCCGCCTTGGCCAGGTCTGGGGAATTGGTCATGCTGATTTGGCGGCCTGGATAGACAGCGAACAGATGCGATGTGTGGCGGTGTTGGTCGTTTGGATCGTCACGGTCTGCCTGCCACTCCTGCAACTGTCCCCATTTTCCTATTTTGTTAGGAGCCAGATGACGCTTCATGTCAGCAACCTTTTCCCGATATTCGGGGTCAATGCCGAGTGCTCCGGCTGCCTCCAGATAGTTTTGAAACAGATCCCAGATCAACTGTTGGTCGTGCATGATTCCATCTTCCCGGGGTCCATGTTCAGGCGACCATCCCATTGGAACCATCAGGGAGCCGTCAGTCATTTTTTTCAGGCGGTCTTCCCAGAATTCGCAGATCTCTTTGATGGCCGGATAGGCGGTGTTGCGCAGATAGTCATTGTCCTGTGTAAAAGCCCAATGTTCGTACAGATGTTGTGCATACCAGGCACTGGCGGGAATATTCCACTCCCAACCATTGCCACCAAAAATATTCTGACTGGTGCGGGCCGTCCAGCCGCGGGTGTTTTTGCCGAAGGCTTTTCTGGAGGCTATTCTGCAGGGCTCCTGCTGTGCGATGATGTAATCGATGAGCGGTAACTGACATGGTGAAAGATTGGTCGATTCGGCTGCCCAGTAGTTCATCTGGATGTTGATATTGTTGTGGTAATCACTGGCCCATGCAGGATTGTTGCTATCGTTCCACAATCCCTGAAGGTTGGCGGGTAATCCACCGGGGCGGGATGAACTGACCAGCAGATAGCGTCCATATTGAAACATGGTCTCCTCCAGATCGGGGTCAGCACCCCCTGCAGCATAACTTTTCAATCGCTGATTGGTCGGAAGTAAAAGCGTAGTCGCATCGGTGGTCCCGATCTCAATATCTGCCGCTTTGGTCAGATTTGTAATATCCTTAATGTGCCGGTTAAGCAGTTTTTTATAATTAAGGCTGGAGGCTATTTTCAGCTCTTTTTCCACTCCCGGCAAAGGATCCTGACCTCTCCATCCGGTATTGTAATCGGGTTTGTAATTGGTTCGGGCATCAAGTAGTAACGTAAAGACGTTGCAGTTTTCGAAAATCAGGGTGTTTCCTTCCATCCTCGTTTTACCACCCTGGTAGATAACCCGAACCATCGCAGCGTATTTTAATTTGTTTGGCATTTCTCCCGAAATGACCAGGCTGTTTTCGGTCGCAGAGCAGGTGGCACCTTGTGCTGAGGTCAATGAAATCTTTCCTGATAAGGCATTTTTCTTTTTTGATGTATAATTGAAAACCATCACCTGATCGGGATAACTGGCAAAAGCCTCCCGTTTAAACGTAGCCCCGTTCAAAGTGAAATTTATGGTGTGTATACCGGTTGTAATGTCGAGAGAACGGCGGTATCCAACCGGGTCTCCGGTAAAATTGAAATCTACAACCAACTCTCCAAAGTTACGGTAGGAGCCAAATCCATGATCGCCGGTTTCATATTTGCCATCCCAATTGTTATCGCCCGACCAAAGAGATTGTTCATTGAACTGGATACGGTCCTGTTTAATTCCACCAAAAAACATAGCGCCCATCCTTCCATTGCCTATGGGCAGGGCTTCGGCCGACCATTTTTCGGCTGGCTGATTGTACCAAAGCTTGTAGTCCAGGTTATTTTGGGCAAAAGCGCCGGTAACCATCATCATGCAGATGGCAAGGATGAGTAATTTGGATTTATTCATTTGCGTGTAGTTTGGATCAATTTTACATTTTCAGATTCACTTTGTTGCCAGGTTTCAAATTGAATATCAGGATGCTACATTCTTGTTAATACTTAATGTCAGATTTCTAGCCGGATGAAACAAATGGTTTTTATCTTCTACACGGGCTGCCCCGACACGCTCTCTGTTTCCCCGTTTCATTTCTTCCTTCAGTCTCTCCGTCTCTCCGTCATTCTGTCGTCCCCTGGTCCCCTGGTCCCCTGGTCCTTTAGTCCCCCAGTCTCCCCCTCTTCTGGCAGATAGTTATACTTTTTATTTACTTAAACACCAGATGATTATTCTCCGTATCAATCACGATCTCCCCTTCTTTCTTTATGTTCCCGGCAAGAATCTCTTTGGACAAGTCGTTGAGCAAATATTTCTGCATCATCCTTTTCACCGGTCGTGCTCCGAATTGCGGATCAAAACCAGTCTCAGCCATCCAGTCGATGGCAGCTTCCGTCATTCTTGCACGGTATCCACTTTTAGCGAGACGTAATACAACCAATTCGAATTGTAATTTGACAATCTGACGAATCTCATCCCGGTTCAATGGTGCAAATACAATCACTTCATCAATCCGGTTGAGGAACTCAGGCCGTATGGTCTGTTTCAAGAGATCCATCAGTTCTCCCTGAAGATCTTCCATAGCTTCTATCCTGTTTGTATCTGTCATCTGTTCAGTCCGCTCGCGGATCAGGTGAGATCCCAGGTTGGAAGTCATGATGATAATGGTGTTTTTGAAGTTGACTGTCCTCCCTTTGTTATCGGTGAGCCTGCCGTCATCCAGTACCTGTAGCAACACATTGAAAACATCGGGATGAGCCTTCTCTATTTCGTCAAAAAGCAGCACTGAATAGGGTTTTCTGCGTACCGCTTCGGTCAATTGACCCCCTTCGTCGTAACCGACATATCCCGGAGGAGAGCCAATCAGTCTGGTCACTGAAAATTTCTCCTGGTATTCAGACATATCGATCCTGGTAAGCATGTTCTCGTCGTCGAAGAGGTATTCCGCCAATGCTTTGGCTAGTTCTGTCTTGCCCACACCGGTGGTTCCCAGAAAGATGAACGAACCGATCGGCCGTTTCTCATCCTGCAGACCGGCTCTCGAACGCCGGACGGCATCCGAAACAGCAGCGATCGCCTCATTCTGGCCGATCACTCTTTTGTGCAACTCATCTTCGAGATGGATCAGTTTTTCCCGCTCGCTTTGCAACATTCTGGAGACAGGAATACCGGTCCAGCGAGCCACAACAACAGCAATATCTTCCGCGTCTACCTCCTCTTTGATGAGCGATTGGGTACTTTGTTTCACCTTCAGCTGCTCTTGCAGGGTGGCTATGGCAGCCTCTGCTTCTTTGATCTTGCCATAGCGGATCTCTGCAACAACGCCGTAATTGCCTTGCCTTTCGGCCTGTTCGGCCTGAACTTTCAGCGCCTCAATCTCCTGTCTCCCCGACTGAATCGCTTCGATAAGCTCTTTTTCGGCCTGCCAGGTAGCCCTGAATTTTTTCTGATCCTCCTTGAGGTTGGCAATCTCCTCCTCCAAACGGGAGAGTTTGCTCTTGTCATTTTCGCGTTGAATCGCGGCCCGCTCAATCTCGAGCTGCGTCAGCTTGCGTTCAATTTCATCGAGCTCTTCGGGCAGTGAGTTCATCTCCATCCTCAGTTTGGCTGCGGCTTCATCCATCAGGTCGATGGCTTTGTCGGGCAGAAAACGGTCGGTGATGTATCGCTGCGATAACTCTACGGCTGCTATGATGGCATCGTCTTTGATCCGCACCTTGTGGTGATTTTCATACCGTTCTTTCAATCCGCGAAGGATGGAAATAGCCGATTGAGTATCCGGTTCATCCACCATCACCAGCTGAAAGCGACGCTCCAGCGCTTTGTCTTTTTCGAAATATTTTTGGTATTCCCCCAGGGTGGTGGCTCCAACAGCACGCAAGTCACCCCGTGCCAGGGCGGGTTTGAGAATATTGGCCGCGTCCATGGCGCCTTCGCTTTTGCCTGCACCAACCAGTGTGTGAATCTCGTCGATAAAGAGAATCACTTCACCTTCGGCCTGTACAACCTCTTGAATAACAGATTTGAGACGTTCTTCAAATTCCCCTTTGTATTTGGCGCCTGCAATCAGCGCCCCCATGTCGAGGGAGAAAATCTGCTTGCTTTGCAGGTTTTCGGGCACATCGCCACGGACAATTCTTTGGGCAAGGCCTTCCGCGATTGCGGTCTTGCCGGTGCCCGGTTCCCCTACCAGGATTGGATTATTTTTGGTTCTGCGTGAAAGGATCTGCAAGACCCTCCGAATCTCTTCGTCACGGCCAATTACAGGATCGAGTTTGCCTGAGCGGGCCTCGTCGTTGAGGTTGACGGCAAAACGGTTGAGGGAGTTGAAGGTATCTTCCGCGGTTTGACTCTCTACTTTTGAGCCTTTTCTCAATTCACGGATGGCATCCTCCAGTCCTTTTCGGTCGACACCCTGTTCTTTCATCAATTTGCTTACGACATCACCGGTTTCCAGCAATGCCATAAGCAGATGTTCGACGGAAACAAACTTATCCCCCATCTTTTGGGAGAGGGCAATCGCTTTTTGAACAGTCGTATTGGCAGCCGTTGAAAGAAAAGGTTCACCCCCGGTTACTTTTGGAAAACCGTTAATGATTCGATCGAGTTCTTTGGTGAAATAGACAACATTGACCCCGGTTTTTTGTAGTAGAAAAGCGGTGATGCTTTCTGCTTCAGATAGCAAACCCTTCATCAGGTGCGCCGTCTCGACCGACTGCTGGTTGTTGCCTGTGGTAATCTGGATGGCTTGTTGAACAGCCTCCTGTGCCTTGATGGTAAAATTGTTGAAGTTCATATCTTGTTTTTTGAAGTTTTCTATCGATTATTACTGGGATAATCAAATCATCGACCAAACAAGAAATCAGGACAATTTGACAACAATATACTGATAAAGAGGCAACAATGTCAGATTTTGATGAAGTGGGAACAGTCAAAATGGCAATGGTTTCAACTTACCCACAAGTCAGAACCGGGAGTCGATTTGGTTACGCCCTTGTATCGGTATCCGGCTTTTTCAACAGCCAATTTGATCATCTCATCACTGACCTTGTCACCTTTCACACTTACATGACCGGTTGTGAAGTCGGCTACGGCATCCTGTATACCTTGAATTTGTTTGATCTCTTTTTCGACATGGGTGGTGCAATTTTTGCACTTCATTCCTTCGACCAAAAATATTTTTGCAGACATAACTTTCAAATTTAAAATGTAAAAAAATGAATTTTGAACTCAATCCAATTTATAAACAAAGATGAGGATTTATCCCATCAAAAACTGCGAATTTCAGTTAAAAGATGTATTTAAAAAGCTAAAATTTTCTTGGAAAATCACTATTGGGCGACAAACAGATAGGTAATGGTGCCTCGCTCTTTCTCAGGAGCGCTGTTGTCGGGATTAAAAAGTGTCTTTTCAGCCGCTTGTTTGGCATAGGCCAAAATAGTGGGATCATTGAGGTTGGCTGGTTCGCGCGGAGAAGCCGACAGGACATCCCCATTTCTGTTTACCACGATATCTACAACCACCTCGCCGCCACCCTGAGCCAGGTAAACCGGAATCGGCAGTTGAAGATGATAGCGGTTTCCCAGCAAATAGTGAATATTTGATTTCCCCTTGAAGGAGGAGCGTTTGGCCTCCTCACGTGTCATCCCTTCGGTGCTGGCTACCGGCATGGGGATATCCCCAATGACGGGAATTTTCTTTGCCAGGTTCTTGCTTACATCACTTTCCAGCTTTTTTGCTTCTGCCACCTCTTTGGCATAGGTTCTGTCGAAAAATGGATCGCTGGAGGTTCGTCCGGATTGATCACCCAAATTGACGGCCCTGTTGGAGTTATTTGTTCCCGATTTTCCTCTGTTCAAGGCGAGGGACTGATTGCCGGCATCCATTTTTTCCTTCTCCGGGTTCGGTAATTTAACCTCTTCAGAAACCAGGTCCACGAATAGGGCATCTGAGGGTAGATCGAGGTTGTTCCTCAATTCGGCAAACAAAAGGGATACAAGCACCACCAGGTGTATGACCAGTGTGGCTATGATTCCATTGATGTTGTCGCGGTAGAGTCTGAACAAATTTTTCATTCACGATTAAGGTTTCCTCGCCGTAAAATTACGTCAAAGAAATCAGATTTGAACAAAGCATCATATTTTTGGGAATGGGGAGGATGTTACTCCACGAACCAGTCGGGTCGGAGAGGAGGAAAGAGCTGTTTCTGGATGCCCTTTTCATAAAGGGAAGTGATGGCATCTCTCCCTATTGTTCCAAGATCTACCGAGAAATCATTCACATACAACTGAATATGGTTTCTCATCACCTCTTCATCCATGGATTGCGCATGCTTCCTGACGAAAGGGAGCGAATCGTTTGGATTTTGAAGCGCGTATTCTACACTGCGCCGCAGGACCCTGTTCACTTTCAATCGGATCTCCTGAGGCAGATTCCTCTGGATGATGATGCCTCCAAGCGGAATGGGCAATCCGTTTTGCTTTTCCCAAAGTTCCCCGAGATCAACAATCTTTTTGAGTCCTTTGGTCTGGTAGGTAAACCTGTTTTCGTGGATGATTACTCCGGCATCAACTTCCCCCGATAGGATGACCTCTTCAATGTCTGAAAAAAGGTATTCCGTTTTCTGTTTCAGGTGCGGATAGGCCAACGAAAGAAGCAGATTGGCGGTGGTATATTTTCCGGGAATAGCAATTTTCAGATCCCGCAATTCATCGGGATAGATTTTGTGTTTGCTGATGAGCAACGGACCGTTGCCAAAACCCAGGGCACTTCCGGAGGTCAATAGTTGGTAGGCTTCTGAAAGATAGGCAAAAGCATGGTAGCTCACTTTGGTGACTTCGATCGCTGCCGCGAAGGCCATTCGGTTCAACTCCTCCACATCGGCCAGATGAAGATCAAATCGCAACCCTTCGGTGTCGATTCTCCCGTTGACCATGGCATCAAAGATAAAGGTGTCGTTGGGGCAAGTAGAGAATCCGAGCGTAAGCTTCATCAGGAGAGCTGTTTGATTTTTGCAAATTTGCGGAGGAAACGGAAAAGCTCGTCGGTGAGGTTTTCGATGGCAAGCGGGATGTCCCATTTGGTTGTATCCCTCGATTCAACATAATTGGAGATGGCACGAATCTCAAGGAAAGGAATTTTCTCATGCATACAAACATAAAAGACTGCTGCACCTTCCATTGATTCGACATCAGGGTCAAACTTTCCGGATATTTTCGTAATACTTTCAGAAGTCCCGTGACTGATATTTCCTGTCACCCCGTTGACCGAGGCTAGTTCCAATTCCTTGAAATGGTTAGGGTTCACCATTCTTTCATTTTCGAACGGGAATTGATCGCACTCCATAAATCCGGCATCAAAAAGAGACAGCACCCCATTGATCCCTTCTATACCAAGGTCACATATTTGTTCGCTTTTTACATTGACAACGGTCCCAATAGAGAGTTCATCGCGGTAGGTTCCGGCTATTCCGGCATTGATAACCAGATCATATTTTGTGGAATAAAGCGCTCTTGTTAGGTGATAGGCTGTAAAAGTCATGCCGATACCGGGAATAAGCAGATCGATTTCGAGATCATACCATTTGTAGCGGAAGATATTCTTCCCTTCTCCCTCTATCTCAACAAGGTTCTCGAAAAACTGATAGAGTTCAAAACAGGTAGCTCCAACAAACAAAATTCTCATTCGGCTAAAACAGGTCTAATTAATTTAGCGGAGCAAATGTAAAATTTCCTTGATGCAAATTGAACCGCTAACTAACATTAATACTAGTTTTGGCGAAAAAAGTTAATAAAAGTTGTTTATTTGTATCCAGTTTAATTAAAAATTCCTATAACCATCAGCCTGAGACCTCTTCTGCGTATTTTTGCAGAAATCAGGAGTGGTTCACTTTAAATAGTTCAACATGCAATTCTCTTTACACAGAAAGAAGGCAGACGGTTACCAGAAAATAGAGCGATACCCCGAAGAAACCGTCACCAAAATGGCCGAACATTATCGTCAGATTCTTGAGCTGATTGGTGAAGATACTACCAGGGATGGGCTGGACAAATCACCCCTTCGAATTGCGAAAGCCATGCAGTTCATGACACAGGGATACAGCATGGATCCCGAAGAGATGCTCCGTTCGGCGATGTTTAAAGAGGATTACCGCCAAATGGTGATTGTGAAGGACATCGAGATCTACTCCTTGTGCGAGCACCACATGCTTCCTTTCTTCGGTAAAGCCCATGTGGCCTACATTCCCAATGGATACATCACAGGACTTAGCAAGATTGCCCGTGTAGTGGAGGCTTACTCACGTCGGCTTCAGGTCCAGGAAAGGCTCACATTGCAGATCAAAGAGTGCATACAGAATACCCTCTCACCGCTGGGAGTAGCCGTAGTCATTGAGGCCAAGCACATGTGCATGTGCATGCGGGGTATCGAAAAACAGAACTCCGTAACCACCACCTCCGATTTTACCGGCGCCTTCGAAAAAGTGGCTACACGGGAGGAGTTTATCAGGCTGATCAGTTCGAAGCTGTCGTAGAGATGACGGAGTGACGGAAAGACTAGGACGACTGGGATGACTAGGAAGAAGGGGACGGTGATGAGATCAAGCGCCGGTCTCAGAGCAGGCCCCTGAGCGTAGCCGAAGGGCAATAGGAGATGAGGAGCCCGGGTCCCCGAGCGAAGTGGCATCCTGAGCAAAGCCGAAGGGACGAGGGGGAGAACGGAGCTGAGAACTGGGGAAATGAGAAGATGAGACCGGTCCCTGAGCGTAGCCGAAGGACAAATTTTCTGACCACCATGTAACACCTGATCAAATCCAATCCCGCAGGTGCGGGACGAAATATTGGTAGCCCGGGGTGATCGCAACATTGAAGAATTGAAACGGAGAAGCAAGGAAACGGAGCGCTGAGAACTGGGAAAGAGAGAAGATGAGACCAGTCCCTGAGCACAGCCGAAGGGTGAAAATAATGTGAAAATTGGGAAATATGAAAATGTGAAAATGGGCAGTCGCACAATACTAAATTTTCTGACCACCATCTGGATCCTTCTCAAATCCTACCCCGCAGGGGTTAAATGTGAATAGCCCGGGGTAAAGCGACGAAGGAGCGACACCCCGGGTTAGGAAGGTTGCACCTTGAACCGTCTGCGAGCCCATTTTCAAAAATGAGTTGTTTCCCATGTCAGACGGAAGGGTGCAATTTTTCGAATTGAAGGAAAGTCCCGCAATGTAGAATTGAGGAGTTTTTTATCTTTGCAGCCAAATAACCAGAAAATAGTTAAGAATGAAAGCATACGTTTTCCCCGGTCAGGGAGCCCAGTTTGTCGGAATGGGAAAAGATCTTTACGACAACTCTCCCGAAGCCAAAACCCTCTTCGAAAAGGCCAACGAAATTTTGGGTTTCAACATCACCGACATCATGTTTGGCGGAACCGATGAAGAGCTCAAGCAAACGAAAGTCACTCAGCCCGCCATATTTTTGCACTCCGTTCTGCTGGCAAAAACAATGGGTGCAGCATTTCAACCCGATATGGTAGCCGGACATTCACTCGGCGAATTTTCCGCTTTGGTAGCTGCAAATGCTCTCTCCTTCGAAGACGGACTGCTGCTTGTTTCCAAGAGAGCTTTGGCCATGCAGAAAGCCTGCGAGGTCGAACCCTCCACCATGGCAGCCATCCTGGGTGTGGACGATGCGATCGTTGAACAGGTTTGTGCCGAAATTGATGAGGTCGTTGTTCCTGCCAATTACAACTGCCCCGGACAGCTGGTGATCTCCGGATCCATTGAAGGGGTTGACAAAGCTTGCGTTCGTCTGACCGAACTGGGAGCCAAGCGCGCGCTCCGGCTCAATGTAGGAGGCGCTTTTCACTCACCACTGATGGAACCCGCCCGCACCGAACTGGCAGAGGCAATCAATTCCACAGAATTCAAAGCACCTGTTTGCCCTGTTTACCAGAATGTCAATGCCTCACCGGTTTCTGACCCTGCCGAAATCAGAGCCAACCTGATTGCCCAACTGACGGCGCCCGTTCGCTGGACACAGACTGTTGTCAACATGCTGGCCGATGGGGCAGATTCTTTCACAGAAGTTGGTCCCGGAAGCGCACTGCAAGGGATGATCAAGAAAGTGGACCGGGCTGTACAGACGAGCGGGATAAGCGCCTTTCAGGCTTGATTACAAATTAAAGATTACAAATTACAAATTGTGGGGAGTTGTGCAACACGTGCATTGCTCCCTTGATTTTTAATCTTTAATTTGTAATTTGTAATTTTACCTTGATGCGCTACAAATTCACATTGAAGCTGGTTGATCCCCGCCGCAATATTCTGCCGGTGAACTATCAGTTTGAGTTGGGTTCATGGTTTTATCGCATGGTCAACCAGCCGGATACCGCTCTCCATGCTTATCTCGTTGCTTCCGGGTACGTTATGAAGGAAGTGCCCTTTCGCAATTTTGTCTTTTCTCATCTGATGGTTCCCGATCGGAAAATCGAAGGCGACCGGCTTTTGATTCAAAGCGAAAGAGTAGGGCTCATTTTCTCTACCATTCCGGATGAATCTTTGGCTCCTTTGGTCATGGAATGTTTTCAAAAGAGACACTTCCTGTTGGGGGACCGCATCTCACAAGTCTCCTTTCTGGTCGAAGCGGTTGAACGGTTACCGGAACCGGAGTTTACCGACAAAATGACTTTCAAAACACTTTCGCCGCTTCACCTCACAATGAAGATACATGGTCGGAAGAATGAGCTTTTCCTCTCTCCCGAAACTTCCGGTTACGCCCGCTTTTTTTACGAGAACCTTCACCAGAAATTCAGGCTGCTGAACGGCTTCGACCATCCGCACGACCCGCTGGCCGGGAAATTCAAGCTAAGATCGCCCGTTACCCAGAAGGGAATTACTGTGCAATCGGGCAATCCAGGCCAAAATAAACTCATAGGTTATCAGTTGCGATTCAGATTACAGGCCGATCCTTCCTTGTTAAAAGTCGGTTATTACCTCGGTTTTGGCGAGAAAAACCATTTGGGGTTTGGGTGCTGCGAAATTCTTTAAATTCCCTTGGCAATTTATCGGGAAGCCTATCATTCCTGCTTTACATCGCAAAAACACATGTTTAACATTATTTAACATACGTGGGGGTAACCTTTTTACTCTTTTGGGTATTAAACATAAATGCGAGTCAGATTTTCAACCAAATGAAATACCCATATGGCAATATCCACATCAACCGGAAATGATTATATGGGTATTAGCTTCGCTGATCTTCGATTCCATCTGGCAATTAAAAAATAAATTTTTAGCAGATGGAAGTTCAATCCGTTTTCTGAACCTTATAACAATGTTTTTTTATAAACATTTTAATACCCCTGAAAATGAAGGATCGCAACAACCTGAAATTGTTTTTTGTATCCGTATTGTTGTTGATTCCCGTTTACAAGAAGCATTTTACCCAGGAAGAGGTGAAGGCCATTGTCGCTTTTTATGAAACCCCTGCCGGGAAAAAATTGGCGGAAAAGACCCCGATGGTCACCATGGAATCGATGCAACTCTCCCAGACATGGGCCATGTCACTGATGGGAAAAATACAGGCCTATCTTAACTGATTGGGGCAGAGTAACTACATAGTTTGTCTTTTCAACACTAAACCAACTTAATATGAGCCACAACAAATTCGTTTGAAAGGCCGCACCGGATCCCAACACCCTGCTGCGTCGCGAAAACTTGCCGGGTATATGCTGCTCACCGGTGCGGCCAAGAAGTTGGAACTTTCCATCTTTCAGGAGCAGACCTTAGGCGGTTAATCCAAGCCTGCTTGAGGTAAATATTTTGGGACGAAAATAGTGTTAAAATTTTAAAATGAACTGTGATGAAAGAATTAAGTTTTGAGAAGATGGGAAACGTAAGTGGAGGAGAAGTATCTGGTGTTTGGTATTTAATATGTGAAAGTAATATGTATTGGTTTTATTCTTATGCTAGTTGCCTAAATGATTACGAATATTTACGTATGAGGGGCGAAGCCTGTTATATTTCATATGGCTCGTATTGGTAATAATGAGCAAGGGAGCAAAAATGGAAGGTTTTAAGAATTTTAATTTGTAAAAAATTATGACAGTATTTTAATACAAATAAACAATGCTTAGAACCTTCCCTAACTTTTTGTATTACAAAAAAACAAATTATTAAATGATTTTAAGCGATTTTATGGAGCTTAAGGTAAGAAATATTACTGTTTGCAATAATAAGATTAATATAGTCGAGAATTTGTCATTCAGCATAAAAACTGGAGATGTGTTAGGGCTAATTGGACCAAATGGATGCGGCAAAAGCACGCTGATGAAAGCAATGATTGGTTCATTATCAAAATCTGGGGATTCTAATTTGGTGGTTCTAAATAGTGAAATTGTTAAAGATAAGGATGATTTAACTTTTGGCTTTGTCCCTGAAGATCCGATTCTGTATGACTATATGACAATTGTTAAGAATTTTCTTGTTACTTCAGTTTCAAAGGGGATTTATGATAATCTTGACGAGATTTATAAAATTATTAGTATTTTAAAACTGGATCATCTCTCAACTAGAAAAGCTAGGAGTCTATCTCAAGGAGAGAAGAAACGATTATCAATTGGGTTAGCGTTAATTGGCAATCCCGATGTCTTAATTCTTGATGAGCCGCATAATGGGTTAGATAATGATGGCATTTCCATTTTGAGAACGATTATTAAGGCTAAGTCCAAAGATCATATAATAATTTTGTGCAGTCATTATTTCAGCGAGATCGAAGCTCATTGTAATCAAATTTTAGCGCTAAATAAAGGTGAAATATTCATCAACGATACAATGAGTTCTGTACTTATGCAATATCATTCAATTGAAAAGCTGTTTAATAGTTTGATAAGAAATCCGAATAATGAAAAGAATCTTAAGTTTTGAGTTGATAAAAATACTAAACCCATTATCGCTGATTTATTGGGTTATTTTTTCAGTTATATTTACGATCACTAGTTGTCATGAGCCACAATTATTTAACATGATGTTTGGTTCAAGTTTCAGGTTCGATGAAGACCTAATTCTAAGTACCATTTTTACTACGTCTTATTATAAATATGGGCTTGTAATATTTGTTGTATTTATTACTTCGCGTGAATTTGGAAATAATACCATCATTAGGGCAATCTACGAAGGTTTCTCCCGAAAGGATTTATTTATTGGGAAAGTCACTCTGCTCTTTATCCTTATTTTATTTGTGTTTATTCTCACAAGGATTATTCTCGCTATTGTATTCTATACTAAGGGTTATGGTTCTCAATCTATTATTTTCGTACTTTTCAATTACCATTTTATTATAACAGAACTTTTTTCATGTTTTTTTCTAGGGATGCTTGGACTAATGCTTAGTTTGTTAACAAAAAATCCGTATTGGGCTATCGGACTATTTATTATATTAGCATTTCTTGAACGTTTGGCAACCTTATTCCTTCTTTTTACCCCTTATGAGGGAATAATAGGTTATATGCCAATTAGCGGAATGATTTATTTTCATAAATTTCTTAGGTTTGGTGATTTAGGATTACTCTATCTTATTTATACATATTTTCTTCAGATAATTTTCATGGCTATAATTTACATGCAATATATGAACATAACATGGTTAAGAAAGCGATAATTATTCAGGTCATAATATTAGGGCTGCTGGCAATAAAAACAGTCAATCATGATTTTTTTGATGTTCGACTAAAAAATGCACAAAAAGAACTTGATTTTTGGCAGCATGTTAGAAAAGTTGCTGTGGATACTGCTTTCTTTAATAACATTGATCTTTCAAGTGGAAGATTCATAATTATTGGATGGGGATCAGATAGCAGTGAAGCCTTTCCATTATTTAGCGAAATAGTAAAAAACCAACAAATATTTGGTTCGTATAAAATTTTAGCAATAAGTCCGTTCGAACAGAGGAAAAGTGATGCAAAGCGTGTGGCTCCTTTTTCTGGTGCCATAACTTTTAAATACAATGAGATTGATATAGATAAACTGATAAGAGGTATTCCATTTACTACGATTCAGGAACACAACGAAAAGGCAATAAAAGCTAAAGCTGGTAAGTTTGATATGACACTTGATTATCCTGTCGTTATTATACTGAATAGAAACATAATAATTGTGGCAGATAAAAAAGTCATTGATTTGACAAGGATTGCTTTGCCTTTATAGTCAAAATAAACATTAAATATTATAAAATTAAAAACAGAAATTTAGATACCTAAAAGTTCATTATGCATGTTCAGATACAAGTTGAGATTAATAATTTTAAAGTCTGGAAATTATTTTTGCTTATCACTGGTTTCACATTCTTATTAGCTTTTTCGATTAACACTCTCTTTTTAACCGAAGGATTGTATTACCAGACCTTCGGTGAGAAGTTGGCTGTAGATAGGATTACTAAAATGATTGAAATATCTCAGAAATGGCAATGGATTGGTTATGTATTCATTACCATCATTCTTTTGATACGTGTAGGTTTTACTGCAATTTGCCTGTACATCGGATGTCTTTTGGCTAATATTCAGGTCAAGTTCAAAGAGCTGTTTAAAGTCGCATTGTTGGCAGATTTTGTTTTTCTATTGGCCGGGATCACAAAACTTGTAATATTGGTTTTTTTCAAGAATGTAAGCAAGCTGGTTGATTTGCAGTTCCAACCGCTATCGCTTATGGAATTGTTTAACCGAAACTCTGTCGACACTTTATTTATTTACCCCTTTTCGCTGATAAGTGTTTTCGAATTGCTGTATTGGCTGGTGCTTGCCTGGTTGCTGGCCCGGGTACTTGAAAAGCCGTTGGGCTATTCACTTAAAAGGGTAGCTTCCTCTTATGGCACAGGCCTGTTGCTGTGGGTCTTGTTCATGATGTTTTTAACTGTAAACCTGACTTGATGCGAAATTTTGTAAAGTATCTGGTTGGGTTTGTTTTGCTTGCAATAGCAGGCTGGCTGATTAAACATACATTCCATAGCTACCGGGTGAAGAAGGAGGCGACAGAAAAGATTCAAACGTTGCAGCATTGCTGTTTCGAATCGCTGCACGGGGGACAAACCTGCCTGGATGGTTTCAATCCCAACCAGCCAACGGTAATTATTTATTTTAGCCCTGAATGCGAACATTGCCAATACGAAGCTACAGAAATTGGAAGGCAACCCGAAAGGTTCGCGAAAGCCAATATGATCCTGATCACCCCTGATGATTCTGCAAAAAGGATTGAAGCTTTTGCCGATAAGTACAAGCTCTGGCAGGTCGATAACATGGTCATACTTTATGATAGAAAGTCACAATTCAGAAAATATTTTGGCACGTCCGTTTTTCCTTCTGTTTTCATATATGGTACTGACAAGCGGTTGCTGAAACAATTTATTGGGGAGGTAAAAATGGAGACAGTGCTAAAGATTATTGATGGTAATGAGAAATTATGAAAGAACATAACCTAATCAAAAAGACCTTCACCAAGCAGTACAGCCAGTTCTATTGTGGGTTGGCATGCCTTACCTCCATTGTCAAGTACCATGGCGGGGAGATTACCCAGGAGAAGCTCAGGGAGACCAGCGGCACCACGCTGCAAGGAACCAGCCTCCTTGGACTTTACCAGTCGGCCCAAAAGCTGGGATTCGAAGTTAAGGGTTACGAAGCCGATTTCGGAAACCTAAAAAAGATGGAGGCGCCTGTAATCCTCCATATCCTCAAGGATGGGAATCTAGAGCATTATGTCGTCTGCTATGGATACAATGCGGACAGGTTTACCATAGGGGATCCGGGTATCGGAATTTTGGAATACACCGAAGAGGAGCTGGAAGCCGTTTGGAAATCGAAAGCGATGCTTGTACTCACTCCTGGCGAAGGGTTCAAAAGAAAAAAAACGGAGTCGAAAAACCAGTGGAGCTGGATCAAGGGGTTAATCAAAGAGGATGTTCCAGTACTCTCTGTGGCCGCTTTGATGGGGGTCGTATTGTCGGTCCTTGGGTTTGCAGTGGCCATCTACACCCAGAAACTGATCGATAAAATCCTGCCTTCCGGCGATCGCAAACTCCTGTTCACAAGCCTGGGGATTTTTGTCGCTATTTTGCTGGCCAGGGCTTTTATCGGGTATATCAGGGGCATCATGCTAATCAGACAAAGTAAGGATATGAACATCCGGGTAGTATCCTCCTTCTTTGGAAAATTACTGCTCCTGCCTGAGAGTTTTTTCGATAGTACCTCCACGGGCGACATGATAGGCCGGCTGAACGATTCCCAGCGGATCCAGCGGGTGGTGATCAGTTTGAGCAGCAATATCCTGATCGATGTATTGGTGATCATTTCTTCCCTGTCCTATATTTTTATGCTCTCCCTGTCCACAGGAATGATCACTCTGTTGGCAATTCCTGTTTTTGGGTTGCAGGCCTGGAGATACAACAAAAGGATCATCAACAAGCAGCGGGAGGTGATGCAAACCTATGCCCTGACGGAGAGCAAATACATCGATACCATCCAGGGAATCCGGGTCATCAAATCCGGGAACAAGGAGTCCCTGCTGGCTAAATCGGTACAGGCTGTCTACAATTTCTTCCAGGAGAAGTCCTTAGAGCTTGGCCTTCTTGGTAACAAAATCAACCTGTGGGCACAAGCTGGAAGCGTGGTAATTCTTTCGGGGGTGATCGCCTGGAGCTCCTTTCTGGTTTTGGGAAAAGAGCTGCTTTTGGGCCAAATGATGGCCATTGTCTCCATAGCCGGAAGCCTGGTCACCTCCGTAATCAACACTGCCATGGCCAACATCCAGTTTCAGGAGGCAAAAATAGCCTTCGAACGTATGTACGAATTTTCCGCCGCAGAACCAGAGTATGCATTAGAAGAGCAGACGCCGCAGGCCAAAGTGGATATCCAAACCCTTGAGCTGAAAGAGCTGAACTTCAGGTTTCCTGGTAAGGGCCTTTTGCTGAAGGGGATCAGCATGAAATTCGAAAGGGGGAAGAGTGTCACCATCTTTGGCGAGATTGGATGCGGTAAGAGTACCCTGATGGCAGTTCTCCAAAGATTTTATCCCTTCGAGTCGGGCGAGATCTGCATCAATGGTTCCGATTGGTCCAAAATGCCAGTCCCCGAATGGCGGAACCACATCGCGGTGGTTTCGCAGCACGTCAAACTTTTTAACGGTACCATTCTGGAGAACATCTGCCTGGAGGAGAAACCCGATGTGCAGCAAGTGGTCGATTTTTGCATCGAAACGGGCCTCGATCCGTTTATCAGGGAGTTTCAGCAGGGGTATGCCACCATCATCCACGAGAACAGCGCCAACCTCTCGGGCGGGCAGCAGCAACTGATCGCCCTGGCCCGCGCCCTCTACCGGAAACCACAGGTACTGTTGCTGGATGAAGCCACGGCCGCCATGGACCGCCGTTCGGAACAGTTCGTACTGAAACTCCTGCAGCAGAAAAAAAAGGAGATGATGGTGGTTTTTGTGACGCACAGGGTTCAGTTGGCACGACATACGGACTATATTTACGTTATTGAAAACAAGCAAATAGCTGCTTCCGGAACCCATGAGGAGATTGTCCTTTGCAATAGTTTGTATCGTGAAGCTTTTGAAGAGATCGTATTGGCCTGAAATTTGGAGCATTGAATATTTTTACTCTTTTCCGAAAAAGGAAGGTAACCTTTTGGCATTTTGCAGTATTAAGGTTTAGAACGATTTCGGTCGACATTTATCTCTTCGTTGGCCTAACCTATATGCAGGATTGATGTAATTTAAACCAAATTTGCTTACTTATCAGGAAGCGCACTTTTGTTATTGACATAATAAAGTATAAATTTGATTATAATTTGAAATCACCGATATCCTAAATAGTTAAACTTAATTTTTATTCAATGAGACACAAGAATTATTTTTTGGTTGTTGTTTGTTCTTTTGTAATACTCTTTACTACTGGGTCTTACATGGCAAAGGCTCAGCCTATTGCTCCTGACCCGGCTTTCCGGATTGGGAAACTGCCTAACGGGATGACCTATTACATCCGTCACAACGAAGAGCCCAAAGAGCGGGCCAGTTTTTACATTATTCAAAATGTTGGGGCGCTGCTGGAAGATGACAGTCAGAATGGACTTGCGCACTTTCTGGAGCACATGGCCTTCAACGGCACCAAAAATTTCCCCGACAAGGGGATTATCAACACCCTCGAAAAGCATGGGGTTCAGTTTGGCCGGAACATCAATGCCTACACCGCTTTCACCGAAACAGTCTACAACATGAGCGATGTGCCGGTAACCAAACCAGGTCTGGTCGACACCTGCCTGTTGGTATTGCACGACTGGTCGCATTTCCTGCTGCTCACCGAAAAGGAGATCGACCTCGAGCGCGGTGTCATTACGGAGGAGTGGAGAACCCGCCGGACAGCCGGATTCAGAATGCAACGCGCCATGTTTCCGGTGTTGTTCAAAGGTTCCAAATACGCAGTTCGTGATGTGATCGGCGATTCAGCCATCATCAAACATTTCAAATATGACACATTGCGTAAATTTTACCACGATTGGTATCGCACAGATCTTCAGTGTATTGCGATTGTTGGTGATATCAATGTGGATGATGTGGAGAAATCCATCAAGGCGCAGTTTTCTTCCATCCCTGCTGTTGAAAATGCCCAGCCCCGCGGAGAGTTTCTTGTTCCCGATCACAAAGAGACCTATTTTGTTCAGGTCAAGGACAAAGAGTCGATGCAATACGCCATCAACATATACATCAAGCACAGAGCGCCAAAACCAGAGTTGAAAGATGCGGCATACTACCGTGATCAGTATGCGAATCAGTTGTTTAACGCGATGATGGGAGACCGTATTGCCGAAATGCTACAAAAGGGGGTTCCTCCTTTTGTAAGCGGAAGTGTCAATTATGGAGGATTTGTCAGAGGATATGAGGCAATGGGCATCTCTGCTACTGCTAAACCTGATCAGGAGGATGTGGCTCTTCGGGCAATCTATACGGAAGCTATGCGCCTCTTAAGATATGGTTTCACCCAGGGCGAGGTGGATCGTGCCAAAAGCAACATGCTGACTCGTATCGAAAACCAATATAAACAACGCGACAAGATACGTAACGATACTTACGTCAGTGATGCCCAGTCTAATTTCTTAACCAACGAACCGCTCACCTCCATCGATTTCGACTGGATGGCAGTTCAGAAGTTGCTTCCGACCATTACCACCGAAGAGCTTTCGGCCAAAGCAAAAAAATGGATAGTACCTGAAAACAGGGTCATCATTGTGATGGGGCCTGATAAGGAAGGCGCGAAACTTCTGACTGAACAAGAGTCTCTGGCGATTCTCAAAGAGGTTGAAGCCTCAGATATCAAACCTTACGAAGATACCAAGGTAAGTACCAGTCTCATTGACAAACCGCTCAAAGGTTCTTTGGTGGTTAAGACGACTCCGCTGCCTCAGTTCAAAGCAGTTGAATGGACATTGGCCAACCATGCAAAAGTGGTCTACCGTTGGGCAGATTATGAAAAGGACAACGTCGCTGTTCGTGGTATCAGTCCCGGAGGAAGCTCCCTACTACCGGTCGACCAATTGGCCTCTGCCATGATGATGCCTCAATTTGTCGGGATGTTTGGCGTTGACACGTTTGATGCAACCACCCTGAAGAAAATGCTGACAGGTAAAAATGTTAACGTTGGTGTTGGCCTTTCAGAACTGAACGAAACAATCTCTGGATCCTCAGCTCCAAAGGACTTCGAAACAATGATGCAGTTGCTCTATTTGAAGTTTGAGAAGCCCCGTTTCGACAAGGAGGCATTTCTGGCGCTGAAAGGCAGGTATGCAGGTATGGTGGCAGGTCTTGCCAACAATCCGCAAAAAATAGTGAGCGATTCTCTTATGCTGATATTGACAAGCAACAGCAAACGTACCAAACTGGTCGTTCCTGCAATGATTGATGAACTCTCCATTGAACAGATGGAAAAGATCTACCGTGACAGGATTTCAGATGCCGGCGACTTCACCTTCTTTATCGTAGGTAACCTTGATGAGGCCACTGTAAAACCATTGGTCGAAAAATACATTGGCTCGCTGACAGATTTGCCCAGAACAGAAAAGTGGAAAGACAACAATGTTAATGGTCCGAAAGGCAAGACAGTGAGGGAAATAGCTATTCCGATGCAGGTCAACAAGGCTACAGTCATTGTAAATTACAACAAACAGGCCGCATACGATGCCAAATCCAATCTTATCCTTGACATCATCAAAGGAGTGCTCACCCTTCGTTATACCGAGGAGATCCGCGAAAAAGAGGGTGGTACTTATGGTGTAAGTGTGATGGGAAGCAGTCAGCATTATCCCAAGGCAGAGAAGGGTTTGCAGATGATGTTTGATGCCGAGCCGGAAAGGTCTGCTCACCTGAAATCGATCATCTTCAGTGAAATAGATAAGATCGTCGCAAACGGACCAACAGCAGAGGATTTGGACAAAGTCGTGAAAAATCTCCTGAAGAACCGCGAGCAGAATAAACTTCACAACGCTTATTGGATGGGTGCTTTGTCAGATTATTATCAGCACAACATCAATACTGATGCACCCGAGAACATCGAAAAAATTCTTGGCAGCGTAACCAGGGAAGATGTGAAAAAGTATGCAGCAGGGTACTTTAAAGGTGCTGATCTGGTCGATCTAATCTTTTTGCCACCCAAAAAATAGTTCCACTACCGTGGATCAAAAGCAAAAAAAATACCTGGTGAAAACCAGGTATTTTTTTTGTGGAGCTGGCGGGAGTCGAACCCGCGTCCAAACGAGGAAGCAATACGCTTTCTCCATGCTTAGCCTTGATTTGGTTTTCGAACGACAGCTGGCTCAGGGCCACCGACTGGCATCTTAACTCCGGTTATTTCATCAGAGAAGCGGAGTAATCCTCTGACTATTCCCGATTTATCTGCACCTCCGGGTCGGGCCGCTTCAGGACATGGCACCCGGGAGATGTCTCACTCCAGTATCTAATACCGGATTAGCTGATCAACGTTACGTCGATTAAGCGGCAAGAGCGAAGTTATCTGCGCATGCTTACATACCTCTTCTGCCCGCTGTCAAAACCGGTCAGCCCCAATGGGGATGCAAAGTTAACACAAATTTTGGATTTTGGATTTTGGATTTTCGATTTTGGAGTGACGGAAGGTCAGAAATGTTTGAAATGTTTGAAATGTTTGAAATGTTTGAAATGTTTGAAATGTTTGAAATGTTTGAACCCTATAAACAATTTTTAAATCTCATTAACATTTCAAACAACTCCGTAGCCCCTTCGACCCTTCGACCCTTCGACTTCGCTCAGGGACCACTTCGCTCAGGGACCGGTAACTTTTTAAACCCTTCAAACAATATAAACATTTCAAACCCTTCAAACTAACTAACAGTTCTTCAGCGCAGCAATGGTTCCCTTCGGATCAGCAGAACTGAACACAAAGTTTCCTGCCACAAGCACATCGGCTCCGGCCATAAACAGTTGCCTGCCTGTATCCAGGTTCACCCCTCCGTCGACCTCAATAAGGGCGTTGGGTGCAAGGGTATTCACCATCTGCCGCAGGGTTACAAGCCTTTTGTAACTTCCGGGGATGAATTTTTGTCCGCCGAAACCGGGATTAACCGTCATCAGCAGAATCAGATCCAGGTCGTGCATGATGTCAATCAGCATTTGTACAGGGGTATGCGGATTGATGGCAACCCCTGCCTTCATGCCCATTTCGCGGATGGCACCAATCGTGCGGTGAAGGTGAGGGCATGTTTCATAATGCACCGTCAGAATATCGGCGCCGGCCTCCTTGAACTGTTCGAGGTAACGATCAGGATCAGAGATCATCAAGTGAACATCCAGCGGCTTCTCTGCAACCTTTTTGATCTGTTCGATCACAGGAAGTCCGAATGAGATGTTGGGCACAAAATGTCCGTCCATCACATCACAGTGAATCCAGTCGGCCACGCTCTGGTTAACCATTTGGATATCATCTCCAAGCCGCGTAAAATCGGCTGCCAGTAGGGAAGGTGCAATCAAATGCTTCACAACAGGTTATATAAGGTAATTACAAATTACAAATTACAAATTGGAATGCATTGATTATGAGAGGCTAGGTATTCTACCTGCAACAATCTATGTTTCCGGTAATTTGTTGAAACAAATATAACCTGTTTTGGTTAGATGTCAGCCTAGGAAAGGTTTTAAAATTGATCGAAATTGAACGTTCTTTAATTTTCTGATGCTATTATCCTTGATCTGTCTAATCCGTTCGCGGGTTAAGCCAAACCTGAGGCTCATATCATCAAGAGCCAAAGCCTGATTACCGTTTAAGCCGTAATAGGAAGAGAGGATGGCGGCTTCACGGCCATCCAGTTTACTCAACAGTCGTTTAATCTCAATTTTTAGGGAGGTTTCTAGCAAGCCATTGTCGGGGCTAGGTGAGAAATCATTTTTATATAAATCATACTGACTGTTTTCATTTTCTTCATCATCATAAAGCGGAGCATCCAGGGAGAGGTGATATCCGCTGGTCTGAAGTGTCTGATCGACTGTCAGAACATTCAGCTCAAGAATAGCTGCAATTTCCTCTGCGGTTGGATCTCTTTGAAATTCCTGCTCCAATTGTGCAAAGGTACGGTTGATCTTATTCAGATTGTCAACTTGGTTTTGAGGTAATTTTACTAGTCTTGCCTGTTCTGCAATGGCTTGAAGGATGGCCTGCCGAATCCACCAAACTGCATAGGAGATAAATTTAAATCCTTTTGTCTCATCAAACCTTTGTGCGGCTTTGATCAATCCGAGGTTTCCTTCATTGATGAGGTCTGACAACTGAAGGCCCTGATTTTGATACTGTTTTGCCACGGAAATAACAAACCTAAGGTTACATTTGATCAGTGCATTAAGAGCGGTGTAGTTTCCGGCCTTTACCTGCTGTGACAAAAAAATCTCTTCGTCACTGCTGAGCAATCTCATCTTCCCGATTTCGAGAAGATACTTGTCCAGAGAGGGCGCCTCCCTGTTGGTGACCTGTTTAATTATCCTGAGCTGTCTCATAAATTTCTTTAGATGTGCTCCGACAATGAAAATTGAAGCCTCATTGAAAGCATTAATGCCTCCAATTTTAAAAACCAAGATTATAACAATATTAACCAAAAAAAAGGAGTTTCGGAAAAAATAAGCATGTTTTTTTCATCCAGATTTCAATTAAATTCGCTTTTTCATCAATTAAATTCGCTTTTCAAAAAAATTATGATAATCGGATATATATTGTCTCAAAAGAATGCAACCCAATATTTCAATATTTATGTTTTGTTACTTTTTTTTGTGATTTATGAATTTTTAGGAATTTGTAGCAATTTCAGCCTTAAAAATTTCTGTTTTTTCTTAATTTCTGTTGTATGATGTCAATTTTCATTAAAATAATCAGAGAAATTTTGAATCCGAAATGCTTTTTTTTCATTTTCGGAACGCAACTGGCTGAATTTAACATTTTAGCAGATACATTTTTTGTGAATTAAAATCATTTAGCTACATTTGCTGCGGATTTAGATCAGCGATCTGACACATAATCTTCAATTATCCCTGTTATCTCTTCCTAAGTTATTTTTTTATAGTACTAAAATCTTCAACATTTTGTTGCTCTTTGCAGCATCTGTTTCGATTAC
>JAPLDT010000109.1 GCA_026391315.1 Bacteroidia bacterium
ACCGCCCTGACCAATGCTTTCGTTAAGGTTGTAAGCGTATATTGACAACTTATCATAAGTAGGTCTATAGCTGTGATTAGCCGAAGAAGAATAATTTATACCGAAAGTTGATTTTATTTTTAAATTTTTGATGGGCTGAAGTTCTGCATATACATCGCCTATCAATTTTTGTGTCTTCCCGTCACTTTTACCATAATGCATTAATGCATAAGGATTAGCTTCAGTATTATTCCATGTTCCTCCATTGTAAACAGTAGAATTAAGACTACTCAAATAGTTGCCTTTTGCATCATACATGGCCAATAACGGACTAGTACCCAAGCCACCAGCCAGAGAATTACCGGAATAAATTCCACCATCCGCAACCCCTTTTTGGTTAATAAAAGAAACGGTTAAATGTTCACCTACTTTCAATGCCCCGTTATACAATTTACGTTCGGAATTTGAGCGGAAGTTATAGCGTTGGTAATTTGAAAGTTCCGAACCACCAATTATTCCTCCCTGTTGCGTGTAGGATAGACCTAAAGAATAGGACGAAACATCATTTCCCCCGCTGGCAGCCAAATTGTAATTTTGAATCGGTACATCAGTTGAAAGCATTTGGTCTAACCAGTTCGTTCCGTGAGCCGGTAAATCTTTACTCCCTAGGGCCAACGCGTTAATTTGCGCTTGTGTGAAAAGAGGCGCTTTGCCTGAATTAATTGCTGCTTCATTTTGCATAGTTGCATATTGTTCAGCATTCAATAAACCTACCTTACGGCCAGCATTTTGAATTCCGTAATAGGCATCGAATGTAATTTGCCCCCCTTTTTTACTGACAGAGCTCCCGCTTTTAGTCGTAATCAAAACAACACCGTTTGCACCGTTGACACCATAGATGGCACATGATGCAGCATCTTTTAAAATATCAACCGAGGCAATATCCGAATTGTTCAAATAGGTAATATCGCCGGAGATAACACCATCCACCACATAAAGCGGATTTGCATTTCCAATGGTTCCAACACCGCGAATGTTTACTTTGAAACCTCCGCCAGGCTGACCCGACGTAGAGGTAATGTTAACCCCTGCGGCTTGTCCCTGCAACGCTTGCATAGCGTTCGTTGTATTGAGTTTTGCAAGATCTTCTCCTTTTATTTGAGTAGTGGCCCCAGTCACCAGTTTTTTCTTTTGTGCACCATAACCAACAGCCACAATTTCTTCAATTCCAACCGTTTCTTCTTCCATTACCACACTAATCACAGTCTTGCCCTTAACCGGAACTTCAAGCATTTTCAAGCCCACAAAGGAAAATTGCAGCGTTGCATTTTCAGGAATATTGGAAAGAGAATAATTACCATTGGCATCGGTGATCATACCTGTCATAGTCCCTTTTACAACAACAGATACACCTGGAAGTGTAACTCCGTTTGAATCGGTCACTTTACCGGTAATTCTCCGGTTTTGCTGAGATACGGATTCCCCAGCAGTTGTAAGAATAATGTGCCTGTCCCGAACCAAAATATCGACCGTGCCATCACTAAAAACTTTGTTCAGTATCTCATCTATTCTTTCATTGTTAACAGATATATCAATTTTTCGCTGAACATCAATCAGCTCGCTGTTGTATAAAAAATAGAATTCACTTTGTTGTTCAATCTGTTGAAGTACCTCTTTCACTGTTGAATTTTTCATTTCCAGCGTGAGACGGGTATTTTGTGCATATGCATTCACTGCAAGCGATTGCATTGCACTGATCAGAATAATAAACAGGGAAGTTTTCATAACCAGGAACGTTTTTTTGTGCTCAGAATAAAACGAACACAAATAATTCACAATTTTTTTCATAAATTTGAATGATTTAATTTGTAACAAGAATTAATCTGCCCTTTATTGGGTAATCGGGAAGGAGGTGTTCGAGCACTTTCTTCCTTTTTTTTGTTTGAAAAGCTATTTCTTCATAGGCATATTAGTTTTTTTTCGTAAATATTATTTTGGATTTTGTCAGTCTTTTATTGGTTTTATCTACAGTTGCGGCGATATATTTAATGTCGATTGGGGAGGAAAGCCCTAGTAGTTCCAGTACCTGATGCAATGATTCATTCTCAAAGGTTGTCGTGATCCGGTACTTATTAATTGTTGGATCTTCAATAATTACTTTAACAATTTTCCCGTTCGTAATTTTCGTTTGATTTGTAGTTTTGTCAAAGACAGCCCTGTCGCCTGGCTTCATCACCTTTTCACGATCCTGCGCACCACCTTCCGTATTAAAACTTACTTTGCCCTCCGCAAGAACAACTTCAATATCGTTTTCCTCAGTATAAGCCTTACAATTGAATTTGGTTCCCAGAACCTTCACCTGAACTTTACCCGATTGAACAACAAAGGGTACATCCGGGTTCTTCTTCACCTCAAAATAGGCTTCACCGATTAGTGAAACGTCGCGTGTTGATTCGTCAAAGGGAACTTTAAATTTTATTGTACTCTCTGCATTTAACCAAACGCTGGATCCGTCGGGTAATACAATTTGTGAACGTACACCCGGAGGACTGGTGATCTCCTGCATGGCAAAGTGCATATGAGGAGTTGGCTCCTTTAGCTGACGGGAAAAAAGCCAGACAGAGCCAATCAGTAACGGAATAAAAAGAATGGCTGCAATACGGGTGAGTGTATTCAGGAAAGTGAGGGCGGAATTTTGTTTCTGAATTCGTCTTTCTACCTGTTCAAATGCTTTCCGGCTGTCTATGTTTCCAATTTCTGAAACAATCATTCCAGCTTCTGCTATTTGTGCATCAAGATCCTGATTTTTCCGTAAATCAAGCAGGTCCCGGAGTGGTTGATGGGCACTTTGGTTATCTGTCATTATTTTTTGAGGCATTTTTTTTCCTTAATCTGCATCAAATACAACTAAATCAGTTAACACACGTACGCAGAACTAAAAAAAAATCAAAAAATAATTTGTTACGGCAAGAATTCGGTCAGATGAGTTACATTAGTATGGATTTTGACCAGCCAATCTGGTTTCTTTTCCGTGTCAGATACCCAGCAACAAAAGAAGTGCAACATAGTCTTTCAATTCGACCCGAAGAACCTTTAAGGCTTTACTAATCTGGGTTTCGACAGTGCGTTTTGATATAGACAATTCAGACGCTATTTCTTCGTTTTTCAGGCCACGGATCCGGCTCATGATAAAAATCTTACGGCATTGTTCAGGAAGAAGATCAATCCCATTTTTAATTTTCTCCTGAAGTTCAGAAATAACATACAAATCCGGATCGTACACCAAATGACTACTGGAAAGATCAATCAGCTCTTTCAGATACCTGTCTTCAATCTTCTTATGTTTCAAATAATTCAGACTGCTGTTTTTGACAGATGAAAAGAAGTAATTTTTTAGCGACCCGGAGGGAATCAACTGCTGATGTTTCTGCCAGAACCTGACAAAAAAATCTTGTACAATCTCTTCTGCTTCAGCATAATCAGCCGTAAACTGTGAAGAATACAGAACCAACCCAGGGTAATAAAAGTGGAACAAAAGCTCAAAAGCAGTTTGATCACCGCTTTTAAGCCGAACAATCAGATCTTTCTCTTCTATTCCACGGATGATTTGCATACGTACAAACGTAAATAAAAATATCTGATAAAATAACTAACCGGAAAGGTATGAAATTTTACAGTAATATAAAAAAACTCCGATAAAACATTGTATTTCAATGTTTTATCGGAGTAAATCTGTACCCGGGGCGGGACTTGAACCCGCACGGCCATAATGGCCATTGGATTTTAAGTCCAACGTGTCTACCATTCCACCACCTGGGCATCCTTTTGGAGCGGGAAACGAGACTCGAACTCGCGACCCCGACCTTGGCAAGGTCGTGCTCTACCAACTGAGCTATTCCCGCAGGAAGGATGTCCTATTCTTATGAACGTTTTGTTGAGCGGGAAACGAGACTCGAACTCGCGACCCCGACCTTGGCAAGGTCGTGCTCTACCAACTGAGCTATTCCCGCTTGATTGCACCCCAAGACACGGTTAGATACCCCGGTATTGCGGGTGCAAATATAAAAACTTTTTAACAAAGTGAAAATTGGAAAATTGGGAAATGTGAAAATGTGAAAATTATTCAGGCATTTGCACGCAGCGAACATTTACACATTTCCACATTTCCCACATTTCCCAATTTTCACATTCTTTTAAACCGCTTTATCCCTGAGTGGAATAATACCACCCATCTCCCCCATCACATTGACAAGGTCAGATCCCATCGGAACAACAATTTTTGAATTGTCCTTCAGGGAGGTCTCCATGGCCTGGATCCTTCTCAGCATTTGAGCATTTCCAACAAAGTACTCTTCTGCAGCCTCGTTTACAAGCTGTATGGCCTGTGCTTCACCTTCTGCTCGCA
>JAPLDT010000058.1 GCA_026391315.1 Bacteroidia bacterium
TCAATTTCGGGGTGTAGCGCAGCCTGGTAGCGTATCCGTCTGGGGGGCGGGGGGTCGCAAGTTCAAATCTTGTCACCCCGACAATTTGAAAATCAAGGGGTTAGATAGAAATGTCTGGCCCCTGTTTTTTTGTTAATTTACAACCGGAAATGTAATGAATCTCTGGCTCTATCAAGGCACCCCACCCTCCGACCGACTAGAAACTGAAATTGCTATTTTGCGTTTTGAATTTTTGCCATGATAGTAAATTTACTTCTGTAAAATAGCTCAAATGGGCTATTTTACAGAAGTAGATATTTAATACCTTTATTATTCCTTTTTGTAATCTTTCTTCAACAAATCCGTAAATAACTGAATTGTATGTCCGCATATACTTGATTTCACTTAAATATGAAGAATATCCCTTATTTTTCAAGACTGATATACCTTGCAGCAATATTTATACCGACAAATATTGTTGCACAGATTTCAACTCAACAAAAGCCTCCATCTTCCAACCCAAATATCATCTTTATTCTCGCCGATGATATTGGTCATGGCGACCTCTCATGCTATGGCGCCAAATCAGTACGAACACCAGCTGTCGACAGTCTGGCCAAGAGAGGAATCCTCTTTACTCACGCCTATTCCTGTGCGTCAACCTGTACACCATCCAGATACGGACTCTTAACCGGGCATTACCCGTGGAGACTGAAGAACACGGGAATTGCCAGGGGCGATGCTCCAATGATCATAAAACCTGGACAATCCACAGTGGCTTCTTTTTTGAAATATTCAGGTTATACGACTGGTGTTGTGGGTAAATGGCAGCTTGGCCTTGGTGAAGGAGGTTTTAACAAACAAGCCTGGAACGACTCTATCACACCGGGTCCCAAACAGGCAGGTTTCGATTATTCCTTTATCATGGCAGCTAGTGGCGACAGGGTTCCAACTGTATTTATTGAAAATCAACGGATAGTAGGACTTTCCAAAAATGATCCAATTCAGTTAGATTACCCGAATCCATTCAAGGATGAACCTACCGGGAAAGCCAATCCTGAACTTTTGAAACTCGTCCCGGACGAAAGCCATGACCAGGCGATTTTAAACGGAATCAGTCGGATCGGATATCAGAAAGGCGGTCGCTCAGCCCTTTGGGTCGATGAAAACATTGCGGATACCATTACAACCAAAGCGGTCCGATTCATTGAAAAAAACAAAAATCATCCCTTCTTTCTCTATTTCTGCACCAACGATATTCATGTACCACGGGTACCCCACCCTCGTTTCATTGGTCAAACGACCATGGGTGCACGGGGTGATGCCATTGTAGAATTCGATTGGTCTGTATCACAAATCATGGGAGTTCTGAAACGACTGGGTTTGGAAAACAACACCCTGATAATTATTAGCAGCGACAATGGTCCGGTCGTTGAGGAGGGCTACAAGGATCAATCGCACGAGAAATTGGGCAAACATACACCCGGGGGTCCTTTAACAGGTGGAAAATACAGTGCTTTTGAAGCCGGTACACGGGTTCCTTTCCTGGTATCATGGCCCGGAAAAGTGAACCCCGGTTCTTCGAATGCAATCATCTGTCAGATAGACCTGATGGCCACACTCTCCGCATTGATTAATCGCTCTCTTCCAGCTGGTTCAGCGCCAGATAGCTACAACGAATTGAACGTCTGGCTCGGTAACTCTACCCGCAACCGTGATTTTATAGTGGAGCAATCCATCGGAACCCTCTCTGTTATTGAACGGTTTTACAAATACATTGAACCCTCCCCTGGACCACTTAGAGAGGATTACTCCAAAATTGAACTGGGAAATGATCCGGATCCCCAATTATACAACCTCAAAGAAGACACAGGAGAACAAAGGAATCTTGCCAGGCAATATCCTGCAAGGGTGAAGGTACTTGCCGAAAAATTAAAGGATATAAAGACTGGTGTATTCGTAAGACCTGGATTCAATGAACCAAAAGTAAAAATAGAATATCGGCTTTCAAAGTTGAAGCACAACGAATGACCAGTAAACATTGGACAATTGCCTAAATCTTCCTTATTTACACTTTTTATAAACAGCTGTCTTAATTGACATTTATCAATTAATTTTTATCTTTGTGTCAAATAAATTTGTTGTCTATGTCAGGGATTAAGGAACCAGCAGTGTGCGGAAATTGTGCTGAATGCAAGTATGACTGCTGTTTCAGTAATCGTCACTGTGGAGACTCACACATTTTTGGTTTACTTACACACGAAGAGCTGCACGCCTTGATGGACAATAAACGTCAGATTCATTTCCGACCAGGCGAAACTATCCTGAAACAAAATACTCCCCTCACCCACCTGGTATGTATAAAGGGTGGTTTGGCAAAAGTTGTATCAGAAGATCCTAAAGGGAAAAACCTGATTCTACAAATTATTAAATCCAATAGCATTTTTACCGGGGGAGGTTCAATTGTTGATGACTTCAGACATTTTACCGTGGCCGCCATTACTGATGTCGACTGTTGCTTCATAGATACAAGCCGCCTCTATAACACCCTGACTAAAAACAGCGCTTTTGCCATCGAATTATTGAAACACAGCAACAACCAGCATCTTAAAATGCTAAGTACGCTTATCAATCTTTCAAACAAATACATGCCCGGGCGGGTTGCAGACACTCTGCTTTACCTAAAAAACAATATTTTCGAGACAAACCCCTTCGATTTTATCCTCTCCAAGCAGGAATTGGCAGATATGTCAGGAATGACCAAGGAGAGCTTCATCAGAAGCCTGAAAGAGTTCGAAGACTCGGGGTTGATTCACCACTCCCGCAACACCATCGAAATCCTCAAAGAAAGCGAACTGACCGAGATCAGCAAAAATGGCTGATTGATATACATCAATTACATTAATGACATACATATGCATTATTTTAAATAAATGCATGTATTGACATGTCAATATATCAACATGTATACCTCCTGACATATTTAACATTTTTTAATCTTTACAAGGCAAATAAATGGACGAACTGAACCTGTTCGTTTAACAATATTTTTTTCAATTTTAATTTTTCAAGCTCTATGAAACTTCAAAGATTTTTTAAATTGTCAATTTTTGCATTGGCATTGATGTCATTCGGTGCAGCCTGTGTTAAAGAAGGCCCTCCCGGAAAAGATGGAACAAATGGTACCAACGGGGCTACCGGTGCCGCCGGCAAAGATGCCAACTCCACTTGTCTTACCTGTCACACAACTGCTTACATGCAAGCAAAACAGGATCAGTATCAGCTGTCCAAACACTTCTATGGAAACACAAGTACAACCAGGTTCACGAAGTATTGTGCAAGATGTCATACCAATGAGGGATTCCTGGAGATTACTTCACAGAAAAAATTCTTTGTCAACAATGACATTCCAAATGCAACAAGAATTACCTGTGAAACCTGTCACAAAATGAGATCATTTGAGTTCGGTGCCGACAACGGTCCCCTGATTCTTACAACAACCGATCCTATCTACCTGAACTATTTCAACAATAGCAAAACCCAGGACTTTGGAAAAGTTAACAACTTATGCTGTACTTGCCACCAAATCCGTGGCGTAACCAGTGTAAACTATACTGATGTAAACGGAAAAGTTCAAACATTCAACCAGCTTCCCTATTTTCCACTCGATGCATCCAAACAAAACAGCACTGTTAAGTACACTGTAGGTACAAACTTCTCCGTACATGATGGTAACCAGTCCAATCTTTTTGCGGGTATCAATGGCTATGAATTTTCAGGCCAAACCTACACAAGAGTCTGGAAACACTCAACAAATGATTGTACTGATTGCCACATGAATACATGGGATGCCACCACCAAAACCGGAGGACACACCCTGATTGTAAACAAAGCAGCATGTACAACCTGTCACAGTGGAGTTGATAAATTAACGCCTATTCAAACTGAAATCGATGGTCTGCGCGTACAATTGGGTGAAGAGCTGGTGAAGAAGAAATTGTTCAAGAAAACCACCAATGCAACCACCGGAGCAATCTCGTATAGTGCCGTTCCGTCCCACGATTTCTATGGAACACTCTTCCCCACAACACAAAGTACAACGCTATTTGCAACAGCTTTGGTTGCAGCCAATACAGTAAATCCGGGTCCTACACCTTCGGCGAACGACCTATTGGTATATGCCAACAACGTTACAATGGCTGTTGATACCGATTGGGCTAACAGAATTGGTCGTGAGTGGAAATATGGCGAACTCGGTGCCGCCTACAACTACGGTTACATCAACAGTGAGCTGTCAAAAGGGGTTCACAATCCTACGTATGCAAGACAGATCCTGCAAACTTCAATAGATTTCTTAAAATCTTATTAAGCTATTAGATATCCATATAAAAAAGGCTTCTTTTGAACAGAATAGAAGTCTTTTTTATATGGGTTCAATAAAATCCTCCTCAATGAAAAAATCAAAATCTTATATTCTTCTCTTTGTGATTGGGTTCTTACTCAACGCATGTACTTACGATTTCATCGTGAAAGAGGAGTTGGCACCGGTCGATCCGACTGTGGACATTCTGTTCGCAACACAGATCGCTCCGATTTTTACAAGCAATCAATACCAGTGCACATCTTGTCACAAGACCGGAGGACAAGCGCCGGATCTTACAGTAGCTAATGTTTACAATAGTCTCAATACCTTGAAACTTATTGATACAACAACTCCTGCATCCAGTAAGATACTTAGTTTCCCGGGTTCAGCTTCTCACTCATGGGCTAAGCTTTCAGCCTCAGAATCTC
Organism: Bacteroidia bacterium; assembly: GCA_026391315.1. Classification (GTDB taxonomy): domain Bacteria; phylum Bacteroidota; class Bacteroidia; order Bacteroidales; family Prolixibacteraceae; genus CAINVV01. The sequence continues at coordinate 4,771 of JAPLDT010000058.1, forward strand.
AATTGATATTGACTTGGATTCAACAAGGTGCAAAAAACAATTAAAACAAACTGATGAAAAAATTTTATACAATCCTAGTTTTAAGTCTTTTGCCCTTCACCTATCAATTTGCACAAGGTCAAACTGACTCAGCTGAAGTTGTCGTCAACAAACCGGTTCGCTTTGTCTGGGAAAGCGGTTATTTGATCGATCAACAAACCTCCAAGATCTCTCCTGTTAATACCCTTGAATCGGTGATACAGCACAAATTCGGCGGAATGGGCAATGGCAAAAAGGATCTCTTCGGGATCATGGCGCCTGGCGCCAATGTCAGGATCGCTCTTGATTTTGTGATTGCTAAGAACCTCCAAATTGGATACGGTTTGCAAAAGAAGAACATGTACAGCGATTTCAATGCCAAATGGACGCCCTTTCAGCAAATGAACACCGGCATGCCAATCTCTGTCTCAGTTTTCGGGAATTATGCCATTGATGGACGGGAAACTTCAGTTTGGGAAGCCGACAGGTACTACCATTCATCCGATAAGTACCCATATTCCAATTATAAATTCAGGTTTTCAGACCGTACTTCCTACTTTGTAGCATTAAACCTTGCCCGCAAGTTTTGCGATGTCTTTACACTTCAGGGTGGTGTTAGCCTTTCGCATTTCAGCGTAGTCCCCTGGCACCAGGATCATGACAAAGTAGGTCTCCATGTTGGTGGTCGGATCAAAGTCTCTCCGCAGGGATCCCTTATCTTCAACGGGGATTTTCCACTCCAGATTCAATCCATCTCAGAGCAGGCAGACTTCACCATCCATCCTGAACCCATTGTTTCATTTGGTTATGAGGTTTCTACAAGTACCCACGCTTTCCAGATTTATGTCGGCAGCAACGATACCCTGTTACCTCAGGACATGATGCTGAACAACATGCGTAAACTTAGCTGGGACAACTTCTCGGTAGGTTTCAATATTACCAGATTGTGGGGATTCTAAAAAGATCTATAGTATGGAATGAATGAATATTGAATGATTTGTCAATATTTTGCCCAAATAAAATTGAAAGCCACTTCGAAATTCGAAGTGGCTTTCTTCATTATCCCTCAAAAAAATGCTCTGTTTTTAAATGATCCAATTACATATTTGAACTATAGATATAGTCAATAAAATTAAATCCCCCGATAAAAACTCTCAGGAAGCTTCCATTTCTTAAAAGCGATTCAAATTTCTCTAAAAAAAATTTACTATTTCACAAATTACGTTTTGGACTTCATTAGATGAAAATTTGATACTTTCATTTATAAAAACAATGTTTATTTTATTGATACCCCCTATTTTTTTACTATTTTTTTAATTCAGATAATTTCTATAATGTGGACAGTTCGGCCGTTCTGTTTAAAATATCTACACCGTTGATATATATCAACATAATCATGATTTACTTACGCTAATTTGTTGTTTCATATTCAGATATATCTGTTAATCTATCAACAACTTTCTATTTGTTTTGAAAATTTGCAATTTTTAACTTTACAATCGTGTCTTTTTAGACTAATCGATAGTTCAATTAAAAAATACTGTTTTTATTCTTAAAACTTTCAAAATCTATGAAACTTCAAAAATTCTTTAAGCTTGCTATTTTTGCTGTAGCTTTGATGTCATTTGGTGCTGCCTGTGTCAAAGAGGGCCCTCCCGGAAATCCACTGGTCCCTCCGGAACAAATGGTACGAATGGCAAAGATGCCAATGAAACGTGTAAAATGTGTCACACTCCTGCAAAAGTTGACATCATCGCTGTTCAGTTCGAATATTCAAAACACGCGACCGGCGGAGCTGCTATCTCAGAAAGCGGTAATTCAGGTTGCAGCCCTTGTCACACCCAGGGTGGTTTTCAGGATGTAGTTGCCAGAAAAATACCCGCAACATTCACCTTGAATGCAACAACTGGAAAATATGTAAATGATTATTCATGCGATGTAACAAAAGCATACGGTGAATTGTTGTGCAGGACTTGCCATAGTTCCATCCACGAAACCTACACTTCAACTGACATGCCAAAATTAACCACCACAGCTGCTGTTCCTATGACCTTCACAGGTGGTAAAACAGTTGTCAACCTGACACAGGACGGTGGAAGCAGCAACCTTTGTATCAAATGCCACCAGCCTCGTCCGTTCACCTTCAACAATTCCAAGAATCCTGCAAATACAGGTGATGTTTTGGATTATGCCGGACTTGCAAAAGCAGTTAAAACCGATCTTTTCTTCGATGGAACCTCTGCTGCAACCATCGCTCAGGCCAAAATTCTTCCAGGCTATCGTACCCACACACATTATGGTACTGTTGGAGCCATTGTATCCGGTACCTGCGGTATTGAATTCACAGGAACACTGGGTTATGCAAGTGCGAAACATGCAACTGTAGCCTCCTGCGCAGATTGCCACATGGCTTCTATGGTAGGTGGGGCAGGTGGACACAGCTTCAATGCTAAAGGTGTCTTCACCGGTTGTAATGTTTCTGGTTGTCATACCGGTGTAACAGCGACAGATGCTAAATACTGGGTGAATCCAAGGGCCACGATCAAAGGTTTGCTTGAGCAACTGGCAGCCAAACTTCAATACAATGGCGTACAATTTCTGAATAAAAATACGGATGCTACTTCCAATCTATGGTTTGGTATCACCGCAAGTAATTATGACGGCTACCTGAATGTATACGATCCGGCCACCAATCCTACCGGAATTGCAATGAACACTGGTACCTTCCAGAACCCAAACCCAGCCAGTTCATGGACAGCCGATCAGAAAGCATTGAATTTGACCTTACCAGTTCTTAAGATCACAAATGCTCAGTTTGGCGCTATTATTAACTTCCAGTTGTGCTTGCGCGAGTACAGTTTGGGTATTCACAACCTAGACTATTCAAAAGCGTTGCTGACCAATTCACTTGCCGCACTCAATTAGTATGATACTAAATCCATATAGAAAAGGCTTCTCATAACTGGAAGTCTTTTTTATATGGATTCAATAAAATCCTCCTCAATGAAAAAATCAAATATTTATTTTCTTCTCTTTGTGATTGGGTTATTACTCAACGCATGTACCTACGATTTCATCGTGAAAGAGGAGTTGGCACCGGTCGATCCGACTGTAGATATCTTGTTTGCAACGCAGATCGCCCCAATTTTTACCAATGGTTGCGTCTCATGCCATAAGGCTGGCGGTCAGGCACCGGATCTTTCTGCCGCTACGGCATATGCAAACATCAAAAGCATGAACCTGGTCAACACTGCCGCTCCCGAAACCAGTCTAATATACAATTATCCAAATCCGGCCTCAACCCTTCATACCTGGAAAAAGTATTCTGCGACTGAGGCTCAGTTGGTGTTGACCTGGATAAAGCAAGGTGCAAAAAACAATTAAACAATCAGATGAAAAAACTATATACAATTCTTATTTTAAGTCTTTTGCCCTTCACCTATCAATTTGCACAAGGTCAAACGGACTCAGCTGAAGTTGTCGTCAACAAACCGGTTCGCTTTGTCTGGGAAAGCGGTTATTTGATCGATCAACAAACCTCCAAGATCTCTCCTGTTAATACCCTCGAATCGGTGATACAACACAAATTCGGCGGAATGGGCAATGGCAAAAAAGATCTCTTCGGGATCATGGCCCCTGGAGCCAATGTCAGGATCGCTCTTGATTTTGTGATTGCTAAGAACCTCCAAATTGGATACGGTTTGCAAAAGAAGAACATGTACAGTGATTTTAATGCCAAATGGACACCTTTTCAGCAAATGAACAAAGGCATGCCTATCTCCGTCTCCATTTTCGGGAATTATGCGATTGATGGCAGGGAAACCTCTGTTTGGGAGGCTGACAGTTATTACCATTCATCAGATAAGTACCCTTATACCACCTATAAATTCAAGTTTGTTGACCGTACCTCCTACTTTGTAGCATTAAACCTTGCCCGAAAGTTTTGCGATGTCTTTACACTTCAGGGGGGTGTTAGCCTTTCGCATTTCAGCGTAGTTCCATGGCACCAGGATCACGACAAAGTAGGCCTCCATGTTGGTGGTCGGATCAAAGTCTCTCCGCAGGGATCCATCATCTTTAACGGGGATTTCCCGCTCCAGATTCAATCTATCTCAGAGCAGGCAGACTTTACCATCCATCCTGAACCCATTGTGTCATTTGGTTATGAGGTTTCTACAAGTACCCACGCTTTCCAGATTTATGTCGGAAGCAACGATACCCTGTTGCCTCAGGACATGATGCTGAACAACATGAGGAAACTTAGCTGGGATAACTTCTCGGTAGGTTTTACGATCACCAGATTGTGGGGATTCTAAATCAACCTTTCAGGTTCGAAATAATAGCTGTCAAACAAAAGATGCAGTATTTGGATATTTAATGAGAAGCCACAATCGAAATGTTCGTGTGGCTTCTCATTTTTTTTAATTGGGGTATCAAAAAATGTACATAGAATTATCTCTGGTTTATATCCTAACTTTAATTTTTAAATTCAAATTGATATGAAGTATGCTGTTAAGCTAATCGGTGGACTCTTGCTGGTTTTTGTGCTATCCGGAGTTTTCGCCATACATGCCGAAGAGAAAGCGAAACCCGTTAAAACAGAGAACCAGAAGACCAACGACCAATGCTTAAATTGCCATGCCCACAACTATTTCAACTACGACAATCCAGCTAAGAAAAAGCAGGTAAAGCACAAAATGGAGCCGGGAATGAAGATCGATACGATCCTGTTCTACCAATCCAACCACAAAAATTTTAAATGTACCGACTGCCATTCAGAAGATTTTGCCAAATGGCCACATACAGCTGAAGTTCGAATGGAGCCCAAAATGATCTGTATTGATTGTCATGGAGGCGATGAAAAATATGCCAAATTTCAATTTGAAAAAATTGAGGCGGAATTTGCCCTAAGTACACATGCCACCAAACATGGCGGCGACTTCAACTGCTGGACCTGTCACGAACCACACACTTACAAGATCAGCGCCCGTAACGACTCTATCATCAATAAAATTATAGCATACGACAACAACATCTGTCTCAGCTGCCACAACAACATCAATAAGTTTGAACTGATCAGCACCAGTGAAAAACCCAACATCATCGCCAAACACGATTGGCTTCCCAATCAGGCCCGCCACTTTCAGAACGTGAGATGCATCGAATGTCATGCCCATGTCAAGGATTCATTGCTCGTGGCCCACAATATACAACCAAAAGAAAAAGCCGTCAAACTTTGTCAGGAATGCCATTCCAAAAACTCCATCCTGATGAGTTCGCTATACCAATACCAGTTAAAATCCAAAGCCACCGGTCTGGGATTTGACAATGAAGTGATTCTCAATTCATCCTATGTCATTGGCGCCAATAGAAATATTTATCTGAACAAGGTCAGTTTCGCCATCTTCCTGTTGGTTTTGGCAGGAATCTCCATTCACATTGTTCTTCGAATACTGACAAAAAAATAACAACATGGAAAATAAATTGTACCTCTATCCCGGATTAATTAGATTATGGCACGCGCTGAATGCTGTCTTAATTATTTTATTAATTATCAGTGGATTAAGCATGCAGTATTCCGACCCCCTCAATCCTCTTTTTCGCTTTGACCTGGCAGTAAGCGTACACAACATATCCGGATTTATCCTGATTTTCGACTACCTTCTTTTTATCATTGGCAATACTATTTCGAAGAACGGACGTCATTACAGAATTCAGCTAAAAGGTTTGACACATCGTTTGGTTGCACAATTCAGGTACTACACCTATGGAATATTCAAACATGAGACTGCTCCCTTCCCTGTTACCAAGAAAATGAAATTCAACCCCATTCAGCAAGTGACCTATTTCATGACCATGTATGTACTGATGCCGATCATTTTCTTAACCGGATTGCCAATGTTGTTTTCAGGTGCTTTTATCAGACAATTACTCGGTTCAGATGCCTTCTTTGTGACAGACATCATTCATATTACAATCGGTTTCCTTCTATCAATATTTCTGATTATTCACCTCTATTTCTGCACATTTGGAGCTAAACCATACAGTAATTTCAAATCAATTGTTACCGGTTACCATGAAGGGGGGCATTGAAAGGATAAAGGATAAAGGATAAAGGATAAAGGATAAAGGATAAAGGATAAAGGATAAAGGATAAAGGATAAAGGATAAAGGATAAAGGATAAAGTAGCCATTTAATTAATATTCAATTATTTATGGACAATTCACTAAACGAAAGAAAAAATAACCGCAGAAAGTTTCTGAGGGTTAGCTTTCTTACCGGATTATCTGCCGTAGCTGCTAAAACAGTTTTTGCCGATATTCCTATAGATCCCGAAAAGGAGACCGGAGAGATGGTCACACTGCTATCTCCAGATGGACAATTGGTCAAAGTAGCTAAAGAAAAGATCAACTATATGGAAAAATATATCTCGCCGGAAGCCTCCCGAAAAGGCATTCCACACCGTAAATTTGTCATGGTCATTGATCTTGCCAAATGCAAAAACGCAAGAAAATGTGTAGAGAATTGCCAAAAAGCCCATCATTTACCACCACACCAGGAGTTCATGAAGGTCTATCTGATGCAGGAGTCGGAAGAAGCCGCACCTTATTGGATGCCAAAACCCTGCTTTCATTGCGATAAACCGCTGTGTGTCAGTGTTTGTCCGGTTGGTGCTACTTACAAAAGATCGGACGGCATCGTTCTGATCGACAATGAACGTTGTATTGGATGCAAATTCTGCATGACTGGCTGTCCCTATTCTGCCCGACAGTTTAATTGGGCTGACAGTCCTTTTTTGCATGTCGATCAACCCTACTCTCCCGAAACCAGTGTTCCTGGAAAAGAGGGAACCGTGAGTAAGTGTGATTTCTGTCCCGACATGATCAGGGATGGAAAGATGCCGCATTGCGTTTCAGCCTGTCCGATGGGTGTCATCTATTTTGGCGATCAGCTCGAAGACATCGTTACCAATGGCGAGGAAACTATTCGTTTCTCGGAATTGATCGCTGCTCGATCAGGTTACCGTCATCTTGAAGACCTTGGGACCAAACCGAGTGTCTATTATTTACCACCTGTCAACAGACAATTTCCGGTTGATCGCGGGTTCGACCATGAAGATGAAATCAACCAGCGTTACAAAGATGTTCCCTATGTGAAAAAAATGCACAAAAACTAACTGGAAAGATGGAAAGTAACAAAAGAAAGCAGGAACTGTTGAAGGAGTTCCTTCCGCAGCTCGAAAAAACGAGCATCGTATGGTACGCATGGGTCGCCTTTCTATTTGCAGCCATATTTTTGGGCATATACTGTCTTGTCCTGCAAATACTTAAAGGTCATATAATTACAGGAATGCGTGACAATGTGGTATGGGGAGTCTACATCGTCAATTTCATATTTTTTATGGGAATCAGTTACGCCGGAGCCTTGGTCTCTGGATCGATGCACCTGTTCAAAACCAGCTGGCGCGGCCCCATACTCCGAATTGCGGAATTAACGACGATTATCGCCTTGTTCATTGGCCCCCTTTATATCCTGTTGTGTATTGGCAGGCTGGATCGATTGCCATTCCTTTTTATGTATCCCAGGATACAATCTCCTATCACCTGGGACGTTATCGCGATTACCACCGACTTGTTCGGATGTTTGATCTACCTCTATCTCTCATTTATCCGCGATTTTGCCCTGCTGAGAGATTCCGGGGATACCAAACTTCCCAAGTGGAGGATCAATATTTACAAAGTGCTGGCAATAGGTTACCACGATACGCCAACTCAAAGGAAGCGCATCAAAAATGTAACCAATATCATGTCGGCAATGATCATCGCCATCGCTATCATCGTCTACTCTGTGTTGGCATGGATTTTCAGTGTGACCCTGCAGCCAGGATGGCACAGTACTATATTTGGTCCCTATTTTGTGATTGCTGCTGTATTTTCCGGTGCAGGAGTCATAATTATTCTGATGCGCGTATTCAGATCGGTCTATCATCTTGAAAAATACATTACCAAACAGCATTTTGTTGGAGTCGGAATGATCTTGATGATTCTTTCCATGTTTTTTGCCTATTTCACCTTTAGCGAATACCTCACCAAATGGTACGGATCCAAAAAATTGGACGACAACTTGATACAGATTCTCTTTACCCAATATTTCTGGCAATTTGTCTTCTCCAATTATGTGGGAACATTGCTTCCGATCATCATCATGGGAATACCAAGGTTCAGAACCATCAATACCATCACCTTTGCAGCCATCGTAGCGGTGTTGGCATTGTGGATGAACCGTTATCTGATCGTTGTGCCAACACTTGAAACTCCATATATGCCAATACAGGATACCCGCCCAGAGTGGATGTTATATAAGGCAACCTGGATTGAATGGTGTCTGACCTTCGGAGGTGTTGGCACTTTCTGCCTCCTTTTTACGCTGGCGGCCAAATTTGTTCCCATTATTCCGGTTTCCGAAGTTGCTGATGCGGAACTTGAAATGAGCGCTGAGTTAGCAAAAGGTCAGGACAATCATGAAGCTACAGTTACCAATTCTTTAAAAAAACAGATCGTACATAAAAAAGAAGCAAATGAGCTATAAATCCATATTATCCAGACAAAGCCTGATCTTGTTTCTTTGTTCGATCATGGCTTCCTTTCAGCTCGTGGCTCAGAATAATGCCTCAACCCTTGAACTGAAAGAATTGAAAACCAGTGATGAGAGCCGAATTTTCAATGTGAAACTGACAGGCGAAAGCGAAGAAGGTGCAATGCCTGTTTTCGAAGCAAAAATTGATTTCTTTACCTGTGCTGACGGAAAATCAGAATCGCTTGGAACTGCAACTACGAATAGGAATGGTCAAGCGACGCTCAAGCTGGTAAAGGGAACCTGGTTTCTGAAAGACAAAGAGGGTATTACTGAGGTAAAGGCCACTTTTACAGGACTTGGGAAATTGAGTAGTTCTCAAGCTTCCGTGAAATTTAAAGAACTTAACCTTCAAATCGCCTTGTCAGAGAAAGATTCGCTAAATACTATTCAAATTCTGGCTTCAGTTATAGGTCCAAAAGGTGAAAACATCCCGCTGAAAGAGACCAACTTCAATCTATATGTTCAGGGTCTTTTTACCAAACTCAAGATTGGTGAATGCTTTGTAGATGGCGGCGCCGGAACCTTCGAATTCCCTAAAAATATTCCGGGAGACGCCAATGGAAACCTAAAAGTATTTGTCCGCCTGGAAGAAAATGAGGTTTATGGGGAAGTGGAAAAAACGGATAATGTCAAATGGGGAAACCATCGTTCAGGTTTTGTTGAGCCCACGCGTTCCCTGTGGAGTTCAGGTGCACCCATCTGGATGATTACCACCCTGATAATACTTCTTACCGGGGTATGGTCTCACTACCTTTATGCCATTATACAACTGATAAAAATCAGGAAAGAAGGCAAAAAAATCGATAAAAACTAATGAGATATCACCGCTAAGGTGTTATCTTTAATAACAAATAAATGTTCATTTTCAATCACTATTTAAAAACAGATTTAGTATGAAAAAGTTTCTTTTTGCAGCTTTAGCAATCGTATTTGCAATGAGTTTGTTCTCATTTGTAGCAGCCGAGAAAAAAGCATGGGATGTTCCTGCCAAGTACAAAGCCATGAAAATTCAGAAAAAAGGGGATGCCGCCTCTGTGGCTCTGGGAAAAACCCTTTACACCAAGTACTGCAAATCATGTCATGGTTCTGGTAAAGGAGATGGACCAAAAGCATCTGCACTGAATACCAAAATGGACGATTTCACTGCAGCAGCTTTCAAGGCCCTTCCTGATGGATCCAAGTATTTCATGTCATTCGTCGGACGTGGTGATATGCCTAATTTCGAAAAGAAAGTGGTTGATGAAGAAGAGCGTTGGGCCATCATCAATTACATGAATTCACTCTAACCCCTGATTGGAGTAGTTTAATAGCAGTTGGTTTTACCAGCTGCTTTTTTTGTCAACTATTTTCTATTAATTAATTAGTCTTAAAATCCGGAAACCCATTCAAGCATTGGCTTAAAATTTATGTAGAAGGAATTTAAATTATTGAATGACCAAACATCGAAACTTTTTGCGACTATCTTTGATATCGAATTATTTCAATTCTTAAATATTAATTTTATTAGATGTATCATGAAAAAATTTCTATTTGCTGCTCTGACTGTTGTATTTGCAATGAGCCTATTTTCATTTATCGCTGCTGAGAAGAAAGCAGCCTGGAAAATTCCTGCTAATTATACTGCCATGAAAATTCAGAAAAAAGGGGATGCCGCCAGCGTTGCTCTTGGCAAAACTTTGTATGCCAAACACTGCAAGGCATGCCACGGTGGTGCAGGAAAAGGTGATGGCCCAAAAGCCGCAGCCCTGAAAACTGCAATGGATGATATTACCAAACCTGCTTTCAAAGCAATTCCAGACGGCAACAAGTACTTCATGGCGTTTGTCGGACGAGGTGACATGCCCAGTTTCGAAAAGAAAATTACTGATGAAGAAGAGCGTTGGGCCATTATCAATTACCTCAATTCTTTGTAATCAATATGTGATATCAAAAAAAGCAGTTGGATCTCCAACTGCTTTTTTTTTGCTTTTACTGTCTTGATCTGACAGCAGAAAGATACTGCTTTTGCACTAGTTGTGCTTCTGGCAATTGTCCATGTACCAAGAGATGGAATGTTCCCTGCCGGCAACCAATTCCTTCAGAATTTTATGATCGTCCCATTTGGAATGGTAACTGCAACACTGATCCAAAGCCAGCGACAACAACAACCACTCCTTAACAGCCTGCATGGTTAGGTTGTCAATTTCCAAATTTTTGAGTAATTTCAGATACTTAGGGCCAATCATGTCAACATTGGGTTGCTCCCTTTTTAGAATCTCCCTGGTAGTAAAAATATGCTCTTCAACCTGGACATATTCATTTTCGTCCAGAGTCACCGAAAAATTAAAGGTTTTTTCTGCCATAATACACCTCCTGAGATATTATTATTTGGTTACAACAAGGTACTACAATAATTCGAATTTTGCAATGAAATAATAAAATAATTTAAAAATTGTCCATAAAAGAGGGATGAGGGGGAGCCGCCCGGCCGGGCGGCTGTACAGGAGGGGGCTAAAAACACAAATGGGAACAAATCTTTTGAATTTGTCCCCATCCTACCTGACAAGCGAACTTGCCATGGTGCCAGGCTACGGTTATTGCGGTTGGCCTTCCTGCTTCGACGGTGCTTGCGCTTTGTTTTCTGCTTTCCGACCCATACCTTCCGTTACAACCTGTTACAGCTGTAATTTCCGGCTCTCCATTGGAAATCCTTGCGGATCTCTTCCCTGAGGGAGTTGCTTCCGGACCTTCCGGCTCTTCCATCTTGCGATGAAGCGGCTTTCCGGGTACTTCCGCCGTCCTGAGACTTTGGGTTCCTTCGAAAACTTCGGGAGACTTGCGCCTCTCTCCGTGTTTCGCCTTTGGCTTCAACTACCTAAAGAACGTTGTGCCTTTTTCCTGCAGGCCGTTGGATGCACGCCCGAAACTTGCGTTTGGGTTGCGTTTCTTCGGCTCCCTGACTTCGGATTTCACTTTTAACGGCGATCTCTTCAGTCGTCCTTTCCACTAGCCTTGCGGTTTTGTGTTGGGGACATCTCCTTTCAGCGGCCTTGCGGCTACCGGTTGGAGGGGGCGCATCAAGTCGGGAAATAAATCAATCTTTCAATTAACAACTTACCCGGAGTACTATCTGACCCTTGCGGGCTCCCTCTTGCGGGGGACGATTTCCTTCGAAAACCTTCCGGGTCTTACGAACCATCCAATCTTCGACTCTCTTGCTTCAACATGGATAAGAACACTCAGCACTTTTTGGTGGCCCGGATAACATCGGATTGCTCCTTGTGATCCTGAACTCCGACCCGTCCATAATGCAGATCTTGCGATCCGTTCGATTTG